>PCCS01000014.1 GCA_002731825.1 Myxococcales bacterium
GTCGAATACGTTGACGACTGTTGACGTGCCGCAAGGGACAATGGCCGATGGGTCGCTCTACGATATGGAAGCATCTGGTTTTTTCCAAATCGCCAGTCGGCTGTCATCCAGTGAACTTGTGTCCATGGTTAAAATCGTGTCAGACCATGGGGTAGACCAATCGTCATTCCCGTCTCGAGACCAAGTGAGTGATTGGATAAAGGACCACGAGGTTGGTTTACGCCAATTGGCCGATTCAATGCTTGCTCTGTCAGCAGAGGAATCACAGCGCCTCGAACCCATTGAACTTGATCTAGCCACGTTGGGCCTTCATTTTACCGTTACACAGCAGCACCAATTGCGGACCATTTGTCGCCGCTGGAATGCCTTGGGACTCGCCGGCTCACCACTGGCAAAAGTCTCGGCTTACCCGACGGCATCAGACGCGCTTAAGTCCCTTCGTCAACAGGTGGATGGTGAAATCATCGATTGGACTCAAAATGAGTAAGCGGATCTACGTCGAGCGCAGTGTGTCTGAGCATCCACGTACCCGGGCTGTGCTCGCTCGTTTTCCCCGGGCTGCTGTCATCGAAATCGATCGCTATGGTGAAGTGTTTAACCGTAGAAATCAGAATTTCCGATTACAAAAAAAACAGCCAGCTCTGATTTTGGCCGATAAGTTTTCATCGCGTGTACTGCCCACACCGCCAGGCTATGGAATCGGTGGAGAAAACAACTTTTATTTCTCTCATCTGCTCAATTGTGTCTACGACTGCCGCTACTGTTTTCTGCAAGGGATGTATCGGTCAGCGAACTATGTTTTGTTTGTTAATTACGAAGACTTTTTCGACGATATTGAGACTCAGCTCGCACGTGGCCCAGACCAAGATCATTACTTTTTCTCCGGTTATGATTGCGATTCGCTCGCAATGGAGTCCCTTACAGGCTTCGTATCGGCCGCTCTGCCGTTTTTCCGGGATAGACCAAGGGCATGGCTCGAGTTGAGGACGAAAAGCGTACAGATCCGACCGCTCGTCGATTCAGAGCCATTTAAAAACTGTGTGGTTGCCTACAGTCTGACCCCCGACACCGTTGCACGGGCTGTGGAACACAAGGCGCCACCGGGGTCTCGGCGTATTGATGCAATGGCAAAATTAGCTGAAAAGGGCTGGTCTATTGGCCTTCGTTTTGACCCCTTGATTCATGGCGCCCATTGGATGGACAGCTATCGTCGGCTTTTCGACGATGTCTTTGCCGCGGTGCCGCGGCGCCAAATTCACAGCGTAAGCTACGGACCCCTGCGATTTCCGAAAAAAATGTATAAGGATATCGTTAATTTATACCCAGAAGAGGCTTTGTTTGCTGGTGCGATGGACCTTCAGGATGGCATGGTGGCTTATCCCGATGGAGTCGAGTCAGAAATGGCCGCATATTGTTCGGAACAATTGCGCGAATATTTAGATGATTCAATCTTTTTTCAATGTCTACCCGAGGTCCGATGAGTCAACAGCGAACTATCCTAGTGACGGGCAGTTCCAGCGGAATTGGAGAGGCCATTGTTGGTCGGTTAATGGCCGACGGGCACCGCGTTGTCGGCGTGTCTCGACGCGCACAGGAACGGGATAGGAATCCGCTCTTCACTGGGGTTTCCGTCGATCTAGCCGAGACCGATAAACTGCCCCAGCGGCTCGCTCGCATCCTTTCAGAAAACCCAGCTATTGACGGAGTGATCAGCAACGCCGGTATCGGTCTCTTTGAGTCATTAGAGGCTGTGTCGGCAGACCAGGTGAATATCTATTTTCGTCTTAATCTCCTCGCGCACGTACATTTGGCGAGAGTATGCGTGCCGCACTTGAAAAAAACGGGGGGGGGGGATCTGGTCTTCATGGGGTCCGAATCTGCTCTTAAGGGGGCTAAAAAAGGCGCTCTGTATTGCACGGCTAAATTTGCATTGAGGGGTCTCGCTCAGTCTCTTAGAGCCGAGTGTAGTGGGCGGAATGTGCGTGTATCGCTGGTTAATCCTGGTGTCGTCCGAAGCCCATTTTTCGACCATCAGCGCTTTCGACCTGGCCCGGCTCCGGAGCATGCGATCGAGCCTGAAGATGTTGCCGATGTGATCTCGACCATCTTGACCATGCGACCAGGCACAGTGATCGATGAGATCAACTTAACGCCGCTCAAACATGTCCTCGAGTTCGACTAGTCGTTCGCAACCGAGCCAAATTTGCTCGGCTGGTTTTCCAGCCCTCTCACCGTGATTTGCCTCGCCGCAGACCGTAAAACCATAGTACCGTACACGGGTGAAATAAAATCACGGGAGACGATGTGAACCGGTTTTTAATACACCTTGGTCAACCCACGAAGATCTGGGCCTGGCCGAGCCTATTTTTGCTTGGCATCTGCATTGGATGTGGGGGCGAGACGACGTCCATGTCTGAGCCTGATGCCATGACTCCAGACGCCGTCATCGCCGCCGAGTGCGGGAATGGCCAGGTGGAGGGCGATGAAGAGTGTGACGATGGCAACGCCGTGGAGACCGATGCCTGTTTAAATTCGTGTCTGCGAGCGCGCTGCGGTGACGGCATCGTCCACGCCGAAAATGAGCTTTGTGACGATGGAAATCAAGACGATGGCGATGCGTGTAGAAATAACTGTTCTCCAGCGCGCTGCGGCGACGGTGTCGTACAGGTCGACGTCGAAGAATGTGATGACGGTAATGAATCGGATACGGATGCGTGTCTACCGACCTGTGTTGCCGCTCGCTGTGGAGACGGCATCGTCCATGTTGGGACTGAAGATTGTGATGATGCAAATGAGATAAACGAGGATGAGTGTAAAACCGATTGTCGTGCTGCACGGTGCGGAGACGGCGTCGTGCAAGACGGGGTCGAAGCCTGCGATGACGGTAATAATTTGATGACCGATGGCTGCCTCAATAACTGCGTTTTAGCTCAATGTGGAGACGGCATCGTCCATGTTGGTGTCGAAGATTGTGACGATGGCAATAGCGACGAGACGGATGGGTGTTTGATGGGCTGTCAGGCCGCGCGCTGCGGGGATGGCATTGTCCACGAGGGAACCGAAGACTGTGATGACGGCAATAATGAAAATTCGGACGACTGTCTTAACAACTGCCAATTTGCTCGCTGCGGTGATGGTGTCATTCAGCTCGATATCGAAGATTGTGATGATGGAAATGATGACGACTCAGATGCGTGTCCATCGACCTGTACTCAAGCCTATTGCGGTGATGGTTTTGTTCGTGAAGGGCGTGAGGAGTGTGATGACGGAAATGGAATTGATACCGATGATTGTCCATCGACATGCCAGGTCGCGCAATGCGGCGATGGACTTCTCTGGGCTGGCGTCGAGGACTGTGATGATGCCAATGGGATCGACACGGACGCATGTCGGTCCAACTGTCAGGCGGCCCGCTGTGGTGATGGCATTATCCATGAGGGGATTGAAGTCTGCGATGATGCCAATGATTTCAATGGTGATGCGTGTACCAACGAGTGTGAGACGGCGAGGTGTGGCGACGGTTATGTTTTCGTAGACGTCGAAGAGTGCGACGATGGAAACGATGTCGAAACCGACCGCTGTCGAGGTGATTGTACACTTGGGATCTGCGGTGACGGCGTGGTTATCGAGGGGGTTGAGGCTTGTGACGATGGGAACCAAGACGAGACCGATGACTGTTTAAATAGCTGCGAAGATGCACGATGCGGCGACGGCGTGATTCGTGTCGGTGTCGAAGAATGCGATGACCAAAACCGGCGAGATGACGATGGGTGTCGGAATACCTGCGAGCGCGCCCGCTGCGGTGATGGCATCGTCCGCGTTGATGTCGCACCCGATGATCCGCGCTTTGAAGAATGTGATGACGGCAACGGAGCTGATACCGATAGCTGTCTGAACACGTGCCGGTCTGCGGCGTGTGGTGATGGGGTGGTTCGAGCCGGTCGAGAAGAATGCGATGACGGCAACCGACAGAACACGGATGCGTGTTCGAATCGATGTCGAACCGCCTATTGTGGAGATGGCATCATTCGGACCGATCTTGAGGCGAGCGATGACCTCTATGAAGCCTGCGACGATGGCAATTTAGAAAATGATGACGAGTGTCTTGTGAATTGCCAAGTCAGCCGGTGTGGAGATGGATTTGTTAACCTGGAGACTGAGGAGTGCGACGATGAGAATCAGGACGATAATGATCCGTGTTTGAGTACCTGTGTTGTCAACGTCTGTGGCGATGGATTTGTCCGGCCAGACCAAGAGAGTTGCGATGATGGCAACGCCGTGGAGACCGATGCCTGCTTGAGCAGCTGTGTTGTCGCATCATGCGGCGATGGTGTGATCCAGGAGGGGATAGAGGCCTGCGACGACAACAATCAAGACGACGATGATGGGTGTCTCAGCACCTGTACGCTCGCTCGCTGCGGTGATGGTGTCCGTCGCGCTGACGTCGATTCTGACAGTCCCGATTTCGAAGCGTGTGATGATGGCAATAACATCGACCAAGATGGATGTAAGTCCGATTGTCAACTGGCCGCCTGTGGCGATGGAATTGTTCGCGCGGATTTGCCTTTTGAATCGCGAGATTTTGAAGAATGCGATGATGGCAACAATGATGATAACGATGGCTGTAAACGCGATTGCTCGTCCAACGTTTGTGGTGATGGATTTGTCTATCTGGGCATCGAAGATTGCGACGATGGCAACGACATCGAGACCGACAGTTGTCTGACCGGCTGCATCAACGCGCAATGCGGCGATAATATTGTCCAATTTGGAGCAGAAGATTGCGACGATGGTAATCTAGACGACGGCGATGATTGCTTGAGCGGCTGTCGATTCCCCCATTGTGGCGATGGATACTTACGCCGTGGCGTCGAGGACTGTGACGATGGCGATGTCGACAATACGGACGAATGTGTCGAAGGCTGCCAAACCGCCAGCTGTGGCGACGGCTTTGTCTATGACGGTGTCGAGCAATGTGATGATGGCAATGACATCAACACAGATGCCTGCCTCAGCGATTGCACGAGTGCTGCCTGCGGAGACGGGATTGTGCATGTTGGCGTTGAAGATTGCGATGACGGGAATCTGGACGATGGAGACGGCTGTGAGTCCAATTGCACAACCTGCGCAGCGATGGCGTTTGATGGCGTTGGGCAGCACGTGACCGTTCGCCGTGCAGACAATATCTTCTACTTTGATTCTGTCACGGTTGAGGCATGGATTCGATGGGATGGCCGCACGCTGCCTCACGAGTGGTCTGTTGTTGCCGGCCATGGTGCCGGTCAGCGAGTCTTCAGGTTGCAAATCAAGTCCGAGACAGGACAGATTTTCTTTGATGTCAATCAGGATGGACAAGGGCCCCGCGCATCGATCACTCCATCGGAATGGATCCATGTCGCTGGTGTAAATGATGGCCAAACGCTCACTTTGTATGTGAATGGCGTGCCTGTTGACTCACGGGCAGGAGGCGGTCTTGGGCACGCCTTCGCCGTTCGTAATTTTGGTCTCGGCGCGATTCCAGGAACCGTCGAAACGACCGCCTTTTCTGGCGAAATGAGGCAAGTACGCATTTCTCACAATATTCAGTATGCGGCCCCTTTTATCCCTGAATGGCGGCTGGAAACCAATGCCGACACCATTGGATTCTGGCCCCTTCGATTGGTGGAGAATGGGGTGACCCTCAACACGGTTGATGCACTCCACCACGGCGATGTTATCGGTGCATCCGTCACGGTCATTGCCTGCCAGACGGGCCTCTGTGGCAACGGTGAGGTCGAGTTGGCTGAGCAATGTGATGATGGCAATGAAAATGGAGATGATGGTTGTTCTGAACAGTGCCAGACAGTCTGCGCATCACAAGCTTTCAATGGCTCCGATCGTGTTTGGCTCGAGCCGACTATGAACGCGATTTTAGACCAGCTAAACCCTGGATATACCCTCGAGACTTGGGTCAAGCAAACTCAACCCAACGCGAATTCTGAACGGACCATCATGGGTATATCTTGTGGTCCGCGTGTTGGTCTTGCTGCAGACGGTGAACGGATCGAGCTGAGTGTCGGTGACCAGAGGTGTAGCGGTGAACGTCTCGCTCAAATCGGTCCGTGGCAGCATATTGTTTTATCGGCTGAAATAGAGGACCCGCTTACGGTCTCCTTGAGCGTCGATGGACGTCTACAATGTCGTGTTGTCGCCCCTGATCTCGCACCGGCAGCTCATCTAAATGGGCAGATGCTCATCGGGGCCACCTCAGAGCAGTGCCTCTTGGTTGACGGGGCCGACTTCGGCGAGACCGGATGGATTGGTCAGGTGGGCCCAGTTCGGCTGTCCAACGGGATCATCTACACTGATGATTTCACACCTGATGGATGGCTTGAGAGCAACGCATCAACGGTGTTTTTATCCAATCACCTGTATCCGAAGCTCGATAATCAAATTCGCGACGAAGGCCCTTTGGCTTTGTCGACTGTGATCAGCGATGTCGCTCGCCAATATGACGGACCCGGATGCGGACAGTGTGGAGATGGCATTCGGCAATTAGATGAGCAATGCGATGACGGTAATCGCGCCCAAAACGATGGTTGCACGAACTCGTGCAACGTAGCCGTTTGTGGAGATGGACTGGTTTTTGCTGGTACGGAACAATGCGATGACGGCAATCGTAATGGCGGCGATGGCTGCGAGCCGGGTTGCACACGAACAGCCAGTTTCTGGGATTTCCCCTTTGTTCATGACGAGCCATCACGGCGAGCAAATCATTCAATGGCCTATGATCCTGCGACCAGAGATGTCGTGGTTTTTGGCGGAACAACGGGCGGTGATTGCGGGACCGAGCCTACCCTCGGAGATATGTGGAGGTGGAATGGGTTTGACTGGGTTCGTGTCCAACTCGTCGACGGGCCGAGCCCGAGAGAAGGCGCCCAAATGGCAACGGACCCTAATCGTGGTGGCCTCTTGCTGTATGGAGGCTGGGACCAGTGCGGCGATGGGGGCCTGACTTACTTCACTGATACGTGGCATTGGGACGGCGTCAGCTGGACTCGGCTTAATCCCCCCGACCACCCCGGCGAACGCGCCGCCTTTGCGATGCTCGAAGACAGCGATGCTGGGGTCATTTATATCTACGGTGGCGCGTCTGATGGGCGGTCTCAAATGTACCGATGGACAGGCGACAATTGGGTTGAACTGCCTCAATTACAGCAACCTGGAGACGTTCAATCACCTCAGCTTGCACACCATCCGTTGACGGGTCACGTCTTGCTGATGGATGAGCAGTCTCGACTTTGGCAACTGACGCCCGAGAGATGGGTCATTGTCAACAGCCCCGATGCGCCACCAGGGCGTTTAGCTGGCGCTCTGGTATTGGATGTTCGCCGTGGGGAACTCATGCTGCTCGGGGGAATTGACGCCGGGGATTACGTCGATGACTCATGGTATTGGAATGGACTCCAATGGACGCGCGAAAACATACAGGCTGGTGTCGGTTTGAGGCGCTTGCACAGAATGGCGTACGACCTGAGTCAGGGCCACATCATCGTGTTTGGTGGATACACCGACCAGGGGGTCGCTGCAGGGACGATGCTCAGGCGGTAGCGACTGTCGGAGCCCATCGGGTCGGCATGTCTAGATTGCTGTCCTCAGGCTCCAGAGTTCAGGAAAAAACTTCAGACTGAGCGCTTTGGACAGGTAGCCCACCCCTGATGTCCCACCCGTCCCCCGTTTAAAACCGATGACCCGCTTCACAGTAGTCATATGTCTGAATCGCCACTGTTGAAAGTTGTCTTCGACGTCGACAAGTTTCTCGGCGAGGGCATAGAGGTCCCAGTGTTGTTCAGTGTCTTGGTAGATTTTAAGCCACGCATCGTGGACCGATGAATTTTCCTCGTAGGGCAGGGACCAATCTCGCTCCACATAGTCGCTTTGAATGTCAAACCCGCGGCGACTCAGGAGTCGAATACACTCGTCATATAAACTGGGCTCATTGAGGCAGGTGTGGACACGTGAGTAGATATCAGGGTCGTGTCGATGAACTTCGATCATTGCGGCGTTCTTATTTCCCAGAATGAACTCGATCATCCGATACTGATACGACTGGAACCCAGACGAGTGTCCCAACGCATCCCGAAAAGCGACATAATCCGCGGGTGTCATCGTCGATAGAACGTCCCAGGCTTGTTTCAGTTGATTTTGGACCTTTGAGACCCGTGAGAGCATTTTGAATGCGGGCGGTAGGTCGTCAGATTTGACCAGTTCTCGAGCGGCGTGAAGCTCGTGTAAGACCAGCTTCATCCACAATTCTGAGACTTGGTGAATGATCAGAAAGAGGGCCTCATCATGGTGACCAGAGAGTTGCCGTTGGGCCGACAGAACTTTGTCGAGCCCGAGATAATCGGCATAGCTCATCTCTTGGCGGAAGTCCCACTGGACTTTCTCATCCTTCAGATCAACCTGATTCTTAGAGGGTTTGGGCTTGTTCATCCCTGTATCTCGTTTGGTCACGATGGACTCCGCCAATCTGGTTGAGTTTTCGTCATGAATGCCATGAGTCCCTTCTGGGCATCTTGTGTCCCTAAGCAGGCCATCAGCCGTTCGTTTAGGTAGGGGAGGGCCTCTGCATAATCCATGTCAGATTGCCGATAGAACGCGTCTAAGCCTAATTTCATGATCTCTGGGGGACGATCAACTAACTTTTGAGCGAATTCTAAAACCGCTTCATCTAAAGACTCTGCCGGGAAATGGTCATTAATCAGACCCATCTCTTTTGCCTGTGCTGCACTGATTCGTTCGCCCATCGTAATGAGCTCAAGACCTTTGCGACGGGGGACCACGCGGAAAATATTGGCCATGATCATCATTGGCCAGAGGCCTCTTTGAATTTCTGGTGTTCCGAAGGTTGCGGTCTCTTCGGCAAATGCAAATTGGCAGCCACACATGAGTCCAAGGCCACCGGCCAACGCATAGCGCTTCACCTTGGCAATAATCGGCTTGTGGACCGTCGTCAGTGCCAGATTGAGTTCAACAAAACCGCCCCGATGGGGAATGCTTGATTCGTTGCCCGAACTGGACCCACTCATTTGAGACAAATCGCCACCCGCACAGAAAACGTCGCCCGCGCCCGTTAAAATGATCGCCCTGACGTGGTCATCATCCCGCGCTTGCTCGAGGGCATAGATGAGTTCATTGACCAGTCGAGCCGAGAGGGCGTTTCGCTTTTGAGGTCGATTGAGCGTAATAGTGCATACGAAGTTGTCTATCGAGTAGATTAAGTCCTGATAAACGGTCATTTTATCTGCCTTTGTGTTCTCTCGTCTCGATGAGACAATTCAAGATTGTGACTGAGCCAACGCTCCATCTCCAGCCACAATGGGGCGGCGCGTGGAGAGGTGACCAAAGTCATGTGGTCTGGGTCAAAATCCAAGCCATACTGACCGGCTTTCGCGAGCCAGAACTCCTTAGTACCAAATCCCACGTCATTGAACCATCTTTCGGCACCAACGGGATGCGCCATAAGTGCATCGCCAGCACCGACGACCGATAATATGGGCGCCGAGACCCGACTCGCAGCCAAGGTGTAATCTTTGGTTCCATCTCTAGAACGCCAGTGGTCTGTGACCCAAGATCGCCTCAAATCCGATACGTATTCGAGGGCTTCATCGCATGAACCAAAGCGAAGCTTTCGGCTGGGGAAATAACCGAAAGAACGGGTGATTCCATAGAAAACTGTGAAACTGAGAGACTTCTTTAAACGCCTGAAAAAACTCGGCTCCAAGCTTGGGCGCCAAACATTTGCTGAAAGGAGCAAATAGGCATCAGGGGCCGTCTCAAATAAATTCAAGCCACCCGTGGCGACGCTTGCGTGGCCACCCAGAGAGTGTCCGCCCAGCACCAACGGCAATGACCCCACTCTGGCGCGCACCGCGCTTACGATGGCCGGCAAGTCGAATTTGATAATGTCATCGTAGGTCCAGCTGCCACCCTGTCTCGGTTTTTTTCCAGATTCACCACGGCCCCTAAAGTTGGGCAAGAAAACCCGCCACCCTAAGTGTGCAAAGGTCTCGGCCATCCCCTTGCCTCGGCGACAAAATGTCCGCGCATCAACCATCATGGCATGGGTCAAAATGATGCAGGCCACGACATCGGGTGTCGTCGGGCTAATTTCGGTCACCTGGAGGATGCTGGCGTCGGCCGTCTCAATTTTAAATCGATGGGTCGATAAGGAGGGGGGAGACACCATCTTAAATGATGTTTTCAAAGCCAGGATTATCCGGCGTCAGGAATTCCAGGGCACCTCCAAAACCTGTGTAGAATTCCAACGTTTGTCCATTCTTTGGTGTGATTTTAAGTCTGGTATCCGCCAACTTACTGTTCAAACAGTAATTCAAGACCCCATTGGGATTGAGGTATCCAAGGCAGATCATTTCATCGGGGTTTGCCATCATTGTAAGCGTCGCACTCGCCTGTTTATTCTTCATCGTAAGAGTCCAATTTGGATAGGTCATATCCGTCTCTTGGTTCCATAGATCAATGAGGGTATTGAAGCGATATTCTTCCCCCTGATGGCGAATCACCATCGCTGAAATTGGGGGGGTGAGTTTGCCACCGATGCGAATTCGGCCTGAGAAGCCTTCGACCATACAGGTTGGACGTTGACCATCGAAAAAAATGCACTGGCCCCAGGCGTAACGCGGTGTGTGCTCTACGCCCCAATTATGCCCTTGCATTCCATGCCACCCATCGATGGAAATAGTGTGTCCTGACCATTTCATTTCACCGCTAAATTCGAGGACAGGATGTGGAGTTACGGTCTTCGAACGGGGGAGACTGGTGTGCAGCATCCATCGAAATGGAAAGATGCTCAGCGCGTCGGATAGTGAGCTTGCAGTCGGCGCCCAGGACATATCCCAAGTGCATGAGCCCTTTGAGTTCGTCAGAGAGCCCGAGGCCCGTCCATTGGCTGGATCGAGGATAAATCTGTTCTGACCGATCTCAATCTCGAGAGGCGCGCCTTCGAATCGCGTTTCATCGAAGGCCAATGTTTGGCGATCGCCCCAGATGGCGCCCGTCACTCCATCGAACGTACAGCACCAGATATCGGCTGTCGCCGGTTGTCGACCGCGTCTCGCAAGGATGGTGGCTTTAAGCCAGAAGGCGCGTCGACTGTTTGGATCATTTGCGCGCCAAAAATAGCTCTCAACGTGACCCGCAGTCATGCCTCGGTGATAACGAAGCACATTGTCGAGTCTAGCCGATGCTGCCATAAGGCTCCTGGGTGCGGTGGACGCTCTAGAGCATGTCTATGCGTTGGCACAATGTAGCTTGAATCGCCCGCAACTGCCACCGTCGATGCGTAGACAAACTGACAATTAGAGCGCATGATGAAAGGCTATGGGGATTGTTTCAGCAAATTTAGGACCCTTGAGCGACTTTTGGCCGACCCGTCGGCGGGCCGTGTCGCCGCAGCCCGATATCATTTTCATCAACGGGTACTATACGACGCCCAATTGCACCCACAAACTGATTCACTGGATGGGTCAGCAAGGGCTCGCCTGCAATGTACCTGATCTCGGCGGCCTGATGGGTCAATGGCAGACGGCGCGGGTTAAGTCCAGTGCGGCCCATTTGGCGGCTCATCTGGACTCACTTTCAGAGGGCAGTAAACCCTGGCTGGTCGGTCATTCACTCGGTGGCGTGATCGCTCGGTATGCCATTCAAGAGTACAATCTCGACCATCGAGTAAGCGGCGTGATCACCTTAGGCACACCCCATCGCGGTGTCGGCGCAATTGGATTGGTCTTTCTGTGCGGTCTCGGCTTTCTTGGTCCTGCGGCAATCGATATGTTGCCGGGCTCTCGGGTCATGAAAACCTTTGCGAGTGTCCCGTGGCCGTTCACAATTCCATTGATTTCAATCGCAAGCACTGATGATCGCCTATGCCCCATCGATGCCAGTCGGCTCGGGACCGATTCGGCCCATAACTGTCGATTCATACAAATTGACAGTCTCGGTCATAACGAGTTGATTCGCGATGAGTCAGCTCTTGTCCTACTGCTCAAATGCATCACCGGAAAACAGCCGTCTACGATGAGTTGAGGCGCTCGCTGATCTGCTCGGCGACCATGGTCGCGTATGCCATGATTGAGACCTGGGGATTGACGCCCAATGACGTGGGAAAAATCGAGCCATCAACGACAAATAAATTGTCGAGTTCATGGGTCTCTAGACTTGGTTTGATCACGCCCTGCTCGGGACGCACACTCATCCTAGCTGTACCCAGTGGATGGAACGCGGCCGCCTCAAATCTCCATGGGCTAATCGGCTTACTCAAGGCTTTGAGCGCCGAGTCTAGACTGGATTGCATCTCAATCCCTGCGATGGGTAAGTAGATTGTCTCGGCGCCGGCCGCAAAGAACACTTCGCTCAACATCCGGAGGCCTTTGACCATCTTTTGTGCATCCCGATGACTGAGCCAATAACTGATCAGAGGATGCCCCCCAGGACCACGCCTCACGCGTCCATTGGGTTCATCTGATACCAGTAGACCGAAGATGGCGAGATGGTCATAGCGTGCCATCAGATCAGTGAGCTTACGACCGGCAAATGGAAATGCAATACTCGCATATTCAGGGGGGACAAACGCGCCTTCAAACATAATCCCTTCATCGAAGAGTTCATAGAGTCCGTAGCCCTGGGGTGTATCCTCCCATCCCCGGACAGGTTCGGTCATATCCGCTACGATTTTGGTGCCGGGATGAATACTCAGATGTCGACCCAAGTGACGATTTTTAAGTCCATTGTTTAGTAGGAATGGGACGCCAGCGATGGCACCGCATGCACTGACGACAATATCTGCATGAATATCGAGTTTTTGACCGGTGTTCCGATGGCGCCCGACCAAGCCCGTCGCCTGGCCCAATTCAGTCTTAATTTGATGAACTTTAACATTGGAGAAAAGCCGCGCCCCTCCATGAAGAGCCCATGGGACATAACTGACATTAGTCGATTGTTTTGCGTCACTTGGGCAGCCGAATGCACACGCGGCGGCGCGTTGACAATCTCGAATATTTCTGTCCAAAGGTCCGTGGGCTAAGCCCAGCTTTTCTGCACCTTTTGCAATAATGGCGCTGGACCCACCCAGGAGATTGGGCGCAACGGGCTGGATAGACAGCCGCTCTTCTACCCGTGCAAAAGCGGTCTCTAGATGGCCCCTGTCTGTCAACACTCCTGACGCTTGCCACGCATCAAGAATTCTATCTGGTGTTCTAAAACAGGTGCCTGAGTTGATGGTCGTTGTGCCACCAACGGTACGCCCTAGGGGGATCGGGATGCCTGGACGCCCTAGGGCGACGGTTGTGCCATTTTGCCAGTACAAGTCCCTTAAATGCTTTGCTGGTAAGTCGCCGAAAGTCTTGCTGTCATGGGCTTTTCCAGCTTCTACGATGATGACATCAATACCGCGCTCGGCCAATTCACAAGCAAGTACACCACCGCCCGCTCCAGACCCGATGATGGCGACTTGACAACGGAGACTGAGGTCACCGCCTAGATGAGCAATGTGTCTCTCATGATTTAACGGGTTCGGTCCTTTGGGGTTGATTGTTTCGAGTCTGTCCGCTGGATAATTAATCTGAAGTTTGACTGCCCTGCGTTCCACATGGACAGGCTTGATCAGGGTCAAGAGGGCTCTGATAGCGAACCGTTTGATAGCAAAGCGACTCTCTATCCAGGACTCCAAGTGGCTGATTTGATGGGCGGGCTTTAGAGCCCAAAATGGCTTCAAACGGAACAGCAGTGAACTCAGTGAGAAGACCCCCGCAAAGAGGCGGACACCCAAGCGGCTGGTTGTGGGCATCGTCTTTAGAACGAGGCCCACAGAGTCACATAAATGTGTCTCATCGATGGGCACTGAAAGTGTGTCATCGGGTGGGAAGGTACCATGGGCAAGGGCGACCATTGTCCATCGAAACCAGCCCCGCATTGGATAGGGGACAATATCGACGTGTTCCATGGACGCCTCACTCGATGAGTTGCCCGCATTGGATCGGCTCGAACTTTCAGACGGCATAGACATAACTGACAGAGTGTAGTCCGAATCACACCGGCGGGTCCATGTATCCGTGTTGCCCAGCTGATTTTCTCTACATATCCTGTCTGTGCTGGCCTAGGGGCGTCGCCGTTTAAGACGAATCAAACCGACCATCAATACCAGTGCAAACACGCTCAAGGGAACCTGATTTCCTTGTCCAGCTGTGCACCCCAATTTGTCTCCTTGGATGTCTCGGAACGACGGAATGTAGGCATCGGGCTCTGGCGGAGCTGCATCCGGAATAATCATCGGCGTAATCGACAGGCGGTATCTTTGTACTGTCACACCGCCATCAGGTCTCCAAACACCATCGACTGTGCGCCCGTCAGTGGCCGTGAGTTCGACCTCGACCGAGCCATCCATGAGACGCGGCACATCCCAGCTCAGCTGCCACTTACGACCGCCCAGTGGAACTAAATCCATCTCCTCCGGGCCGCCTGTCAACTCGAGCTGAACTTCATCTTGTGGACCTTGATCGCTGATTTCAACCGTATAGAAATAGGTCTCGCCCCCGTCCGCATCTTCCGGAGGCTCGGTGATAAACGAGGGCGCTACATTTACGATTAGAACTTCAATGACCGATTCGATGGGTTGACTGGGCGTACCCCCTGTCACAGCCACCGAATAAATGCCATCTCGGGGGTAGATGTGGCCCACTTCTGAACCACGGGCAACAGTGCCATCGCCAAAGTCCCAGCGCCAGTCTTCAGGATTGGGGTTCTGTTCCCGCTCGCAGGCGGCCGGTCCCGTCTGAGATGTCACGCGACCTTGGGCAACGCGAAGGACAAGGCAGCGGCCTTCTTCGCCTTCTAGGTGGTCGTCGGCAAAGGGCGCTGATCTCAACCAGGGTTCGAGCACGAAAACTTGTTCCACTTCTTTTATCGTGTTCGACCAAGGGTCGGTGACAGCGATCACGACCTCATATGTGCCGCCCCCTTCATATTCATGGACAAACTCACCCAGATATAGGCCTGCCGCTTCGAATAAACCGTCGCCATTCATGTCGAATGCATACTCAAGTTGGTCCGTATCGGGGTCGCTTGCCGAGACGGCGACAAAAACCGTTCCGTTCCGCAAGACCGTCAACGTGACTTGATCGACGCGACTGGGCTGATCGACGACATCTACAACAAACTCCCGCTCTGCGACCAGACCGGACGCATCGGTCACGATCAAGCGACCATCATACTGTTGACCATCCACTGGATAAGCGTAGATATGGCTCGCTTCAAATCCAATGACTGGGTCCAAAGGCCCATTTTGCTGATCACCCCAGTCGACGGTCACGGTCAGCTCGCCGCCCTCGGGATCGGATGCATCCACCCGTAGCTTAGCCAAACCGCCCGGTGCAACATCGACCACGACCGAGTTGATTTGCGGCGCAAGGTTCGGTGTGCCCACACGGTCATCACCGACGACATAGACAGCATCGATATGTCGATTTGACCATGGGTCTAAGACGCGAACACCCACGGGATGCCGCCCCACGGAACCGAATGTGTGCACGACTTGCGGACTTTCGCTGTCTTCTAGATCCCAGACGCCGTCGGCGTCAAAATCGAAGCTATATCGGAGCGAATCTTCAGAGTCTGGATCCCTTGCATTCACTCGAATCAACCAGGTGCCTTCGCGGATGCGTTCGGTCTCAAAAACTGTAATTTCTGTCGGTATGTCTACACTCTCTACAGTAAAATCACGATGTATCTCAGCCCCCGTGGAATCGATGACGTGGAGGCGACCAAAATAGGGGGATTGTGGAGAGCGGTACGCATATCGATGCTGAGCATCCGAATCGATCACCCGAGTCCGCAAACCGGGGTCATCTTCATCGCCCCAACGAATGAACGTATCGACTGCATCACCATCGGGGTCGCTGACAGCGAATTCAATCTCCACGAGACCGCCCGGGCCTTGCGTGAGCTCAAAACCATCCAGCTGAGGCGGCCGGTTTTCTTGAACCCAGGGGACCACCGTAAGGTCCCGTGTGCCGACAGTTGTCAGCCCTGACCACATATCCGTCACCTGGACTCTCAGCCGATAATCGCCAGGTTCAGCGTAGGCATGACGTGCTGCCGCTGACGGTGAACCCTCTACGTCCCATGCGCCATCACCCTGAAAGTCGTATGCGTATGTGAGAGTCGACCCATCGGCGTCTGACGCCACGACGCGAACTTCGTATTCATTGTCGCTGATGTGGATGGCTGTCAAATCGTCGATTCGCGTTGCCTCATCTTGGATTTGAGCTTGGAATTCCACCTCGGCGGACGCGCCAGCGCCGTCGACGACTCTGACATGGCCTTCATAGGGGCGGAGCGAGTCTCTGTAAGCGTATTGATGCTCTGCAAATCCATTGACGAAAGCCTCCGACTCATCTGGTTCATTCTCATCACCCCATTGGACAAAATAGTCCAGGGCATCGCCGTCCGGATCCTGGCTTTGTACAGACAGGGTCGCTGCACCTTGCGGACCAATTTCAATGGAGATGCCGTCGATTGTGGGTGCACGGTTTACGTGTCGCCATTCAGGAATCGAGATTTCGCCAACCGTCTCAGCTGATACGTTAGACCAGCTGTCGAGCACTCTGATGCGATATCGATAATCACCGGGTTCTGGGTATTGATGACTGGCTTGGGCATGGACCGAGTTTGAGACCTCGAACTCGCCATCGTTGTCGAAGTCGTAGCTGAAGAGTAAGAACTCACTGCCGTCCGGGTCATCAGCAACAACAGTGAGGCTCGCGGCGCCGTTGCCTTGGAGAGACTCTTCGACCCCTCGGATGGTTGTTGGCAGGTCCGCGATCACAGTGGCGAATCGTCCGCGCGTTGTGTTGCCCGCCGTGTCTGAGACGTCTACGAATCCCTGATACGCAGCACCATCTGCCGGCAGTGTGAATGCATGTGTGGCACGGCCTCCAGGCATCGCCACCGTCGCATCATCCTCGGCTTCATCGCCCCAATGGACCGCATAGCTCAGCGCATCACCCTCCGGGTCGAATGCAGCCACACTCAGCTCCATCTCTCCGCGTAGACCAACATCCACGGTAATCGAATCGATGTTGGGGGCTTGATTGGGGGCCGGATGGGGGAAATTGATCTCGGCATCCATCGTTGCCAGTCCACCAACCCCGTCATCGACTGTGACGGTCACTGTATAAGACCGGTAGATGTCAGCCGGATAAACATGAGCGGCTACGCCATCCCCTTGAGTCTCAATCTCGCTGCCATCGCCCCAGTCAAATGAGTACGTCAAAGGGTGCTCATCAGGATCAAAAGCACCCACCACAGCAGTGACCGTCCAATCGCCCTCTTTGATCAATCTGACAGATTCCATCACGGGGACCTGATTGTCTGGCGGAGGGTCGATGACAACAAGGACGGGAACAGTGGCCTGACCGCCGCGACCATCTTCAACCAAGACAACAACCAGGTACTGGCCGAAATTGTCAAATTCGTGATTGGCGACGCCTCCCGATGTCACAGTTGCTGGTGTTTCATCATGCCAATCGAAGGTGTATGTCAGCTGATCGCCATCGGCATCCACAGCACTGGCCGCAATGGTGATTCGGTGGCCCGTTTGATCGATAATTCGTACAAAATCGAAGACCGGAGCTTGATTTGGTGCAGGGTCTGGGAAATCCACCGCTAAAATGGCTGTATCTTCGCCATCGAAGCCGTCCTGGACGGTGATTGTAATCTGATAGGACACGCCCAATTGCTCTGCATACGTGTGCGTGGCAACCCCACCTGATTGTGTCACCGGAGCTGTGCCATCGCCCCAGTCGAAGGTATATGTGAGCTCGTGTCCATCGGCATCGGTTGCGTTGACCGCGACCGTTGTGCTGAAGCCGTCCTCTTCAATGACAGCGGCCATTTCAAAGACAGGGGCTCGATTGGGCTCAGGTGCCGCAAACTCAAACTCGAAGTCTGTCTGAACGACGCCACCGCGAGAATCATCGACAATGACGCGGACTGTCACGAGACCCACCAGATCAGCAGCATAGGTGTGACTTGCGACACCACCAGGAGTCGATTCCGGCGGTGAGCCATCACCCCAGTCGAAGGTGTAAGCCAAGGTGTCGCCATCTGGATCCATGCCCGCAACAGCCAATGTGTAATGGCGTCCATCTTGATTGACAATTTGCGCGAAATCGATGACCGGCGCCTGATTGTCCGGGGGGGCTACAAATTCGACATCAACAGTGACGACCGCTTGACCGCCTCGACCATCGCTCGCCGTTACAGTGACGGAATAGCCCTGATATATGCCTGGAAAGCGATGGGCGGCGACCCCAGAGCCTTGAACTGTGTCAGCAGTGCCATCATCCCATTGAAAGCGGTAGCTCAGGGGGTCCCCATCGGGGTCGGTCGCATGAGTTGCAACCACAACCAAGAATCCATCTTGGTTAATGACCTCGGCTTGGTCAAAGCTTGGCGCTTGGTTATCTGGTGGTGCTTGAAAAGAAATGGTTATCCGTTCTTCGACAAACCCACCATGAGCGTCTTCGACCAGAACCGACACATCATAGTCTCTGAATACGTCCTGTGGATATGTGTGTTCAATCACACCAGCGTTGCGTTGAGTGGTCGTTCCATCTCCCCAAGTGACTGTATAGGTGAGCGGATCTCCGTCTGGGTCACTCGCTGAGATGGCGATCGTTACGTCAAAACCATCTTGCTCGATGGTTTGCACCAGTTCGATCTGGGGTACCTGATTTGCTGGAGGGGCGGCAAAGTCTATGTCCACAGTTGCTTGGTCCATGCCCCCGCGGCCATCGCGCACGGTGATGGTGACCGAATACACTCTATAAACGTCCGTCGGGTACGTGTGCGCCGAGACACCCGCTGAGTTTTGAATTTCAGCACTGCCATCACCCCAATTGAATGTGTAGGTCAGCTCGTCTCCATCGAGATCAGTCGCACCGGCTGCGACTGTGATGACAAATCCATCGCGGCTGACCAACTGCGCGAGATCCATGGTCGGTGCTCGATTTGGAGTGGGGGCTCTGAACTCAACGGTTTGCAGCACTTGATCCTGGCCACCTCGCCCGTCAGACACGGTGACTGTGACCACATAGGCCTGGTGTAAATCATCGTATTGATGAGTCGCTGTCCCATCGTTGACGACAGTGACAGGCCCTCCATCACCCCAATCAAAAGTATACTCTAACTGGTCCCCATCCGGATCGGAGGCGGTTGCGACTAGGGTTGCTTCGAAGTCAGACTGGTCAGCAATGCGAATGGATTCCACCACTGGCGGACGATTGTCCGCCGGAGCGATGAATTCAATGTTGATCTCGTCTTGGTCGTCGGCACCACTCGGGTCTGTGGCCGTTACGCGTACTTGATAGGTAGCAAAGACATTCTCAGGGAACCGATGTGTGACGAATGCGCCAGCGGATGTATCGGGAAGGGTTCCGTCGCCCCAATCGATCGTGTAGGTGACCGGATCGTCATCGGGATCGAGGGCTTGGAGTCCAAGAACGACGTCAAAGCCATTTTTCTCAATGACGTGAATGCCACTTAACACGGGGGCTTGGTTGGCTGGAGGGGCATCAAACTCGAGGACAACTTGCTCGCTGACAACGCCGCCTCGACCATCGGAGGCTTCAATTGTGACCAATCTCAGCCCAACCGTGCCGGCCGCATAGGCATGGGACCGGATAATGCCAAATCCCGCTTCAAGGGGGGACCCATCGTCCCAGTTGTACGTGTATTCCAGTGGATCGCCATCGGGATCGCTGGCAGCGGCGGCGATAATTACATCTGTTCCACTTTGGTCCAGTATGGTGACGTAATCAAAGGAGGGTACTTGGTTTTCAGCTGGCGGCGCAAAGTTTACGTTGAGCGTCGTGACCTCTCGTCCCCCGCGCCCATCAACAGCTGTAATCCGAATCAAATAAGGATTAAAGGCGTTTGGGTAGCTGTGACTGACAATGTTCGATTGGGTAACCGTCTGGTCTCCATCGCCCCATTCGATTTCATATTGAACTGTATCACCATCGGCATCGACAGCGCTCATGGCGATGACGACATCGAATGATGAATCGTCTTGATCAATGATGCGTGCTTCGCTGAAGTCAGGCACTTGATTGCTCAGCTGCACCATTTGCGAGAAGGGGGCCTCTACTCCATCGTGGTGTCTCACAAATCCGCTAATGACCGCTTGGGCTGTCCCCGCGGGAACATTAAACTCGATGGCATTCTGTCCACCGCCCGCAAGCTCGTATTGTCCATCTCCATCAACGTCGATGAAATACTCTAAAGCCGGATCAAAAGGTGGGGCGAGCAAGTCCCGTCTTGCCGTACCCATCCCGCAGCCGTCGCGCAACAGGGCTAACCAGGCTTCAAACAGAGTGTTTTCAGGGACTGGGCCAATTGCAACTCGCCCTCTGTCTTGTGGATTGTTGACGGTCGTAGCCTGCTCTTGCCCTCCGAAAAGGATAATCCCTGTCAAGGCAAAGCTTTCGCGCCCGCAATCTGCGTAGTAAAAACTATCGAACGGTATGACGTAATCAACGAAGACGAGCTGTTCCAAAGACGGGCTTGCGCTGACACTGGCTCGATACCAGCCATCGCCTAAATTCTGCACGTCGACTGGCCCGTCTGGCATGCTGGGTGCTGTGTGTTGATATTCGACCGTCCAGGTGACTATTTCGTTTGCGAGTGCTGGTCCCGCCAATACACACAGCACAGACAGGACAGCACCTAGGCAAAACCGATGTGTCCGGCCGACGATCATTACGCAGTTTTGCAGCTCACTTAATAGCCGATTCATGGTGGCTCCCTCAGATGGCACACAGATACACGTTGAGAATACCGCAAAGTAATTGATCGATTAAACTTGGATCGCGATCAGCCGGATAAGCGAAAGCCGACTGTTTTGCTCTAACTGAGTCCAGGCATGCGCCTGGCCAGGTACTGGATGGGGCTCAGTTTGTGCTGGAGGATTGAGGTTTTGCAAGCCAATATGATGTGAGCAAAACCACCGCTCCGGGTGTGCCATAAATCAGCAGATCGAATATGAATCGTCGCGGTAGAAATGGCGCGACACCGGCGTGGTATTGCTCGTAGGTGCCCACGTACAGGGTCTCATGCCAGAAAAAGCCGCAGTAAATGACGAAAAATACCAGCCCGATCGGACCAGTTTTCGGGTGTTTTACACCCAATAAATGGCCCAAACATGAGGCTGCGATAATAGCCAGTAGGAAGGCCGAATACACACCCGTCGATAGACTTGATGGATCGAGGATGTATTGCCAATCCCATGCGGGGTATGTTTGCAGAAAATATAAGCCAGGAACGCCCATACCAAGCACGCCGGCGACCAAAGCTAAATCGATGCGATCGCCCTCGCTTTTTGTGCCGATAGCCGAACCAACAATGAATGCGACAGATACGTCAAACAAAACCAATTTAGCCATCCCCCTGCCAGTTCAAAATGTCGTGTTCGGTCACGCACCTGTTCCCGTGCGATGATACACCATCCGCCACTCGCCTCCATTTAAGTTACCAGGCCATGTTTCGAGTCGCCAGTCAGTGGGTCTGAAAACCGGTCAAAACCGGTCCCAAAATCGATGGTTTTTTAAGCTCCATCAGAGCGCTATAAGAAAACCGATCCGACTGCAAAAAAACAGAATTACTGCACCCTTTCCAACTCACCAAGTATCACACTGATACGGCTCCCTTCAGGGCTAGTGGGTCGCTTAGCCATAAGTTACATAGCTAAAATGGACCCTTTTCCTGCCCTGTGTTGAAAAAAAAAAGTACAGCCAATCCTGTATGTTTAGGCTCGAAAAATACACTGAGGGTGTTTAATTGATTGGATCTAGACTAGTAAATAGCGTTAAGAAGTTCGAAATTAACTTGCTTTGTTGGTACACTTACGAGTGGCAGGGCATATATTTATATCGAGCACCCCAGTGGGGGGGAGGCACGAGTTGAAGAAAAATAACAGTGTGACAACACTTCGTCCGGGTAATCGCATTGCGGTTTCCCTTTTCGCGTTCGCCGCGATTTTCATGGTCGCTGAGACCGCCAGCGCGCAGCTTCGAGTTAGCTCGATTGACTGGGTGCAGGGCCGTCCGGAAATTCCGCATCCCGCGTTGAACAACCGGGCTACGATTCTGATGGCGATTGCCGAAGGCGGCGGCTGCAACGGAAACTACCAATATCGCTGGGATATCAACGGCGATGGTGATTTCGATGACGGCAACGAAGGCTGGCGCGGCAGTAGCTCCGGTGGTCACCGCAGTGGTTGGTGGGCCCCGCTCGGATTGGAAATTACGTTTCCCGACCAGCCGGGTGACCGTCTCTTCTACCCCAAGGTGGAAGTCGATTGTGCCGGCCAGCGAGCCTCGACAGTCGTGCCCTATCTCGTCCGTGTGGACCGGATGTGCCCAAACTACCCCAACGATTTCAACGGCGGCTGCCGAGCTGAAAAAGACGAGAACATAAAGCTGACCCGGCAATACTACTACGACCGAATCGTCGACCGCCTCATGTGGTGGATGTTTAACTCCACAAGCCACCACAATGACGACGGCCGCCGCGGCGGCATTCATGCCTGCGTCTACTGGGGCGGCCCGGAAATGTATAACGTTGGTCACTATCTAAACGTCTTTCTCCGTCGTTCCCACGGCTACGGACCAGGACGTGACGTTGATGCGTACTACAGACATGCCGTCTACTGCGGTCTTAACGCACTTGTCGGTACGTACTCCATGGCCGGCGGCGGCTGGTTCAATGATGACGGCGCCGACGGCTGGGACGGCTGGAGAATGTCGTACACGAATGCCCGCCTCGGTGGTCACTGGGGTTGGGGCAGTTATGGCTCAACCGCCTGGGTTGAGCCCGTCGTAAATTACGGTAATGCCGATTATCGCGTTCCCGGTGGCGAGGGCAACGTGCGCGGTCGTACGCTGCAGGATCTCGGTGGCGACCTCCGCGATGGTATTTTGTATTGCATGGGTGGGTCTGGTCAATGGTTCTACTCATGCCGCTCGGACGGTCATGCCGATGCGTCAACCAATGGCTGGGCTCCCGAATCCATGCGTATTCTCGGGCGTAAATTCGGCATGAACACATACAGCTGGGCGCGGGACCGCCAGCGTAACTGGCTCAACGGCAATTGCAGTCACGGGTCCAATAACAGCCATAATCTCTTCGGTTGCAGCTATCACGTTCATGGTCCAGGCGGCATCGGTAAGCTGGCCGGTAACGCACTCGTGGGCTACGGCTGGACGCAGTTGCAAGACTTCAATAGCGACGTGGGTGGTGCCCAATGGCGGATGCGCGAGCATTGGATTGCGGCCAGTCGTCTAGACAATGTATGGCATGGTCTCTACTTCCTGTACGCGACCACCAAGGGAATGCGTTCCTTCGTACCTGAACTCTCCGAGATGGAGGGTGGACGCGACTGGGCAACAGAATTCGCCCATTACCTCGTCACTCACCTAGTCGGAGACAACTATTCGAACTGGTGCGCAGGCGGTCCGTGGGGTTGTCACTGGTGCTGCCGCGGTTCATTCACCTACTACAGTGGTACAGCTCTGACAGCGCAGATGATTCAGACGTGGCTGGAAGCTCAAGCCATGGCGAGAGCAAATCCGCAGTCAACCGGTCCTGGCATTCCTGTTACTTTCGACCATTCGTGGAGCCATATTCTTGACCCGCTGGTTACGCTGTCACGCTTCCGATGGAACGTCATCGATAACGGTAATGAAGGCAACAACGGGCCTGGGTCGATGGTCTGGGATTTCACAACCAACGATGTGAATGAAACCTTCGAATACACGTTCTCGGCCAACCTCGGCTGGAGCGACGTGATTAACAAGAAGATCACGCTTGAGGTCACAGACAGTAACGGCAACACCGTGTACGACGACAAGTCTGTATCGATCACGCTCTCTTTGAAGAATCACAAACCGGTTGTGGTCTCCCATCCTGATGGCCGGGACGGTATTTACTCCGGCTACTTTGGACAACGCTTCATGCTTGATGCGAGCCGAAGTTACGAAACTGATCAATGTATCAGAGACACGGAAGATCCGAACTTGCCGGGCGGCAATGCTGAGGTCATCGAACCCCCAGTCGACGCCGACGTGCAGATTCAGGATTGCGATGCCCTCGAGACCGCTATGAATCGCTGTTTGGATAATGCAGACCCGACAAATGTCAACGAAATTCTGGCATGCGTACAGATGCAATATACGCTGCAAGACTGCCGTATGCTTGAGACTGAACTGTCGAGCTGCAATCCGCTACAAGCTGAGATCGCAGCCTGTGAAGCCCTTCGCGCTCTTGATCCGGAAGAGGTCGAAGAGGACGTTGTGATTCCTGATAACTGCGACCCACAAGTGGCCAATTATCAACAGTGTCGCGTCGATTCGGTCAACACCGTCAATGCAACCATCGATGCCGCAAACTTGGCCGAGTTCCAAGCGCAACAAGGCGGTGGGGCTGCTGGTGGAGAGGATGCCGACGGTAACTGTGGAGACCGAGAAGTCTTTCCTGGAGATGGCAACAAGCCCCGCGGTATTCCTGATAAAATTACCAGCATTTGCTTCGACATTAACTTCAACAACCAATGGTGTGAAGCCGGTGAGATTCAGTATTTGTGGCCAGACGGCGCAGCCGCACCGTCACACAACGACCCAATCGAATTCGTACCACGCGCCGGAATGGGCGAGGGTGACATTATCGGTGTTCCCGTCCGTGTTTGTGACGACGGTCGTTGGAACGGTAAGTGCTACCAGAATGGCGATGGCGCTCCTGGGAACTTAACGCGCGGTGACTGCTCCGAATGTGGTTATGGTACGGCCTCACTGCAGGTCATTAACAACACCACAGCACCGGAGTTGACGCTGACCGATCCACCTGCAGAGCCTGCGAAGGGTCGTATGACAGTGGGTGGCTCGCCCAATGATGGTGACTTCCTTGACCTGAAGAACGCTGCTGGTGAGACAAAGCGTCTTGTCTTCGACCACGGCACCGACCAAACATCGGTCACACCGTCGTCGACCACGCTGACTGTCACCGAGACACCCGTCGAGCAGGACACGTTCCGTTTGCAAGACCATACTGGTAATGAGCGTAGATTTGTCTTTCGGTCTCGTTCAGAAGAGGTCGATGGCTCGAGCAGCGACGTACTCGGTATTCCACATGTCCAGATCGGTTTGTCCGGCGCCGGTGGGCCCAATGGCGTCGCATCACGCGTGGCGACTGTAATCAACACGGTCGGCGCCCTCGATATCAGTGCGACGTCGAGCAACAACACGGTCACCCTAACTCAGGGACAGGCGACCTACAGCGGCAATACGCCGATTACGACAACAGGCGTCAACGGCATGACCACGCCACCGTTTAATGGCGGTGTCAATGTCGGCATCGGGAGCGTCCAAGGCGACACCAACGCAATTGCCAGCCGAGTGTCTTCTGCTGTAAATGACCACATGCCAGGGATCACGGCGACATCGTCATCCAATGTTGTGACAGTGCAGCAGCAAACGTCTGGATTTGCTGGCAATACGCCCATCGCTACGGAGAACGTAGAAAATGTGCGTGCCAGTGATTTCAAAGATGGCCGACCTCAAGGCTACGAAGTGGCCCCTGGACAGCGCATCAAGCTCGACTTGAGTCAGAGTCGGGATCCGGAAGGCGTACTCGGAGCCGCACTCGACACCAACGGCGTCTACTACAGATACGAACTGACCCGTGGACGGGGTTATATCCTGCCAGAGCGTGGTTATGAGACAAAGGCGTCCGGGCAAAACGACAACAGCGAAGACCCAGACGACTGGTCGAACTGGGGGTCGCGTCCATTTATCGTTCCTCGTGGTGATGGGCCAGTCGACATGACTGTTCGAGTCAGTGCACGTGACGTGGGCGGTCGTACAGTCAATCGCGATATCGACATTTCATTGATCAATGAAAAGCCAATCATGAAATCTCTCACGTCAGACATCTACGCGAGAGCACCGAGCTTGGATGAAAATCAGGCACCACCGGTGGAGAGTCGTGGTAATCGTCGCTATCGACTGGTTGTTCAGGCAATACCAGACAATGGTGTAGACGCCGTCGTTCGGTTTCAAGCAACAGAGAAGTATGGTCAGGACATCACTGTCACGGCTGACTTGGATAACGATGGCAATGCCGATGCAGACCCCATCGCCGGTCCTGGCGGTACTGCAGAAGGTGAGTTCCGAACGACCTTCCGCGATATGCCACCAGAAGGCCGTACTTTCACGAGCCGAGTTGTGGTCAGCGACGGGAATGACACGGATACAAAGCTGATTCAGGTCTACGTGCCGGCGATCAGCGCTCAGGCCGCCAATGACATTCGATACACCATCGACATCGGTAATGATGGCTCCTTCGAAATCACCGATTCACGCCAGAACTACGCAGATTTTAGACTGCCACCTGGCAATAACTCAATCGAAGTGGCCGGTGCCGTTTCGGCCAATGGCTCGACGATTCCATTCAACCTGGGTCAAGTCGAAATGCCAAACGCGGCACCCGCATTCACTAACCCGCGTCTCGTCAGCCAAGAGGGCTTCGACGTGGTTGTGGCTGCCAGTGCAACAGACCCGGACGGTGACCCTGTCACCATTACTGTCGATTGGGGTGACGGAAACGTCAGCCGAGGCCGCAATGTGGTCTACTCTCATAGTTATGCCAATGCGCGTTTCCAAGTCTACACAGTCCGTGTTCGAGCGACGGATGACCGCGGCCTGTTTGATGAGCATGTCCTGACGGTCGATATCGTTCAACCTGCGATCAAGGAAGCTGACATCAACAGCTTGGCGTGGCGACGTGTCACAGAAATCGAGGGCACCCACGATGGTATTCGCGGATTCGCCATCGATGAAAATGGCACGCTTTTCACCCATAACTACATGGGTATTGTTCGCCGTTCAGCCGATGGTGGTGAGAACTGGCAGGATCTCCTAGAAGACGTTGAGTGCTGTGGTTCAATCACGACGCGCAATGCCGGTGAGGTCTTCATCGCAAGCCCGAGTGGTCTGTACTTCTCGAGTGACAATGGGGACAATTGGGCACTCTTCGACGAGTCGAAATATCTCGGCGTCGCGATGAGCCCCGATCAGAACTATGTCGTGGCAGCCACAATTGACTCGTTGAAGCGCTTCGATATGACCGGTCGCCTGATCGACTCACATCGCTTTGCTGGAGACTTTGAGGATATTGATTCATGCGGGCCCATAGGTCGGTCTGCTTTCACAACTCAAACAGGTCAGCTCTACACCAACGACCGCCGTGATCTAAACCCGGCCGGTTGGAATGTTCCTGAAGCACGATTTGGCAAGGATAAGGGCGCGAGTAGCGTGTCGTTCGACAAAGCCTGTAATCTATACCAAGGCCTTTGGAATGGCTATCGTAAGCTGAATGCTGACAACTCCATCGAGCCGGCGAGCGTAAAGGTACCGAAGCACCTGTTCCACGTCTCTGGCTCCCATACCAAGAATGTGTACGGCGGTGTCGGTGACATTAATGCAATTCTGTCTTGGCCCGATGGCGCTGTGATCATCGGTGCGGAACGAGGCATCTGGGGTGAAAACGAGCCAAGGAATGCGTATCGCACGCCCTATTGGAAGAAGCGTGACCGTGGTCTAGATCGGTCCATGACGGCACGCCGATTGGAAATGCACCCGACGAACGGGTACGCCTATGCCGCCATGAGTAGTGCTATGCAAATGCCTAAGTACTGTCGTAAAGCCCGACGGAATAATAACCGCCGTGGCCGGCGCCGTGGGCGTCGCGGCCGAACGTCTTACTACTACGTCTTCTGTGGGTTCACTCAGAACTACCAAGGCGGTTTGTACCGCAGTGAGAATCCGCTTCTCTTGAGCCGAACCGTCGGTGACGGCGGCAGTGGTTTCGACCCACTCTATACCAATGGCGCAGCCTATGATGGCGCAGCTGGCGGTCTCGTGGTTCGGATGCGAGAGGACGAGCCAACCTATCTATGGTTGGTCGATACCAGCGCGAGTACCATGACCAAGTGGGACCCGAGTGTGGCTCCACCGGTCAAGCTATCCGAATATCGGGTTGGTATTCCGCAGGGTGAGTGCCCTGGCAGCTGTTGTCATGTCGACGGCTGTAATATGGCGAGTCGTGTTGCCATCGATAGTAAGGGTGACGCCTATGTGGCCAGTCGTGGTTTCGGTATCCAAGGTACTGTGACCAAGATTGCGGGCAACGTGGAAGACTGTATCGACCGTAATAATAACGGGCAGATCGATACCAGTCGCGACGGTAGTCCGCTGAATTACGGCTCCGATGAATGTATCTTGTGGACGGTTCCTGTTGGTCCGCCGAATGCGCTCCTGAGGTCGATGACGGTCGATATGGGTACAGACCAGACACCTCAAGGGTTTGTTTGGGTTGGCTCCTACAACCGCAACGAAATCTACAAGCTGAATCCAGACGACGGCAGTGTGATCGCGACCGTCGCGGTTCCATTCGCACCCTACGGAATGACCATGGTCGCTAACGGTGACATGTACGTCTCCGGTCTCGGTGATGGGTCACTATTACGGGTTGACACAGCGGGCAACCAGGTCGCTGGGCGAATTCCGAATCCTGCGGACCTCCGGGGCGGAGCAACCGGCTCGTACGGCATTACAACCGATACCTCGGGCCGCATTTGGCAGAACGGTTGGGGCACGATGGATGCCATCGGGTATGACCCAGCTGACGGAACGTGGTGTCGAGTGACCTTCCCGCCGATCGAGGGTGGTGGTAACGCTGGACGAGGTATCACAGTTGATGCTCGGGGTCGTCTCTGGACGGCTCTCGGTGGTGACGGTAATTCGCATGTCGCCTACTGGAATTCAACACAGTGCCGCCCTGGCCAATCGACACAGATTCCGAGACGGCAAGTCATCCGCTCTGGTGCGGGTCTGACAGGTCCATCGGCCATTGGGTCTGATGCCGCCGGCCGAATTTGGCTCGCTCACAAGAATGTGACGGAGATGATCAGCATCGATCCGAGGAATAATTACCGGATTGCTCGGTATGAAAACGGAGCTCTGGTGCATTCATTCAGCGACTTCACAGGTGTTGTGCGACGACTCGCATCGGGTCAAGGCAGCTATGAGCATGACTTCGAGGCCGAGTGTGATGCGCCAACATGGACGGCATTGGACTGGAGCGCAGCGACACCTCCGGGTGCGAGCGTCAGTTTCACTGTGCAGACAGCTGCACGACGGAACAAACTGCATGAGGGCCAGATCATTAACGCGGGTCGTACACCGGGTGACCCGGGGCCGATCAACGTAACAGGGCGGCTCAATGGTGCCGATGTCGCGTCACGACGGTTCGTCCGAGTGAAGGCAACCCTGCGCATGGGTGATGGTGACAGAAGTCCAGTGCTGCGTAACTTCACGGTGCGCTGGAACTGCGACTGATAGCCAGTGGCGAAAGGCCTCGGTTACGACCGAGGCCTTACCTAAGCTCTATGAAAGACCGTTGCTCACCGCATGTGAGTGACGGTTTTTTTTTGTGTCTTACCTGTCTCGTGACACTCTCAGTCATTCAATTAATTACTGACATAGGGCCTTTGCGTGTCTATCCTGTGACCACCAACAGGTGAGGAAAGCGATTTAACAATGTTGTATCGACGATTTGGACAGGTTGCTTTTGATGCGTCGGTCATCGGCTTTGGCGCGGCCTCAATTAGTGGCGATGGAGGTGGTTATAGTTTCGGACAGATAACCGATGACGCCTCTGTCGAATTGGTTCATACGTCCCAGGATCTCGGGATTAATGTTTTTGATACGGCACCAATCTACGGTTTTGGGCAAAGTGAGCAACGGCTCGGCTCCGCGCTGCGCGGCAGCCGGCGTGACAAAGCGTTTATCGCATCAAAGTGTGGAATTACTTGGGATCAGCAAAGACGTGTTCGGATCGATAATAGCGCATCGACGACGCGAAACATGCTCGAGCAATCATTGCGTCGTCTGGACACGGACTGGCTCGACTTATATCTCGTTCATTGGCCAGACCCAGAGGTCGATATTAGAGAGACTTATGAAGTTCTTGTCAGAGCGAAAGAAGAGGGTAAGGTTCGTGCCATCGGTCTGTCCAATACCAATCAGGCGGAGCTCACTTTAGCCCAGGAAGTTGGGCCTGTTGAGATTTGTCAGGGCCAAGACAGCTTTTTTGAAAGCTGGAACCGGCGGACTCTTTTCAAAGGCTTTCAAGACGAGAATGTTGGTTTTATGGCTTGGGGGACTTTGGAGAAAGGCATTCTGACTGGACGGGTTACCCCAACGAGGGAATACGATTCTGATGATGTAAGAAGCCATGCACCCTGGTGGACTGAGACTGACCACAGCAAACATTTCCGAGTCATGAAGCGCGTTCAAATCTTGCTGGAAGACAATGGGCACACGGGTCTCGATTTAGCTCTAAGCCATGTCTTGAGGGCTGATGCTGTATCTACTGCTCTGTGTGGTGCAAGAACGCCGGAGCAGGTGAGGGGTTTAGTGGCCGCACTCAATCACCCGCTTAGCGATGATTTAGTCCGTGAATGTGATGCAGTACGCAGCGAGATTATGGATTCCTAAGATCTGATTAGAAAAAGCCAGCAGCTCAGGGGGGGGGATCGCCCGCGTCTTTTTAAAAGTCGGCTGCGAGGCGAAAACCAAATTGAACGCCGAGATGAGTCGCTGCATGTGCTGTGCGGGTAGCGGCTCTGCACCAGGCGGCCGTTGAGAAGAGACCGCCGCCTTTCATGACCACGTTATCTGCGTAATTCACGGTCGATGTCCACTCCATGGCCAGTCCACCTAGGTGTCTCACACCGAATGGTGAGACGTCATACGGGAATTCATCGATTCGTGCGGGTCCGTTTCTTTCCCCATCAGTGGTCTTATCGTTGTTCATGCCCCGCGATGAACAACTAATTAACCGATCGTAGCCGTTGCCCCACGGATAGATTCGTCCGTCAACGCCTCGCGCGGCATATTCCCATTCAAATTCTGTCGGTAGGCGGTAGGCCCGTCCGTCCGCATCACTTTTCCACTTACAGTAGGCCAGCGCATCAACTTGATTGACCATCGTAATGGGCCAGAGGGGATCCCAAGCATCGCCGTCACTATCCGACTTAGGAATGACGAATGCGGCTTCATTTTCGTCATATTCAATATAACGAACGCCTGATGGAGAGCGAGGCGCATGGTGCCTTGCGCGATCGACGTCACTTTTCGCAATATCGTTCAGGAAATCGACGTAGTGGCCCACCGTGACTGGGTTTTGGGCCATCCAGAAAGACGCCAATGCAACCTCGGTTGCCGGACTCCCATTGGGTGCATCTGCGTCACCGCCCATGATACTGCTGCCACCAGTAATCAAGATAAAGTCGTCGAGATTGGCCTCTGGAATTGTCAGATCAACCAAAGTGTCTTCGTTGCTTGTGACTAAAATCGGTACATTGAATGAGAGCCCACCCTCTTGAGTCAGCCGTAGACGGTAACTGCCGACCGGATGCATGGGCGCGGTCCAATCGACACCCTCAGGTAAAAGAAGGGGCCCGGTCTCAACGTAGCGCTCCATGGTAATTGAAAATTCGGCTTGTACGTCGGCCAGGGGCCTGACGTCCCCATTTTGATTCGAAATTGCGAGGGATATGCTGCCATTATCGGCCAGCAGACCTTGATATTTACCTCGATCATGTTCCACAACGAGCGCTCGGAAGAAAAAAGCGGTCGCGCGGTCGTGTGAGGCCTTTGCTTCAACGTATTTGTCCCAATACAAGTCGGCCAAGAGGGTGTGGCTGGATTCGTTATCCTGATACTCAATGGAACGGTTCAGTGCTCGGACCGCCTTTGTATAGGTTTGCTCAACTTCAAGATTAGCCTGCTGAAGCTCACGATTGGTTTGCCATAGCTCAAGGTAAGGATTCAAAGCCTCGCCCGTTGCGACTTCCATGGACAGTGGTGAGTTCTCACGCAGCTTACCTTCCGAGAATTCAAGAGCCTGACGCTTGTCAGCGGTGTCCTTCTTTTGCTCTTTATAAAATCGGATAGAGGCGCGTCCTTCGTCGAGATATTCAGCCGCCCGCTGCGCTGCACGGATTCGGTCCTCAACACCATCTACAAATCGATCGACGAGTGTCGCCAGCTCCTTCGCCGTTGGGCGCTTGTCTGGATCTAAATCCATAGTGGAGTCAAACAGCTCGAGGAGGGGGACGGGAATCGCGCGACCATCGGGCATCGCCTCCGGAGTGGGACGGTTTCCCTCGACGATATTCCTCATAACCGCAAGAAAAGAGGCTCCTCTGAAGGCTTCTTTGCCTGTTACGAGCTCGTAGAGCATAATCCCGAGACTAAAGATGTCAGATTTTGCCGTCAGGGTATGGCTTTCGGGCATGACTTGCTCGGGAGACATATATTTCACGGTCCCGATGAGAACCCCTGGCCTCGATTCATCGGTCAAGTCATCCGGTTGGACGCCGCTGGCATGGGTCGTGCTGTCCTGAATATTGAGGCTATTTAGCTTTGCTATGCCCCAATCAGCCACATAGAGTTCGCCATACTTACCGACAAGAATGTTTGCTGGCTTTAAATCGCGATGAACATAGCCACGATCATGCGCATAGGCCAAAATCATGCAGGCCTGACTGAACAAGCGCAAGAGCGCTTGCAACGGATATTCTTGTATTGTGTCGGACTCATCAGAGTCATACACCTTTAGGATAGAATCCAAATGCTGCCGAAGATCGACGCCTTGAATCCGCTGCATTGCAAAAAAAAGTTCGCCCGATGGTAAGCGGCCAACATCATGGACTGGTACAATTCCGGGGTGGTTTAACCGGCTCGTGAGCCGCGCTTCGCGTTCGAAACGGGTGCGCACGTCTTCAGATCCTTCATGATGTCTGTGTAAAATTTTAACGGCGACGTCTCTGGATAGAAGTCGATCGACGCCGAGCCAAACACAGCCCATGCCGCCAGACCCAAGCTCTGAAATCAGTTCATAGCGCTCAGACGCTGTACTGTGGGACATCGGCGCAATGGCGCCAACGCTCGACGGCTGACCATCCACGAGCGTATCGCTATTACTCATGGTGGTCCTACTGAGTGGGTCTATCTGTTTTTTATCGTCGGCCATAATCACAGGATATTACCTATGCAAATGAACGCGCAAGAGACAATCAGTTGGCCAACGGTGTATTTTGTAATATCAGTCCACTGGGCGCTTCATATCTTCACAAGCAAATCCCTATGCTGAGGGTTTGTTTCGGTCAGCCGATGAGCGAAGGTAAATTGACATGAATCCACCGCTTTTGGCATTGACTCTAAATCAAGCCGCTCCAATGATAAAACTTACATCGGAGCCGTTTTCATACGGACCGTTTAGTACGTAGGCTGAGACTGGTGATGGATATGCACTCGGATGTCAAAACCCGCACGAGGGATCTGATTAAGATTCTAGAGTCCGCAGACAACTCGCCATATATTGGTGAGCCCGTATCGCAGCTAGAACATGCTCTTCAGTCTGCATTTTTCGCTAGAACACGATTTAAATCGACCACGATAACGCTGAGTGCCCTGCTACACGATATCGGTCACCTCCTTGCTAATGGTCACGATCAGATGGACGATCTTGGGACTCTTGAGCATGAGGGCGTCGGGGCTCGCTATCTAAAGTCGCTCGGATTCTCCGATGCAGTCTGCCATCTTGTACAAAGCCATGTCTTAGCGAAGCGATATCTTTGCTTTCGGAAGAAAGGGTACCATCAGGGGCTATCCCCTGCATCGGAGCAGACTTTAATGTGGCAAGGCGGCCCGATGAATCTTGATGAAGCTATGCGATTTGAAGACGATCCTTGGTTTGAGACGATATTGGCTCTTCGGATGATTGATGAGCGCGCGAAGGATCCCACCTTGACTGTGCCTGGCTTGACTGATTATGCACCCGTCATAGAGGAGCATTTGGCCAAAAATATTCGTGGGGGTGAGTATGTTATTGGATAGATTGGACCAGTCGACCCTCACGTTTTGGACAGAAAATCGTTATTTGGTGATTCGCGATGCGCTGACAGCTGAACAGGTAAATCAGCTCAAAAATTGGACATACGATCTTGAATACCGAGACGAAACGCCGGGTAAATGGATGAAATATTTTGAAACCGGTCCAGATGGTCGGCGTCAATTATGCCGGGTTGAAAATTTCATCCCGTATCATGCTGGGCTACGAGATTGGTTAGCCGGTGAGGATACGTTGGCTGCACTGTCGAAGTTATTCGATGAAGAGGCGGTGCTCTTCAAAGAAAAAATCAATTTCAAATTACCCGGTGGCTAAGGGTTTAAAGCGCACCAGGATGCGCCCGCATTCAAGATTTTTGGTCAGACATTTCATATCACCATGATGCTGGCTGTTGATGCAGCCGATGAACATAATGGCTGTCTAGAAGTTGCCCATGCACCGAGCCATCGGACGCTTTTCGAACAAGATCGTGACATGACCATCGCGCCCTCCCTTGCCGCTGGTATGTCGTGGACGCCGATATCGGTTCAGCCAGGCGACGTCATCTTCTTTGATTCATACTTGCCCCATCGCTCATCGGAAAACCGGACGCAGAATGCGCGGCGCGCACTCTATGTGACCTATAACGGCCAGTCTGAGGGTGATGTGCGAGAGGCCTATTTTCGGGAGAAAAGGCGCGGTTTCCCCCCTGAGGTTGAGCGAGACAAAAACATCGACTACGAAGGCATCCCATCCCTATTCAATGTGGGCAACCCGATTCGATAAAGGTGCTCGCAAGGTCAGCTGGCACAGTTTTTTTCAGTTTTTTGCTGCTGTGAAAAAAAGCACTTTTTTTTGTGACTGAAAACTGCGAATAGACCCCTAACACCGCACACCGTTCTTCGAAGGGACTTACGACCATGGCCAAGCTCTATTTTTATTATTCTGCGATGAACGCCGGCAAGAGTACGACGCTTCTTCAATCAGATTATAATTATCGGGAACGGGGCATGAGAACCTTGTTATTCTGTCCACGATTAGATGACCGCTACGGACATGGTGTCATCTCGTCTCGAATCGGCTTGCAGGCTAATGCAAACCTCTTTGATAAAGAGTCTGATTTCTTTGCTGTGATTCGCGAAGCAAACCGCCGGTGTGCAGTGAACTGCGTTTTAGTTGATGAGGCTCAATTTTTAGCCCCAGAACAGGTTCTTCAGCTCACCATGGTGTGTGATGAACTCAATATTCCAGTCCTTTGCTACGGTCTTAGAACGGACTTTCGAGGTGAGCCCTTCGAGGGCAGCAAATACCTGCTTTGCTGGGCCGAGGAAATCGTTGAAATCAAGACGGTCTGCTTCAGTGGAAAGAAAGCCACCATGAATGCTCGAGTCGATATCAACGGGAATCAAATCATCGAGGGCGAGCAGGTTGACATTGGGCATCATTATATTTCTTTGTCCCGCAAAGAGTTCGGCCTCGTCAATGTCTCACCCATCGGTTATCGACCGGTTCGGGACGGCAGTGAAGGGCAGATTGTTTACGGTGAGCCAAGTCAAACCGTGGGTGATAAACCAAACACCATGCCGCCTGAAAAGCCAGCTATAGACGCATTAGCGGACGCTGAGTCTGCGCTGCTTGGTTTGTCTACAGGGCGCGCTTAGGCTTTACTCGCTCTTAGCTCTCAGCTCTCAGCTCTCAGCTCTCATCTGTCGGCGCTGGGACCACCTCAACCTCTCGAACGATTCTAAGCTCCCGTTGTGGAAACGGGATCTGGATACCGGCTGTCTCGAACGCAAATTTGAGGCGACGATTGAACTCGCGCTCGGCGCCCCAGTTTTGAAACGTTCGGGTTTGGAACCAGGCGCGTACCGTCACTTCACTTTCGCCAAATGCGATGACGCCGACAAACGCCGGTACCTCTGTTAATTTTCCACGCCATTTCGGGTCCCGATACATCTTGGCCCCCACCGCGTTGACAACCTCTTCGACCATCGCAATGTCGGTGCCATAGGCCACACCGATATCGATGATGACGCGCGCCCACCCCTGAGTGTTGTTCTTCACGGATGAAATGCTACCGTTTGTAATATTGTGTACACCGCCTTTGATATCTCTCAGCACAGTTCTCCGCAGGGTCACCTTTTCTACGGTACCCGATTGAGAGTTGATGGTGACCACATCACCGACTGCATATTGATTTTCCAAGAGGATGAAGAAGCCCGAGACCACATCTTTGACAAGCGATTGTGAACCGAAGGAAATGGCAAGACCAAAGATCGCGGCACCGCCTAGGATGGGTTTTATGTCGACTGTAAGAGCGTCTAAGACTAGTAGGCCTGTGGCTACATAGACGATCAGAGAGAGGGCTTGTGCACCGACTCGGGCGATGGTTCCAATTCTTTGGCCCTCGTCTTTAATCTTACTCTCAGCATTGCCAATCACATTGGTGAGCTGAATGATATCCTCTTCATCATCTCGCTCGCGGGCCGCCTCAAGTTCAGCGATCAGTGCATCGAGTTCATCATTTCCTTTGCCATCCTGTGCAAGCAATGCCTTTTGTTCGAGGCGGTCCCTATTCTTTCGAATCAGGCGAATGATGAGAAATGCGATGAAGATGTATACGAGAGCTGGCCAACCGACTCGAATGATTTGCCATGCCGTTACGACCACCGCCATGACCGTGTTGAGCGGCGTATCAATGTGATTGAGGTAGGCGGTCGCACGATCTTTGTTGTCTTTTAGTCGCTTCAGCGTATCTTCATAAACCCCGGCTCTTGCCCGTAAGGCTCTCTCGGTCAGTTTTGAGGTTTTTACGGCGTCGATTAAGGTCTCTGTCTTCTTTTCGGCACCGGTGGAATAGTCAGACCATATGGTGTTCCAGGCCTGACTCTCGCCGCGGGCGTCGCGTGTCCGGTCGGCTTCAGTGTGGCTGATTTGGTACTCTTCTTTGACGAGGGCTTCGTCAACTTCCTGGGCTTCAATCAATGTTTTTGATGAGTCTCGCAGCCGTTTGGTGAGCGCCTCTTTTTGTTTATGCTGCTCAATGTCTCGCGAGATGCGCTTTAGCTCTGAACGAATCGCCCGCGTGCATTCTCTATGGTGGGCAAAAGGGGTGTTTTCATCATCGGGCTCGGCATCGCAAACATCAGCGGCATAGATTATCTTTTCGTCTTTCTTGGTTGTACGAACACTGCGAAGCCGCTCATTGATGGCCTCGATATCGCCCTCTATCGCTTCGTAATATTTCGATTGGTTCGACACCTTCTTCTGTGCGAGAGATGACCATGCTTGCAGGGCGTTGATTCTGTCTGAATAGAGTTCAAGTTCCCTTTTAGCACGCGCGCTTTCCGTCTCGAGCTTATCGGCAGTTGCTTTCGCTTGTGCTCGTTCTCTGGTCAGTCGTTCAAGCGTATCTCGCTGCGCTACGTAGGCTAAAAGACGCGCCTTTACATCATCTGCAAATCCCTCTTCGGGGACAGGCTCACCGGTCAGAACCTTTTGAATTAGGGCCTGTGTTTGATCGATCATCACGGTTTTTTCTTGAAGCGATTTGAGTTCGTTTTCAAGGGTTGTTACCTGCTCTGCAATTTTGATTTTCTTATCGTTTAAGGTTTTAAGCCGACTCTCTTTAGTTGTTGATTTGATCTGGTCTGCGATGGCCGAGAGACGCTGACTCGCTGTCGATGCGCGCTTTTGGAGTGCATCGGTCTGGACGAGTCCCGTTCGGATTGCATCCGCGTTAGCGGTCATGAGCTGTCGGACCGATTTTTCAGCTTTCTCTCTCTCGGTGGCGGCTTTCGCAAAAGCGTCTTGCTTACTTCGATAGGTCACCCGCGCGGCGTCCGCCGATCCTGCTTTTTTCTGGTGTTCTTGTTGGAGAAGACTTCGTCCGTCGCCACTGCCTTCAACCAGTTTTCGATAGATCTCTGAAATTTTGTCGGCCAAGGTCGCTTCTGTCTGCCAGTATGTCGCCCACTCTCGGTTCGAGATTTTCTTATTTTGTAGGGTCTCAAGTCGACGCTCCAGGAGCGTTCTTTCATCTTTGCCGTCGGTGTGTTCTAAGCCCTCGATATCCAATACGGTAATTGTCTCAGAGCGGTTCTTAGCCCAATCTTTCTCAAGCTGTTCCAGGGCTTCGCGCAGGGGGGCCAAGGCGTGCTTTGAGGCCGGATTGTCGTCCGCCTGTCCCGCAGCAGGCGACGAAAACAGTGCGATGATACAAAAAGAGATGAGAAAGTTCGATGGTTTCAACATGTCATCGTCCAGCGAGATTGTAGTTGGTGTCTCGTTATCGCATAGAAATTGGATGGGATGAACAATTGGTGATTCTCCTCGTGTGTCCCGCAAAAATTTAGGCGATCTCGATCGGCCAAAATGTCTATTGCTCAGTCTGTACCATGCGGTCATTCTCGGCAAGTGAAGAGCTGTTGGACAGAGGTCTGGAAAGAAGGTTATGCTTCTTTAATCAGCGTATGGGAGAATCATGTTGAGCTTGAAAGCGAGCCGCCAGACCGTTGCAAGAGAACTCCATTACGGCCGGACTGATGATGGTTGGCGTATTGCGGTCCATCGCTTACCGCACCGTCATACAGCCCCTAAGCGCAAGCCTGTCCTCCTATGTCATGGTCTTGGGGCAAACCGCTACAATCTGGATGCGCCAGGTGACTTGTCTTTGGCCAATTGGTTGTGGAAGAAGGGGCATGATTGTTGGGTTGTCGAATTGCGAGGCGCCGGTCAGTCGAGCCGTCCTAACAGGGATAACGGCTTAAAATGGGATTGGTGCTTTGAAGATTATGTCGACAGGGACATTCCCGTTGCTCTGGATGTGATTGCGCGGGCAACCGGTCGAGAGTCTGTTCATTGGATCGGCCACAGCATGGGTGGCATGATCGGATATGCGTACTTAATTCGTCATGGAGGGAACCGAGTCGCTTCGCTGTCCGCGATTGGCAGTCCTAGCTTTTCTCGGCTTGGCAATGCATTTCTTGATAAGATACTCGGCTTGCGTACCCTTGTTAGGCATATAAAACGTCTGCCATATGAGGGGACTGGGAGCGCCATGATTCCGTTTATTCCTGTCTTCAAGGAAACATTTGGCCGTTTGTTTGGTAATCCCAGAAACCTCCGGAGCCGTGACCTGGCCAAGATCATTCGTATGCTTCCAAGTGACTTGCCGACCACACTGATCATGCAATTTGCTGACTGGTATGAGGGCGATGGTTTCGCCACAAACGAAGGTGGTTATTCATATATTGAAGGGCTGGAGCGTATTACGACCCCGACGCAACTGATCGTCGGCGACGATGACAAACTGGCTCCGCCGGATGACATTCAGTTTATCTATGATCAAATTAAGTCCGAGCAGAAGCGAATCAAGATTCTCGGTCAAGCGACGGGGTGCCGTTTTGATTACGGACATGTTGACCCAGTACTAGGAAAGTGGGCGCCAGAAGAGGTATGGCCCTTATTCGATGACTGGATCGACACCGCCAGCCCTTAGACGAAGCGGAATTAACGATGATCCAGTTCGGAATTAACGCGAAGGAGCGCCGACCAATACAGATCTAACACCGTCTGGTTATCCGATGTGAAATCTTCGTATTGCGCAATCCAATATCCTCGTGAACCGGTCACCGCATTGAGCAGTGCAGCCTGGATATCAGTTGGTTGAATTCGTCTCGCCACCAAGCCACTGAGGCCTATAATTGAGTATCCCCACTGCCTTAGATCGGTGAGCGCCTTTGGTTGACAACACGTGTAGCTGAGCAGGACCACTGGTCGTTCAGGGCGTCCGACTCCACGATAAAAACCACGATAAAACCAACTGTGCTGAACCGATGACGACTTGAGCAGAAGCTCAAAGGTCGGGTCGATGGCACGGCAGTCATCTAAGAGTTCTCGAACTTGGCGCGCTGTCTCTTTCTCCAGGCTGTCATAGGCAAAGGCCAGCAGATCAAGCGCTAAGAGAGTGTTCATTCGGTCTGCCACCGGGAGCTGACCCAGGGCATCGGCTACACTTTGATCATGGGCTTCAATGGCTTCGACAACATATGACCATGTGTCGTCATCAAACGCGTGGTTATTTTCGTAATGACCCGTGGGTGACCGGTCCAGACTGAGGTCAAGTACTAAGCCACGGATACCCGGCGACAATGCGCTGAGTTCAGCGGCGCTGAGCACCATCGGTCTGATGACATTTTGCCACCATTGTTTTGAAAGCGGTGGTGGTGCCATGACATATTGAGAATGTGGGCCTACAATCTGCCCGTAAAGAGCCGGTTGTTGATCGTACAAGTCATTGGCGAAACGTGCGGAAACAAAGGCCAGTTGCTGTCTTTCGACAGCGGCCTCACCAAATTTGAGAAGGCGCTGCGAATGTTGACCGGAATCCGCATGCATAAGCAGTATCGATGGATTGATATCAGCGATATAGCCTTGCATTTTAGCTAATTGCGCACGTTCGAAATACTCGTATAACGCCCCGTCGGTGGGTAGCCCCCCAGAGACAAGTCTGATCTTTTCAGTTGCGACCCAATTGGGCGCAGCGACCTCGACCGGTTGTTGAGCTGCGATACTGGCCCATGCCGGCGGTTCCGGTGGTGCGTCTTGAGTCCTTTGCGTGTCTTGTCGTGGTCTGGGCTCATTCTCTGAACGTGTAACCGTATCCGATGGGGCCCGGACAAAACAGCCTGCGCCCGATACGATTTCCTTGGTTTGAGCGGTCGTAAGCCATGCTGATAAGACAGACTCTGAAGCCGCTTTTGTTCCACTCGTTAGGCTTGGTTCCAAGACCGGTTGCATGGAATCTCTCGCCGAATGAAAAGGCAGATTAAAAATAGACCGGGGCGCCAAAAGAATCTGGCCGTTGATCAATTTTAACTGGACTGCAATTGGCCGGTTTTGAGAAGTCGACGGCACTGAGTCCCCTGATAAGGTCGTCCAAGACTCAGTATCCATATGGCTCTCAGCCAAGATTCTAATCGAGGCTGCTTCACACGAAAGGCTCGCCGCCAAGCCGAGTGCAAAGGTGGTCTCTCTCTGTTCTAAATCAGGGTGGGGTACAAATCCGATGGCACCTGCCCTGGCCGGATCTGATGGCGTTACATAGGCCCAAGGTAAGGACGTATGCAGGGCTGGTGATCCGCTTGAATCGGTCCCGTATAATTGGCCAACGATGGTATTTGCGTCAATGCGGACTTGACCGGAATGGGCGTCTAGTAATCCGTTGATGATCGCCCGGTCATTGGATCCTTTGAGACTGTCTTGCCAGGCGTGCGTAGTCAGGACCATGAGAGAACCACCTCGGCCAAGAAACGTCTGCAACTGGGCGAAAGTCTCGTCGCGTAGATGTGGGTCCGGATACTCAGGTCCACTGCCCAGCGACAAAATAATCCCGCCGTAGCGACCATCTATATCTTCGGTGGTCAGGTAGGGAAAGTGATGCCGATATGTGAAGTCTACGTCAGCTTCACGAAACGACTCGGAGAGCTGAGTCCAGCCGGTCGGAGACGACAGACTCATATCGAGCAGTAAAACCCGCCTATTCCATTGAAACGAGACGCCGTAATTGGCATCCGCTGCCCCGCCAAGAAGTCCGCTATCGACAATGCTTAGATGGCCTAGATCCTTGATACTAAGCCCAGCGTCTCCCGCAACCTGACTTGGTGTATCGAAGGCAACAACCGCGTGTCTACGACCCGGCGTACATGCAAGGCAGCCGAAGAGCAGGAGAGTCAAATATAGACGGGGCATTTTTGAGGGCTGGTGGTTATTCATACCTACCCATGCTCGACATCGAGAATCGACCATGTCGGTGGACCTTGGTTATGAAATGGTCAAAAGTGACGACGCACGGGTATGAATTGACCATCTAGATCAGCGCTTAATTTTCAGAGTCCAGCTAAGTCGCTTACCGGTATCCAGGTGGGCTAAATCGCGAATACGGAGGTACCAACGACCTTTAATTTCTGCCCCATTAAATTCGTCGATTTTATAGGTCCGCTTCAAGTCGTCTTCGCTCCCGCCCTCTCGGTTATGTATCACCTTCGAAATTTGGCCCTTTTTCAGCGTCACTTCTAAGTCCGAAAGGTAGGTATGTTCAATGTCGACAGCCAATTCTAGNCCCTTGACCTGTCCATCAGCGTCGATGTCGATGTAACTATTGANGCCATCGGNGTTATTGTCTGGGATATCAGCTGAATTATCATTGNTATAGTCTTCGATCACAGNATCGGNCACAGGGTCAGCCTCACCCATGATGAANTCGATCTTCCAGGTGTTTAATGTCCCGGTGTCAGCGCCGTAATGNTCGCTGACNTGNAGTGTCCACTCGCCTGTGATAGCCGCAATGNCGTCCAGGGAAAAANTTGTCGNCAGATCGTCAGTCGATCCGCCNTCGAAGCGACGNAGGACATGCTCTNTTCCATCGGGACTGACCANAACAATCTTGAGATCNCCGACGTATGTATGAGTGATATCAACACTGATTTTTGCCGAACTCGCAGCACCTGTTCNATCGNCCGTGAGNGTATGNGAGATGCCCACTGCATTTTTGTCTGGAATGGCTANGTTGATGGCCCCGCTGTCGCTNGTAATCAGACCATTTGCGGCGCCTGCCGGATCGGTCTGTTCAGTTTGAGACATGCGGCCGAGCAATCTAATCTGTTCNATGCTGACAAATCGATTTCCAGAGATGGGTCTGAATGGGAGCCAGACGAAATCCGGATGATTTTCTATGGAATCACCATACCATTCACCCCCCACGATCTCGCCGCCCTTGACCTCAAGAATATAGGTATAGCGGTCGTTTCGGCTATATCGAGCTAGGTTCTCTGCACCCTCTGGTACCGCAGATGCGTGTGATTCGGTAAGCCAATCGAGGGTGGCGCTTACCTTGAACAATTGATCGATGTTTCGGTTGTAACAATAATCTCCGTCTTGCAGGTCTACACCTTGCACACAATCCGTCGGAGCCTCCGTGTTGACTTTGAGCAATTCATGGGCCTGCTCGATACTGATCTCCTCTAGATCATTGACCGTGTAGCCTTTGACGGGCTGGTTCCACACTTCGTAGTTAAAGGTGCGGTCTTCGACGAAGCCGCGCTTTTGGATACCCAGTAGATTGGCCATCGCGACATGAAATGACCCAGCGTTAAGGTCGCGGCATTCATCGCTTTTGATGCGGCCTGTCGATTCATCTCTATCGACCTCCCGATCATTGCATCGTCCGCCGATGAGCGATGCATTGGCGCGATCATATATGACTGCATAAAGGGCTTTGATGTCACCAACGGTGAAAACAATATCGCCATGTTCCGTTGGAATGGTCACGGGATTTAATGGTTCTTTTTCCAGAATTGCCGCCGGTGCCCATGCATGGCATAAGCCCCACCAGGTCTCAACGCCACCCCTGTTGCAGCGCGTCTCACATATTGTTTTATCGGACTCGAGTTCAATGTCCTGGCAGGCGACCATGCATTCGCTCTCTGGTTTGGCATTACAGCGATTGTCTAAGTGGCCTGCCAAGATGGCATCGCGGGTTTTCTTATTGCCCTTGTTTTCCGAGACGAAGTGAGCCGATGGACCGAGTTTTTCGTAGTATTCAGGATCGAATGCATCAGCCGTACAGTCAGCGCCGTCGAATGGCTTTAAGTCGCGTACACTGTTTGGGTCCCAACCGTGGAAGGCTGCATCGTACTTTTCCATTGGTGAGAGGTCTGACAGAAAGTCGTTGGTGTTCTGCCACCGAGCGTTGGTCGAGTCCTTATACGTTGGCCAGTAGGTGTCAGGCCAAGCAGGCGTCTCGCTCTGGCCGTCCATCGGAAGGTCAGCAAGGGTCTTAGTCATCTCGACGCGGAGTCCATCGGGATTATTCCTGTAATTCCAAGCATCGAATTTCCACTCGACCATTTTCTCAGCGGCGGTCCCTTGTTCATCCGGTTTCCCATTTGTCAGACCGGGCTCTTCAATGTCGCCACATGCGGTTAGCATTGCTGCTGCGGCAACGGACGCCAAGACCATTTTTATCGTTTGTCGAGTCACGCGAGATCCCTCCCTCATTCTGATGAAAATTCGGGCGCTCCCGACGTTTGAAGAGTCCGTTTATTCAAAAACTCTTAACGTTTTGGGAGGAGTGACCGTTTTTCTAAAATGAATTTCTATTTCAATCCTATCCGACATGCAATTGGTGTGCCGCTCAGCCTCTTTTTGTTGATCAGTTTAAGTGTCTGTAATTAATGGTTTTTTATCTGGTGGTTTTGATGTGAGAATCAGGCCGGGGACGGCTGTCCCCAATGAGGATGGATTTATCTTGGGAAGGTGGGGCGCACGGACCTCATTGAGTCTCAATGGTTGGGCGACAATGTCAATAGCAACTGGTTCGACTTGGCAGTGGATCAGGGTCGTTGACGGGGAGAATGTCATAGAGATAGTCGAAGTTTTCCTGGCAAAAGTATTCTTGACCGGCGCCATTTATTGCTGCGCGTTCTTCGAACGGACGATCGAAACCGGCATCCATGAGGTGATTTGGCATATCGGTATCGTTATGAAACTTCATACCGCCCGGGTCGGCCAAGCCCAGGCTATGGGCGACCTCATGTGCCATCGTCCCGCCGAGCATGTTGCCCATGGCAAAGACAGCACATGAGATGAGCCCCCTGCGGTCATTTCGCGATGCGGGGCAGCCGTCGCCATTGGATATCGCTGAAAAATTTTGCCGTTCGTTTTGGAGTATGGGTTGACCAGCTAAATCCGGTCGGAAGGGCGAAAAAATCTGGTCGAATAAGTCCGTTGCTCCAGGATTTGGTTCTAAGCCCCGAGGCGGGCGTTTTGAAAAGCTCAGAAACGATTCGACGAAGACACCTCCGTAACCAGGATAACCATCTTGTTGAGTGAGCGCATGAACACCACCGATTTGATCATTCAAACGAAGGTTTCCGGAGTCTTTACCAGGCGTATTATCATAGCCGATTAAGCCGATTCCATTGGGGTCAACGCCCGTCATTTCGACTTCAGCAAAAAGTCGGTAGTCATCGGGCTTAGACTCTCTGAACTCGACACCCAAACCACCATAAATTTGGCTGGCACGCACAACGATCTGGCGTCTGATTTCCGCATCCATAACACGCAGACCGAACCGGCTCAGAGCATCAAGAAAGCCCTGGGTATATTTGACGTAGACAATTTGTCTAATTGGCTGAATTTCAAAATAGGCATCGATAGGGTCAAATTGCGCCGACTCTGTGCCGAATGCCACCTGACCGCCGAATGTGCCAACAACTCGACCGGATTCCCGTCTCAAGTCCAGTAACTGTCCCAGTTCGTCGTCTTCGTTCAAAACGTATCGAACCAAGCCGGAGGATTGAAATTCACCGACCAAGTTGAGTCTAAGGGCTTTTGGAGGCGCGTTACCAGTCGGTTCAAAGACGCCATTTACAGTAATCTCGGTGAGTTCTCCTGCCTCACCGCCGACAAAACCCGATCCATAGAAGTCGATGAAACCACCGAGTGATGATCCTTCAGGTTCGACGTAGCTGAGCAGTGAGGGCATTAAGTCTACAGACCAGTCTACGATTGATGATGCTTGGCTTTGACCATTAGAATGGTAGTTAAACAGCTGGACTCTGGCGGTCAGCTGACCTGGCAATACCCCTACAATGGCGGGCGTTAATGTCACGATTGCATTTTCCCGTCGTGCCGGCGATAGCACCTCTATATCCGTTTCAAAGCCGTTGATCGGGCGCCCATTAACATTGCAGGGGGGTTGCTGATTTGATGCCAGAAAACACCCATCCACTCGGATGGTTGTCCTGCCTTCTGTGTCTCCCAAAAGAAGGTTACTGGCCGTAACACTGACCTCTGAATTCACCGCGTAGAGGCCCGATTCGACGGCCTCAAGCCTTGGTACCAACTCAAGACCGCAATACAGAAGCGCATTGTTCAACTCGGTTGAATAGACTTCGTTGGACTGTATTGAAGCGACTTCAAGTCGAATGGAACCATTGAATTGACCAACGCCAGCTGGACAGACTTGACTGAACAGATCGGGTGTCAATTCGAACGTGATTTGCTCGCTGTCGTCTACCCGTACAAGCGCGCTGACATCAACCGGGTAGACATTGGGTTCATTGGTGGTTGTTGTGCCCAGAAAGCGAAGTCTCGATGTGCCCAAGATTCGGCTGACGAAACCGCGGCCGCGCAAGGTCACATTTGACCTGGGTAAGATCACTCTTGGTTCGACAGATTGGACAACCATTTGGCTGGTCCAATCCTCAACGAGAATCGCTTCCGCACCGGTTTGACAAGACAGTGCCGTCGAGATGGTCATCGATATGAGCATTGTTTTGAGCATAGGAAACAGACCCAGTCGCTCTCTTGCTGATTTGCACCTAACCGTCATGGGTTAGCTGGACTGCTTGGCTCAGAGGTCACTTCGAATCCAATACTGTAGTCGTTTTGAGCATCGCGATAGCCTTGTACAACCACATAATATGTTCCGTCACGCTCGACGGTGTATTGAATTCGTTCATCGCGATCCGCGGATTGTCCGTTATTGATATTGCAACAGGGGGTTAGGTTGGTTTGCCCATCGGTGTCGTAAATGAATAAATCAAGATCATCTAGATTTGTCTCATGGTCAAAAATAAGGGTCGTCACGATGGTTTGACCGGCGACAACAGGAATACGATACCAGTCTTCATTACCCGGACAGATGATGCGGTTATCGTACCGTCGCCCATCGTTGGCCTCATTGGCTGTATTCGGTCCATCATCCTCTTCAGCCTGATCATCAACACAGCAGTCGGCGTCACTCAGTTCGACATCTAAATCGTATTCATTATCGATCCCGCGATCGATCGACCATAGGTGGAGATAGTAAAACCCCGGCTCAAGACATTGCGTGATGACCTCATCGTCGGTTGATGAAACGCTTGCTCTGACGATACGTCCTTCATTATTGAGAAGGCTTAAATCGACGTCGCCCAGGAGATGTTGGAAGCGCGCTGTCACCGTCAGCTGATGTCCTTGTGCGAGGAACACACCGAAATAGTCGTCGTCCACACGTTGGCCATCTCCACAGAGTTTAAGCCTGGACAGGCCTTGGCCTGCTGGCAGCGGAGAATTGATTTGGTTAATGGCATCATTGTCTTCGTAGGGGTCATCTTCACAGGCACGACCGCATTGATTTTGGTCAGGAAGACAAACGGTTGCAACCTGGCCTGATCGACTGATGACAGATGAATCAGAACATGAATACCCACTCTGGCATTGTCCTGAGCTCGCGCCGCATGCTCGCGGATGTTGACCGCTCGGATCGGCTTGCCCAGAGCTTCGACAGGCATATCGCTGGGCCGAATCATTCCAGCCACAAGCATCCACCGAACCGCAATCGACTTCACGAATCTCGTCACCGTCACAAAAGATCAGAAATTGACCCATGCAGCAGCCCACACTGCTGGTTGATGCGCAGTCGACTCCATTGGAGCCAGAGCGATTCATGCAGGTATTCACACACACTGGGGTACTGCCTGGCAAATCTACGCAAAGGCCTCGTCCACATTCACTGTCCGTTTGACATGGACTACACGCTGGAACCGCAGACACGTCTGAGATGGGAACAACGGGGATCTCATAAAAGCCGTCGGCAGGAATTCGAACTCGATGGTCGCAATCACCTGCGACGTCATCGTTATCCGTCGCTTCGATGAAATAAAATAACCTGTCGGGTCCAGGTTGGTCGTCCTGAGGGGTTGGCAGCACAATTCGCGCGCTGTACGCACCGTCTAACTCTGTACCCGATATGCGCTCAGAATTTTCTACGGACAAGGCCTCAAGATCGCTGGCGAACCCAATGCTCGACGGATCAAATGAATAGTAGACACGTGGTGGATCAATGACCCCAATATCATCGGATACCCGAGTCACAATCTCCACAAATCCTTGATTGGGTTCCTGCATGGCGGTGTCATGCTCGATGGCTGGGCTTCTCCCCGGACAATTCGAGCCTACGCGACGGCGGACCAGTAAGTTAAATGCTTTTCGTGTGACATGTCCATCACCATCATCTGCAGCTAAATTTACCAAGAACCGGTCTGATAGATTCAACTGCTGTTGGTCAGGACACCATCTAAAGTCAGCCGTAAACGCCGTTGATTGATTCAGCTCGTAGCCGAGTTCGATAGGTGGCTCCATTTGAATTCTGACCTGCGTTGAATCGGCATCTTGGACTTGGATTGGGACATCGAAGCAGTCCACTCCATTACCTTGATCGATGGTTTTACCCGAACCCAGCGGCCTGAGAAAGATGGGGGCTGCATTGCCCGCTCGAACCAAAACCCGGAAACTGATGCTTGACCGTTCGCCATCGGACTCAGCAGAGACCCGAATGAGATGTTCGCCAACATCTTGTCCCAACGGTATCCAGCGAAAGTACGCTCCGCTGCCGCCAAATGGAACGAATTGAGGTGCTGTACTGCGTTGATTCAAATCCGGAAGAGAGTCGCTGACCGCTCGGAAGCGGGGGGTCCGACCTGCTGCGTTCAAGACCAGCAGTTCCACGCTGAGCTGGACACCCACCTGTGCGACTTGGTTGGGGACAGGTTCAAGTATGAGGACATCACCGCCTGAACAGCCAATGACCAATGCGAGTAGCCACAGCTTGAGACGCGTGGCGTGTTTTGTTTGGTTTGAAACAAGGTGCATGACTGTCCCGGTTATGCTGTTCAGCTTTTCATTAAAAAAAACGCCTCATTGCGCAATTACCATAGGCCGAGCGTTTGGGTCCAGATTGCTTTGAAGAGTGTGGGGGTCTTTGGATATAATTGACGACGATTCAGGTCAAGCCGCCGGTCCTGATCGACGCGCTTGGTCGAGACAAGCAGACCGCGATTGATGATCGCCCAATGAGAGCCATTTACGTTTCGGCATCCGTGTTGAATCGGTAACCGATGCCCCATACGGTCTCGATACGCGAGCCGTCATTGCCCAATTTCTTTCGCAGTCTAGATATATGCGTTTGCAGCGCTTCCGTGGCCGAATCTGGATTTCGGAATACCGAATCGATGATGCGTTCTCGTCTCAGGGCTTGTTTTGGTCTCTCAATGAAAAACCGAAGGAGCTCAAATTCAGTTGGAGTCAGTGCGACTGTCGTACCGTCGATTGCAACTTGGCGGGCAACCATGTCGACCACCACGTTTCCGAATGCGGTATCCTTGACATTGTCCCGACTGCCACCTAATCGCCGGACCACTGCTCGGATTCGCGCTGTCAGCTCGTTTGTCCAAAATGGTTTTGTCACGTAGTCGTCTGCGCCCAAATCAAGGGCTCGCACCTTGTCTTCTCCGAGACTGCGTGCGCTGATGACGATGACCGGTGTGGTGTGATTGACTCTGATCTTCTTGAGCAACGTATAGCCAGACCCGTCGGGGAGCATCAGATCGAGTAAGACGACGTCAGGTTCGTTTTCTAAAAACGCAGAGAGGCCAGTACGCGCGTCTCGAGCCCAGTGAACGTGGTGGCCCGCACGCTCGATTTCCGGTTTCAATTGTTCGCCCAGTCGAAGATCGTCTTCAACGAGTAAAATTTTCATTTCTACCCCGGACCAAAAACAGTCGAGCGGTCAATGTCCGCTCCTGCACGTTTACGATGTCGCAATCATATCGTCGATTTCTTACAACTACCTCACGGATGTCGAAGAAGCCAGCCTCAACATCATGCTTGTTACGTTTCATTTTTTAATGGCCGACTGTATTGCTCAATAAGCAACGATTCGAACGACCTGATCCCTGCCAAATCGACGGTCCAATCCGCGATTCATCGATGGGGTCAAGCGTGACAGTATGTTCCGCTAAGACGGCTATGCGCCTGAGTCAGAAAAACCTAGGACATGTCTCTTGGGTCAGACCGGCTGAGTCGAACCAGCTCTCCATGTCATCTCGGTGTTTCAGCGAAGAGCGAGCATAAAAAAAGCCGAACTCGTAAGAGCTCGACTTTTCTTTCAAAAGAGTGCTTTGGATTTACTCTTCTGGAGCGCTTAAACTATCCCAGTCACCCTTGCTGACGAACTTTGTTAAGTTTCGTCCATCTGCAGTCTTTCCGCGCAGCGCATAGCGCTCCTGAGTCGAACCGGACTTGGTCTCTCTCACGTAGCGCTTCTTCGTGATACTGCCCTCGTCGATGCTGACTTTCTTACGTTCTTTTACGTCATAAAATTCGATTGCCATATTGTAACTCCATCCATCTGTACCTATGTGGTGTCAGCAGTATAGAAACTCATTTTCCTCTCGTGTAGGGGGTAAAATCAGTTTTTTACTCAGTTGCCTCTGAATATTGGCTTATTTTTGCCGATTCCGTCTTTAAGTATCTGTTTTTATTCGGTTTTTGTCTTAAGGTTTTTTTTTGCGTTTCATGGTCTTTTTTTGCTGGATAAGAGGCGACACACTCTTAAAAATCGAAGTCTTTAGGGGCTTTAAGACCGTGAAGGCCCCAAAGCAGTGTCTTGGCTGACAACAGATTATGCAGCTGGCACTGGTCATTAGCGGCCGTTGAACGTACACTTTTTGCGTACCAATTTAGAGGTTTTATAAATGAGTGAAGACGACGCAGGTAAGCCTGGCCCTGACCCGTTCGCAGCCCTTTTTGCTGCGGCCGAGAGTGCCGTTGATCGAATTCGAGAAGAGCGCCATGACACGGACGGCTCTGCTGAGACCCAGACTGCCGCTGAAACCAGTCAGCCGCGTCACACCCCGACGCCGCCTGCACCGACAAAGCCGACACCCAAGCCGGCCTCTGAGACATTAGACCGTAGTGCGAATGCGGCCGTGACAGCATCGTTGATCAAAGCTCGAAATGAATTGGGCGAGCTTTTGGCTCACGAAAAGAAGGCCCACGCGGCGCTTCAGGCCGAACATGCGCGAATGAAAGCCAGGCTCAGTCGGTTCAGAGAGCAGAAAGAGTCGATGCAGCAGAAAACGGAGCGAAGCATCGAGACGGCTGTCCAAAGAGACCGGGAAAAGTTGGTCAAGTCCCTTTTACCTGTGCTCGACAACCTTGAGCGAGCCATTTCTTTTGATGGGCTGACTCAAGACGCAAGTACGCAGCCGCAACTGACCGGCTTTATCGATGGCCTAGATAATGTTGTCTCTCTGTTTCGAACAACCCTTAAAAAACTTGGCATAGAAGGCTATTCAGCCCTTGGCGACGTATTTGACCCGGCTTTGCATGAGGCTGTACGTCGAGTTGTTGACGACGGAGTGGATGCGAACACCGTAGTCGAGGAATATCACAAGGGCTACCTCATCGATGGTCGCTTGCTTAGACCCGCGCTTGTCGTTGTCGCGATAAAATAGGTGAACAGCTGGTCAAACTAGGGACCAAATTGATCCCCAGCGTGCGACACCATAGAGCCTCGCTTCATGCGCACTGGGCATGGCTTACCTTTTCAATCGTGCACTTGCTCAAGGCCACTAAACGGGCTAGAAGGTCCATATGAATGCTATAGAATTATTACACGCTCGCGGCTTCATTCAGCAGACAACAGACCTGGATGAATTATCAGCGCATTTTGAGTCTGGAAGCCGAACGTTTTATGTTGGTTTTGATCCAACGGGCCCGAGTCTCCACGTGGGTCATATGGTGCCTGTGATGGCGATGGCTTGGCTTCAACGTTTGGGACACCGTCCGATCGCAGTCTTAGGCGGCGGGACGGCCCTGATCGGTGATCCCTCTGGGAAAGACCAAACTCGAGAGATGTTGACGGCAGAGGACATCGCCTATAACCGAGACCGATTTCGTGAACAGCTTTCGCGATATTTGCATCTTGATAGCCAGGCCGGCGGGGATGCGTCCGAAACAGCAGCGATTCTCATCGACAATGGCGATTGGCTCTTGCCGCTGAATTATGTTGAGTTCTTGAGGGATATAGGCCGCTACTTTTCAATTAATCGGATGTTGTCCGCTGAAGGAACCAGGCAGAGGCTCGATCGCGACCAGGGCATGAGTTTCATCGAGTTTAACTATCATTTACTTCAGAGTTACGATTTCTTGGTTCTGCACGATAAATATGATTGCACCATTCAGTTTGGCGGAGATGATCAATGGTTTAACATCTTGGGTGGTGTTCAGTTGATTCGTAAGAGCCGAGCTAAGAAAGCCCACGCGGCAACAGTGCCGCTCATCACGACAGCGGATGGCAAGAAGATGGGCAAGACCGAATCGGGGGCGGTCTGGCTCGATGCTGAGCAGCTATCACCCTATGACTATTACCAATATTGGATCAATGTTCAAGATGCTGATGTCGCCCGCTTCCTGAAACTCTATACATTTCTCGAATTGGATAAGATCGATGAGTTAAGTCGTCTCCAAGGCGCAGAAATACGCAGTGCGAAAGCTGTTTTGGCGTTCGAGGCAACGCGACTCGCCCACGGGGAGGCGGAGGCTCTCGCTGCACAAAATGCTGCGCAAAAGGTATTTTCTGGGCAAGGGGCTCAGAATATGCCGACGCATTCAACACACTTCCCCATCGGTGTTCTCGATGCCTTCGTAGACAGTGGCCTCCTCAAATCCAAAGGAGAAGCACGGCGCCTCATTAAAATGGGTGGGGCAAGAATTGGCACGAGTAAAGTGACCGATCCGGAGCAGATGATTTCTGAGCCTTGCATTATTTGGGCGGGTAAGAAACGAGCTGTTCAGTTGGTCGATGGGCTGGCCACCTAGGGGCCAAGTTCTATCCTAGATGAGTTCAGAGCATCTGTGTCCAATCAGACATGTGCATCCTTCGTATGCCAGTAAATAAAATCCTTTGACCACTTAGTCTTTGAGCAGAACGCGCTGTTTAGTGGCATATTGAACAGTGCTCTCTACGCTTTTTGGCATATCTGCGCAGCCTTTCCACACCTGCGCTTCTTTCAACCGTACCCATCGGCGTGAGTGCTGTATCCTTCTCTTCTGTTTACGTTGTCCAAGCGGGTCACCTATGCTTAAACAAAGGCAAATCTTGCCACTTCACGGGCTGTCTCAAAACTTTCACGCTCATGTTTATTTCGATGATGATCAACTCGAGCAGGCCTTGAGCTGTTATGCTGCCATCCAAGCCTCTTTCCCTGGCCTAAAGCTTGGTCGTGTCCATGAGACATTGGTGGGGCCTCATTTGAAACGGCAGTTTCAAATCGCTTTAGATAGGGAGACTGTCACTGATTTCCTGATTTGGCTCGACGACAATAGGGGCCCGATGTCCGTATTGGTGCATCCATTGACCATAGATGAAGTACAGGACCATACCGCTCATGCGCTCTGGCTGGGCGATAAATTACCGCTAAAACTTGGCGTTTTGGGTGCACCTAATCCAACCACTTAGCGTTTAGGTGAGATGACAAGCGACGTCGCTCTGGGTCGAGGAAATAATGCGTATCGGCGCCTCTGAGCAGTCCAATTGAGAGGCCCAGCAACATGCCCGTCACAAGGGAGGTCACGAAGGTCGTTGAGATGGATTGCGAGTCAGCCGACCCGTACGATAAGAAAACACCTGCGCTACTCCCTAAAAATGCACCTGTCAGTAAACCAGCAATAGGTCTTTGCTCTCCATGGAGGACCAGTGTCTGAATTGCGTCGAACTTGACGTTTTCCCATTGCCCATGACGGCTCAATACCAGTGTGTTCTCTGACTCGGTCACCCCCACGAAAATGCCCTCTATGGTCTTTTCTTCGTGCGTATGAAGCGCCAGTCGTGCCCCTGGGGAAATTGTGCACTCTGTTATCCAACGAGACAGACCAGGGCTGCGTGCTGATGGAGAAAAGGGCCTGGAGAAAAAGTTCATTGAACGTGCCTCTGAGCCGTTCATCTGGATAGACAGCTCGTGGGTACTGAAGCGCGTTTTGGTTGGGTTCGGTGCTGCTACCGCGCGGTGTGTCCAGAACGGTAGGCCACAGAGGAAGCAGGCTAACGCGACCCTCCGCATGCTCTCTCCCGATTTGCGAATTCTGACTGGCACCCTTTTAGACCGGTTGGTCCTGACCTCTTCATGCACAAGCGAAATGACGTATCCTTGCTTTTGCAATCGGCACTTTTTACAGACCCACGTACGGAATTCTTATATTTGCCGCCCCGATTGGCTGTACAACCACCAGCCCAGATGGCAATGGCTGCACCAAATACCATGACAAGGGCGAGGGGAAAGGCCGTTTTTCGTTTTGTTCGATGCTTCATTTAACTCCGGAAATCACAGATACATCTCCCGTAATGGGAACGGATTTTTTAAACAAAAGCTAATTTTTGTTTCTTTTTATGGGCTTTTTGAAGGGAGGGACCCATTGGATTCAAGAATCACAGTGGCTGTTGCATACTCATCTTCGTGGCTTAAACTCAGCCAAATGGGTCCTAAATTGAGCTGGTTGGCAATGTCTCTAGCTTGGCCATGGAGTCGCATCGACGGGCGTCCCCATGAGTCTGCTATGACTTCAATATCAACCAACGGGATCTGACTATTGAGAGGCTGTAGTCCATATCGACTTGACCCCAAGGCTTTGACGAATGCCTCTTTCGCCGCAAAACGGGCTGCCAGTCGTTCGGCGGTTGGAACCGTCCCACTCTTGCAGTAGGACAGTTCGGCCCGTGTAAACGTACCTTCGATGACGCTGGTACTCGAGTCATCGAGCGCTCGGCGCCAAAAGTCTGTTTTAGCGATATCTGTACCCAAGCCTATAATCACAATACGATACGACCATTTGGATCGAGAAGTAGCTCGTACTCTTGGTCTGCAGACAGGGTTTTGTCTACGCCACCACCGAAGTACTGCTGCTCACCGAGCATGACACTGTATTGTGCCTTCAGCTGATAGTTCCACCGCGCGTCTCGACGTTGCGAATAGTATTCAAGTTCCGTTTCGCTGAGTCCTTCGAGCAAGACGTTCGCGTTGGCCACACAAACGGCAGCACCAACATGTCCAAATCCTAAACTTGTGAGTATGCCGGCTCTGATAGCGCCTGGTCCATAGTTCAATGTCTCGTCTGAAAAAAGAAGCGGTGCGCGATCGTCTAATCGCCGATCCGGCTCATCGAGATTGTGCATCGGGGGGATAATGCCTTCATTCAATGATTGGCAGAGACCGATCAATTGCCAAGCAGCGGCACCACCCTTCGCATGGCCAGTGATGGCCTTCTGGCCGATCACCGGCAGCGGATTGCCTGCGCTTCGACCAAGAGCCTTAGCAAGGTTTGAATGTAACTGTGTCTCGTTGAGGTCATTGGCATCTGTACTCGTCCCGTGGATGCTGACGACACCGATATCATCGGCCCCAAGGCCCAGCGTGTCTAAAGCTTGTCCTAACGGTGAACTGAGACCGCCAGCACCGATGGCGCTGACGCCTGGTCCTGGCGCAGGGACTGATTTTTGTAGGCCGTCTGCTGCTGACCAGGCACCCGCGACCAATCCATATATGGGAAGGCCAAGTTCGATGGCTGTATCGCCGCGACATAGGAGGATTGTCCCACCGCCTTGAGACTCTACAAATCCACCTCGACGGGCATCGCAAGGGCGACTGCTTTGGTCAGGGTCAAAACCCCGTCGCGCACGTTCATCTGCACTTATGGTCGCCTGCATTTCGGCAAACCCCCGAGCACCTTCTTTACTGAAGTCATCGAAGGCGCCAGCGACAACAAAGTCTGCTTTTCTGGCTGTGAGCAAGTCGCTTGCAACTTCCACGGATACCGCAGCTGTTGCGCAGGCAGAGACCGGATTGATCATGGGTCCATAGCCGCCGTAAATGTACATGCCGGGATAGGCTGCACCGACGTTGATCAAAGTCTCTTGCAAGACATCGCTCTGCTTGTTCTGGTCTAGAACAGAATCCGCATAAAGCCGTCGCAATGCGCGCATTCCGCCAATGCCACTGCCTTGTGTACAGGCGATCCGACTTGGGTGAATCTCGGCCCACAGCTCTCTTGGATCGATTCCAGCTGTTCTAAAGGCCTCCGCTGTCGCGAGCAGGTTGTAAATGGCAACTGGGTCGATCTGTTCGAGTTGCTGAGAATCGAAACCGAGTCGTGTCGGATCGAAACCGGCGGGGAGTTGACCTGCGATATCACGATCGATTGGGTCGATTCGTGGCACACGGACGCGCGCACCTGCTTTCCGTACGACCTTGAACCCGTCCTCTGCAACCACGACATGAGTATTGGCCGGATCTTGACGTTTAAAACTATCCGCGATGTCTGCATCGGGAACATGAAACACCAAATCTTCACTCAAGAGCACTTCGCTGTAGGCCTCGACCATATTGGGGTCAAAGACGGCATTCTCCCGGATACCAATCGCGCTGTTTAAATCGTACGTGTTGACCAGATCGTTGACGTCAACCGTGTCACCACTTTCGAGATCAAGCCATTCGCCATTCTCAAATTTGATGTGGCCACACAGCCACGCCAGTTCGATGGCATCAGCCGACGTGAGTCGTTGAGACTTTTCAATTGACCAGCGCGCGCGCGCATTGCCAAACGGCCCGATTTCTCCGAATCCTACGATGGCGACCGCATGTGC
>PCCS01000015.1 GCA_002731825.1 Myxococcales bacterium
GGTTCGGAGATATACGGCCAATGCCATCATGCTTGACCCGTTTCGATACGAGTAGAATGCGTCATTACTCCGATTGATGACGTAGGTCATTATTCGCTCGATCTTTTGTTGATCGGCTGGACTGGCGTTTGCGTATCCACGGGCCACAGCACGCTGGTCCGCAGATTCGGGTCTTTCCAGCAAGGCGAGGGCAACGAGCCCCGCACCGTTACCGGCCGGACTCGGGTTTGCAAAGACGCCGCGGCCGTCTAGCCAATTGATACCGGCATCGATGGCAGCATTCACATCGTCCCCAAATCGAGTGATCTGTGCTTGGGCGTCAACGGCCCCAAATATCACGAGCAAGCAGAACGCACTGTATTTGAGTCTCATAGGGTCTCCTGTGTTCATTGGAGCTGTGTGAAGGCCGCGTTGAATTCCCGAACTTAAGTATAGCAAAGTTAGTTATTAAAAGGGAGCCTAAGACGTGGTTTATTGGTCGTCAGACCTCAGGCATGTAGCTCAGTGTATTTTGGCGGAGAGAGTTTCGCGCTGATTGCCTATCGATGTTAGTCTCCAGACGAAAGAAAGCAATGGGTAGTCCAGTGATGTTCATCATCAGATGGCCATCACAGAGTTTGGAAGGGTTTTCCGATTGAACGGACATCGAAGTAGCCCCGAACGGCCTTTGAGTGAGAATTTTCGCCACGCGTTGCGGACGCGTGGTGTCCTGCCGAATCGGATCCGTTTGAGAACGGATGCAACCTCCAATCTAACGGAGGAGCTTGCTCGGGCCATTGGGGATGGACATTCCCGGTTGGCCGCTTTGGTCTGGAGTGATGAGGAGCGCATCGCGCTGGAGACTGCCCTGGGCGCTGTTGAAGATGTGATGGCAGCTCAATGGCAATATCGCCGAAGACAACAATTTCTGCCGGTCCGGGTCTCTCTTTTACACCTCATGGACCACGCTGATAGCCCAACCCAGACCTTGTCTGCCATCGCTCGCGCGGCCGAACGTCAGGCCCAAGAAGAGCTGTTGAAGCAGATCGAATTAAGTGTGGGCGATCCCGCCTTGCTCTCAAAATTTAAGGATCGACTCAACCAGCCTATCCAGGAGCAGCAGCTACGAGCCGAACTCAATCAGCTCATCTCGAAAAGCGAGGGATCAGTCGGGAATGGCGACCAGTATGCCTCGGTTTTATGGAGTGGTTTGCAAATTAGAGCGAACCGTGTTGTCAATGACCCGGCACCCTGGTTTGTCCATGAGCTTCAGCGGGAGACCAGCCAGCTTATGGCGGTTATGGAAGCGCATCAAATTCAGTCACGTGGCCGCATACGCACACTTGAAAACGCATTGGATGGTGTCCTTGGATTGACTGCGGGTTTAGTGAGCGGCGCCGCCCTTTACCCGTATACGTCGTCTCTGGTCGCCATAGGGGCAGGATTGACTATCGGCGGTGCAGTCTCACTTTTGCGGATGAGAGTAGCGACTCAAATGCAGGGGGATACAGAGGCCGTTGATGTGCCTGCGTCAAGCCGGAGCCAAGATACGGCGAGTTTTCAGCGGGTTCCATCGGATGCCATTGAAGTGGGGGCTCAGTTTGCTGAATACCTGTCAGCTCTCAGGGAACTCGGCCTTGTGCCCGTCTTGCTCTTCGAACAAGCCTCGGCGATGCCCATGCAGGGCCGACAGTTATCGGCCTGGCTCAGAAATTTGATTGCGATGGTACCAGACGGTGTACCATCGCTGTTTGTCTCCAATGACATTCATGCATTTGATGGCGTTCCAGAAGTCAGCGAGACCTATCGCATTAGACCTGAATTCGATGACCTTCACCGCTGGATTGAGGCGCGGTTGCGTTCATCCCATTTTTTTACTAGCTCTGACTCTTTTAGACTGCGGACCAACGAAGCGGCCATTCGTTATGCGATGCTGGCGTCATGCCAGAGTGATGTGGGTAAAATTGAATCCATGTTGCAGGAACGAAAAATTGCGGGTCGCCGAGTGCCTGCAGCAAACATAAAAGATGGCTTGGTGCTGCGCATCCGGACCACATTTCAACTGGCAAGCGAAGTCGTTCTACGGCGTTTCAAAGATGAAATGGCCAATCGAGACGACGTCGGCCCATTGTTGGGTTTGGTCTTGCAAACCTTGCTCCATCAATGGGAGATGGGAGATTCGGTACAGACCGACGAGACAACAGTCTCACGCTATGTCGATGCGATGCCCAATCATTGGATCTGGAGTCGATTAGACACGGCTATGCAGCAGAAGTTGCTCAGTGCTTTGAGCCATCTCATCGAGTTGCTCTCGAACCGAGCGTGGCTTATCAGCCGCTTATCCCATGACGCCAGCCTGTACGCAGATTTGGTACCAGAGTGGCCCATTCTGATGAAGCGCGACGATGTATGGACCTGGAGCTTTGCCAACGACGGTCAGCCACTGTTCGATGTCGGGCGTGATGCCGATTTGACTGAGCCGCCCGCCGTAAAGCCTGACATGTCGGCCATGACTCAATTGGTCTCCACTGGCAATGGAACCCATTTATCTCAGTCCATGCGTCCTAAGCAGCCCACGCTGGAAGAAGTACTCGAACAGTATCTCGGAGATTATACTCCGGCACGAGTAGAGACCCATAAACCGGCACCGGAGTCTGTTGTAACCGCGCCCCCGAGAGCCGTTTCGGTTCCTGCGACCGAGGCGCCTTTGAGTGAAGTCTCTACCGTCGAGATGCTTGAAGCACTCGATGCCGTCTTCATGGACTTACTCGATGGGTCTCTGAGTATGGAGACATTTGCAAAGATCGGGCTCTTGCCCATCATCCCGTCGCCCGAAGTCATTCGTCGAGCCCTGGTTGATGAGCCGACGCCGGTCTCGACCTACTTGGTCTATGAAGCGGGCATTAGGGTCCGCGAACGGATCGGTGTCATCGAGAAGTTCGTTTTGTGGGTTGTCGCTGTCAGAGGGCTTTGTCGAACAACCCCGACTCCGACCTTGAATCAAATCGCTGGACTTGTGGCCGAGGCACGAGGCATTCGCGCAAAATCCGCCGCCGAACAACATGCCATGTTGCCACTTCGAGAATTGAAAGCCCAGCTGCGGGCGCTGTGTCCGAGTACCCGTGACTTACCAAAGCTCTTTTCCAAGATGGCTCTGCCCGCGATGACAGCAGAGGGTTTGGGGTCCTGGGGCGATGATTTAGCGACCCGCTGCGAGGCCTTGACTCGAGCGCTGAGAGAAGGCGTATCCGGCTCGACTTTAGCCACTTTGTCTTGTGATTCGTTTCACGACCGACTCGCGGCTCAGGTTCTTGACTCTGAGACGCGCATGGCGAAAGTAGCCGAACTCATCGCGTATTTGGAGGGCCATGGACCCGCGCACGATTGCGATTGGTTAGCCGGCTCAATGACAGCTGCACAAATGAGTCAGATCTATCTCCATGGAATCACGGCAAACACGGAGATGACCGTTTGGTCAGCTCGCGCATTGGCATCCATAGGTTTGGGCCTCAACGATGAAGGTTACTGTGTTCTCGGCGGTCCTACCTCCGAACAATTAAGTGCATCTGTAGCCGAGAAGTTGTTGGAACGTCGGGCGATCACCCGACCCCTGCTGATCGTCGATGCAGGCGAGCATTCCGACCTTGGTCAAACACTGGCGCCTCAGATTGGGTCATTACTGATTAGCTCACAAACCCAGGACACACTTGGGATTTACGGGTTGGCCGATGGGCGCTTCTCCCACGCCTCATTGGGTCAATTCGAGTTGGTTGGACCTGACATCCCTGAGGTCCGTGACGCCGACCAATTGGTGCGCTGGTTCATCCGGCACAACGGGTCACCGACCACCGCTAGCTGAGCTGTGCGAGCGTTTTCTGTTTCGATCGACTAATCCGCTTAAGCGCACGCTGATGGGCATCCGCTGTCCGCCCCCTTGGTCACCTAATGGTCCTCTTGACGCCAAGACGACTGAGCTGATCTCGCGTATGTTGGGTCCACTCAAACGTGGGCGGCCTGCACGCACACCCATCGAAAGCATTAAGTGGCATCAGAGTCACCTGATACGTTGGGGTACAAGTCCAATGGATCAACGCGTTGATTACGCCGGGTTATCATCGATGCCCGGCAGACAGAGCCGAGCGTCATGGGTCTCTAATCGGGGCCAGCGTATGGTAAGCAGGTATAATGCAGGTCCCCTAGGCAGGGCTTTGACGCTCTGCTTTTTGTGGGCTGCTTACCGCTGCCAATGGTGTCCATGTGAAGAGACGGATCCCCCCTTGAGGTCATCCGAGCCAGCTCCTCGATGACCGCCTTTCGCACCATCGAATGCTCAATTTTATTGTCTCCAATTCATGTGTTCCAGCATGTAGAAAGCCGAAATGACGAGCGTGTGCTTGATGACGCCTTGTGTGATCAGCTGGGCAACGGACTTGAGTGGATGTTTTACGACCTCGATCACTTCGTTGGTATCTAGGTTTTGGCGTCCTGTCGGAACAACGGGATGCGCGAGAATCAATCCACACCGATTGTTCATAAATGCGGGGTTGGGTTCAATGATGGACATGAGAGACGCATGGTCCGACACAAAGCCTGTCTCTTCGTTCAATTCTCTCAGGCCAGCCTCTAGGAAACTTTCACCAGGATCGACTAAGCCCCCCGGTATTTCGAGGGATATATCGCCTGTGCCATGGCGATACTGGCGAACGAATATGACGTCTTCATCGGCTGTTATCGGAATGACATTAACCCAGTCGGGACTGTCGACCACGGTGAAACGGCCACGACGACCGCTGCCCTTGTGCACGGCGTCTTGCTGATACACTGAGAAGATTTTGAAATCGTCTCCCTCTGTTCGCTCCAGTGGTGTCCACTCTAATGATGTTGTCTCTGTCATCAATACACTCGGCCAAAAATCGAATAGGTCGCCAGCAATGTCTCCAGTAAGTCGACATGACTTTCCAGGGCGTATTTCGCTTGGTAATACAGGCGACCAAAGGCCGCCTCTTGTTCTGGGTCATCGTCAAACCGATACCAATTACTCAGCGCTTCATTGTAGGTTGCGCTGAGTTCGAGTCCGCGTTTTACGAGGCGCACTGCGCCGGTGTCATCAGAGTTACCATACAGACATTCAGCCGATACACAGCGGCCGTCGATACAGGTGTGACCGGTCTCGCAGCTGCCAAGAGGATAGCGGCCACTGCACTGCCTTGGCTCGTAACAGGTTCCTGCGTCGGGAATGCAGTTCCCAACCTCATCGCAGGCTAAGCCCGGTCCACATGAATCGGGTGCATCGGAACAGTCTTTTAGACAGAAGAACGCGTCCTCGTTGTCGCCGATGGGCTGACAATAAACCCCACCGAGCTCGCCCGTGTGTCCAGCGCATTCGCGACTGGTTTCACATGGGCTGCACAGACCGTTCGAGCCAGCGACGACAAACGCATCGATGTCTGGGCAGTTCGGCTGGACGGCTGCATAGGATACGCCGCTTGTCGGATCCGTAAATGTGATTCGGCTCGATTGGTCATCCACAGACTCAACTTGGCCATTGGTGCCAGGGCGAAAGACGTTGAGCTGGTCATTGAAGCGGGTTGAAAAAGAAGATGTAGTGAACAGAAACCCATACCAAATGATGTCGCTGGTCAACATGAAGGTCGGTTCAGCTTGCATGAGGACCGAGATCGGAACGTCTCGACATTCGCCGTCAACGCAGCGACCGCTGGCGCATTGGCCATAGGGCCATTGGGACGTGCATGGAGCAATATTTGGACCGCATTGGCCAGAGTCGGGTACGCAGGCCGAGCCGTTACAGCTGGTCCCAACTGGACATCCATCTGGACTGTTGGTGCAATCTTTTAGGCAGTGATAGGCCTCATCACCGTCTTCAATTGCTTCGCAGAAAACGCCTCCTAAACGACCGGTATAGCCCACGCATTGAGGACTCTCTGTGCATGATTCACACATAGATGAGTTACCGCCGATGTCTGTATGGAGGCGTCGGCCTGTCTCCGGATTGAATCGCGCGCCACGCGCGGCATCGTAGATGGGGGCTGGCGCCTGGTAACTGACCCTGGCAACAGGCACATTGTTCTCATCGACTTCGCCTGCCCTAATTTGGGCGCTGGGCGCGAACGCATTGAAATCTTCGACGAGGAGGTTATTCATCAGTTGGGTGAATTCGTCCGTAAACCAATCATAGAAAGAAATGGCATAAGTTCCGGCATCACCGTCGACACCCAGGATAAAGGCTTCCGGATCGGTCATGGCCCAGAGCGCGGCTAGGGTCGCCCAGTAATGACCTGCTTCTTGGGGTTTGTAGGGGAAATAATACCCGACGGTCGTATCGTAAATAGAGAAGCGCCGGCGCCCTTCTCCGGGGGGGACATAGAGCTGTTCGCCCCCTTGTAAGCAACCGGCGATGGGCGCATTGTCGCCTTGTAAGATGGGGTCATCACTCAGATGGATCATGCGGCCGTCTGTATTTTGGCACCAGGTTCCATAGGCCGGTGTGGTCAAGACCTCGGACAAAAGATTAAACCCAGCATTAATTGCCAGGTCATAGCTTCGATCGAATAGCGGGTCATCACCATAAGGAGCCACGTACCAGCTTTGGAAGACGTCGGAGAGCGGGAGGAAAATCCTCCAGAAATAGGAGTCTAATGGATACCATACCTCGAAAAATGGGTTATCCATCCTGAAGTTCGTAAATGGGTAATAAGCCCGATATTGGTCGATTTTGGCTCGGACAATTTCGAATGGATCTGCACCCTGGTCGAAGGCATGGCAGCTCAAAAGGCCGGACTCCCATTCATCGGAACAGAACATGTAGGGCACACGCACGACTCGGTTTTCTTCGCCTAGGCCATCCAAATACTGTGCATAGCTCATCCATTCGCGCCCCGTGTCTCTCATATCTGACAGGTCTGGAAATGCAAGCGCTAGGGTCGTGTAGTGATAGCGTTCAAGAATGTTGATGGACGGAAGTCCCGAGTCATCATAGGCAAATGCACTCTCTCGCTGCGTTAAAAGATCGCCTGCATCACCCAGCTCGACTCTTCGTTTTTTAAAGACCTCGACCAAGCCTGGAAGTTGAGCGACACATCCGGATGGGGTTTGTGTGCTTGGATACTGGCTACAGAGTTCGCCATCGGCGACATAGCTTCCCGACGTATAGCCAAAAACCATGGCCGCTCGGTCATACTTTCCGAGACCTTCCAGGTCGTTATGCCAGTTGTATCCGTAATCCATAATTGAGCTGTATTGATGTTGTCGCATGGCGCGGTTTTTCTGCTCTTCAGTGAGCCGATTTAACCGGTAGAGGTCCCCTAGAGATTCAGCAGAAAATAAATTCTCCTGACGCGCATCCCAATACTCTTCGTGGTAGTTCAAACTGTCGTAACTGCCCTGAAAATTATGTCTCAGGCCTAATGTATGTCCAATCTCATGCTCGGTCGTTGATGCAAACACCTCCGCTCGGATCTCCCGCCAAATCTCATCGTAATCGGTCCGGCCGATGTAGCGTTTCACAATCCCTTCGATGTCAGGGGCCACCATGTCATGAAAGTCGACTGACTTGGCGCGGGCCTTTCGTCGGATGTGTTCGCGCTTTTTAAAGGCAATGGGGTTCAAGCTTAAGGTCGCGTCGGGCAGTTCATCGGGCGCTTGGGCCTGGCGGTTGGACCCGAGATGCGTTCGTCGGGCAAGTGCTTTTTGAACTTCGGGATTACCGACGTGAGCCCGACCGCCCATTTCATGGGCGCGCTTTATTTTCTGTTCAACAGCTGACCGATCGTAAGCGCGTAAATCGGCTTTTCGTACGTTGGGTCGTGCCAGGCGATCCGGTCGACCAACGGGCCGTCGTAACGGACGTTGATCAAGCCGCTCAGAATGGCCATTTGCTGTATCTACATCGGCGACTCGAGTCGTTACATCTTGGCTGAAATGTCGTCCATAGACGAGTGTGGATAGGTCAAGATCACCATTGAAATAGCGGATCACATCCACTGCATATGTGGCCCAGGTGTTAATCGCGGCACCGTATACGTAGGCTTTACCGGCAATAATCTCTCCCGTTACCGGATCCGTTGTTGATGGACCATAGCCGAGCAGACCTGCTAATGTCTCCGTGTCAACCCAGTGCAAGGTTGAGTAGCGAAGATCACCGATGCGCGGTGCGAATCCAGGCAGGCCACACGCGTCGGCATCAACCTCTTGGACCGGATTATGGCAGAGGACAAATACAGGTGTTTCATCGGTGAATCCGAAGGCTGCCAATCCATCAAGCAAAGCCCGGTTCCACTGGTTCATTGCGGCCTGTGCTGCGCTCAAAAGCAGATCATCTTGGGGGAAGTTCTTCGATAAATAGTAGGTGACTGTTTTTAACGATCGCTGTGGAATTGGAATCACTCCGTTTTCATCGCGCGTCGTTTGCCAAATGTTATGACGATTAATCAGGTATCGTCGTCCCGATTCAGTCAACCCCCGTTGTTCGTCGTAGGTGAAATATTCTGTTCTGAAATAACCGAAACGGCTTAGCAATTGGTCGCTGTAATGAAACGGTTCGTAATCATTGGTTTCGTCAACTCGGCTAAAGGATGTTCGCATCTTGATCTCGGCGGCCGTACAGTCTTCAGCAGCAAAGCCCCACCATGTGTAGACGCAGCCCCAAATATCCGGTTCGACAAACATCTTGCCGTTGACATCGAAGTAATGTGTTCTACCGTCTGCAGTTCGTTCTCTGTAAAATGCATCTTCAGCATGCTCGGGACTGCGTTGCCCAAGCTCTTCTGGCACAAAGTATGCGGCGTTGGTCACACTGGCCGTGGGCGCAATGAAATCGAAGTTACTGACCATACTTTGGGACCAGTCAACGCGCACATGGTCACGTTCGTGCCAAAGGCGGTCAGACATATTTTCTACGATGACGTTGCTTTGCTCGCCTGTCGCGGTGTTGTAATCCCGGATCAAGTCAACGTGATTAAAAATCCGATAGGCTGCCACGGGGTTATCGGTGCCATCGAATGACACATTTGTCGACGGCGCATCTGCCCCGCGTACCAATGGGTAACTACGATATGCAACCAGTAGATCACGTTGAATTTCCCACCGTACGCGCTCGGTACGACCTGTCTCCCCGATAAACGTAAACCAGCTGGTCGGTGGCACCCCGGTGATGGTTTGCATCATGTACCACTCGCCTGCAAGGTCACTTTTCGCGATCAGGTTCCCTTGGGTTCGATCGATATCGGGTGCGGGTTCTGCACAGCCGAAAGCCAGACACATTGCGGTGATGGTCACCACTTGGTTTATCTTCAGCATGCCAAAATCCCCCGAGTTGTTGTCGCCAGAATGGCGAAACTTGACTAGATCTGTGTACCATCTATCTGAGTGGATGGGGAAGGATGACGAATGATCGGAATCAAAAGGCCATTGCGTAGACAACTGCTGGTGCTCCTCACTGGCCTAAGCGGCTTGATGGCCATGGGGTGTAGCACCGCTTTAGAGGATGAACAGCCGCTTGATGCAGGGCCTCGTCAACTCGATGGTTTGCTTGGTCAATGTACCCCGGGTGAAGAACGCTGCACCGATGGTTATCGCGACGTCTGTGGCGGGAATGGTCTCTGGATCCAAACCAATGAAGCCGGCGGCTGTGGCGGCATACAAGATTCATGTTCGGCCAATGCGATGCGGCGATCATACATCGGGTGCGAGTATTGGCCTGTCGACTTGGATAATGCGGTCGAAGTGTTTCCGGTTCCGCCTGTCAATGGGGTTTGTGATATCCCGGGTAACTCGAATTGGCGTTATCGTGACGACCTATTTGTCTGCGTCTTAGACAACCGCTTGGCGGGGCTCTGTGACTTGGGCAGACAGTGCCCTGAAACACAGGTCTGCCAGCAGGCCCCGGCGTGCGTCCTCGATGCCCAGAATTCCAATTTCAGTATCGTCATTTCCAATCCATCCACAGCGTCAGCTGTGGATGTGAACTTGATGACGCCGGACGGGCAAGCCTTATCGGATGTCGTCCCACCGGGCGGCGTGACGCGTCTTGAACCCTACCGGGCCGGTGTTTTGGATGCGTCCATCGATGGATCCGGCATCACCCGTTCGGCCTATCGGTTGACCAGCACCGGGCCCATTGTCGCGTATCAGTTCAACCCACTGGATAACGACGGTGTTTTTTCCAACGATGGGTCCTTGTTACTGCCGAGTCATGCCCTTGATTCAGTCTATCTTGCCTTGACGCTTCCGACCATCGAGCGTCGCCCATATGGCCACCCCTATAGCGGCTACTTGACGGTCGTGGCGACTGACTCGGGTCAGACGGACATTCAAGTCACCCCCAGTGCGGATATTCGTGCAGGGATAAGGCAGGCATCGTACGCAGCGCGGATGGAACATAGTTTTAGTTTACAGCAGGGAGATGTCCTCAACTTGGAAGCCGCTGATCGAGGGGACCTGACGGGGACGCGAATCGCGGCGAGAAACGGAAAGACAATCGCGGTTTTTGTGGGTCATGAGTCGACCTTACTCAGCGACCGGAGACGTGAAGGCTCTGATGATCCGCTGTGTTGCGGAGATCATGTTGAAGAGCAACTCCTGCCGATCTCGACTTGGGGCGTTCGGTTCGCGGTCGCACGCAGCGCTGAGCGAGAGGATCAGGGCCGAGGGGGGCGTGTTGCGCCCGACCGGCTCCGACTTCTGGCATCCAATGGTGACACTCGAATCGAATTCTCGCCGACCCCCGTATCGGGACAATGTGGCGCTTTGGTCGCCGGCGACTACTGTGATGTCTACATTCAAAACGATACTGAGATCATATCCAACCACCCCATCCTTGTCGGTCAAATGCTGCTGTCTACCGATGGTCAGACCGGGGACCCAGCACTGGCCTTTGTGCCCCCTGTGGCCCAGTGGCGGTCGGATTATACTTTCCTCGTCCCCAATGAATACAGACTTCAGTACGCGTCGATTGTCAGTTACGAGGGCGGTCCGGTCGAACTCAATGGCAGGGACGTGAGTACTTCGCTCTATGACTTCGGGGATGGGTTGCGCGCAGGGCGTATTGAATTGCTCGAAAGCGGTCGATTTATCCTCAATTGTCCACAGCGCTGTGGCTTAATGGTGATGGGGTATGATGAGGCTGTGTCATACATGTTTGCGGGCGGTCTCGATCTCGAACCGGTGCGCTTACAATAGCCTGAATACAAGACTCAGCGTGTGCCGTTGAAGTAACGGTTCGATAGTAACCCGCTCCATTGTGACCGAATTTGATGGCGACCAAGTCAGAAGGAAGATGATGGGAATCGAGCAGGTACTCAAACAAATGCAGGTCACGGAGGACATGCGATCTGCATTTGATGAGCATCTGGCTGAGCAGCGAATTCAGGGACTTTGGGGGTTGGCCGCTCTTGGTCTCGTCTTTTTCCCGATCTTTAGTTGGCTCGATTATTTGGTCAGACCAGGCGTCTATGAACAGATCGCCTACGCCCGCTTGGGCCTGGCTGCCGTCGCCTGTCTACTCGTCATCATTCTCTGGCGACTCAACACGAATCCGATTTTGCCAAAGCTGAGTCTTGGATTCGTTTTCGCATTTTCTTTTGCTTACGCGGCGGCCCTCGATATCTCTATCGTGCTCGCGGGCGGGTTGTCGACGCCATACTATGCGGGGTTTAATCTTCTCATCATCGTTTTGGCAACAGCCGTTCCTTTGAGAACGAAGCACCTTCTTATCCTCGTGTTTACATGTGTCGCCCAGCTCAATGTTATCGATTTCATCTTTTTCCCAGGGCGAGATTTAGAGCCCATTGCCATTGCAAATTATTATCTCGGCGCCACCGTCCTCTTGGGACTGATGATCCATGGCATTCACCATCATCGTCGATGGACACAATTTAAGTTTGAACGGGTCCTCATCATTGAAAAAGGGACGAAAGAAAAACTCCTTTACAACGCGATGCCCCCTGAGGTGGCTAAAGAATATCTACGGGAAGGGCATTATTCGCCGCGGCACATTGCTTACTGCTCCGTCCTTTTTTCAGATTTCGTTGGATTTACCAGGCTTGCAAGCCGAATCAGCCCCAATGAACTCGTCCATGGACTGAATCGTATTTTCTCACATTTTGATGATGTCTCACTTCGGCACGGTCTCGAACGCATCAAAACGATGGGCGACAGCTATATGTGCGCCGGTGGTGTCTTAAGCGACCAGCCAGGGCATTTAGTCCGATCGATTCTCGTCGGTCTTGAAATGCTTGATGTGGTGGACCGGGAGGGGATGCGTGGACCCGATGGGACGCCGTGGCGGATGAGAGTGGGTCTTCACGCGGGTCCGATCGTTGCCGGTGTTGTTGGCCGTCGTAATTTTGCATTCGACCTTTGGGGAGATGCCGTCAATGTCGCGAGTCGTATGGAATCCCACGCACAGGCGGGCACCATTAACCTCGCAACAGACGTCTATGAGACGGTCGAAAAATTCTTTATTGCTGAAGAGCGTGGGACGATTCCAGTGCGGGGTAAGGGCCCCATGAGCATGAGCCAAATCACACGTCTTAGGCCGCGTTACTCATTCGATGACAACGGTCGGCTTCCCAATGATGATTTCTACTCTGCACTCGATGATTGGCTAAAACAACAAGGAACGATGAGTCCTGTGCCAATTGAGTCTGTTCTGCCAGACGCGAGCGTAGATGTATCCGTGAGCGACTTTGACCCCCTCAATGCCTTTGCGATGTTGCTCCCGGAAGATCATGAACGTCTACGGGACCTTGCTGAGGAGACGGCCATTGGCGAGGGCGAGGTTCTTTTTCATGAAGGCCAAGACTTGAGTGTCCTGTACTTAGTCATTCGGGGCTTGTTTGCCGTTCGCAATAAGAAAGATGGCGTCGATATCGAAGTCGCCGTCCTGGGTCCTGGCGAGTTGGTTGGCGAGCTTTCTTTTGTCAGTTTAGAGGCGGCCTCTGCGACCGTCGTTGCTCTGGCCGACAGTGCGGTCTTACGCTTCGACTTAAACCGATTGCAGCAAATGCACACCGACCACCCTGGCTTCAGTGCGCGCCTCTTTCATAGTTTTGCTCTAAGACTCGCCCGACGTGTACGGATTGCAAATGCCAAATTGCATTCGTCACACTCTGGTCGAAGTCCAACCGATAGTGGCGGCCATGGCGCTTTGACATCGCCCCATATTCCTGTTGCTTTGGTGGCCGCCGTGGGCGACATGCAACGCTCCTTGAGACCGTATATGGACGGAACGCGTCCAGAACAGGACCTGCCTGACGGCTCGGTGGCGAGAGTGGCAGACCGATTGGTGAGTGCGCTTGCAGACCAAGCTGATAAGGAGTCTGGTAATCTCCACGAGTTGGGCACCGCGATTCGCCGAGAAGCGTATCGATTCCTCATGCGGAGCAAACTGATCCAGATGGCGCAAGGGGAGGGGGTGACCAGTCACGCCCTCCAAGAGGCCATTCGATGCGGGCATGTACTCAGCAAGAACTCACTCGGTCGCCAGGTCGAACAGTGGTTCCATGAGCAACCTTTTGCCATCGGCATACGCGATGCCACAGATTTCGTGGGCGAGTTTATCAATGATAAATACCAAGGGGCTGCCGATGCATGGCGACTAACGGTGTTGGGATCAGGCTCCGTGGGTGAAATCTTTGATCGAATCGGACAACTTGGTGCACCGACCAATCTCAAACTGACCTATGTAAATAACTTCGTTGAGGCCTTATCTGCAGCCAGTACCGCGGCCGAACAACTTGAAATGAAGGAGCGTTTGTCTCTGATCAGATTGAACGTCCTTGTCCGTGGCATGATTCGCTCCCGCTTAAGATTGGTGCCGCAGGACATGATCGTTTATCAAACTTTGCTTCAAGATGTACCCGACGACGCCCTACTGGACCTCTTGGACGAGATCCATGCGCTCTTGGCACCGGGTGGCTCATTCTTGCTCGGTCAGCTTCACATGCCGCCCAAGGCTGATTTATTTCTAAGTCATGTTCTTGGCACACCCATTTACCAGCGTGGTGTTGACGCCATGTCGGATCTAGTGAGTCGGTCTGCCTTTGGGGGACGCTTCGAATGGATTAGCCCACAAGATAGCCAATTAGCGAGCTTTATTGAGTTGCGCCGAGCGGGTGTTGGATGATGGGCTGGATCTATTTGACCCAATGTTGTCACCGAGGTAGACGATAGGTTGCCTGGCAGGTTTTAGGCATGGGCTGCGAAATGCCGACTTTCAGGCTTTTTCCTTTTTTGAGCAGGGTGCGCACTTTAAGTGTACCGGTCTCCCCGTGGGCTGTAGACCACTTGATTCGAGTTCCCTTTTTCAGTGCGGCCTTGGTGTCGTTTTTCAAAACGATGTGTTTTTTTGCAGGTACACACGCCATAGGTCCCGTGGGCGTGCTCAATGCCTGGGTCGGCATCGCGAGCAAAATACTGAATGTGAAGATCAAGCGTAACATAATCAATGGCGTCCTTCGGTAACCGCTTAGCCATATTTTAACACGGGCCAAGTGGGGCTGCGAGCTTTCAGGCGAATTGAGTGTGACTCAGACACAGACGCGGGCATTCCATTCAAAAATAAAATTAAAATGTCCTCGGCTCGTTTCAATGGTTTGGGAAGACAGCCGATTGCGGACGTGTTTTGGCGTCTCAGTGAACAGCGAGCGGATCTTTGTCGACCTGAGAAATATGCCAGCTGAGAGACGCCGGTCCGATGAGGTCTTTGAGACGGGTTGTGTAGCTGGGTAGAAACCCACGCTCGCAGTTTGTATGCTCCGTCAGGATAACGCTCACTCCACGGCTATTGAGGGCCAAGACATCGTGATGCCTCATTTCTCCGGTCACGACCAAATCGACATCACTCAGGCCCGCTAAGAGGCTGCCACCCGCGCCTGGGCAGACGGCGACGGACGTAATAGCTTTGCCCGACTGGTGCCTTTGCGCTCTCGCGATACGGATGTGTTCCAAACCGAGATACGCTTTGAGTCGGCTGGCCACTAAGTCAATCTCAGCAGCCGTCTCCAGATGCCCACGTCGACCCATCCCATCGTTGGCATTATCGGACAGGACGGGGTCCAGTGGAGACACGTTTTGGACTGGGCCGACTCCAGAGATTAGCCAATCGTTGACGCCACCCTCGATCGCATCAAGTGCTGTGTGCGGAGAATAAATAGAAATTCCGTTCTTGAGAGCAGCGATGACAACTCGATGAGCCGGATTTGTCCTCACCAGCCGCTTGACACCGCCGAAAAGAATGGGGTGATAGGTGATGATGACATCTGCGCCACCGGCGACGGCTTCTTCGAAGACTGGCTCCGTCAGATCGATGGTCATAAACACGGTCTGGATTTGCTCTTCAGGCCCATGCGCTTCTATGAGTAGGCCAACATTATCCCAAGTCGCCGCAAGCCCTATTGGTGCCGCGCTTTCGAGTGCTGATAATAACTTGGAGAATTGAATACCCATCCACTGACCCCCCGTCCGTGTACGTTCTGAGTTGGATTAAGAAAACTTATACACGGTGATTGCAAAAACTACTATGGAGCATGTTCTGCACGTTCTGGGTGGAGTCGCGGCAGATGAGTCTGTAGACTATCGGTAATGAACGAGACACTTAGGGGAAGGATACGCATATGGATAAGGCATTTCTGGAGCATCTCGGAGCAGAGACAGAAGCCCTTAAAGCACAAGGGCTATTTAAATCTGAGCGTGTCATTAAATCACCTCAACGGGCAGATATTGACGTCGGCGACGGGCAGGTTCTTAATTTTTGTGCCAATAATTACTTAGGTTTAGCGAACCATCAAACGCTGCGAGATGCAGCGAAAGAGGGGATTGATAAGTATGGGTTTGGCATGGCGTCCGTCCGGTTTATCTGTGGGACTCAAGACATTCACAAAACCCTGGAATCTCGTTTGTCGACTTTTCTTGGCACTGAAGACACCATTTTATATTCGTCGGGCTTCGATGCCAACGGGGGCTTGTTTGAAACACTTCTCGGACCGGATGACGCTGTCATCAGCGACCAGCTCAACCATGCCAGCATTATCGATGGAATCCGTCTGTGCAAAGCGAAACGCTACCGTTACGCCAACAATGACATGGCCGACTTAGAGGCCAAGCTGCAGCAGGCTGAACGCGACGGTGCGAAGACAAAGATTATTGCGACCGACGGTGTGTTCTCGATGGACGGGTACATCGCTGACCTTGGCGCCATCTGCGACCTTGCAGAGACATACGGCGCTCTGACGATGATTGATGATTGTCATGCGACGGGTTTTGTGGGGTTGAAAGGGCGCGGCACGCCCGAGCACTGTGGTGTGCTGGGTCGAGTCGATATGATCACGGGCACCCTTGGGAAAGCCTTAGGCGGCGCGTCCGGTGGGTTTACCTCTGGGCGCCGTGAAATTATCGGATGGTTGCGGCAGCGCTCGCGTCCCTATCTCTTCTCCAACACACTGGCACCCGTCATCGCATACACATCCATCAAGGCCTTAGATCTACTCGAAGGGGGCGATGAACTTCGGGAGAAACTGCGGTGGAATACCCGTTATTTTCGAAATGAAATGGCCAAGTTGGGCTTTGAAATACTCCCAGGTGAACATCCGATTATTCCGGTGATGCTGGGCGATGCCAAATTAGCGTCCGATATGGCGGACCGATTGCTGGATGAGGGGATTTATGTCGTTGGCTTTTCTTTCCCAGTGGTCCCTAAGGGACAAGCGCGTATCCGAACTCAGATGTCGGCGGCCCACGACAAGACACACCTCGATAGGGCGATTTCAGCATTTGCCAAGATCGGTCGCCAAATGGGAGTGATCGAGTGAAAGCACTGATCAAGAGCCGTGCCGATGTCGGTCTGTGGATGGACGAAGTGCCAGAGCCAGATTTCGGCCCAAATGACCTGCTGATCAAGATTCGTAAAACAGCCATTTGTGGCACCGATATCCATATTTATAAATGGGATGATTGGGCACAGCGTACCATCCCCGTCCCCATGGTTATTGGACACGAATTCGTGGGCGAAGTCGCTCAGGTTGGAAGCCATGTGCGTGGGTTTGAAATCGGGGACCGGGTCTCTGGTGAAGGCCATATCACCTGTGGTTATTGCCGAAATTGCCGAGCAGGGCGCCGGCACCTCTGCCGAAACACAGAGGGGGTGGGCGTAAACCGGGCCGGTGCTTTTGCGGAATACTTGGTCATCCCAGCCTTTAATGCCTTCAAAATTCCCGAGGATATCCGCGATGAAATCGCAGCGTTTTTCGACCCTTTTGGCAATGCTGTGCACACAGCTTTGTCTTTTGACTTGGTCGGTGAAGACGTACTGATTACTGGCGCTGGTCCAATCGGCTGCATGGCGGCTGCCATTTGCCGGCATGTGGGCGCACGGCATGTTGTCGTGACGGACCTCAATCCTTTTCGGCTCGAACTGGCACGCAAGATGGGGGCCAGCCTGGCCATCGATCCACGTGAGATTTCACCGCGGGAAGCCATGAAGCATGTAGGTATGGTCGAGGCGTATGATGTGGGTCTAGAAATGTCTGGTGCCCCCGCCGCTTTTCAAAGCATGCTCCGCGTAATGAACCATGGTGGGCGTATCGCCCTGCTTGGGATCCCGCCCAACGATACCGCCATTGATTGGGACCTTGTCATTTTTAAGGGCCTTCAAATCAAAGGTGTCTATGGACGAGAGATGTTTGAAACCTGGTACAAGATGGCGTCACTGCTTCAGAGTGGGCTTGATCTGTCTCCTATACTCACCCATGAAATGCATGTCGATGATTTCCAGGCAGGTTTTGATATCATGCTCTCCGGTGAGTCAGGGAAGGTCGTCTTAGACTGGAGCTGACTTTTTAAGATGGGTCATCAAAGCGCGTTTTCTATGTTCGCTGCTGGCCCGAGACCCGTTCAGCCAACGAGGCCCATACGCGGTCTTCCATATCTCGAACCTCGACGTCTTTTAAGGTTCGGTCATCGTGGCGTACGGTCATTGACCAAGCCAGACATTTCAGCCCGTCGCCGAGCTCGGCGCTTCGAAAGACCGATTGAAACGACACGTCACGGATCAGAGTGTCGTCAACGCATGCGATGGCCTGTCGCACATCGTCGGCTCTGACCGATTCTTCGACGACAACGGCGAAATCTCTATAGACGGCGGGGAACTTAGGCAACGCGCTGTAGGTGAGTTCCTGGACAGCTTTTGCTCGCCAGGCGTCGATGTTAATTTCAATGATGGCCGCTTGGTGCTCCAGGCCCAATTGATTGAGCGTCAATGGATGAACGTCTGCCAGATATCCAATTTGAATCCCATCTGCAGATAAACAGGCTTGCCTGATCGGATGGACCCAAGGTCCGCTGTTGACGTTGCCTTGTGTCAGATTTGGACGGCCCCGATCAATGGCAATTCCCAGGCCGAGTACGAGGCCTTTAGCCTGTTGGAAGCGGTCAGCTGGCCCACCCTTCTTGGCGATGAGAATCCCCAAAGTTGTCGGTTGGTGAGGCAGCTCAGTCTCGTCATCTGCAGGCTTGAATACCCGTCCTATCTCAAAGATATTAACGGATTCGAATCGCCGTTCATTCTTGACCAGTGCGGCCAGTAGATTGGGCGCTAAGCTGGTCCGCATGGCTGGCATTTCAGCGCTGATGGCATTGGCTAAGAACAAGCGTTTCTGAGGTATAGAGTCGATTTTTTCGAGGAGCGGTTCGTTATCAAAGGAGTAGGTGAGCACTTCGTCTAGTCCAGCCCCTTGAGTGAGATAGCTTCGGATAGCCCGCTCAAATTCCTTTTGCTTATTTTCTGCTGGTTTAGCGAGAGTCACAGCCGGTGGTGTTGGAGCGATATTGTCATAGCCATAGCTTCGACCGATCTCTTCCACCAAGTCGGCGGCGATAGAAATGTCTTTTGTCGCCCGCCATGTGGGGACAGTGACCCGCAGCCCTGTGTCTCGCTTTTCAATTTGGAAACCGAGTCGGGTCAGATAATTATCGATGGTATCTTCTGGCAGCGTCGTCCCTAAACGGCGGTGAACAAGATCATAACTTAAGTCGATGACCGGCTGTTCGACCGGCCGGGGAAATCGGTCCATGAAAGCTGATGTGATGGTCAGAGTCGGACAGAGTTCTTTTAAGAGTACGCAAAAGGCTTTGGATGCATCCTCGGCGAGGTTCGGATCCAGAGACTTCTCAAACCGCGCAGATGAATCCGTTCTTAAACCAAGTCTGGAACTGGTCATACGCACTGTGGATGCATTGAATGTGGCCGATTCCAGCACGATGGCTGTTGTGTCGTCCTTAATCTCCGAATTGAGTCCGCCCATAATGCCGGCCAGTGCCACGCCGCGTTCGCCATCTGCAATCAAGAGGTCACTGGGCGTCAAGTGGCGTTCAGTTTCATCCAGGGTTGTAAACCGTTCACCGTTCTGTGCATGACGGATGGTAATGCAGTCCCCATTGATTTGACCGGCGTCGAATGCGTGGAGGGGATTGCCAAGGTCAAGCATCACGAAATTGGTGGCATCAACTGCATTATTGATACTGCGAATACCAACACGGTGTAGCAGGATTTTTAGCCATAATGGTGATGGGGCAATGGTCACCTGGTCCATGGTCACAGCCGTGTAGCGAAAGCAGGACTCAGGGGCTTGAATCGCGATCTCTAAGGGGGGGGCAGACGTGTATTCGACCGACAAATCTTGGACCTTGAGTGGACGTCCAACCAAGGCTGCCACCTCACGGGCGATGCCCCTATGGCCCCAACAATCAGGCCGATGTGTCAGCGACTTATTGTCGATTTCGAAAAGCACATCTTCAATGGGAAATAAATCGCCTAAGGATGTACCCGGCTTAGGTTCGTCGGTGAGCACCATAATGCCGTCGTTGTCTTCACTCAAACCGAGTTCTGCTTCGCTCGCGATCATCCCCTGTGAGAGATGACCTCGGACCGTGCGCTCCTCAATCTTGAGATCACCCAATTGCATCCCCGGTAGGACCACTGGAACACGTTGCCCCGCGTCAATGTTGGGGGCGCCACAGATGATTTGTCTGGGCGCTGAATCACCGGTATCGACCTGGCAGACATGCAAATGTGTCCCGTCGATGTGGGCCGCCTCTAGGACGTGGCCGACAACGCATTGAGCGGCGTCTTGGCCTAGCCGGTGAACGCCCTCTAATTCCGCGACATTGAGAGTGAAGCGGTTTGCAAGTTCATCTAAATCAACGCCATCTAAGTCCACGTGGCGAGCTAACCAATTACATGAGATCAACATCCGTCTTACCCCTGCCTAAATTGTGAGATGAATCTCAGGTCACCGGCCATGATGTGTCGGATGTCTTCCACTTGGTATTTCATCATCATCAGTCGAGACAAACCGAGGCCGAAAGCCCAACCAGACCACTCATCTGGATCGAGTCCACCATGACGCAGGACCTCCGGATGAACGAGACCGCATGGTAGTAATTCCAACCACCCGCTCTGCTTGCATACGGAACACCCTGACCCGCCACAGACCTGACACTGAATGTCCAGTTCAAAGCCCGGTTCGACGAATGGGAAATATCCGGGTCTTAAGCGAATGGTCACGTCGCGCTCAAAAATCGCTTCCAGTAAGGTCTTCATGGAATAGATCAAGTTCGAAACGCTGATCTCGCGCTCGATCATCAGGCCTTCGACTTGGTGAAACGTATGTTCGTGAGATGCATCGATTTTCTCGAAGCGAAATACTTTCCCCGGGAAAATCGCGCGAAACGGCGGCTTGAATGTTCGCATCGCTCTGATCTGCCCCGGTGACGTATGGGTTCGCAAGAGGTGCCCGTTCTTTAACCAAAATGTGTCCTGCATGTCCCGTGCTGGGTGATCGGCCGGAATATTGAGGGCTTCAAAGTTGAAATATTCCGACTCGACCTCTGGGTAGTCGAGTAGGTGAAAGCCCATGGCGCGAAACACATCCTCGATGTGATAGGTGATTTTAGTGAGCGGGTGGAGTGCGCCGACTGTCGGCCGATCGCTGGGCAGAGTCGCATCGAAGTGAGGATCGTTGCATAGCGCTTGAATCCGCGCCGTCTCAATGCTGGCCCGCTGAGTCTCGATGGCTGTTTGTACAGACGAACGTACTTCATTGACCCGCTGACCTATGATCGGCCGTTGCTCATTGGGTACATCTCGCATGCCCCGGAGGATGGCCGTCAATGCACCTTTCTTGCCCAAGTAGTGAACTTCTAATTCACGAAGGGCTGCCTCTTCTGTCGCTTTTTCGACGGCCGAAAGGGCCTCTGTCTCCAAAGCGTTTAATTGCTCGATCATCACCTACTCCTCTGAACGCCACACACGGACATGCCCGAAGGCGCGCCACGTTACCTGGACAGGCCGCTCTAGTCGAGTCCTAAACGATGCCAACGGGTTATAATTCCCCTCGGGGAAATGAGGCAGAGCCAGGGCGATATTGCCGCTAAATGAAATGGGATAAGCACAAAACAAAACACCCGAGGCTTTCACCTCGGGTGCGGGTACACAAACGTGTGTTTGACGCTTTACGGTTCGAAGTATTCGATTTCGACTTCAAATGTTGTCAGCTCACCTTCCTCGCGGTTGACGAGGTCTTCGATGAGAAGTTCCAAGGTACCGGTTGCTGGACGTCCTAGGAACGCAGCATAAGTGCGCTCTGGACCTGGGTCGAAGTTAATGTCTCCTCCTGTGAACGGCAGGAAGTCATCATCTTCACCGCCATCACGGCCATCATCATCGCCCTGTTGGTCCCAGATAACCTGCAAAGGTTGGCCGTCCCAGAGTAAGGTCAGTCGAAGATTACGGAGGTCAGTGTGTCGTAAGACCAAGTCGCGAATGGCGACGTGGCGTAAGACAGCGCCTTCCGGTGCGCCCGCAAATTGAAGCGGCACACGGACTTCGCCTGGATCGGGGATGACAACATCCTCATCGATTTCTGCTCGTGCCCGTCCGATTCGGCCAGCTGAGCGAAACAGTCGATATGAATTCTGTGAACCTGAAAAACCGAAGACGCGCACGAAGTATGTGCCGCGGTCTAGTTCCGTCTCGATGACCTCATTACTGGTCACACTACCGGAGAAAGCGACCCGATTGTTCTCTGCATCGAAAATTTGAATATCGATGTCTTGCCCAGGCGCGTGGTCGAACAAGACGTCGATGCGAACATCTTCTGCTCGCTGCAACTCGAAGGTGTACCAGTCATCATCGTATGAGCAGATTTGACGTGATGTACCCGGTTCTGGGAACTCAACTGCAGCGTCAGCCGAGTCATTTTGCTCCCCGTTAAACCCACGGGCTAAGTCCGTCACATCATCGTCGATACATTGGTCAAAGACGTGAACAGTCATGCCATATGATGCTTCGCCGCCGAAGGAGAAGAGCTCATAGACTCGGAGCACATAGGTGCCAGCGGCCGGTGCACGTTGCAAGTAGACGGTTTCATTATCGGTCACAGATAGGCTGCTGGCGATAAATGTGGGGTCTGGATTGTTCGGGTCATCGGACAAACGATAGAGCACGATGTCGATGTCGCCGTCGATGTGACGGAATGTAACGTCGATCTCGAGTCCGTCGCCTTCAGCTAAATCGACGCGGTAGGAGTCCGTGTCACCAGGGCACAGGCGGAGACCACCGTATTGAATGCCGCTGGACCGGGTCGCTTCTACAAGGCTCGCGTTGGCGATGTCGCCGTTATCGCCTGCAACATCAAACATATCGTCTTCGCAGACATCAGACGTCGATTCATCACAATCATCATCGAGCCCATTGTTCGGAATTTCGAAGGCGCCGGGGATATCCGGATTGTTTGGTGCACAATCATTTTCATCTGCGACGCCGTCTCCGTCCGTATCGACCGGCGCTTCGTCCTGACATGCTTCATCACGCCCGTTGCAATTATTATCGACGCCGTCGTCACAGTTTGTCATGGCATCCTCAATGACATCGGGATTGATATCGGCGTTGCTGTCATCGCAATCATTGGCTCGGAGGAAGCCGTCGTTGTCAAGGTCGTCATCAGCCGTTTGGCCGTTACAATCATCATCGACGCCGTTGTACGGGATTTCTTCAGCGTCTGGGTTCACCGCGGCCGATTCATCATTGCAATCGGCGCCTCGGGGACCACCATCAAAACCATCGGAGTCTGCATCAGTATCGTCAGTTTCAGCGTTACAGTCGTCATCGATTCCGTTGTAGTAGATTTCCTGGTTATTCGGTGAACGGTCAGCGTTGTTGTCATCGCAATCGTCAGGTCGATTCACGCCGTCTCGGTCAAGATCGTTGTCGGGCGTGTTTGGATCGCAGTCATCATCCTTGCCGTTATAAGCAATCTCGACTGCGTTCGGATTAACCGCAGGGTCCTCATCGTTACAATCGCCCTGAGCTTCAGAGACGCCATCCATGTCACCGTCGTCATTGGCCGCTACGCGGTCCGCACCGTCACAGTCTTCGTCGACGCCATTGCCTGGGATGTCGCGACCCTCGGGGTTGATGTTTGCATTCATATCGTCGCAATCATCGCCGCCTATTTCTGTCGCGTCGTAGCCGTCTCGGTCAACGTCCGTGTCCGATGTTCGCTCGTTACAATCATCGTCGATGCGGTTATACGGAATTTCGGCCTGGTCTGGGTTGACTTGGGCGCTCATATCATCGCAATCGCCGCGTTCGACCGTCCAGCCGTCGCCATCACGGTCCATGCTAGAACACGCGACATCGACCCCATCACAGTTATTGTCAATGCCATCGCCGCAGCGCTGCTGACCGTCTTCGATTACGTTCGGATTGACATTCGGATCGTTATCATCGCAGTCCATCAACCCACAATCGGCGCCGATGCCAAAACCGTCGCCATCGTTGTCTGTGCAATCGCGTGGGCGCTCAACACATTCGTTATTTATGCAGTTTGTATTGCCTTGGCAGTGTGTATCATCTGCACATTGAACGTTTCGGCATTCGCCCTCGATGCAAAAGCCCATGGCACAGTCTTCGTGGCGCTGACATCCATTCATAGGTCGGTTGACGCATTGTCTGGAAAGCGTGTCGCACATCATCCCATTCGGGCAGGGGACATCAGCCGCGCATACACCGGGTTGGCAAGAGCCACTCACGCAGACGGAACCGGCCATGCACTCGCGGCTCGCGGAACACCCGAGCGTAGACGTACCCATGTCAACAGTCGCTGGTGGGAATGTGACGGACGGTCGGGAGGTTTCCTCATCGCCACAAGCGACGATGAACATGCTTAGAAAAGCTAAGACACAAAATTGATGTACCATTTTCATGGTCTGTCTCCTGAGTTAAATCGAGTATTCTCAAATGAAAATCGGCGTGAAAAGTTGGCGGATCCTACAGCAAAATGAGCCGTAGATCGAGCATTTAAAGCAAAAGAAGTCGAATGGGATTTGCTCCCGTCTGATTATTCAATGTTTACTGGGGGTTGCGCTTATGAATATTTACTACATGTCCCTGGGCCATCGTCTGTGATTACATGTGTCGTCCATTTTGTGTGGCTGAGAGCCTCGATGCCAAGTTCAGGCCGTCATCCTGTTAAAATTGAGCAGGCGCATATCCGGCGTGGGCCGATCGCCGCAACACAGGCTGGACACTGAGCGTGTGCATCTAGGTGAGAATACTAATGGACAGATGGCGCTGTCAGATATATTCACGAAGCGTCCAACGGTGTTCTCAGTTTTGACTGACTCACCAAAGCAATATTTCGTGTGAGGAAACCCATACATGACTCGTATTCTAACCGCATTACTGCTGCTGCTAGCGGCGCTATCGGGATGCCAAGGTGAATCACCGCAGACGCCCGCGACGCCATCTGTGAAAACAGATGTTCAAAAGCCTCAGACGACAACGACAGAAAAGACCAAGGCTAAACTGGTTGTTTATTCGGGTCGAAGCGCCAAGTTAGTTGAGCCTCTATTGAGCCTTTTTGAGGCGAAAACAGGGATTAAGGTGCGTGTGCGTTTTGACAAAAGCACCCAGACGCTCGCCAATCGAATTGCCAGCGAAGGTCAGGTCGGCGAAGCAGACGTGTTCTTTGCCCAGGATTCCGGCTACCTCGGCGCGCTGGCAAAAGCAGGGCATCTCCAAGCCTTACCAAAGGCTGTGCTTGACCGGGTGCCTGAAAACTATCGCGATAAAGATGGCAAGTGGGTTGCGACAAGTGGCCGCGCACGCGTCCTTGTCTACAGTCCAGAGCGCGTCAAAGTTGAGGACTTACCAAGCGGGCTAGAGGCTCTCGCTGATCCAAAGTGGACAGGTCGAATAGGTTGGGCGCCGAGCAATTCCAGTTATCAAGCTCACGTGAGCGGTTTGAGAGCGCTGTGGGGCGAAGAGAAAACCAAGAACTGGCTTGCGAAAATGAGGGCGGTCGAACCGAAAGTCTACCCAAAGAATTCGCCTCAAGTAAAAGCGGTTTCGAGTGGCGAGATCGATATCGGCTGGGTCAATCACTATTACTTACATCGCCTCAAGGCGGCTAATCCGAGTTTGAAGGCGGCTAACTATTCGTTCCGGGACCAATCCGATGCAGGCAATCTGCTGATGTTGAGTGGCGTAGCTGTGACGGCTCATGCGAAGAATGTTCGCTCGGCACGGGCGCTCGCACAATTCCTAGTCTCCGACGAAGCACAAAATTATTTTGCTCAGACGGTGTACGAATACCCAACCGTTTCGGGGATTAAAACACATAAGAATGTACCTCCGAAATCCGGGGGGTGGGCTGCGGTCGAGCAATCGGCCTTATCCGATGTCGTCGGGACTGTGAAACTCCTCCGACAGCTCGGCCTCCAGTAGGGGGCTGCTTGCACGTTGGTCCCGATAGGTCGGCTCCGGTTTGGTTGTGGTGCTTGGGGCTTTTAATCATCCTGGGCGTTCTTCTGCCCATCGTAGGACTGATCCTCGCCTATCGTGAACCGCCCGGGCTATTCGGAGCGCCGGAGCTGACATTTGAGCGTGTTTGGCCCCTTCTACTCAAGAGTCTCGCATTGAGTAGCTTGGTGAGTTGTTTCAGCCTCTTGATTGGAACGTGGTTCGCTTGGTGTGAGACCCGCATGGCCTATAGCGGGCGTCGCATACTCGCCTTTCTCTCCATTCTCGCCCTCGCGACCCCCAGTTATCTCATCGCAACGATCGTTCGAGAGCAATTTGCGCCCGCTGGCTTTTTTGGCAACATGTTGGGTCTTGACGGCACATTTACAGGGTTTTGGCCATCGGTGCTGGTTCTCACCGTGGCCTGCACACCCTACGTCCATCTTTTGGCGGCTGCCGCATTGCGCCGTTGTCCGATAGCAGAAGAAGACGCCGCGCGAAGTCTCGGTGCCAGTCCTGCTCGTGTATTGAAGACGGTCATCGCCCCGCGCCTGAGATCGACATGGTCGTTCGCCCTTGTGTTAGTTGGTCTCTACGTGGTCAGCGATTTCGGCGCGGTTGCAATTCTCGATTGCGAAGTGTTGACCTGGGAACTCTACAAGGCCCGTGACGGGCGCGAAGCCGTTGCCCTCGCCTTTGGCCTATTATTAGTGGTTCTCCCACTTCTTGCCGCTGTTCGACTCTTGAAAAGTCACCGTTTCGAAGACAGAACGCAGGTGCATCGACGGGTCGATAGAAAACCACTGCCTGTCACCGTTCTCACTCTCACCTGGTTCCTGCACGGCATGGTCATTGGCCTCGGTGTTATCCTACCCTTCGTCTCCTTATTTGGGTGGATCCAAGGAGGACTCGAAAACCAAGTGGAGTTCTCACCGGTTTTGACACCGGGTCTGACAACACTTTTCATCGCAGGACTGAGTGCCATTGCAGTCGTCATCGCGTCTGCACTCGTCGCTTATCTCGCTCATATTGTCCGGCCGCGCACAGCAGCCTGGATTGAAAATGCTGTGTATGTCACCAGCAGTCTTCCCGGTATTTTAGTGGCCGTTGGGATTTTGAAATTAGTCGTGGGTTTGAAACGGCAGGCATCTCATGATCTGTGGCCTTGGCTGGACGCGCTGGGCTTGTTTCTTTTGGTCGGTTACATCATGCGTTTTTTGTCTCAAGGCTATGCGGCCATTTTTCCGGGTATCGAACGCCTCGACCAGTCACAAATTGAAGCCGCTCGAAGTCTTGGGAGTACGCGTGCGAGATCGTTTCGTCGAGTGGTTCTGCCGGCGCTCAAGCCAAGCTTATTAGCCGCTTATGCGCTGCTGTTTCTCAGTATCGCTAAGGAGTTACCCATTACCTTGATGCTGATTCCACTGGGTCATACCACGCTGTCTTATCGCATATTTGACGGTCAGCAAGAAGGGTCGCTGCCAGACGTTGGTTTGGCAGGCATGACATTACTGCTTATGGCGTTTATCTTACAAATACTGATTACTCGATGGAGCCGTGATGACGGAGTGTAATGCCATTATCGTTGTGGATAAACTGGGTCATCGTTATGGGCAGGACGAGGTCGTGGAGCGGGTAAGCTTCTCTGTCAATCCAGGAGAGATTGTCGGGATTCTGGGCGCGTCGGGGTCGGGTAAGACGACTGTCTTGCGGGCCATTGCTGGCTTTGTGACCCCAACAGTCGGCTCAATTCAGGTTGATGGAACCCCCGTTGTGCAGGCTGGACAAGAGCGCATCGCAGCAGAGCGTCGCCGAATCGGATTGATGTTCCAAGATTTTGCCCTGTTCCCCCACATGAGTGTGGCCGAGAATATTGAATATGGAATCCATCTGGACCCGGACCGGCAGTCGCGAGTCCAGAAACTACTCAACTTTGTTGGCCTAGACGGATTTGGCCATCGGCTGCCTAATTCGTTGTCTGGCGGCCAGAAACAACGGGTTGCATTGGCGCGTGCTATCGCACCCAAGCCTGTGGCGCTCTTGTTGGATGAGCCCTTTGCAAATCTTGATGCCCGGATGAGGTTGGAGCTAGGCGAGACCATGCGACAGACCCTGCGAGCCGAGTCCATTGGGGCGGTGCTGGTCACCCATGACCGCCGTGAGGCCTTTGCTTTGTCCGATCGTTTGATTTGTTTGGGAAGCCCGGACGTCGATGGGGTCGCCACCATTCTGCAGTCTGGTCCTCCAGAACAGGTTTTCAACGAGCCTCAGTCTCGGCAAGTGGCCGAGTTGACAGGGGCCGTCTTTAGTCTGTCTGGCATTGGAGACGGTGACGTTGTATCGACGGCAATAGGGCCGCTTTCGCTGCGTCGGCCAAGTCATGGGCCCGTGACCGTATTGATTCGAAACGAGCAATGTCAATTCGAGCCAGATCCCGATGGATCCATTGAGGTGATCGATTGCCAGTTCGTTGGCCCTGGGTTTAAGGTAAAGATATCTGCGAACTTCGGTTCGTATTGGATCCCATCCACCGGCGCGTTCGCCGCTGGTCAACGTGGTCGACTTATGATTGCAGGCGCCGTATCAGCTCTGGCGTAAACCGGCGGGTTATCGCCTGGATGCACCAAGACCATTGTGCAGTAGACATGGCCCCAAAGCAGACACGGCAAACGGCCCAGCCAGTGACGCCGCGATGCCAGCTGATTACGAGTCGATGGTCTTCTTACGGATGCGGCGCATGACAGCTCGGAGTCGGGCCATAATCGCGTGATGTTTTCGACTGATCTGAGATCTGTGAATGCCCAGGCGCTCCGCTAATTTAGCACCCGAATCGTCGCGGAGACTCAGGTCATAGACCGCTCTGATGACCCGCCTTTCTTTTGTATTTAACTCGTCGATGGCCTGTCGCATCACCGCTAATTCTTGGCCCCACGCAAGCGTGTCTTCTGCATCGCTGGGAGTGGGCATAACCGGATGGTTTTTAAGCAAAGTCTCCGCATAGCGATCGATGTCCCTCAGTGTGACATCATCAGTGGTGACGTCCAGGTTTCCATTGTCTCTCTTGTGAGCGACATACTCTCGTCGAAGCCGTTGATAATGACTCCGGCCAAATCGACCTAATCCGTTTCTTAGCCCATCGAGAATAGCGCCACGGATTCGGAAGCGGGCAAAGGCATCCAGGGGCGTACCCAGGTTCGGGTCGAAGCGTTTTTCCGCTTCGAGCAGTCCGATATAGCCGTAATTGAGGAGTTCACTCGATTCAAATGCGCCCGGAGGGAGTTCACGCAGTACTTTTCGGACTTCAGACTCGACGACGTGGTGCAGCTCATGTTTTTTGGAATGAATGCCATCCATGTCTCGCCGACTCCTTTAGTTTTAGCGCCAGTCAACAGTACTCTCGATTAACCACCCGGACTCAGACCTCATCCAGCTGAGTTCACGGCCGCAATCTCTCACAGCGTCCCGTGTTCGAACATCCATACCCTTCGGGACACCGTGTACCCGGGAACGTATCACAGAAGAGACACTCGGGCATGATGCCCACACGCTCTAACTGCACGCAGACCCGTCCATCATCGCACAACTGGTTGAGTCGACACGGCGAACAGATCTCGTCTTGACAGGTGAAATACTGTTGACAGTCCTCACTACTTCGACAGTTGGGCCCTACACACGCACCTGTTTCACGATTGCATCGGAACCCGTCGAATCGTGCACATTCAGCATCGTCTCGACAGCTGAAACATCGGCCATCCCGGCAGGGGCGTCCATCAGCGCATAAGCCACTATCAGTGCATTGCTTACACACGTTGAAGAGCGGGTCGCAGACGGCAACGGACACACATTCGTCGATGCGGTCAGCACGACAGTCCAGTTTTCGACACTCTGCGTTTTCGCGACAGCCTTCGCAGCGGGCACGTCCATTGATCGCTCGGCAAATCGGCCTCTCTGGTAGGCATCCTTCTTGAGTGTCACCATTACACTCCTGACACCGAGATGCATAGCAGACGCCATCATCGCAATGAGCATTGTTTGAGCATTCCCCACAGACGGAACTTCCGTTGGATTGTTGGCAGAATGGTCGCTCAGCTGTGCAGCCCCGATCTGGTTCTTGATCGATCTCATCGGAGACGCACCGTACACAGGAGCCATCTGGGGCGCACACAGGCTGCGCGCCCGGCACAGAACCGCAATCCCGATCCACTCTACACTCAATACACTGTCCTAGCAGGCAGACAGGTGCATTGGATGTCAAATCACAGCCATAGACCTGGCCGTTCGCCTGGCCCTGTGGATCATCATTGTTCGGTCGGTCGTCTTGTCCCTCCATGGGTGGCTCGCGCACAGCGGAGGGTACATCCGGTTCAATGCAGCTGACGCAGCTTGCCGATGTGGCGCAGCGTTGAGCAATCAACACTGCGTCCACTAATCTCGGATCACAATCCTGTCTGCGACATGGGACGCATTCGCCATCCGCTGTACAGACTGGTGCCGAACTCGGACAGCCCGTCTGCGTGTTTGGATTACAGCCACCCTCGCAGATGAATTGGTTGCAGGTCATATCGTCGGCGCAATCCGTATCGGAAATACATTGCACACACTCAAGACCGTTTGGATTACAAACAGGACGGGTGGGGTCAGTACAGCCGCTGTCCCCATCGTCTAATCGACAATCTTGGCAGCGGCCGTCTACGCAGACGTCATGCTGTCCAGGGCGGTCCTGGCACTCTCTATCAATCGTGCATGGCAAGCAGATGCCATCATCTGAGCAAATGGGACTCTCCCCATTTTCTGCACAGGTGTAGAGAGTTGCATCCATGTTGTCGTATGCCAAACGTGTCGTTAGGTTCGGACACTCCGTGCATTGACCAAGTCCATTACAAACGGGTGTTTCCACTGGACAATCAGCATTCTCTCGGCAGCCGATACAGGTTTCGTTATCACAGATGGGCCGTTCGGCCTCGTTACACGATAGACCATCAGACCCATCACTGCAGTCGGTACACTGGCCGAGTCGTAGGCAGTCAGCGTTGGTTGAGTTATCCACCTGGCTGCAATCGATGTCCGAGGGTTCGATTCGACAGACCCCTGACTCGCATTCATCCGTGGACTCGCAGGCTCGACACTGTGCTGTTGCACGATCGCAGACGGGGGTTGCGCCAGAGCAGCCATCACGTGTGCCAGGGCGACACGTGAGGCAGCGTTTCGAAATGGGGTCACAATAGGCTCCAGTCGACAGGGACTGTCGACAATCTAAATCTGTCGTGCAGGCTTGACAGAAATAAGAGCCATCCATGTTTTCAAGACAATAGGGGGCCTCTTGAGGACACGCGTCGTCTTGCACCTCAGGCAGGCATTCAACACACCTGCCCAGTGGAGAACAATAGTGATTATCACCTCGCAAGACACAGGCTGGACTTTGGCCAGATAGAACAGGAGAACACTCTTGGCAACTGCCATTCAAGGGGTCGGTCTCGGCTATCAAACGCAAACATTCGAGGCTATCGGGGCAATCATCATTTTGAAAGCACCGCGCGCAGTAGGGGGCATCAGAGGCGTCTAGTGGGGCGAAGCAGGGGCGCTTGTACGGGCAGCCATTGCTGTCCAGGGCCGCCTCCGGATCGCAAAATGTACATTCCGTACGTCCATCATCATCTCGGATGCAGCGCGGCTGTTCAGGCGAGCAGCGATGTTTAAGATCCCCTCCAGGCTCAGGGTCGCATTCTCCGCATCGACCGGACTCTGGATCACAGAAAATGCGTGTCTCAAATTTATTTGAACAATCGGAATGACTCTGGCAGCCGGCGCACTCGCGTGTCACCTCGTCGCAGAACATGTCTGAGAGGTCCGATTGGCAATCGGCATTCCGGGTGCAACACTGCTCCAATTCGTCGACCTCGCCATCACAATTGTTATCCAGGCCATCGCAGCGTTCCTTGAGCACGGGATGACTGTCTTCATTCCAGACAATGCCGCAGGTTACGTCCGTTCCATTGCTCCGAATGAAATTAATGGAGACAAGTCGACCACTGGATGGCGGCGTCTGAGATACCAATTGCACCACGCATTGCCCTTCACACCGCGACCCTATGCCGTGCTGTCGACAGGTGTCCTCATCGACGAGGCGATTGAACAGAGTGATCTGAATGTTCAGGTTGGAGTTGGTTTCGTAGAGAATGGTCTTTTCACCCACTCGAATGAGACGGTTTTCAGCCCACCTAATGAGTTGAAACTGAGTTTCGCCCGTTCCAAATTGTGCAAGTAGACAGCCATTAGCCCCCTCATCGGATGGCATGGCAGCCGACACTTTGCCCCGCCCACAAATGGTTTCATCCGACGCGGCCGTAGACTCCATCGAACCCAGGCAAGGCGTGAGGTCAAATTGAACACGATGATCAATGGTCTCGTCTTTGGCACTACAACTGAAAAGTAGGCAAAGGAGTCCTGTCAGTGCGAATCGCATCATCTCAGTCACAGGTCCCTTCGAGGCAGAAAGTCGCCCTATGGCGTGTCTGCCCTTCGTCCCGATTCAGTAACCAAACCGTGAGCGCTCCACTTGTGAGAACGGCGGCCGCACCGGCAACATACCACGGCCAATTACGGGTCTCTTTTCGTACGGGTATCTCTTTGGTCGCGGTCGGCAAGAAGGCCAGCTGTAGCTGGCTAGTTTGGCCGGCTTCAACCTGAACGACCTCTCTGACAACGCTGTCTCCGCGGCCTATGATCACGACGAGTCCGGGTTCCTGGCGCTCAAAGATGGCAGGGCAGGGTCTTTCGGTCGTTTCTTTTTCTAGAAAGACTCTCGCGTTTGCGTCCCCCACGCAGCTCACCGCGATTTTCCCAAAGGTCTGCTGCACCAATTTGTCGATCTTTGCTTGCGCTCTGCTGAGTCGGACGGGGTCAGCTACGGTCTTGGCATAATCTTCAAAAATCCGCAGTGCCTGTACATGTCGTTGCATCTCTTCCAAACAGCGCGCCATATTCCATTGCAAGCGAAGGCGCATCGCTGGGTCTTTTACGGTTTCTCTAATGGATCGAAATTGCTTCAAGGCCGATTCGAATTGTTGCGTTTGGAATGCCTGAGTTGCAGCTGTTACACGCGCATCCAGTTCAGTATTGGGTGAGCTAAGTGAAACCGAGCAAGTCAGGGCTAGGGTCAGGTACAATGTGAGCGCGTTTCGAGCCATGCCCCAGTATATGGCAGCTTTGGTTTTGAGCAAAGGGTAGTATTCAGAAGCGCACTCAGAGCTCTGGAATAACTTGAGTTCCCCGTTTGCTCTTTGCCTTGACCGGGGACTCGGTTTTTGGGCGGGCAGGCGTGATCTGGTCCCCTGGATTCTTGCTCTTATTCAAGACCACTTTTTTCACTCTCTTGGGGCTGGCGCGTGTTTGCCTCGCCCTCGCCCCCGCGGAGGGTCCCTGCCCGCGAATACGCGACCTGCGGAGCCGCCTGAGTGCTTTACTCGGTGATGGCCTCTGTACTTGGCTTTTCGACTGGATTACCGGCGAGGCCGGCGTGTCGGCTGCGCTGGTTTTAGGCTTTGTTTGCGGGCTCGATTGCGCGGCGCCCATCGTCTCCGGTCCAGGCTGCGTTTTTGGCAAGGCCGATGCACCAGGTATAGCTGCCGCTCGTGTCTCCCGACTCACCGTTTTCCCAGTGGACGGGGTCTTTTGCACAGGCTGGACTGCTGGCTCTTTTGTCACCGATGAGGAGACCGCTTGAGGCGCTGTGTCCTCAACGAGAGTCTTGCCGTCTTGTATTGAGGTCGAGGTGCGTTGAGTGTTCGATTCGGTTTGTGGCCCAAGTAAAAGCAAAGCCACAGCCACAGCCACAGCCACAGCCACAGCCACTAGACCCAATAGCATGGCTATATAAGCTCGATTTCGAGTCGACTTTGTCTCGTGTGGAGATGCGTCCGAGAGGTGGTCATCAGCTGCTGTTTGGGTCTGGTGCATGGAGACGGGCGCGCTTGCCGCCATCGTTTGGTCAATGGGCTCTAGACTGGGTCTATCCAATGGCGCCACTGGCGTCTCGGATACAGCTTGGGGGGCATTGGTTTGATCGCGTCTGCCCTGAAGCGCGCGAATAAATGACACGGCGTCATGGAAACGTTGCCCGGCATCCTTATGTAAGGCTTTGTCAATCACCTCAGCGAGCGCGTCGGTCACCCCGTCAGCCACCGTTAATTTGGGTGCGGATTCGACGAGCTGCGCACGTAAGGTCTCCGCTCTAGTAGTCCGATGAAACGGCCTTTTTCCTGAGATCATCTCGTAGAGGAGAATACCGACTGCATAAAGGTCCGTTGCTGGCTTTATTTCATCACCATGTATTTGCTCGGGGGCCATGTAATTGGGGGTGCCGAGCATAACGCCAGTCAACGTGTCGGGTGTATGTTCATTGGGGTCATCAATGGTCTCCAACATTTTGGCAACGCCAAAATCCAGCACCCGCGCACTCTCTTCTCCGAGCGCGTCGCGTGTCAGCATAATATTACCCGGTTTGAGGTCTCGGTGAACCACGCCCCGTCGGTGTGCATCGGCCAAGGCTCGAAGGATTTGAAGAGCAATTCGAACGGCTCGCTCTGCTGGAAATAGTCCCTGTTGTCGTGTGGCGTCCCGGAGAGTCAGACCGGAAATAAATTCCTGAGCCATGAAAAAGTAGCCGCCGCAGCCGGGCAGGGGTTGGCCGGGTTCAATTTCCCCAAAGCGAATGAGCTTTACGATACTGGAGTCCGTCAGCGAGCCAATGGCTCTGGCTTCCTGGAAAAACCGTTGTCGTACCCCTTCATGCCGGTAGTAGTGCGAATGCAGAACCTTGACCGCAACCGGTCGACGAACTGGAAACTGAATGGCTTTATAAACGGTGCCAAAGCCTCCAACACCGAGGACGTCGACCAGGGCAAACTCCCCGTCCAAAAATTCACCTAGAAGAACATCATGAGGATGCTTTTCTCGTGCACCAATGGCCATCAGAATGCTTCCGTCCCTCGGACATCGATCGCCTTCACGGGCGTCAAAATCCATGTGTGAGCAAACTTTACAGCGCACGAATGTCCTCCTCTAGCTGACGCGGCTTGCACTGTAACCGGCCAAGGGGGCCGGTCACAAGTAAGCGGCTGTATTTCCTGTGAATGCCCTCACTCCGTTTCATGCTTTTGATTGGACAAGAACGCTGAATTAAGACGACTTTGTCCATCGGGACGGGTCTCTGGTTTGCGTATTCTTGGGGTCCGTGAATCCTGACTTCCATTCGTCATAGAAGGCTTTGAATCGGCCCTCTCGGAGTGCTTGTCTGATCTCTTCCATAAGCCTGACATAGACCCGCAGATTGTGAATCGAGAGCAGTCGATGGGCCAGGATTTCATTGGCATAGAGCAAGTGCCGTAAGTAGCCACGGCTATACCCCTGGCAGGTCGTACAGTCACAGGTCTCGTCAATGGGGCGTCGATCATGCTTGAAAGCCGCATTACGGATATTCATTTTACGGCGGCCACGATCCACGAATAGGCCACCTTTACGTGCGTTGCGAGTTGGCATGACGCAGTCGAACATGTCGATGCCTCGGGCGACCCCCTCCAGGAGGTCGACTGGTCGGCCGACACCCATGAGGTAGCGTGGCTTGTCGGCAGGCATCTGCGGCGCTGTATGCTCGAGGGTATCGTACATGGCGGGAATTGATTCGCCGACGCTCAGACCGCCTACGGCGAAGCCATCAAAATCATGTTGGCACAATTCGTTTATGTGGCGTGTTCTCAAGTCGAGCTCAGTTCCACCTTGAATGATGGCAAAGACAGCCTTTTTTGGGTCTGTGCGGGCGTTTAGACAGCGCATGGCCCATCGCGTCGTCCGCGACATGGCATCTTCTACCTCGGCGCGTGGTGCGGTTGTCGATGGCAGATGGTCGAGGCACATCATAATATCGGAGCCAATGCCTTCTTGAATTTCGATGGCATATTCCGGTGTCAGATCGAGTAGTGACCCATCGACGTGACTTCTAAATTTGACGCCTTCTTCTGTGATCTTACGAAGCTGAGCCAGAGATAACACTTGGAATCCACCGCTGTCGGTGAGGATGGACTGATTCCAACCGTACATAGCGTGCATCCCCCCGAGCGCACGCACGGTTTCAATCCCGGGTCGCACGGCGAGATGATACGTGTTCCCAAGGATGATTTGGGCGCCTAGCGCACGGACTTCAGTGGCCGTGAGCGCCTTGACGACCGCCTGAGTGCCTACGGGCATGAACACGGGGGTCTCAATTTCACCGTGGGCGGTTTGTACTCGCCCAAGTCGTGCATGGGTCTCACCGCACTCTTTTTCGCAGGTATATTTTAACGCCATTTGCCGTCCTTTCGCCGCAAGAGCATCGCGTCTCCATAACTGAAAAAACGCATATTCGAATCGATAGCTTCCCGGTATGCGCTCATGACCACGTCCTGACCCGCAAATGCTGACACCATCATTAATAAAGTACTCTGGGGTAAATGGAAGTTTGTCAGTAGCCCGTCCACCATCTGAAATTTAAAGCCGGGATAGATAAACAGGTCTGTCTGGCGGGCGGATTCATTGAGTGCATAACTCTCAAGTGTGCGCACCACTGTCGTTCCGACTGCCACAATCGGCCGTCCCGTTTTCAGCAGAGACTGAGTCTCTGGCGGGACGTCGTAGGTCTCAAAATGCATTTTGTGGTCGGCGATAGCATCGACGCGCATGGGCATAAATGTGCCCAGACCAACATGGAGAGTCACGGTGGCGATGGTGACGCCTTTAGCGCGTAGCGCATCTAAGATTGCCGGTGTGAAGTGGAGGCCCGCAGTGGGTGCGGCTACGGCACCCGGATGGCTTGCAAAAACGGTCTGATAACGGGTCGCATCACCGCTGTCTGGCGTGCGCTTAATATACGGGGGCAGTGGGACATCACCCGCCTTTTCGAGCCAACGCCAGACGTCTGGACAGTTGCCCAGTTCAATTTTAAAAATTCCACCACCTTCTGCTGCGATAATGGTGCCTTGCACGTTGCAAGGTAAGTTCAGAACGACACCCGCTTTGAGGCGTTTACCCCGCATCATCGCACGAATCTCTCCAGCCTGGCCTTGCTCGAGGAAGAAGAGTTCGATGCGTCCGCCGCTGGATTTTTCTCCTTGGACTCGGGCGGGGACCACGCGGGTATCGTTCACGACAAGAATTTCGTTCCCAGAGAACCAATCGGTAATCGATTTAAATGACTCAATCTTGGCGGCCCCGTCGCACGCGACGGACATCAGTTGGCTGCCATCGCGGGTCGTCGTCGGTCGCTGGGCGATCAAATGGTCTGGCAATTCGAAATTGAAGTCTTGGCGTTTCATTTGTCCAATCTATCTGTGTTTTTGAGCGATTCGAGAGTCTAGGGCTCTCTGTGTCTTGGCTTCATCCCACCCAGGGCATGCTTCAGTGGCGCTGAGGCTAGTTATCCCAGACCTCAAAGCTACGCCAACCGCTATCGGGATCATTACCGGGGGCGTCAAGTCCGGCCTGAATTTGCCATGTATGGCTGATCATTTGGCCATCAAACGTCGGGTTTTCCGTATCGGGGATGACAAACGTGCCTTCCCAAGCATATGACTCACCGGTGGATAAGCATTGACCTTCGGCCAGTTCAAAACGTGTGTTAAACGTCGTCAGATTGCCGCGCACATATTCAATTCTTCGGTGTCCATCATCGAAGTCGTAATCCACGTCACGAACCTCTGCGTATTCGATGGCTTGCACAAGCAGGTAGACTGCGGAGATCTCCAAGTCAGCCTCCGCAGTTGCGCGAACACGCACGAAGATAGGTTCGCCTAATGTCGCTTCACCGACCTCGATCTCGACGGTGGCGCTCCCTCCTGTCACAGAGTTTACTGCGCTCTTTAAAGTATCCCAAAGTCCCATGTTGTCTCCTTTCTTATCGTCCCCTCTGCTTTAGACAATGCCGTCTAGAGGCCAGCGATTTCAGTCAGGCGAGCATCAAAACGCGCAATTTGTTCGTCGATCTCGCTTAGTTTGGCTTTGGTTTCTTCGACGACATGGGGGGGGGCTTTGTCCGCGAAGCCGGGGCTTGATAGACGACGTGCAAGGCCTTCTCGTCGTTTGTTTAATTTGCCCACTTCTTTCTGGATTCGCTCCCGCTCAGCTCCAAAATCGATGAGGCCTTCCAACAAGATCACCACATCTAGATCAGTACCTGAATTGACGGCTGCCTGCTGAGGCACAGCAAATGAACCACGTTCGCTGAAGTCTAAGGTCGTCACCTGAGCAAGGCGCCGAATCTCCGAGTTGTAATAGGCGAGGGTCTGCCCTAATTCTGTGTCATCGCTGACGATGACAACAGGGACTTTCTTCTGCATGGGAAGGCCCGATTCATGTCGTCCATTCCGGATTAAAGTCACGGCCTCTTGAAGCTGACCAATTCGGTGTTCTGCATCGGGGTCAACGAGTGTTTCATCAGCGGTTGGATATGGCGCTTCTGCGCAAAAACGAACCGAGGACCAGCGGGTCTGACGACCAGGCAAGGTCTGCCATATTTCTTCACTTTGGAATGGACACATTGGATGAAGCATCCGCATCGCCTGGTCTAGGACGGTCAGAAGGACAGCACTGGTCGCGCGTCGGGTTGCCTCCGGCGCGTCATCTGACAGACTGCCTTTGGCCAATTCGATGTACCAGTCGCAGAGTTCATCCCAGAAGAAATGATAAATGCTGTCAGCTGTCTCAGCGAAGTTGTAATTTTTGATCCCTGAATTGGCTTTTTCTGTTGCGACCTGAAGTCGCGATAAGATCCATCGGTCCGCTATGCTCAAGTGTTCTCGGATTGCGTCCAATGCAGGGATCTCGCCCTCGACAACGCGCATCAAAGCGAAGCGTGTTGCATTCCAGATTTTGTTTAAAAAAGCTCGGTAGCCTTCGACGCGTCTGATATCCAGCTTGATATCGCGCCCCTGACCCGAAAGGGATGCCAGGGTGAATCTTAGACCGTCAGCCCCGCTGGCAAGCAGTCCATCGGGATATGATTTCTTCAAGCCATCGAGGACTTGGGGTAAGAGCTTCTCCGGGACAGGGTAAGTCTTTGTCTTGTCGAGAAGACCATCCAGTGAGATGCCACGAATCACATCAAGGGGATCGATGGTATTGCCTAGGGACTTGGACATTTTTCGGCCTTGCGCGTCTCTGACCATCGCATGCAGATAGACATCGGCAAAAGGGGCCTTGCCCATGAAATAGGTGCCCATCATCATCATGCGCGCAACCCAGAAAAACAGGATGTCGAAGCCCGTCTCCAAAACAGCGCCCGGATAAAATCGACTCAAGTCATCGGTTTTCTCGGGCCAACCAAGTGTTGAGAATGGCCAGAGGCCTGAACTAAACCAGGTGTCGAGTACATCGTTTTCTTGCACAAAACGCGGATCGGCGACCGCTAGATTATCGGTGCTGGCAATAGAAAATAGGCGGACATACTCATCATCTAGGGTGTTGAGTGCAATACTGAGCAATTCTTTTGCATCGATGCCATTTTCGAGAGCTTCCAATGCTTCCGTTCGACCTTTTCCTGACGCGTCCTGCCGAATGGCGTCGGGCAGTTTCTCGAGATCATAGAAAACGGGGATGCGATGCCCCCACCAGAGCTGTCGACTGATACACCAATCTTGGATGTTATCCATGAAATGGTTCCAGGTCTTTACCCAACCTTCCGGAATGATTCGCGTCTCTGCTGATTTTATCGCCGCGCTGGCTGTGGAGGCTAGACTTTCGGTTTTCACAAAGTACTGGCGGCTGAGCATGGGTTCAATGGCATCGCCTGAGCGTTGTGAGATACTGACGCTGTGGGTGATCAGTTCACTACCGCGCTCGAAGCCGAGGGTTCTCAATTGCTCTTTGACCGCCTTGCGGGCCGCATACCGATCGAGGCCTTGGAAAGGCCCACCTTGCTCGTTAATGCGTCCGTCAAATGTCAAAATATTGAGCATCTCTAGATCGTGCCGCTGACCCATTTCGAAATCGTTTGGATCGTGCGCTGGGGTGATCTTGACTGCACCTGTTCCGAATTCGCGATCGACGTAGTCATCGGCAATGACGCGGACATCGCGCTCGGGGAAAAATGGATGGCGCAGTTTTCGTCCGACCAGGGCCTGATAGCGTTCGTCAGCTGGATGAACAGCGACAGCTGTATCACCAAGCATGGTCTCCGGACGGGTTGTGGCCACGACAATCTCGTCATCGCTGCCGTCGACTTTATAGGCAAACTGCCAAAGCTCGCCCTGTCTTTCCTCGTGGTCGACCTCTTCATCACTGAGTGCTGTCCGTGTGGTTGGATCCCAATTTACGAGGCGTTCGCCGCGATAGATCAGGTCGTCGTTCCACATTTGGACGAATGCGTCAGTCACGGCCTTTGAACATTGCTCATCCATGGTGAATCGGAGCCGACTCCAATCGGCTGATGCTCCAATCGTTCTCAGTTGCTCAATGATTCTCGACCCATTCTTTTCTTTCCAATCCCAAATTCGTTCGAGAAAGGCGTCGCGTCCAAGGTCGTGTCGCGATTGGCCCTCGTGTTTTTTCAATTCGCGCTCGACCACGGTCTGCGTGGCTATGCCCGCATGGTCTGTGCCCGGTAAATAAAGGGTATTGGCACCGGTCATCCGATGGTATCGGACGAGGATGTCTTGGATCGTTGCGGTCAGAGCGTGGCCCATATGCAGAGTGCCCGTCACATTGGGGGGGGGCATCATGATCACGTAGGTCGGCGTTGTCTCATCCACCGGGCCATGATCAGACAGTGGCTTGAAGAGTCCCGCGTCCTCCCAGAGTTTGTACCAACGGGTTTCAGCTTCACTTGGGTCATAGACTTTGGGCAAGCCCCGGTCTGAATCGGCCATCATTTTCTATCACTCCTCATGGGCATGGTGCCATCCACCATTGGTTCAATACGTCCGTGTATATTGACTTTCTCATCGACGCGAAAGGACTCCCGAAAAAAAAAACGGATGCGCGGTCTGCCGATGCTGGGTTCAGGCGGTCAGTAACTCGCTGAGCGACGCCATATTCTCGTGCTCGGTCTATGATTCTTTGACAGGGAATATCGAGCGGCTGCACAAGGGGGCTTAGGCCGTGTCTAAAATCATCATGACCAGCTTGTAGATTCCGAATAAAACCAGAAGACCACCACCCGCACTCATCAGGGTGCTCTTGTCTCCCATGGATTCGACAACGTAGATGCCGCCGAAAACACACGCGGTGCCGGTCATAAAGTTAAACATGTCAAACTCCTCGCTACCCGACCCTATCAGCAAACAAATGGCTTACCTAGTTTGTTGGCTAAAATTGAGGGTGGTTTACCGCCCAATAACCACTGCCATAGGCCGATTAATTGAGTCTTACATCAAGTGGTTTATCGATGCTGAAGTGATGGGTTTAAAACAAAATAGTGGACGGGGAGCACAGGCATTGGCAAAGCGCAAATAACTCGCTAGGTTGTGTCTCGAAAATGGCAAATCAACGAAGGAGAGCGGCTATGGCATCGCATCGAATTGAGTCAGATAGCTTTGGTGAACTTCAGGTCCCATCGGAGAAATACTGGGGGGCACAAACACAGAGATCACTCATCAACTTTCCAATTGGTTGGGAGAAGCAGCCCATCGCCATAGTGCGCGCACTCGGGGCCATCAAACAAGCGGCTGCCGAGGTCAATATGGCCCAAGGTAAGCTCAATCCTGAACTTGGAGACGCCATCGTTAAGGCGGCATCCGAAGTGGTCGATGGTCGGTTTGACGAGCATTTTCCGCTGGTGGTTTGGCAGACAGGCTCAGGTACCCAGTCCAATATGAATGCAAATGAGGTCATTGCTAACCGCGCCATTGACATTCTAGGTGGCCAACTCGGGTCTAAGTCGCCTGTGCACCCAAATGACCATGTAAATATGTCTCAGAGTTCTAATGACACGTTTCCGACCGCTATGCATGTCGCCATTGGTACAACGGCCCGGGACGTTCTTCTACCCGGTCTCAAGACACTGCATTCGGCGCTTGCGGACAAAGCGGACGCCTTCGCTGACATCATTAAGATCGGTCGAACGCATACCCAAGACGCGACGCCACTGACATTGGGTCAGGAGTTTGGCGGCTATGCGTATCAAATCGAACAGGGGATTAAGCGCGTCGAATCGGTGCTACCGAATATCTATGCATTGGCCCAGGGTGGAACGGCTGTCGGGACGGGATTGAATACCAAGTCGGGCTACGCCGAGGCTGTGGCCGCCGCCATCGCTCGAATTACCGAGCTGCCATTTTACACAGCGCCAAACAAGTTTGAAGCCTTAGCGGCTCACGACGCCTTAGTCGAGATGTCGGGGGCCTTAAAAGTGGTTGCTGCAAGCGTGTTTAAAATCGCCAATGATATCCGATTCCTTGGGTCTGGTCCCCGTTGCGGACTCGGTGAATTGGTTTTACCTGCCAATGAGCCGGGCAGTTCAATTATGCCCGGGAAAGTGAATCCAACCCAGGCGGAGGCCCTGACGATGGTCTGTGCCCATGTGATGGGCAATGATGCCGCCGTTGGCTTCGCTGGGAGTCAAGGCCACTTTGAACTGAATGTCTTTAAACCGATGATGTCCTACAATGTTTTGCAATCCATGCAGCTCTTGGGTGATGCAAGCACAGCATTCACGGACAAATGCGTGGTTGGCATAAAAGCCGATGAAGACCGAATCTCAAAACTTATGTGGGATAGCCTCATGTTGGTCACCGCCCTCGCGCCAGAAATTGGCTATGATAATGCAACAACAGTGGCAAAGACGGCTCATAAAAATGGAACCACTCTGAGAGAAGAAGCCATCAAACTAGGGTTTGTCGACGGTGAGACATTTGACCGTGTTGTCCAGCCCAAAGAGATGGTCGGACCTAAGTAGCGAGTCCGAGCTCTTATCGCATTCGGCCAGGCTCTTTGCTGGTTGTTCTTCGCACCCTGCTTTACGACTCATTGCTCTCGCAATTTCATCGAGGTCTTTACCTGCTCACCCAATCGACATTCTCATCGGCTGGTGATGGGCTTGATGGGCTTCGCGGGTCGGCAGCCGTTATTTTCCGATGAAATAATCGTTGAGACTATAAAAAAAACGCCTAAATTATAACCATAAAATCTTTTGTTTTCAGCAGGTTGGGTTGTCCTGTCGCACAGTGTGCGACTTTTGCCGCTCAATACTCTTGCCCCAGCCACCCAGAAATACATATTCTGCGCCAGTTAGCCGTGTTTGTCGTTTAGCGGATGAGCACGTGTACGCAAACCATCGTGACAAAAAGGGAGAATAGATGGACAAGCTAAATAGGTTACTGATTGCGCTCGCGAGCTTAAGCCTCATTATGGCTGTGACTGGGTGTGATGTTGATGAAGGTGATGGCTGTGATGATGCAGGCGTCTGTGCGGATGCTGGCGAAGGTGGCTTCGGAGGCGAAGGCGGCTTTGGTGGTGAAGGTGGCTTCGGAGGCGAAGGCGGTGGCGAGGTGCCAGTCGAGTACACCTACGTTGTGATCAATGATACCAGTGCTGAAGAAAATGCAGCCGGTACGCCAGGTGCTGATATTTGCGGTGTCGTTGCAGACTGCGCCGGCGATGCTCGCCTGGGCTCACTGGTCTCTTTCGAAGAGGGTTCAGGTCAAATTTGCGGCCAAGAAGGCGTCGACATGGCGACCTGTAGCTCCGGTATTGCCCGTAATAACGGCGAAGCTGCCACCGATGACGGTATGGTCTGTGAGCCAGTTGATGCAGACCCCAACTTCGATGACAACCGCAGCTGCTACGTCTCACTGGGGATTGGCGGTACGCTGGTTATCGGGTTTGACACGGACCTACAAGGCTGCGACCTATCCATCGTGGAGCTGGTTGGCAATGATGCAGAGTCCTACACGGTCCAGGTCTGTGCAGACAACGGCGAAGGCGCACCTGACACCGACAATTGCATCGGTGACACGACTGCTGCTGAAGGTGGCTCAATAAGCGCAAGCCTACCAGCTGCTGAGGGCGGCGAAGGCGGCGCTGGCGGCGAAGGCGGCGCTGGCGGCGAAGGTGGCTTCGGCGGCGACGATGAAGGCGCTGGCGGCGAAGGCGGAGCTGGCGGCGAAGACGGCGAATAAGCCGGAGCCGACATATCGGGCAACGGCTCACTTAGAGTCGTCGCCCAAGCCAGTGTTTAGAGCACTGGATGAAGACGGGCCTGCAAGCCCGTCTTTTTTTTGTCTTGGGGCTAAACTGCATCGACTTTAAATCCCTTTCTGACCGCTCATATTCATGGGCTTATTTAAGCCACCTCCGCTGTCCACGTGTGATGTCATACGCACATCAGTCTCAGACGAACCGCCTCAGCTCGTCAATTAGACCGATCAGGTCGTTCGGTCTTCCGTCATGGGGTGCTTTTGAGTTGATGCCGTGTCATGCTGTGAGTACCTCACGCTTAATGCCAATCAAACGGAGAGTATTCATGCGCCGATTTCTGTTCTTGGTTTTCGTCCTTGCGGGCTGCAGTCAAACCCAGTCTGAATACAAAGGGACACTGTTGGTCATCGATGGGGGGTACGCTTCGCTTGATGGCAACATGTTCAGTGTCGACGCGGGGGGGCTTACTGATGCCGCGATACGTATAGACGATCTTGGTCCTCGCACCGACTCAGGGGAGGCTGATTCGGGGGTCCAGTGTCAAACAGCGATGGGCGCGCTACCAGACCTCTACGAGACTCTGGCGCACCATGACGATGACCCAATTTCCCATGTGCAAGCGCAAGATTGGGCCATAGGCGACACCCTTGTCGCCGAAGCCCGCTTGAATGAGTCGGTTGTATTTGAATTAGACAGGCCAGCTCGGATCTTAGGCTATGCTGTCCAGTTCGGTCGTCTGCCGGACGACGCATCAGCCAGTCTAAAAGTCTCTCTTCACCGCGATTTCGGATACAATGGTTTTGATTTTTGGCCCGACCCGGTTGCGTCCGGATCCCAGTGTCGTGCTGATGTACAGCCGGGGGAGTGGGTTGACTATATTTTGGAGACGCCGGTCAGTGTCGGCCATCCGGGGCTTGTCCATATCGTTCATCAGCGTTCAGGTGACGGCGCGGCCTTACTTTTTGACGGTTCACCCCCAACTCCGGATTGTGTAGACGATTGCTGTAATGCCTTTGGCGCCTGTCACTCTGCATGGAATTTTCCAGAGCTTAATAACTTTCGTATCGGTGAACAGTTGAATTATGCCTACAACGGGCTGAGTCTGACTTTTCGATATGATTATTTAGTTCGCCTATACGTCGAGTACACCGATGATATTGATTTAGACCAACAGTATTTTCGACGCATTGATGACGTTGACACAAGCAATCGCATGGCATGGGGTGACTACGATAATGATGGCGATGACGACCTTCTCGTCAACGGCCCCAGACTCTTACAAAATAACTCAGGGGACTTTGTCGACGTGACAGAGAGTGCGGGCTTAGCCGGAGATACATTTTTCGGCAGCGGCATTTTTGGTGATTACGACAACGACGGCTGTCTCGATATTTTTCTCTTCGATGAGAATTATCAACGCTCGGATCACCTATTACGCAGTGATTGTAATGGAGGATTCGTGGATGTAACCGAGGCGGCTGGTTTCAATGACATTGTGGCTGCGGACATGAGTTGTGATGGCGGCGATCGAGCACCGACCCCTGCTGCGACATGGATTGACTTTGATGGTGATGGCTTTCTTGACCTTTATTTGGCTAACTTCATCTGTTGGTCCAGCGGACACACTTATCTCGATCAGGTCTGGCGGTCGCGCGGTGACGGAACCTTTGAAGAATGGACAGGTCAGTTCGGGTTTCCAACGGTTGATGATCGACGAGAGGCCCTCGCAAGTCGAGGTGCACTCGGCGCCGATTTCGATGGCGACGGAGATGTGGACTTATTAGCAAATACCTACCGACTACATCGCAATTTATACTATCGAAATGACGGGTCTACCTTCACGGAGGTTGGAGAGGAAAATGGCCTGTCCGGCCAACCGACCCGTTGGCAGGGCTGGATCTATTATGGCCATAGCATCGGTACAGCTGTCGGCGATCTAGATGGTGATGCCGATTTAGACCTTGTCATCGCCAATCTCGCTCACCCGCGATTTTATGATTTTTCAGACAAGACTCAGGTGTTGTTAAACGATGGAGACGGCACGTTTCGGGATATTCAGGGGGACTGGAGTACACCCGACGGACAAGCAGGGATTCGTTTCCAAGAGACTCATTCAATCCCAACCTTGGGTGACTTTGATAATGACGGCGTCTTGGACCTCGTCATCAGCGCGATTTATGATGGGCGACCGACGGATTTTTACTGGGGCCAGGGAGACGGCACTTTCGAACTGGATGCGTGGCGTTCAGGAGTTAATGTTCGCAATGGCTGGGGTCAAGCGGCCTCTGATATCGACGGTGATGGGCGTCTCGATTTAGCGACCAGCGGTGGGATTTACCAAAATCAAAAGGCCACTCAAGGGCATTGGTTGCAGGTGCGCGTTGTGGGTAACCAAGGGGCCAATCGGGCTGGCATTGGTTCAACCGTGCGTGTCGATGCAGGTGACGAGACTTACCTCAGGGTGATTTCGGGTGGCAATGGCCAGGGATGTCAAGACAGCCTGAGTCCGCATATTGGTCTTGGGTCTAAAGACATGATCGAGCGCATATCAGTGCGCTTTCCGGGCAGCGATGCAGCGGTGGTCTACGAGGGGCCTTTTGCCGTAGACCAACGCGTTTGGTTATACCAGGACGGGCGGACCCAATTCGGGTGGCAGGCCGATTGGTAATGGGATTTGCTTAGGGTAAAAAAAACGCCCTCAAAAAAACGAGTTTTTTGAGGGCGCTTAACTACTTTACTGAGGGTTGATTACTGTCGAGTAATCGTCATGGTGTATGCCCCACGCCATTGAGGATCAGCGCCGTACACGTCAGCGAACAAGTAAATTGTCTGGCCAGCCGTCGCTTGGAACTCAATTCGACTCAACAAGTCTCGCTCCATCATTTGCATGCCGTCTGGGTCACCCATGGACCGGTCATCATTGCAGGCTAAGTCTGGCTCAGAATCGATATTACACAGGGTCCGCGCAAAGAGAACTGTATCGGGTTTGATTTCATCATCTGGATTATCATCAACCGCATCGAGTGACACGATATAGGTGCCATTGGCCGGAGCCGAGAAGCTATAGACTTCTGTGGCTGCTCCGGATGATGCGCAACCAGCGTTTCTGTAGCCACCCATGGAATTTGTAAAATCTCCATTGACGGTCGTTGCACCCATGGCATTGAGATTGATTGGCTCCACAGCCCAATCGGCCGGGCAGAGAGCGGCTTGTTCAGGTGACGTGCAAACGTCTTCATAGCAGACATTCGGTTGTGAACATACGGTGGTAATGTCGTTACAGGCGGCACCAAGAGCGGTCTGCTGAACTTGACCCTCGACCGCATTAATTTCCATGCTGCTCGATGATAATTCATCAATGGCAGCCACGACGATAGCTGAGAATGCCGGGATGCCCTCTTCCGCATTGAAACGGACTTTGGCTGTACCGACGAAATTACCATTGGCATCGTGGTCAACATTTGCAAACTCAAAAGTTTGCGGATCACCGAATAGAGACATTCCGTCAGCCCCAAGGATGCTGATGCTAAAACCGACAGCGTCGCTCGATGGGTCATTGCCTTCGAGCACCATACCTATCGTAGGTTGCTCCCCGCCGTTGTCGACAACGTACACAGCGCTGTTCAGAACAGGCGGGGTTGCTTGCTGAGCCGATAGGGTAAACGGACGTGCCATCGGCTCTGCTTCGTCGTAGGTGTCTACGTAAACATAGACGGCCTGGTTTGCGGCCAAGTCCAAGGTGATTGTACTCTGCAAGCCGCCCGAGTCATCGTTGCAAGCCAGTTCGCTGTCTGCATCATCGCAGGTCGCTCGTGCGTACAGAACCGTGTCGTAGTCACTTCCCTTGGTGCTTATAATCCATTGGCCCGCGCTCGGTGCCGTGAAACTGACAACCGAATCAGGGCTTGTCTTGTCAGGGGTACTGCAGGAGCCACCAAAGTTGTCTTGTACACCGCGCTGACCAGTCAGCTCGAAGCTATTTGCTGTGGCCCCAGGGAAGTTGTTGAGGGCTTGAATATCCAGTCCATTGCAGTCCATGAGCGTGTCAACAGCACCACCCATGCCACCGGCACCGCCAGCACCGCCGCCTGTGCCACCAGTACCGCCACCAGTGCCACCAGCACCGCCGCCTGTGCCACCAGTACCGCCACCAGTGCCACCAGCACCGCCACCAGTACCACCAGCACCGCCGCCCGTGCCACCAGCACCGCCGCCTGTTCCGGCTGTACCGCCACCGGTTCCACCAGCACCGCCACCCGTTCCACCAGCAGCGCCACCACCGCCTGCGCACTGTGCATTGCATTGGCCATAGGCTTGCTGTCCGGCTTCCAGACATTGCTGGTCGCTCGCTTGGCCGGACGACAGACAGTTTTGGTATGTCTGGTTACCTTGGGATTGGCAATACTCGTCGCTGCACTCCGCTGGTTGGCTTGATGAACTCTCTCCACCACAGGCAAAGGCGAACATGATGGCCCCGCTTGCAAGCCAAACTTTAGCTATTTTCCTGATGTACTTCATGATGTTTCCTTCCCGATAACCGAACCGGTTATGCATTGGATTTGCGTTTGTCTGATTTGCTCTGCCTGGATGATTGAACACGGTCTGTGTCATTCAGCCCCCGGTTGCTCCCTTACAACAAGCAGACGGATCACTATGATCCAACCGCCTTAAAGTAAAGCAAACTGCATACCAGTTAGTATTCAATAAACGATCTCAGAAGTGAATAGCCTTTGTTTAAGTTTCAAGTGTTTAATTTTATTGTTTTTTTTATTGGCTGTCTCGTGTGTCCGGGTGACTGGTTGATGACGTAAGCGATTTCATACTGGTGACTCTCGTACCGATACGCGGTGATAAAGCCATCGTAAATAAACGGTTTGACCCCAGCTGTGTGACACTTTAGGCGAGCACTAATGGCGTCTATGGCAGCGTGATCGCAGCAAGATCTAGACCGCCTGCGAACAGGTAGGACACCGCAGGCGAGTATCCATGGACGAGAACGCTGCACTTATCTGGACAGGTCAGTTCGTGTTGTCCTGGCCCAACTCTAATTCGACCTGCAGTCCAATTGCCCGTCACCGCAGTCAAACGCTCAGAGACACGTTCACCATCGAGCCGTACATCGCGGTCACCCCAGGCAGCAATCGATATATACTGGTCTGCATACTCGTCGGGAACAAGGAATGTATATCGTTCCCTAAATTGCTCGTAGGGGGCGGCAAAGGCCAATGCAGGATCACCTGATCGGCTGTCGGTCGACAGCAGAATATGGCCGACTAGAATCGGTTTGCTTGAATCGATGGCCGTATCTCTATCGATGAAGATATCACAGAATTGGCCCCGGTTTAAGCTCGGGCAGAGACCCATGATTGCTGGCTCGAAGCTGATTGCTGTGTCGTCTTTCTGCGCCAAAATTCGGACCAGATCGGGCGCGGGCCTGCCACTACGAAGCGTGTCGGGTCGAGGGGCCGTTCGCGCAATAATGAAGCGTGAACCCCACGTGGATGCAGGGAACAGTTGTTCCTCCAGATGGTCTGCACAGCAGAGGCCTCTGCGCGGCTCAAGATCTGTAACGATGACTGCCTCATGACCCACGTAAACAGCGAAGGGCGTCTGGCCATCCACCGATTCTATGCGGGTGCCCGTCAGGTCAGCATCAGCTGCCGCTTCAAGATTGAGAACATCGCCCTGTCTCAATGTGAATTCAGTTGGGGAACCGGCTGTGATGGCCGCAATTTCAATGCCCCCCCTGACATCACCCGTTGGCGTAACGCGAATTCTGGTCTCATTCGGGGCCGTCCCGACAATAGAAATGTAGCCGCTGTAGTCATTCGTTGCGGGACGACGCGTCAATGTTGGCAAGGTCAGAGCGTAATAGATCGTGTCCAGTGCATGACTGGGGATGAGCAAAGACCCGTCGTTTGAAAAAACGCCAACGTTGTCCAGTGGGTTAAATTGATATGCAACGATGGGCGCGTCTGACACCAATTGATAGGCCCGCCGAGATAGGCTTGTCTGATCAACAGACATGTCTGTCAGTCCGAGTCGATCCGGATAGATTTTTTCCACTGCGTTCGGTTGTACGCTCAGATTTGCCGAGTTGCCTGCGCCATCGGTCAAAACCAAATTCGCTGCCAACGAATCAGATGGATTCGAGACGACGATGGAATACGGGGAACGCTGGGCATTTAAAATACAGGCTGATCGGTCACGGCATTGGTAACCGGGCGGGCAAACATTCCCGACGTCGCACAAACCGGCCAGGCCGCTCGGGCCATCGCACACCCGTATTTGCTCAGTGTAATTGTATTGTGGGTTACTGCATCGGCGCCCATTGGGTTTGTCCGCGAGAATCTCGATGGCATTATCCAGGTCGACGGGCCAATATTCGCATCCAATATACGATCGCGTCCGTCGGGCATCCGCACAGAGATCGACAGCACAAGAGCCCCGTTCACTTGTTCGCGTCCAAAGGCCTAATTCGTTGCAGACTTCTTCGAGCCCCTCGATGCAGCGGAGCTCGCCTAAAGCACAGCTGCTGATACTGGCGTCTGGGTTACCGGTCAGGTCAACGACAACTGGCTCTGTGTTAGCGCATCCGAGTAAAATCGAAACAGCCAACCATTTCGCTGGTCTAAAGCTTAGCACTGCAGTCCCTTCGACATCACCTTGCGTTTCAAAATACCACTTGCAGCAAGTCCGAAGGAATTAGAATTGTCTATTGCAGAAATACCGAGAGATTGCGCGATTCTGATGAGATGAAATCCCCTGCTACCACCACGCCAAACAATCTGATATGGATGACCCAGACCTTGCCAGGGATCAAGATACGCGGCGCGCCGTGTGAGGAGCATGACCATGAGCCAGACACCCAAAAAACCGGTCGTCTTATCCGGGATTCAGCCATCGGGCCAGTTGGCGCTCGGTAATTACGTGGGTGCTCTTAAACAGTGGGTCCATATGCAGGACCAGTATGACTGCATCTTTTTGGTCGTTGATCTCCATGCCCTGACAGTCCAGCAGGTCCCAGCAGACCTTCGCAAGAATTGTATGTCTTTTGTGGCGCAGTACATCGCCTGTGGAATCGATCCAAACAAAAGTACCATCGTTATCCAATCGCACATTCCTCAGCATGCTGAACTCAATTGGGTTTTGAATACGATGACATCCATGGGCGAACTGAGCCGAATGACGCAATTCAAAGATAAGTCAAAACGGCACAATACAAACATTAATGCGGGCTTATTCACCTATCCGGTTTTAATGGCCGCAGACATCTTGCTCTATCAAGCTTCAGCGGTTCCGGTCGGTGCTGACCAAAAGCAACATTTGGAGCTTGCGCGCGACTTAGCCCAGCGTTTCAACCACCGCTATTCCGATACATTTGTCGTGCCCGACCCGTATATTCCGAAGGTGGGGGCTCGGATCATGAGCCTTCAGGACCCCACCAAGAAGATGTCTAAATCCGATGAGAATGAGAATAATTTCATTGCGTTGCTGGATCCACCGTCGGTCATCGAAAAGAAGATCAAACGAAGTGTTACAGATTCCGGCGCCGAAATCCGTTTCGATGAGGCTGAAAAGCCAGGGGTCTCCAACCTGCTGAGTATTCATGCTGCCATGTCGGGTCAAAGCATCCCTGAGTTAGAGGCACGCTTCGAAGGCAAAATGTATGGTCATCTCAAGATGGAATGTGCCGAGGTTGTCATAGAGGGCTTGCGTCCCGTACAAGATCGCTACCATGAATTGATGAGTGATAAAGCGGAATTGGATAATATCTTGGCCAGCGGGGCTGAAAATGCGTACCGCCGGGCTCGTTCGACCATGGGCAAGGTGTATCGAAAAGTCGGTTTGGTCCCGCCGAAACGAGGCTAAACACTCGGCGGTTAAGTTCATTTCATTTTCATGGGCACAGGTCTCCACATCTCAATCAAATTGCGGATGCTGCAGGTCGTGTCGGTCTCAGCATAAGCCAGACGCACCCAGTACAATTAGAAGCCTGGAGACTCAACACGCGGCGATCCACTTGCGACTGCCTCATGGAGTGTCTGCACAGCGCGTGTCTGAACAGGCTCATTTTTGACCCCGATATAAACTCAGGCGACTCCATCGACGAACCTTGCCTTAAGAGTCAGTCATCACAGGGAGGCCCGGGGTAAAGGCTCATCCAATCTCTGCTTTTGACGCGGACGTACTGAAACGCAGTTTGGGGTTGGAAAATCCATCATGATCCGTTTATAGAGGCTCCGAGTACGCGCTTTGGGGAAAGCGCGTCATGCCACTCTCGGCATACAAACATGATTGGGGGCAATTCATGAGTAGCGATAAAGCAAACGAATATCTGGATGATTATAACAAACGATTAGAGGCAGCTGAAGCCATGTTGCCATTGATCGGCACCTTGTGGAGAGACTATAGCGTACCGACCTATTTGTACGGTGTACCTCTTCATTTAAAGAGTCCTGTTGATCTTTTGAAGGCACATCGCAGTGCGCGTCACCTCGCGAGGCAAGAGCTGAGTGCAATCGATACGTATCACGCCTTAAAAACCATCACGAAGTTGGAGCCACAGCCTGCGCGGATCGACATTGGTAAATTAATCGTTCGCTATCAGGAGTCTAAGCAGACGACCTCTCTCGACTCATTCATTGAATCGGAATTGCAGACTCTTCCAAGGGGCCAGCGGCCGATGCGGGATACCCCGCAAGATGTCGTCCTCTACGGGTTCGGTCGAATTGGTCGATTGCTGGCGCGGCTGCTCATCGAACGTATGGGTGGTGGCGAACGGTTTCGGCTGCGTGCAATTGTTACCCGGCCGGGCTCTGCTGATGACTTAAGCAAACGGGCGGATCTGTTGAGGCGCGATTCTGTTCATGGGCCTTTCAAAGGAACGATTACTCTAGACCCGGATCAGCGCGGGATGGTGATCAATGGGAATCTCGTTCACCTCATTCATGCCAAAAGCCCTGACTTGGCCGACTACACGCAATTTGGAATCGACAATGCCGTTGTCATTGACAATACGGGCATTTGGCGTGATCGGGATGGCCTTAGCCAACATCTTGCTACGAAAGGTGTCGCCAAGGTCATCTTGACGGCACCCGCGAAGGGAGACATTCCAAATATTGTCTTCGGGGTAAATCAAGAAGCAGCTTCACAAAGCGCAGACATCTTATCTGCAGCGAGCTGTACGACCAACGCAATTGTTCCCGTCCTCAAGGCGGTCCATGAACGCTATGGGATTCAGTCGGGTCACATGCAATCGGTGCACGCCTATACCAATGACCAAAACCTAATCGATAATTTCCACAATAAAGAGCGCCGGGGTCGTGCGGCTGCCATGAATATGGTGATTACTGAGACAGGTGCCGCTAAGGCCGTGGCGAAAGTCTGTCCTGAACTCGATGGTAAGTTGACAGCGAACGCAATCCGAGTCCCAACACCGAATGTATCGATGGCGATCATCTCTGTGGACTTGGATAGTGCAACGACCAAGGATGACATCAATGGTTATTTACGTGGATTGGCCTTGGAAGGGCCACTGCAGTATCAGATCGGATACACCACCTCAGTCGATATTGTCTCGACCGACCTCGTCGGGAATCGCCATGCAAGTATCATTGATTCTCATGCGACGCTTGTGCATCCGAATGGACGTAAATGCACATTGTATGTCTGGTATGACAACGAATTTGGGTACGCATGTCAGGTCACCCGATTACTCGAACATGTCGCTGGTGTCAGGCCGCCTGTCTTTCCTAGATGAATCACAGTCAGGCTCGTTGCCTAGTCCATCGAGGATTTGCATTCAGCCGGTGTCGCTTGGATGCGAGTGAGATAAGTATCGATAGGACCTAGAATTCGGCGGGTAAGCCCGCCTAAGACAAATCCGCGACACTCAGGGCCTGGTTGACTTGCTCGCCTCATTACATTTTCTTGAACCTCTTCGAAGCGCCCTTTTCGCAGCCATTCCCTGGCATAGCGGCCTTGGTGCATCTGGTAGATCCCCCTCATGATATCGTCCGCTGCGCCAAAAGCGTCTGTCGCACACTCGATGAATTGCTGCTGCTCGCTTGACAGGCCCCTTTTTCGAATCGCCGCCCGTGCTTTCGAGCGAAGCTGTTTGGATAGTTTGCGTAAGCGCACACCAATTTTTTCGGCGTATTCTAAGCTCACCAACGTGCGCATTGGAACGGCAATCCGTGCCCGGTTTTTCGCGCATCGGCGAACCCGCTCACGTTCGGCCTTCTTCTCTTCTTTGCGCAGTCGATCGAGTGTTTTTTTCATCACTCGCCGTGTGCGCACGCATTGCTGCATTAGAATAGGGTCTATGTTGGATTTCGGACCCATGAGCTGGGCCAGTGTCCCGAGATTTTTCTCAATGGCAGTGCTGGTTCGCATTTCGCCTGCGGTTTTTGGATTACAGAGTTGGCCTAAAGTGTTCAGATTATTTTGAAAAGTTAGCTCACGCTTGAGTGCCGTTATGCGCTGCTTCAACGTCGCCAACGATTTGTCTCGGGTGTTTTGGTCGAGGTGAAGATTTGGATCGTTTAATTTATTTCGGGATGTCACACAGTTTTGCAGCGCAAGTTTGAGTTCTTTTTTCTCTTTTGGAACGAGACTAGGGCATAATTTAAAGAGGGCTTTAAGTCGTTTTTGTGACACGCTGAAAGCTTTTGCATACCGAGCGAAGTCTACCATCAGTGAGTCGGCCAATGCGCGTCTCTCAGTCTGATTTAAACGCCGGCCTCTACTGGCATAACGTCCCCAGCGGGACAACTGCGCCTGGCTGGATTGACTCAGTCCGCAGACGGTCAGCAAGGTTTTTAGACGTTCGATACTCGGCCCCGTTGAGCGACCCATATCGAATTCGATTCGCTGGACCCAGTCGGGCTTTTTGGCTGCTCGGTGATAGCCTTCGACCCTCACCCCGTCGGAGAAAATCGTAACGGAGTAGCGACCTACGTCTCCTCGAATGGGACACTGGCCAAGCTGGTATGCTGCGATTGAGCGGATGGGGTCTTCGGCGCCTGACGTCTGGTTTCTGGGAGTGCGGATAGAGTGGTTCGTGCAGGCAAAAAATAGAGCGCCCATGCAGAGTAAAGCAGCCGAACGTAAGACACATGGTTCTTGGCAGATTATGCTTTTGAATGCGACCACTGATTCCTCCATTACTGGATAACATCGATTGGCTAAGCGCTCTGCTTTTGCGTCGATTGAACCCAACCTAAATATGACAAATTCACATTGATTGTCTATTTTGAATCGCTCAATTGTGTAGCGATTGTTTGGACAAGGGATCCATTGGGAGTTGGTCTTACTGTTTTTTCGCAGGCTCGTTACGCCTCTGGCTGCTGGTCGCGCTGGGCTTGGCGCAAGACGTGAGGAGACACCAGGTCTGCCAACTGTCTCCGCTCTGTTGCACTCAGGTACTTATAGCCCCGAACTAAGCGCACCATTGTCTTGTCGTGAGCATCACACCAACACCTGAAAGGCGCGGCTATATTATATTCGTTGGCATTGTAATTGAACGTGACTTCTTCTCCGGCTTTGATATCGGCGACAGCAGCCAGGTCACGCCCCTTCAGAACAGAGTTGGGCTGACAATGATGATTTAGAAAACGCCATAGGTAACGTTCCGGATATTTATCAACGAGTTTTGCATCATCCAAATCGATGTGCGCAGTTTCAGAGATTTGAACAGAATACATCGTTGGTCTGCCCGTGACCTGACCTTCGATAGTCAAAATGCTCTGTCCTTGAGCAATATCTTCCGTTGCGACAATCCGATAGTGGTCCTTATCCACTGCCACCGCGACGACACGGCTCTCGCGATCATGGACAATTGAGTCTGCATTCAACATACGCCTGTTCCTCAAACCACTGTGGTCTTCGTGCGATTTCAGCCTCGTCACCCGGATTTAGATTCGACCTACAACGATGCCGGAGCACACTCGACGTTACATGGACGCCGCTATTCACTTGGCCATGACCTTTTCATCGGTCCGTTTGATGCCGCCGTATACTGCATGCACATGAGTTTGTACATCTTGGAAAACCGGCGCGTTGTATTTTGCAAACTGAACCGCTTGTGAACCCCAAACCTGCCCGCGGTGTGCATCAGGCTCCATCGGTGTATCGCTGCATCATTTCCATAGACTTAAAACCCATGATGACATGATACTCAAATGTGCTCTGGTCGACTCACTTCACTGACCCCGGAGGTATACTTGAAAGCATTTGGATATACGCGACATGGCTCTGTCAGTCGGCTGCAAGAGTTTGACTTACCCGAACCTAAACTGTCGCGAAATACGGTCATCGTTGATGTTCACAGTGTTGGTCTAAATCCACTTGATTATCGGATCAGGCGAGGCGAACTTGGCCCGCTTGCATTCGCTCGATCAGTCAGATTATCGTGTTCTGATTTTTCAGGTGTTGTTGTTGCTGTGGGGCAAGATGTGAAACATGTTTGCGTTGGAGAGGCTGTTTATGGCATGGCCTTCCAACCGCTCAACGGGACATCAGCTGAAAAAATTCGTGTGCATTCAAGTGTCGTTGCGCCCAAGCCCGACAAACTGTCCCATAGTCANGCCGCAGTCGTTCCTCTTGCTGCTTTGACTGCATATCAAGCCTTGGCACATTTGGCGGACCTNCACTCGGGTCAACGGGTTCTCNTCAACGGNGCCTCTGGAGGAGTGGGTACGTTTGCTNTTCAACTTGCNCATGCGATGGGGGCTCACGTTACAGCNGTNACNAGTCATCGCAANACAGATTGGATGGCNTCGATCGGTGCAGAGTCGGTGATNGANTATACTGNGCANGATTGCTGTCAACTCGACCATGAATTCGACGTCTTTTTCGATTGCTACGGTAACCGCCGGTTTAGCGATGCTCGGCACGTCCTGTCCAAGAATGGTGTTTATATTTCAACCATTCCGTCACCCCGGACATTTAGCTGGAGTATTTTGAATCCCTTTCGTACCCAGAAGAGTCGAGTTGTCGTCGTCCGCAAATCGAGAAAAGACTTAGATGAAATTACTCGCCTTATCGAATTGGGCATTGTCCGCCCCATCGTCCAAATGGTCTACCCGTCGCACGCGTATCGAGACGCCTATGAAATGCTTGAATCGAAGCGCGTCCGTGGAAAGCTCGCTGTGAGAATCCGCCAAGGGGTTGAACCCGAACAGGCTTAGCTGCCCCGGAGATTAAGGCTGCGCGCTGTGGAAAGCGTGGTGTACCGCATAGACTAACATGGCGGCCGTCATGGATACGTTGATGGAGTTCGCCATTCCATGACACGGAAATTCAACAACCAAATCAGCTGCATCTACCACATCTTGCGATACGCCAGCGAGTTCTCCACCTAGAACGAGACAGACAGGCGAGTTGTATTGAGCCGTGAGTGCTGGAGTGCTGCCCGTGCATTGTTCTGCTACGACGATCTGATACCCTTTCTGTCGATAGTCTCGGACCAGTTCTAGACAATTTTCGCCATCGGTATACGGAACCCATTTTTGCGTGCCTCGCGCAGACTTTAGAAACCGACGGTGTTTTGAGTGGATGGTGGTTTTACAAAAGTGAACTTTTTCTATGAGAAATGCGTCACACAATCGGAAAATAGCACCCTGGTTATAGGTTCCAAGAACGCCGTCTAATACGATCGCGATTGGCTGTCTGGACCGAGCCCTAAATTGTTTTCGTGGCCCTTTACGGTCCCTCAAGTCTTCTCTGGACAAACGCTGGTTCTGAGTCTCTCCTATTGGTTTTATCAATGCTATTTTGCCTTTTTTTGCCCGATCATCATTCATGACCGGATGAGATCATATCTGCACTGCTGCACACAAGAGCAATCAGCTCTTGTTTGGGATTGGATTGAGCGCGTCCGGCCCTGCTTTGAACGATGTTTAATCTCCGTAGCTCAAGGGACTTGTCCCTTCGGATTGACGCTCTGGCTAAAGATCTTGTAGTCATGGTTAAGCAAAACAGACATGCGAGACCATGTCGTGAGAAGGGGACCCGCGGTTCATGCGACAAAAAGGGACGCTCATTCTAGGCCACAACCATGGCTATTGTCGTGTGTGCAAGAAAACCCACGAACTGCCAGCATCCGATGAAGCGATCGCATTAGCTCGCGCTTTAATTCCCTGTGTGCGAGAGGCCCTCGATGGAGATAAAGGGTGCATGATCGGGGTGCTAATCGGTCAAGATTCGCGTGGGCGAAAGGCCGCTTTAAAGGCGTACTCGGGTACGAAGCAGCTGACTGGGCTTGAAATCGGATGGGCACCGCCAACTCGAGCAGTGGATGCAACGTTGAGGGAAGAGGCCGATACCTTCGAAAAACTCAATGAGCTATCTGCGCAGATTAAGGCATTGCGCTGGCCTGACATACTTGCCCAATTAGATGCCGCAAAAGCGCAATTTGAATTGGATAAAAACAGACTGCGAGAAGAAAAAAATGAGAAGCGTGCGGCCCGGCGCATACGTAGGGCTGCGGCCCTAGACGACCCGGAGACATTACATCGACTGGAGCAAGAAAGTTGGGACGAGAGCGTTGCCTATCGTCGATCGCTTAAAGACCTGAAAGCCCCAGTTAATGATGCGAAGGTGCTCTACGACACCGTCCTTGGTCAGATGACCACCTTGAAAAAACGTCGGCGAGCCTTGTCCAATAGACTTCAGTTGTCCTTTAACCAGGAACACAATCTGACCAACTTCTGCGGCTACTCACTGCCCTTAGAAAACGCCCATATCAATCCAGCTAATCTCGTTCCCGGGACGGGAGAGTGTGCTGCACCGAAGTTGCTTCAAGACGCGGCACGGCGTGGCCTTCAGCCGATCGCAATGGCCGAGGTTTGGGTCGGAGATAGTCTGGCCGATCCGATTCGAATAGAAGGCAATGTCTATCCACCTTGCGAGGAGCGGTGTCACCCGATCCTTGGGCACATGCTCTGCGGTGCGGCCGATCCAAGCGCGCTCAAGAGTGCCTTTGACCTTGAATTATTGAGTGAGACAAATGACTGGATCGCCATTGATAAGCCTGGCCGCCTGCTCGCTGCACCTGGTCGAGGTCACGATAAAATTGACTCTGTTGTCACGCGCGTCAGACATTTTTATGCAAGGGGCGCTGATGCGCGAGCCGCACATCGATTGGATTATGAGACATCCGGATTGATGCTCATTGCACTCCATGCCCAAGCTCAGGCAGCTTTCCACCGCCTATTCTTAGACGGCGCCATGGAAAAATGGTATCTCGCCTGGCTAGAGACTGTTCAAAGTTCAGCGTCTGGTCGAATTCGACTGCCCTTGAGCGGAGTTGAGGGCGGGGGTCGACAGCAATGTGTCTCGTCGCAGGGGAAAGATGCCATCAGCGACTACACGGTCCTCGGTGAGCATGATGGGGGCAGTTTGATACTATTTAGGCCCCGGACGGGTCGAACACACCAATTGAGAGTCCACGCGTCCGATGCGAGTGGTCTCGAAAATCCGATTCGCGGAGATGATCTCTACGGCCACGCGGGAGAGACCCTATTTCTCCATGCGTGGCGCTTATCCTTTGCCATGGGGGGATCCGACTCCAAAACGACAATTTGGTGTCCGCTGCCCGAACAGTGGCCCGAGGAAATTATCGAATTGGCGCGTCAGACGAAACGACAATTCTTAGACAGGGAAATCGATATTTTCTAATTGTGAACCGTATTTATTAGAGCGCTTTTCTTGGGTTTTATCTATTGATATCAGCATCTTGGGCAGGTTTTTGGTTCGCGAGCACTCTCGGCTTATACTGATCTAAAGGGTCGAACCCCCCACGGTGGTTGATCCATTTCTTCGGCGGAGTAGTGAGCGTGATGGTCAACGCAGCCAAACGATGGAGAAGTGTGCGCCAGGGTAGAGTATGGATGGTCATGACCTTGGCTGCCCTCATCTGTCTTGCCTCGATGGCAATTGCTAAGTCGCCCCCGCAACCGTTTTTCATGACGGCTGCCGGTGGTGAGACAACTGGTCTGAAGTTGAAAGGTTGCTTGACCGGACCGCCTGTAAAACAGGCTCAATGCATCATCGATGCAATTCGATTCGGACAGTCATCCCTTGTGCGCCATGTGCGTCAGATTCTTCGTGATTCTGATGATCCAGCCGTGGTGGAGGCAGCAGCAGTCGCACTGGTTAACTGGGACGACCGCTATTCCCATAGCCTATTAATTAAATCACTTTGGGAAGGGAAGGGCGGTGACAGGGGGATTCTGGCCCTTTCGTGGGCCTCACGGCAGCTCAGACGCTTGCATACTCACAGTCTGGACATGCGGCGGATCGCAACCCTTGTACATGGACAGCCCTGGCGTCGCGCGGCCATAAAGACCTCACTGAAAACTAAAAAATGGCGCACTTTAACGGCGGCTGATGAACATGAGTTGTTAATCGAGGTGAAGACCTTTGTGCACATCGAACGACCGACGCGGACTCAATTACGGCGTGCTCAGGTTGCACTCCATGCCCTACGACAATCGAGACCTGGTCAGTGTAGGTCGCTTTGGAAAGTCTTGGAGCTGGATGATCCAGTCGCCATCCAAAGACTGGGCCAGATCGTCGGTGTGCTACCCCGTTCTTGCGTTTTGAAATCGAAGTCATATCTGCAAGCGAGTCATTTTAAAACTCTGAGCAGATTGCGCGGAAAGCGACGCACCCGGCATCACTTAAAACTTAAGCCACTGGGGTGTGGACACGTGCTTGGTCCTGCATGCAATCGACTCTCTGACCCATATGCAGCTCATTTTGAACGGGGTCGAACCCGTGCAAAGACAGGCTACCGTCACAATCCCGTTCGAAGCGGTTCGATTCCACACTCCGAATTTGTATTTCGGCCCCGATTAAAACAGCCGGCTTGGTTTCCGCCAACGGTAGAAATTACCATCGATGATGGACTCTACACGCGTTCGGCCAACAAATTCTTAGACGCCCTAGATGNCTATGATGTCAAAGCCAGCTTTTTCTGGTGCGGAGGCAGCGTGGCNATGTCGGCAGCCCGGAACCTCGGCGCNGCGAAAGCTGTCGTTCGNCGTGTTATCGATGGTGGGCATCTCGTTGCCTANCACTCAATGTCTCATGGCACTGGNGTCAAAGCGCATTTGGTCAATTGGGANCCAGACCAAGTGATCGACGATGTCGAGGCATTCAGATGGATTATGAACTGGATGGCAGGAGAATCGGTTGAGATTAAGTACGGTCGTTTGCCAGGCGGTGACGGCACAGGGTTCGCCGATGTCCAGCTCACTTTCGCACGAGCAGGCTTGGCGCCACCTGTTCTCTGGCATCAACACAGTCTCGACTCTTGGACCAGATCGGCAGGACTGCGCCAATCCCTTGGAAAGCGTCTGCGCAAGAGATGCAAGTCATATATCGTACTTCTCCACGAATACGGGTCATCCCTATCACACATGAAGTCGTTCATTCGAGGACTATACGAGACAAGAGACACGCCAAGTTGTCAGACCGTCGTCAACGATTTCCCACTTCAAGATATGGTTCGTAGCGAATGGGGCTATGCCTTGGACAAACGGGTCAAGAAAGTGATGAAAAGACGGAAGCGGGAAGGTCGTACTGGTCTTCGAGGGACGCGATCTCACGTCGGGTCGATGAAGCCATTCGAAAGGCAACTTGGCTTTAGATTGCCACACCAGCAACGGTGAGTAGACGCGCTTGGGCCAAATTTTTGAGACGGTCCCTGGGCATATTCAATGTCTGCAACATGTCTAAGTAAATAATTCTGCTATTGCCGCGTTTAGTTTGGCTGAAACAATTGGGCGAGTACATGCGCAAGATTTTCCATTATTTCATTTTCATAGCCGTGATTGCTATCTACTCAATCAGTCACGCGCAGGACGATGCACGGGGTTCGGATGACTGCCTATCGGCGGATATCCCCGGTATGTCTTGCATTGCTGAGGGCAGCTTTATCCGCGGCTCTGAGGCCCATAGGACCTGTATGCAGGGCGAAGTCAGGCGGATTCCAGCTCAAAAGCCGAACCACCGTCCAGTGTCTAAAATTAGTCTGACAACCTTCTATATGGACCAGACGGAAGTGACGTATGCAGCCTATCAAGCGTGCGTTAAGACGGGCGTATGCCGCCGACGCAGACCGGCTTATAACGATTATAATCGCCCCCAACAGCCAATGGTTGGCTTGACCTGGTATGAAGCCCATAATTATTGCAAGGCAATGGGTAAACACCTTCCGACTGAGGCAGAGTGGGAGAAAGCTGCCCGAGGTACACGAGGTGAATTATATCCCTGGGGCGATCAAAAAGCTGATTGTCAGCGCGCGGTCATCAAGGATAGAAAAGGTCGAAGTTGCGGCATTAACAAGAAGGCGCCTAGTCCTCGTAAGGGTCGAACACTGGTGGTCAAAAGCCGTCCCCCGGGTCGTTATGGACTCTACGATATGATTGGCAATGCTGAAGAGTGGACAGCCGACTGGTATTCTAAAGACTGGGAAACCTGTGGTGTATCTTGTGGCGGGCAGGACCCAAAAGGACCCTGTGGAGGTCAAGATCCGGGAAAGAAATGTCAAGGCTATACTAAGAAAGTGGTTCGCGGAGGATCATGGTATTGGCCTGAAAATTGTGCGACTTCGTGGACTCGACGCCCCCATTTTCCCCGTAATAAACCCTATCATCACTTTGGGTTTCGATGTGCGGCCTCACTAGAGGAAGCTCAAGCGCTTGTCTCAAAGCCTAAGGAGTGATCCGCTTGCTTATAATCACGTTTCCAATGTCATGCTTTGGGCGAATTTCACTGTGCCAATTGGGTTTGCGGATCGAGGGTTACCCAAAAAGCTTGACTGTCGGTAGCGACTTTGGCAGTATCCGCGCGTCGAAAATGAGATTTTAGATGGATCGGTACCCCATGCGTATTTCAATCACATTCTCTATCGCAGCGTTCTTGTACGTGAGCACAGGGCTTACGTATGCAGAACCCAAATCGCTCAACAAGGCGGAGTTGCGAAAGCGAATCGAAAGCGACATTCGTTCCGTTAAAACCTTAGGCAACGGAAGTTCATCATTTGCGCGATTCGGTCGGCCTCCACGCGAGAGTCGGCTGACGACGGCCCGTCGGTCGAAGGCATTGAGTTTTGACACCGCTGTGAGTCGAACTCAGCTTAAGTTGGCGTGGGACGAACCCTCGCCAGGATTTGCTTATCCCCTCGATAAAATGCGTCCAATGCGCGGGTTCGATTCAGAAAAGTGCCGGCACCAAGGCGTTGATATTGGTGGGACGAACGCCATGGGTGGTGTAGGCGACAAGGTCTACGCCATAGTGAAAGCAAAGATTTACTTTATTGGGACTCCGGAAACAGATCCTAGAAAGTTTGGTCAACGCGTGGTGGGCGTCGGCAAGCCTCAAGTTCGAGGTGGTTATCTTGTTCCAACCCAGCTCGAGGTTGACGGCTATGGGACGATTTACCCATTCACGCGGAATTTGGGGACGGCCAAGACAGGTGTCTTCATTGTGACGAAAGCGATCCACCCCAAGCTGGACGGATACAAAGTCAGATACATGCATTTGGCCGCCGTCAGGCCCGACCTGCAGCGCGGTGATGTTTTAGAAGCAGGAGAAGAGATAGGAATTTTGGGGTCGACCGCCATTATGCATTCGGCGCCCCATGTCCACATTGACATAGAAAATAAGCGAAATGTACGCGTCGATGTAAGCCAGTACATCGGTCTGGGCAAAATCTATCCGGCCAAATGCCGAGGTGGTAATAAAAAGGCTTGGGCTCGTTGGAGACGGGCGCGTCGTGGACGCAAGGCACGGAAATTAAAACGATAGAACAGAGATTCACCGTCGACCATTTGCTTTCGAAATAATGGCATGAAGATGACAGAAGCCGAAAGATGGTGTAGGTGAGAGAGATAGACCGATTAGTCATAAGGGTAGTACGTCAGTGGCACGAGTAGAACAACAGCGCAGCGCTAAAGCTGTGTTTGGTGAAAAGCGCAGTGTGGGCATGTTTGGTGCGCTCTCGTTCGTCGTCGGCTCGATGTTGGGTATCGGGATCTTCATCATTCCCCCTGAAATTGCTGGTCTCACTCAAAATTTGAGCGTGTTCTTCGGCGTTTGGCTCTTTGGAGGCATCGTCGCTCTTGCGGGAGCGGATTGCTTTGCTGAACTCGGATCGGCCTACCCTAAAGCGGGGGGGGACTTTGCATTTCAAAGACAGGCTTTCGGATCCTCAGTTGCTTTTGCAACAGGCTGTGTGCTCTTTGTGGGCGTTTTCGGTGGTTCGATCGCAGCCGTAGCTGTGCCCTTATGGAATTTTCAAATCAGTGCTTTAGTGGGAACCGATCTGACCAAGACGGCGGTTGATTTAGGGTTCATATCTATTTCGGGTTCACAGGTGGGCGCCATCTTTTTGGTCCTTTTTATCACCTTGCTTAACACCACGAGAGCCCGTAACTGGTCGGCAGTCCAGGTTTTTCTAACGACGATCCCTGTTGTCGTTTTGAGCGGTCTCGCCCTGTATATTTTGACGACTACTGAACCAGCCATCGTTGTCGAGCAGGTCAAACCAAATGTACCGTGGAGTGATCTAACGGCGGCATACCTTGGCGTCTACTTCGCATATTCTGGCTGGAATGCAGTTATTTACATCGCCGGCGAAGTGAAGAACCCGGGTCGGACCGTTCCACGAGCGCTTGTCGGTGGTACGCTTTTTGTCACCGTTCTCTACGGTCTGATTTGTTGTTCCTTTATTCATGTCCTCGGTCTTTCAGGCCTGAGCAGCGCCGGAGAGGCCGGGACGCGAGTGGCTCAAGAACTCGCTCACCCGTATGGCGCATCCATCGTTGCTCTCCTCGTCGCCTGCGCGCTACTTGCATCCCTGAATGCCACCATCAGCGGAGGCGCGCGCATCGCTTACGCCATGGCTAAGGATGGGGTTTTCTGGTCTAAACTAGCCGATGGCGAACGGGACGGAGTACCGAAGAATGCCCTTTGGGCGCAGGCCATCTGGGCGATGGGTCTTATCTTGACGGGCAGTTTTGAGCAACTGATTCAACTCACGGGTTTGGCCATGCTCATTACGGGCAGTTTGACAGTGATTGCATTGATTAAGCTGAGGAGTGACGATCCCGACCGTTACCGTCCGTATCGCTCATTCTGTTATCCTTTGATGCCGATCCTGTATCTGACAATTAACTTGGGGGTGATCGGTTTTAAGCTTTTCGAAGCCTTTGAGGGTAAGCAAGGCTCCTGGTATCCGGTGGTGGGTTTGATCATTCTCGCTTTGGCTTATTTCCTCCATTTCGGTTGGCGGCGTTTGCGGCATGTCCACGCTTAATGTTGCCCTCGAGCGACGTGTCCTCATAGTCTTATCACTTCTCGCCCTGACCGCGCCTGTTCACGCAGATAGCGGCTCAGGCACTGTGGAACCACAAATCCTTCCATCTCATAACGATGGCCTTGAGATCGACCTTTTGGGGCCCCTTGTAAAGCCGTGGCGGCGACTGCAACGGGGCAATTGGCCAATGGGTAAAGGCGGTCTTCGGCCCGCCAAGGAGGGGCATTATCTGATCGGCCGGATGACCGATGGGCAAGTCCGCATGCGTTTTTCAAAGCGGACACGCAATATTGCCTTTCGGCTTTTATTCAGAGCGCGCATGCAGGCAGACAAGAAGACGGTGGCTTCTGGTTATGCCGTCCGTGTGAGCGGGCGCTACATCTGGCTTGAGCGAGTCAAAAACGGACGATTCCGACAGTTGAGCCGTGGAATGAAAATGCGACGCGCATTTGCGCATCCATACCAAGAGCTCATCCTCACGCTCATGGGCGACACCGCCATGGTCCAAGTGTACAACTCGAAAACGGGGGCATGCAGCGGCGAATTGTATGCCGTTCAGCTCAGAAAGCGAAATGGCGTATTTGGTTTTTTGGTGGATCGCACAGCCCCTACACCCACTCGATTTGGGATGTTGACTTATCGCCCGCTGTGTCACGAACTCAACCGTCCTCATCCTGGTCATTCGGTGTTCGCCGAGGTGACTCGTCCTGTCCCCAACCCATGGCCAGACCATGTCACAATATTAAAGGCGCCTCAGCCAGATAAGTCCTGTAAAAGCACTGATTGCGCTCTACACAAACAGCCTTTCACGATTCGAACGGATCCGGTTGGAATTGAACAGATGCATTGCACGGGTCTTCGATTTAAGAATTTTATCTCGCGGCCACCTTGGATGTATGTCGACGACGCGTACCGAGCGAGACAAAGCCACATCTATGAGGCGCTACCCGCCTCATTTCCCGTGGGACGGATGTACAATGCGGCGCAGATTAATCAAATGCTCAAACTTTGGGCTAAAAAGTACCCAGAAAAAGCAAAGCTTGTCTCATTGGGAAAGAGTCATGAAGGCCGACAGATTCTTGGTTTAGCCATCGGTGAACGAGGGCCGAAACACGAGGAGAAACCGGCGTTCTTACTGAACTCAGGACATCATGGCAATGAGCCCATGTCCGTATTATTTCTCCTCGATTCCATCAATGAACTACTGACGACGCCATCCGATGAGTACGCACGCATTTTGAGAGACAGCACCGTGCTGGCCGTTCCGCTCGTTAATCCTGATGGATTGGAGCGCCATCTCCATGTATCCCAGGCGATCGGTCGCAAGAACGGACGTGCCACGCACAAGAAGAAAGGGCGTTTTAGTGGCGTCGATCTCAATCGTAATTACCCCGTTCGCTGGGGGGCCTTTGGTGAGCGAGGCAGTCGATCAAGCCGGTCTTCTGCTTATTATCGCGGGACCAAAGAAGCGTCAGAACCTGAAACCCAGGCCATGATGAAGCTGGCAGCCACCTATCCTTTCGTGGGCTCGGTCTCCTATCACACGGGGACCATCGCAATTCTTTCCCCGTATACGATTGAAAAGCTAAAGAACCCAAAATTGGATGAAGCGTGGCGGGTTGCGTCTGAATTGGCGAAGATACTGGGACGCCATCCACAGAAAATTAAGTTTCGGGTCAAGCGTAACTTGTATCCAGTGGATGGGGTTGATCAGGACTGGCATCGATATAAATACGGGACACTTGCCCTGCTCGTGGAAGGTGCGATCGGTCCGCCGTCGAGCCGTCAGAGACGCGCCGACATTATTGAATACATGCGGCCCAGTTGGCGACGATTGATCACACGTTTTCTAGACGGACCCTCGCTGGCCATCCGGATTTTGGACAAGGACAGATATCCCGTCAGTATTCCCATTAAAATCGATGGGATGCAGCCACCCAATGATGAGGTATGGACCAGTCGTTGTCCCGGGGGCTATTACCGGCGCTATCTGCCATCGCCCGGACAATATCAGATCAGTTTTGAGTTAGCGGAAGACATGTATACAGAAACTGTCTCCGTAAAGAAAAGCCTGCAAGCCATCGTTCTATCATTGCCATTTAGTCTTCCTAAAAACCGATGTGGATCTGGTCCTGTATCACCCGAGTCAGAGTGAAGCCTTGGACTCTGATTCGCCGTGTCGACCCCCTGGCAGACTAAAGCCAACCTTCTGAGATGATTCGAGCGATGTAATCGACTGCAGGATCGAGTATTTTCCGTGCGACTCGACCATTTTTACCACCGTGAGCGGCGATGGTGATGGTCCAGAATTCCTTTAGTTTTAAGTCTTCGATCACGATGTTTTCGCTACGCCATCCAAGTGAGTACCCTGCCTTTCGATAGATGTAATAGTCTTGGTCCTCATGAAAGTAGCGATTCCTCAACGACGTGATTGACGAGGGCCGGCGTCGATATCGTCCGCCACACTGGCTGAAAAGGCATTGGCGAAAAAGGCTAAGAAGCGAGTTTTCTTTGCTCGGGTCAGCTGACAATCGAAGCCTTGATTCTGGCGGTAATTGTTCATGAAGTACTGTTTTACACATCATTTTTGCCAAATCACTCGGCGTTGTGCATGCGGCTTTACGACATGGGTACGCGTTATCGTCTCGAGCAGCGAGTAATTCGATCCGTTTACCATCGGAACCCAGTATGCTGAGTTTAGGCGATTGTCTGAGCGATGAGCGACGTCCAAGTTTTTTCCAAGAGGAAATGGCATACGCACGCATGATTTGTGTATCCGAAAGACCCAAACGACCCATTGTACCTTGAGGTCCGTTGAGCAGCCTGAAACCAGCCACTTCCACAAGTTGATTATGCGCCACATTGTCGGACCTGTGCAGCGCATCATGGAACAGGCCGCGTACGCTGCGAGTGACTGTTTTCCGATCGTAGTGAAACGTGATCTTAGCCCGTGATGAGACCCCGAGCATTTCTAATCTCTCAGCAGCTGCCGCAGCTGAGAAAATTTTGACTGTAGAGGCTGGGTTCCACTTAAGACTGTATGAGCGTCGGTCATAATCAAAGATTCGCTGTGACGCGATGTTCTGTCTCTTCGGACCTAAGGTTGTCTTTACGATCAGCGCACGGAATTGAGCGGGTGGCTTGAAGCCAAGCCGGTCTAAAGTGGACTTTAGGATCGTGTGATTCACCTGTTTACGCTGCCATTGGCATGGTTCGAATCCCTGGATTTTTGGTGAGGATTTTGGTGGAACACAGTCGCTGGGGACTCGCACGGACAGGCCCGCTTTTAATTTAAACGTCTTTGGCCATGTGTTGAATCGGGCTAGACGCGTCCATCGGCAGCCCGTTCGTTGGGAAATGGTCTCCCGTGTGTCGTCACTACGCACGGTCTCAATGATGGGTACTACGACGCTACCGGGTGGGGGAGGCGGAGGTACGTCCGCCAACGATGGGGACGCTATGCAAATACAGAGTAGAATAAAAGAGACGGTATTTCCGGTCGGGCAAGCACATGGCTGCTGAGCGATAATGTGCGGTGTTTTAATCAATTAGGCGATCCGATTTCGTATCGCTTATATTCCACTCGACTTTTGTATGGCAGCATATCGCGAACCGATTTGGTCTTCTCAAGGCCCAGCCATTTGAGGAAGTCGGCCTGTGTCTGTACTGCGTAAGTGTAGTAGATTTCCTTGCGTTTGGGTGGTGTCCTTAATTCCGGTGCGTTTGGTTTGAGTTTTATCTTTCCATCGGTGAGCTTTTGCTCCATCTCTAAAACTTCATCAGGGGTGAGTTCAACAAACTTTGCCCAAGCACGCGTGCGTACGACCTTTGAACGTGCATCGTGAGGCAAGCTGCGGACGTTGTTACGATAATTTTGGGTATAGGGGAAATACTGCTCTGCATTAGATGGGTGGTAGACACGGACGACCTGTCCATGTTTTTTGAGCACCTCGCCCATGGTTTTCATCGCGCCATTTTTGGTCAGGTCACCTCGGACAAAAACAATCCGGTCCTCTTTGAACATTTTCACGATGTAGTCATACTCAGACTGGATGCCTAGATAGCTATTGGTGCGACTCTTTCTTTGCGTCTTCTTAGTCCTTTTAAGTGCCTTCACAATACGTGAACGAGAGTATCGATAGGCTTTTCTCAACCGTTTGGCTTTCGCTTTGTCATCTCCGCATGATGCCTTGATCAGCGACCGGAACGTCTTCTTTGAACGGGCATACCAAAGCTGCATGAATTCTTTCGGTGTCTCCGCATTAAGGAAGGCCAATCGATAGAGTTCATGGACGTCGATGACCATTTGGTCGAAATCCATCATGATCGCTAAGTCGGGTTTCGCCCAGGGCAACATAGTGTAATTCTGGTTGGTTCCTATGCCAATGAAGGCACCACCCAACCCATCGATGTCCTTTTTAAAAAGATGGTGATGGCTTTCGTCTGATGCAACATAATGAATGTTGTTTACGAGCTTGATGTCGAGTTCATCAGGCGTGATTGCTCGCAATGATTTTACGACCGGATGATGAGGCATTGCGCTCGGATCGCCCGTCTGTGCATGGGCACCCAAGGCACCGATAGACAGTGTCAGGGCCAGTAAAATGCTTTTAATTAAGACTCCCTGCATGTTGGCTCCTTTATCCATATGTCATTCACTAATAGCTCAAAGGGGTAGACTGTCAAGTTGAGCAGAGCCAGCGTCTACCGTTGGCCCAGCGTTCTACAGACGTTCCACGGGTCTGTTGATAGTCGCTTTGCCGTTCAACAAAGTCATCATTTAAAGGCGTCGGGGTTTTTGATGATTTCACCCATAACGCGGCCGGCTTGCGTCAAGGTTCGACGGCCCGGGTAACCAGCAGCCGCGACGATCCAACGCCGCTTTGAACGGGGCAGGTAGACGTAGACCACGTCGCTAAACCACTTTCCCGCGTAGCCAGGCTTATGAAACATGCGGACTTTTGGGTTTTTAAAGGCTTTTCTAAGCGCGTTGACAAATTGCATCCCGCGTCGTCTTTGATCTTTTCGATTGTAGATCCCCATGGAACGGCCAATGAGGTTTCGGTTCTCTTGCGTCAGGCGGACCTGCTCTCGCTTCGGGATTTGCTTGCCGTCCATTAACAGGCGTTTCATACCCTCGGCTAAATCCATGAGGGTCGAACACGTGCCACCCCAAGGGCAGTGATATTGTCCGCGTTTGCCCCTTTTGTATTGCTTCGCTGGAATTGTTTTTCGTTTCTTGCCATGTCGGAGTTGTATCTTGGGGCTGTCTCGAAAGCTGCGAACACCACTTAGGGGAATCCATTTAGACCGCGCATAGGGTCCGTGTAAGCCCGTACCTTTGATGCCTCTTCTTGGATGTAATAGGTTGCCATTGAGATAGGCATAACCAGCCAATTGGACGAGCCGGTCGTAGGCAATATTATCGCTTTCGATGAGCGCTTCGTCGACTAACTCACGGACAGTACAGTTCTTCCGCCGGATGAGACAATTTGTCTTCTTACCTGTCTTCGAGTGGTGAAATGTGACCCATGCCTCCGCCGGGAAACCCCATTTCTGGATCCGCTCTAAAGCCGCGATTGCAGCAAAAAACTTGATACTTGACGCCGCGTTCCATCCGCCAGCTTGTATACTGAGTCCCTTCCAATCAAAGGCACGTTCGCTGACCACCTGGTTCTTTGAATTTAACTCATATTCTATGATCAACCCCCTGAATCGATGGGGCGGAGTAAAGCCGCGAGCGCGCATCATTTTCTCTAAGCGTTTCGTGTCCAAACGGGCTTTTTTATAACCTCGAGCAGACCCCCGCGTACGACTTGATTTGGCGGGGTCGACTTTGACGTTTTGGCAGCCCAGTTTGAGAGTCATGCCTGGATAGATACGGTTTGGGTTTTTGAGCTTCGGGTTGACTTGAAGTAGTTGCCCAACGCTGCAGCCATTATCGCGGGCGATCTTGCCAAAGTATTCGCCAGATTGCACGACATGGACTTGTGCTGTGGCAACCGCAGCCAGCGCGGTGACTGATAGGCATGTCAAACTTATAGTCTGCCATCGATTAGCTCTGCCTCGCATCAAGTTATATACTCCTTCGCGGCTCCAATCCGCGCGTCCTATAACGTCTATGCCTACCCAACTGTTCAATCTATGTTTCAAATTCCTGAAATTTGATAACAAAACTACGGCAGGCTTACCATGGATTTAAATGACTCCGCGTCCCTTAGGATTAGGTTGCACTTAAGTGACTCTCTCGGGTTTAGGTTAGATAACGTCGGTGCGGGCGTGCCCATACATGGATGAGACAGCGTCATCATCGCACACCATAGCAACCGCATCCGCATTCACCCTCGTAAACTGAGAATGTTGGCGGACAGCCCATCCGGGTGGCCACTTCGAATAGATCATTGACCTCGAACCAGCCGGGGACGTCTACGCAATCTTCTGCACTAAAGCCGAATGGTATGATTTCAAGAGTTGGGTCTGCTTCATCGGGACAGTCAGACAAGCGACACGTACACTGTTCGCAACCATTTTCATCGGCATTAAACCCATCGGGGCAGACCAAGTTACAGTCATCGAGCGGTCGACAGATTTGGGGGCAAGAGAGCCGATCGGGAAATTCATCGCTGTTGTCTTCGCAGTGGGGTTGCCCGTCGCAGAGGAGCGGTGCGTCTAAACATTCGCCACTATCACATCGAAATTGCCCTTCTTGACAGGGGCCTTGATTAAAACAGGCTATTTCGTCGCTTTCGTCAGCACAATCAGCCTGGCCGTTGCATCGATTCATTCTGGGAATGCACTGATTGTCCCGGCAACTCCATTGCTCGGGGGCACAGGGTAAGATGAAGTCACTGGGTGCGCATCCACAGCCACAGGATGTGTTAAATTGTCTGTCTTGCGGACCGCATTCCAAGCGGCCCCCGGCGAGGGCGTCGTTGCATTGAGCGACATTAAGAGACCAATATGTGATGGACGCATTGCCTGGAGTTGGACAATTCGGTCGTTCGCAGACCAAAGTACATAATCCAACGTCGCAGATGGCCTGGCAATCAGGACCCGCCTGCGCGCAGTCCGGCGTCTCGTTGCAGCGGGAACCCACGACACAGGACGCACAATTTGGGCCTCCGCAGTCGATATCTGTTTCTTCTTGGTTGAGTACATTGTCTGTACATGTTGGCCTGTCCGCACAGCTCCGACCGTCCCGCTGCAAGGTGAAACCTGGATCGCATTGGCATTGGAATGAACCGAGGAGGTTCACACACTGCTGATCGCAGCCGCCATTATTTGCTGAGCATTCATCATGGTCTCGGCACCCGAATCCAGCAAGGCCGTCTCCGTGGTAGCCATCCTGGCATTGGCAAATAAATCCTCCAAATACGTTGATACAGGTGCTGTTTAAAGCGCAGCCTGCCGCGACAGGTCCGTTTTCACATTCATTGATGTCTTCGCAAGTTGGTGGGGCAGACAGGTTGTTAATGCACCGCACAGCGCCAGCAGCGCCGCAGTCGCCATTAAAATTCAGGCATTCGTCGATGTCTTCACAAACGGGACGTCGATCTGGTTGATTCGCACAATCAGAAAAGCGCGGATCACCACACCCGCCGTTGTCACGGCCACAATAGTCGACCAACTCGCACGTTGGCGCACGGCCGTATTCGTTTAGACACGTCACGAATTCAGGGTTCCCGCATCCACCGTTCTGTTCGCCGCATTCATCGATATCTTGGCATTCAGGCAGAGCTGCGAGTTGATTGACGCATCGAATATGTTCGGGCGGTCCACACAGGCCATTATCCGTTGCACATTCGTCGATATCTTGGCAGCGACCGTCATCGAAGCTGAGGCCCGGCCCACAGAGGCATTCAAAACCACCGAACGTGTTCTCACATGCTGCGTCTGCGGGGCATGGAGATACGCCTTGATCACATTCGTCAATATCATCACAGCGTACTCCATCGCCGTCATAACCGTCGTTGCATTGGCAGCTCCATTGGCCCGCGGATAACCGACACGTTGCGTCCACAGCGCAGGGGCCATTCGAGTGTAGGCAGGGGTCTTCAGATTCAGCGTCTCGACGGATCGTCCCATCGTGTCCTATGTCAGTGCCCGCATCACTTTGTGTCACTCTACCGTCTGGTGTCCCGTCGAGCTCCATTGGGTTCGATGCATCCAGTCTAGGAGTGAACATATCATCGATGCCTGTGACGTCAGTGTATGCACCATCTAGATGTGACTGTTGTCGGGCTGCATCGTCTGGCCCATTTTGAAATGTTGACCGCCCATCCTCAGTACAGGCCTGTACCAGTGCGAGGAGCAGGAGTGAAATAGCGCGCACGGATATCACAGGCCAGTCGACTCCAGAGACCAAATGCGAGTATCATAGCCTAATTTTGGGCCTGATGACGACTTGAAGAGGCGAAAATCGAAATAGAGCCCCATAAACCCTCGATATTGTAGTCGATGGCCGTAGACGATACGCTACTAAAAGTTTCAAATTAGCTCATAGGGATCGGCATTGGGGATCTTAGAAAAGCCAATGAGCATCGGTCAAATCGAGGCAGCCTGTGGTCAGACCCAAGATGATGAGGCAAGCGCAGAGTTTGAATCTCATGGTTTGATTTCCTTCATTAAAGTGTCCATCCCCTCTTATTCAAGAATTGAGCCAAACATACGATCGGTTGGTTTTTGGTCGAAGGTTAAGTTTTTGTAACAGTTTAGGTGGTTTGCCGACCCCATTTGAAGGCCTATGTGCCCTAGGTGTAGATCGATTGGGTTCAGCATTCCTGAATCAATTTTGATGACTCTATTAACTTCCCACGTTTTACAGCATATTGGTGGCCCGGTTTTTGTGCGCGGCAATCGAGGAAGACTATGCGAAAACAATCACTACGGAGTGTTCGTTGGTACAATTCCTTCGTTTTCCGTTTCAGCGCCATCAATATGGTGGTGGTCATCGCTCTGGTCTCTGGGGTTATTTACAGAAGTCATCAGCGTGATCGGCTGCAACTTGTGGAGCGGTTTTCCGAGGTACTCAGAACGATTGCCGTCAATGCCGCGCCCCTGATCGATGGTGGGAGCTTAATCCAGGTTCAGTCAAATACTGATGCAGCGAAATCCGCCTTTTTAAGCGCCCAAAAGACCCTGGAAAGCATTCGGAAACTGAACGGTTTGGCAGAAGATGCAATCTATATCTTGCGACCCTCGCCAGAAAAAGACGGTCGATATGCCTTCGTCGTGATGCTTCAAAAGCGAACATTTATCGGCGATACTTACGATCCACCTGAGAAGATTATGGCTCTGTATGAGCAAGCATTGCTCGGACAGGCTGTCGAGTCACCTTTATTTGAAGACGACCATGGCACATTTATTAGCGGTGTTGCCCCCATCAAGGATGCCGATGGTCGAGTTGTCGCCTTGTTGCAGGCCGATATTCGGCTCGCTGAATACTTGGAAACACTCCGCGAAGAAACTCGGTATCTCGTTGGTTTTGCAATTTTAATTCTGCTGGTCATTATGTTTCTTTCCTCGATTCTGCGAAATAAGCTAGCCAATCGAATTGGAGAATTAATGAAGGGGACAATGGCCCTTAACTCAAACGACTTTAGCGTCAGAGTACGGCTCGATACAGCCGACGAGTTAGAGCAGTTAGGGCGCTCAATCAACGTCGCCCTGGAGCATTTGCAGGAGAGGTCTGAAATGCTTAAGTTTTTACCAGAACATACCCAGAAGATGATCGCCCGCGTTCTTGACGCGGGTGCCGAACAAGTCGAGCTAACCGAGGCCCGAGACATCGATGTCGCGATCATGGAAACAGATATCCGAGGGTTTACCGCATTGGCCGAGAAACTCAAACCGGCCGATACCATCGCCTTGATCAATAAATACATTAGGCTACAAGCCGAAATTGTCAGTGATTTCGGTGGATCCATAGACAAATACATGGGTGATGCCGTACTCGTTATCTTCGAAGGCGAGGATGCGACCTATCGCGCCATTGGCTGCGCGAAAAACATACTTCGCGAGGTCGCTAAACTAAACGAGTCTGCGACGCAACCAGTTCACATTGGCATTGGCCTGAGCTTTGGCCCGGTTGTGATGGGGAATATGGGCTCTGAGTCGCGAATGGAGCATACTGTCATTGGCCCGTCTGTGAATCTTGCAGCCCGTCTCTGTTCTCTCGCAAAGCCGGGGCAGCTGGTTATACCCAGTCAGCTGTATGAGGCGCATGCCGCTGCCTTCGCCTCGCATTCGGTCGCCATGGCTCAAGCAGAGGTGGTGGAAGTGAAAGGCTTCACGGATTCGATAGACATCTTTCGAATCGAATAATTGAGCGGCATTCAAATGGGTCGGGCACGAGATCGAGGACACCTCAGGTCCCTCGATATACAAAGTATGTCGCGCTCAGTCAGATCGGTTCGATTGATTACATGGCAGTTTTAGTCTCTTGCGATGGGAATGATTTATTTAAATGGCCAAGATCTGTTAAACTCGCGCCACACAAATACGGAGACACCGACTGTGATACCGAAATTTTTTGGCGGGACTATGACGCGATGCGGGCTTTTACTCTGGGTCTTAGCCGGGGTCAGCATCGGGTGTGATGATTCGAGTGCTCCAAACGCGGTCATGTTTGCAGCAGACGCTGGTGCCGATGCACAGCGGGCCACGCCAGACATGCTCAAGCCCGATGCAATGCCGGTTATTCAAACGCCAGAAATTGTTATAGAAAGCCCACAGTCAGGCGAGTTCTACGAGCCGATGCAGCGCACCGTATCCGTACGGGGGCAAGTTCTAAACGCATCGCCATTAGGTCGACTAACAATCGGAGGGGTGCAGATTGTCTTCAATGAGAACGGCCGATTTGAGTCACCGGTGGAACTGACTCGCGGGCTACAACATATCGATGTCCGTTTTGAGGCAACACCAGACATTTACGATGCGACCCGCCGAACGATTCTTGTGGGGGCTGATATCCCATGGGATGCAGAGGTTAGATCGGCCCTATCGGCCATCATTAACCCGAGCGCTCTCGAGCGGTTGAGTGAAGCTCTCGAGGGGCCTACGGCTCGGATGCTGTTCCAAGAAGAGGTCATTTCAGGCACCCAGGATGATGAAGACCTTGAAATCAATGAAGTGCTCTATGATGACATCGATGTGAACTTGAATCTGGCCGACGGTTTTGTAAGAGCGCAAGTCATCCTCTCGGGTCTTGCGATTCGCTTCACGTACAATTACGCCGTTTTCGGAATCGATACACGCGTCAGGGGGGTGGCGAGGGCAAACTCGGCTGAGCTGATTGCGGATGTTTTCATCGTCCAGGATCCGATGGGTGCCTTTGGTGCGGAAATTCGGAATCCACAACTCAATCTGACGGAGTTCGAGCTCGAACTCGAAGGTGCGTTCCAAACACTCGAGGGCATTCTTGAGCCCTTGATTCGGACCCTTGCTCAAGATGGTTTACTCAGTCTGCTCGATGACTATTTAGTGCAAACGATTGTCGAAGCTGAATTGTTAAACAGAGAAATCGATGTTCTGGGTACACCCGTCGGCTTAAACTTTGAGCTGCGTGATTTAAGTGTGACGCCTGAAATGGCCACAGCCGCTGCATCTGGGCGCATCACCGGCGTGATGCCCGTCAAGGACGCGCCCGGTATTTGGCAAGCGGGTGGCAGTTCGGCTCCAACCACCGGTCCCCATGATGTGTCGCTTAATGTGGGCGTTGATATTCTTAATCATCTCTTGGCTCATGTCTGGCGGGGCGCTCTCCTCGACACTGTCTTCGACGGACGAGATCCAGAGTCTCCGACGGCCAATTTGACCATGGGTGTGCTCGCTGGTGCCGCTGCGCCTGCGTTACTCGACACCTTTGGACCCGATAGTCCAATCTCGGTCAGGACTGAAGCACTGTTACAGCCGACAGTTCGCTTCGGTGATCCCCAGAGTTTCGATCTGAATTTGGGCATCGGCGCCTTGAGGATTTATCTATCGGCGACGGATATGCAGGGTAATGCTCGAGAGTGGGGCGTGTTTGAAGTGTCTGGTGACATCACTGCGACGCCGGGCATTGATGGCTTAGCGCTCACGCTTATGGCGCAAACAGATTTAAACTTCGAGGTCATTTCAGCGCCAATTGTCCCTCTGCAAGAAGAGGTCTTCTCGAACTTCATGCAATCCATTGTAGACGGTCTTATCACGTCGGGCCTGGATAGCGCTATCAGTCAAATTATCGACCTAGAGTCACTGGATCTTTTTGGGCTTCGTCTACAACAGATTTATTTGCAGCGGCTGATTGGGGCCCCGAGCTATCTGCAAATCAGCATTGCCTTCGATACCATTCAGTAAGCGCTCGTTGGTCTAATGGGCCATATCGCTAGATGCGAATGCCGAGCTCTCATCTTGCCTATGTAAGACGGTCCCTTGACCTAAGAGGGCCGTCATCCCCATTTGGTTCCCAGCACCAATTAACCGTGAAATACGGTTTTTCCGTGCCTTTCCACGCTCAATCTTCAATTGGCTCTGGCGTTCAATAGGCAAGTCGAGCCAAGATGTGAACATCGATTGTTAAAAATGGCGGCTGCGTTTGTGGTTTCAACGCGTCATACGCGCCGTTTGATAGGGATACCAATGCGAAAAAACACCGTCTTATTTCTCCTTGCAACATGCATCTCTACCTTTCTTATGAGTGGTTGTATTCAAGATTCGAACGCGGGTGCTGATTCGGAAAATGATGGCTCCGTGCAGGCTGATTCGAGCACAGGTATGGGGGCAGGTGGTGTCGGCGGTGCGGGTGCTGAAGGCGGTACCGGCGGTGCGGGGGCTGACGGTGGAAACGGACCTACCGGCGGTACAGGCGGCACAGGCGCTGCCGGTGGCACAGGTGGTGTTGGCGGCCAAGGCGGCGTTGGCGGTGCGGGTGCTGAAAGCGGCACCGGCGGGACAGGCGGCCAAGGCGGCGCAGGCGGGCAGCCCATGCCCGCTGATCGAGATAGAGACGGCGTTTTAGATGACGACGATAACTGTCCCAACGACGCCAATCCTGACCAAGCTGACGAGGACGGTGACGGGGTTGGAGATGTCTGCGACCTGGCTGATGACGGTGATGAAGACATGGATGGCATTCTCAATGCGGAAGACAATTGCCCACGAGATGCAAACAACAGTCAGAGAGACCAAGACGATGACGGTGTCGGAGATCGCTGCGACAACTGTCCGACTGATGCAAACCCCGACCAAGATGCGATTTGTCAGGATACAGACGGAGATGGGGTTCGCGATGCGGACGATAATTGCCCTGCTCGATCAAATGCAGACCAGGAGGATGCTGACGACGATGGACTGGGCGACGCATGTGATAACTGCCCAGACGTATCTAATGGGAATCAAGTCGACGGAGACGACGATGGCGTCGGCGATGCGTGTGACATCGCTGATAGAGATGGCGATGGTATTGCTGATGATGCTGACAACTGTGTGACGGCTTTCAACCCACGGCAGACCGATCAAGATGATGATGGTCCCGGAGACGCCTGCGACAACTGCCCGGCGGAGGCAAACTTCAACCAAGCGGATGAGGACGGAGATGGCATCGGTGACGCCTGCGAAGACGCTGACTTTGACGATGATGGTGTACCCAATGACGGTGACAATTGTCCACGTGTAGCCAATATGCAGGATGATGGGGATGACGATGGCGTCGGGGATGCATGTGACAACTGCCCAGAACTTGCCAATGCGGACCAGTCGGATTTGGACGGCGATGGTATCGGCGATGCCTGCGATGATGTGCGTGACCGTATTCGAATCCGGTTGGAGTGGATCTCTGCCGAGGAGATCGACTTAGACCTTCATGTCGTACACCCACGTGGCACCTACGACTCTGATCTCGACTGTTACCATGACAATCGGTCACCTGTATGGGCTTTGCCAGGGTTGAACCGCGATGCAGTTGGGGGAGACAGCGGCAACAGTGAAGACATTCGTATGGAGAGCCCCGAACCCGGTCTCTACACTGTGGGTGTAGAACTCTTCCGCGGCCCGGGGGATGCCACCCTGACCTTCGAATGTGGCGACGAAGTACGGCGTGTGTTTGGCCCGCGTGCCCTTGAGTTTGAGAACGACGAGCGCGTCATGTGGGAGGTCCTCCAATTTAATCCAGCAGATTGCAGTCTCCGTCTCCTCAATCAGGTCCATCCCTTCGAATGTGACCGTGGGGGCTGCGAATGTTCTGATTGCGACGCTGGTCCATGTAATGGAGAGGCGTGTCCCTTGGGCGGTTGCGACGTGGAGACCGGTGTCTGTGAAGAGCTATGTGCAGGAGTCGATTGCGACGATGACAGCTTTTGCAACACAGAGACGGGCGAGTGTGTGGGCAGAGATATCGCGAACTGCGATGCATGCGAGACTGAGGCGGATTGCCCGGCTGGTTATTGGTGTGTTCGGTACCGAGGGCGTGGCGGTGAAATCGGCCGCTACTGTGGCGCAAGTTGTGAAGATGATCAATGTGTCGATGGCTACTCTTGCATAGACCTGAATCGGAATGGCCGTGCCGTTCGCGCATGTGCTGCCGAAGACGTCAGTCAGTGTTTTGAATGCGAGGCTGATGACGATTGTGATGGGGCATTAAACGTATGTCGGTCCAACGCATGCGTTGAAGTGGGCTGTGTCAATGATGACCAATGTGAAGGCGAGCGCAGCTTGTGCATCGATGATGCTTGCCTTGAAGTTGAGTGCCTCAATTCAGATGACTGCGGTGAGAATCAGCTGTGCGATGACAACCTATGCCGGGGTGATGGCAGTGAACGGGTCCCGACCGGTTGGTCTGGCAATGGGAGAAGCTGGGACGATAAACCACCCTGCAACGATGCATCGGACTGTCAGCCTGGCGAAGAGTGTGACGGCTTTCCCAATGATCGCTTCTGTCGTCTGCCATGCGACGACGACCTAGCGTGTCCGGATGGATTTTCCTGTTGCGATATTCGCGGTTTCTCTGACTTTTGCGTGCCAGCTGAACTCAATGACCAAAATATTTGCCGTGACTTTTAATTTGATGGAGCCATGTGGGTCGCCACAAGGCCGCCTGGCTCTGCGCTTAATTACTCGCAGGTAGCCACTCTACTCTTTCGCTCTCTACGGCTTCTTTAGGCCGTAATGTACCCGTCCTGAGAGGGGCGTATTCTTTTCGATACCGATCACACTTGTATTCGCCAATGGGTTCGCTAGTGTCTCAATGGGCGCGGGGGGTATCGCGTCTGCAGTTCTTTAAGAATGACTCTGGCGGCGAGCTTCGGAGTCCATTGGGGGGGAATTATGTCTAGTGACGCTCTAGATCCAGTCGAACGCTTGGCTGCGTTACGCCATGAATTTGGCGAACATGGTGGTGTGAATATGTCCATTGAGGCATCGACCACATTTACGGTCATGGAAGCCGGTACCATGCCGGACATCTTTAACGGGCGGCTGGGGCCGGACGCGGGCGGCTGCTTTCTCTACGGTCGGCACTTTAATCCAACGGTCTATGTGCTCGGCCGACAATTGGCCGCACTGGAAGCGGCTGAAGCTGGCTATTGCACGGGCAGTGGTCTCGGGGCCATCTCAAGTGCTCTTCTGGGTCTCTTAGACCATGGGGATCACGTCGTGGCGTCTGATACGCTCTATGGAGGAACGTGGGCGATGCTCGCAGAGTTCTTCCCAAAGAAATGCGGAATTACAACCTCCTTTGTCGATATGCAAAACCCTGAGGCCATCAAGGCCGCATGTACCCCGAGGACAAAAGTGGTGTACACAGAGTCACTGTCAAATCCGACCCTTAGGGTGGCAGACATACCGCAGCTTGCTCACATCGCTCACACTGCAGGTGCGCAACTGGTTGTGGATAATACATTCACGCCCTTGGCCATGTCGCCCATTGAACACGGCGCTGACGTCGTTGTTCATTCACTCACCAAGTTCATCAATGGAGCCAGCGACTTCATTGCGGGCGCTGTCTGTGGGCGGGCTGATTTTGTCGGATCACTGATGGATCTTCATCTTGGTCCATTGATGATTCTTGGTCCGACGATGGATCCACAGGTCGCCCATTCCATAAGCCTTCGAATTCCTCATTTGCCCATCAGAATGATTGAGCATGCCAAGAGGGCCATGACGTTTGCCAAACGCCTTGAAGCCCTTGGACTCCAGGTCGGATATCCCGGATTACCAACGCATCCTGACCATCAATTGTTTTCGCGTATCGGCAGACCCGAGTACGGATTTGGTGGCCTGCTGACCATCGACGCAGGAACCCGCGAACGGGCAGAAGCCTTGATGGACGATTTACAAAACGAGGAAGGCTTTGGCTTCATGGCTGTGAGCCTGGGTTATTTTGATACATTGATGTCGTGCTCAGCAAGCTCGACATCCAGTGAGATGGACGAAGCCGCGTTGGCTTCAGCCGGCATTCGGCCAGGCCTCATTCGTATGTCGATTGGATATACAGGCAGCCTCGAACAGCGGTGGTTACAGCTCGAGCGCGCCCTGACCAGAAATGGTCTGGTCTAGACGCACTCTTTAGCTGATTCAACTGAGCTTGAAGCTAGCTCTGCACCACGTGGTACAGCTCGTCAAAATAGCGCTGTACGCATCGATTGGATGAGAACTGGACTTGCGATGAAGAAATCGAGGTCTGCATCATTTCAACCCATGCCGCCGTGTTGCTATAGGCGGGCAATACATCTTGCTCAATGAGATTACGAAGGGCTTCATAATCATGCTGGTCTGCGTCCACGTCTTTCGGTGGTGCACCAACGCCCCAACCATTGAGCCCATGCTGGCAACCTTCCGCCCACCAGCCATCCAGGATACTCAAGTTCAGTACGCCATTTGCGGCGGCCTTCATACCCGATGTGCCTGAGGCTTCCTTAGGTCTAATGGGATTGTTGAGCCAGACATCAACGCCCCTGGTCAACAAGGCACCTAGATTCATGTCGTAGTTGGGTATAAACACGACATGACCTGGATAGTCTTGTCCTGTTTTTACTAACTCTTGGATCAGAGCCTGGCCAAATACATCATGGGGATGGGCTTTCCCTGCAAAGACAAATTGGACTTTCTTTTCAGACAGCATGGAATGAAGCCATTCACGGTCTCTCAAAAGAAGCGTTGCACGCTTATAGGTTGCAGCGCGCCTCGCAAAACCGATCAGTGGCACATCGACATCCATGGTCACGCCTAATCGAGTTTGAATCTCGTCGATGAGCTGCTGCTTCAGAAATTGGTGCCTATCCCACAGCGCTTCTCCATGGCCTCGTCGCGAATGGCCAGCAAGAACAGGATCCTGCCAAGTACCCATGTGTACACCGTTGGTGATGGCGACGATAGGCGCGGCCCCTTCGATGTCTTTCCACATCTCACGTGCCGTTTCACCATGCAATTCCGCAACGGCATTGGCTTGACGACACAGTCGGAGTGCCGCTGGTGTCATTTGGAACGGGTCGCCACCAATTTCTTCGAGCTGTTCCCAGCTAAAGGCATCCACGTGGGCGCCCACATCAAACAACAACTTCAATGGGTGTACTTCGTTACCAGCCGGCACAGGTGTGTGTGTCGTGAAGATGGTTTGTTTACGAGAGGACGCAATGGCTTCTTCAAAAGATTGGCCCTGCTCCATGAACTCTCGAACCAGTTCGAAGCCCGCAAACAGCGCGTGGCCCTCGTTGAAGTGGTAGACGTCGATCGGAATTCCGAGGGCCCGAAGAACACGGACACCACCAACGCCAAGCAAAACTTCTTGCGCCACTCTATCGTATGAGGAGCCCCCATAAAGCCGCTGCGTCACCCATCGATGCTCTTCATTAATAGGTTCTAAAAGCAAGAGTTCAACACTGCCCAAATGCAGTACGCGCCATGCTGTCACGGCGACATCTTCAGAGCCGATTTTGACGTTGACTGTCACACCAGTGGGGCGAAGTCGTGTTCTTGGAGTCGGAATATATCTTGGTAGCTGGCGGCCTTCACTGTCGATATCTTGAACAAAGTAGCCTTCACCCCAAAGCATCCCAATGGCGATGAAATCTCGGTTTTGGTCCGAGGCCGCTTTGACGATATCACCGGCCAAGACCCCTAAACCGCCCGAATAGATAGGCAGTTCAGCGCTGATTCCATATTCCATACAGAAGTAGGCGATCCGGTCACCATTGTAATTTGAGCGAGATCCTGCAGCGATGGTTGGAGCCGAATCAGGTCTGGCTGCTTGAGGAATCAATCGACCTGCAGCTCTAATCCTCTTGCGAACGTCGCTTGCGACGGCGAGTGGCAGGTCTCGTTCCGCCTGTCGCCAAAGCCAATTTTCCTCACAGGTTCCGGGCGTGTTCATACGCGCTGAATTGGGCAGGCACAGAAGATCTTGTAGGGGGATAATTGCCCAACAAGAGGGAGAGCCTAGGGTCGCGTCAACCTGAGTTCGACACGCGCTTTCTCCGTCCGATCCAATATCAAGCCATCGCTTTGTATCGTCGCCTTGAGTTTCCCACCAGCCTCGCGCCGTCGGGCTATCGTGAGTGCTTGTGTAGGCCACACTGAGTTCTGGATGATTCTGAACTTTGTGCGGGTTGTTATCGTCTGCATCAAAGGAGAACTGAAGTACTTTCATGCCCGGCAATTCAAGGCTGTCTCGCAGTTCGATGGTCGTTTGATCAACGCTGCCTAGATCTTCAGCGACCAATGGCAGTCGGCCCAATTCGGCGCGAATCGCATCGAACACAGCGCGTCCAGGGCCAGGTACCCAATGCCCATCCAGGGCGGTCTCTGCCTCGGCATCAACTGACCAGTAGCGAGCAAAGGCAATGAAATGGTCAATTCTCAGCGCATCACAGTGATCCAGCGAGCGTCGGATGCGCTCAACCCACCACTGGTAACCGTCCGCTGCCATAGCAGACCAGTCGAAGAGTGGGTTGCCCCATCGTTGCCCGGTATCGGAGTACGCATCGGGTGGTACGCCGGCGACGCGAGTGGGCAGGCCTTGATCATTCAACATGAACAGGGATTGGTTGCTCCACACATCAACGCTATCTTGGCCGACATAAATGGGCATATCACCCATCATCTTGACGCCTCGAGACGCTGCATAACCCCGGATCTCCGACCATTGTTGTTCGAAGAGGAACAGGGCCGCTGTCCAAGTTTGGTAGTCTTCTTGAAAGTCGTCTTTCGCCTGTGCCAGCGCGGCCGGTTCGGCCCTGCGCAAGGCGGTGGGCCATTGCCACCATGGTTGGTCAGCATTGGCTTTTTTAATTGCATAGAATAGGGCTGCATCGCGCGCCCAGCTAGACTGCTCGACGAAACGGGTGTACTCACCGAACCAAAGATGGCTTGGCTGGTTGACCAGATTCTTCGCCGCTTGGAGGATCAACGGACGTTTTTGATTTCTCACGCGCTCGTAATCGACCTGACCCTGACGTTCCAAACGCGCTTCCTGTGGCAATAGTCCATTACGCACACACCATGCAAGTCCGACCAAGTCTGGATTGCCAGAGAGGGTCGACCAGCTGCTGTAGGGGCTGCCAGCATCGTCGGTTGGAACCAGTGGTAAGAATTGCCACAGCCCTGCACCGGCTTCGACCAACCAGTCAATAAAAGTAACCGCACCATCCAAGTCACCGATGGGTCCCTGGTTTCCTAGCGCGCTGACTGGCTGAAGAACGCCCGCTCGGCGATCGTCCACAGAAATCCCGGTGAAATCACTGGGTAGACGCTCAGGCCTCTGTATAGTTTGGTCGATTGCGTCCACGAGGACCTTGGTATCAAGGTTAGCTGGAATTGCATCGACCGCCGCACGGAAATCTGCAATCAGGTCGACTTCAGTTAGGTCTCGTAGTTGAGCGGCTGCCGCTGCGGCCAAGCGAATATTCTGAATCGGTTCCAGGCCCGTTACATCATCGAAGAACCATGCGCAGCTGGTGAACATCGCAAGCAGTTTTTGCTGCGTACTTAGCCACTCGTAGGCAGCCTCTTCGTTTGCTTTCGAACCGGCAAAACGCGCATACCAGGCACCGAACTTGCCCGGTGCATCTAAAACATCAATGAATTCATTACGAGCCTGCGTCGCGTCGGCGAACAGCTTTTCACCAAGCGGTTCGAGTGCAGCGCGGGCCTGGTCCCTGAGATCTTCGAGAGCGGTTCGTAATGCAGGGCGCCAAGCTTGGTGCCAATCTCGATTGGGATCAATTTTGCAGCCACAATCATCTGTCCAACGGCCGATTCCGTGAGCGCAGCTCCAGCTGCTTTTCTCGACGATACGGGCCGAACGCTTGGCCGGATTCCGCGACAGCCATGATGCGACGTTCGTCAGTGTGCAGTCACTTCGAGCATCGAGCTGCTCCTGAGCATAAGCAAGGGCCATTTCGCCATGGGTATGATGGTGCCCGTAGCTCTCACCATCCGTCGCAATCAGGACAAAGCCCGTATCATGACTTGCATCGGCCAATCTGTTCGAGAATCGTTCACCGCTGTGCAAGAGGCCTTCAAATGCGACACCTCGAGAGACGGCTGCGTCATAGACAACGGCGCTAATTGAGCGGCCACTGGGCAGTTCAATTTTAAATGCTCGATTGACAGCTGCATTTTCCGAGGCATGATTCCAATGACCTTGGTCATCTTGGATCTCTTCGATTTGATTGGGCGCGAGCAAAACAAATTCGACGCCCTCATCGACGAGACATTCGAGTGTTGGCGTATCGACCGCTGTTTCCGCAAGCCACATGCCTTCAGACTTTCGACCGAAGCAGCGTTCAAATACAGCCAAGCCCCACCGGATTTCGGTTTTGCGATCTTGATCGTCACAGAGTGGTAGAATCGGATGATGGTACGGCTGAGCGATCGCTGACCCTTTGCCAAAACGTGCTTGACTGTCACGGTCGGCCTTGCGCAGTTGCTCAAGGACAACAGGATGATTTCTATCTAGCCAGTTCAGAAGAGTCGGACCAAAATCGAAATTAATGTATCCGTAGGTATTTCGTGTGCCTCGGGTTCGTCCTTGCTCGTCAAGCAATCTCGCCGCCGCATTAGGTGCATAGCATTCAGCCGTAATTCGTTCATTCCAATCGAGGAATGGAGCCGCAGAGGGCTGTGGTTCAATTCGATTGGTCCAAGGATTTACTCGAGTTGGCTGGTAAAAATGACCGTGTATACAAATTTCTCGCATTATTTCTCTTCTTTGCTGTCGTCTTCTTTAGAAATTGTGGTTTCGGGCTCACGTTTTGTGTTCGATTGTCCTCGGCCCGATGAGTCTTCATTGGGTGCGGACATGGCGATTTCCCTCGCCGGGTCGGATGTCGTTTGAGTTGTCTCATCATCAGCGCCAGCTGGATCCTGAACTGCCGTCACTTGCAAGGGTTCATGGGCAGCGCTGGCGGGGTCTTGAGCTCTTTGGGTTCCATGCCGTTTTTCGGTCTTGGATGCCTGTTCGCCATTCGGCTCGATGGAGGGAATCCAAGCGCCATTAGCTTTTCGCCTTAGGTCGTCTACAAAAGCGTGATCGGCAGTCTCAGATAAGTTCACCACGCGGGTGAAAACGTGAGCTTGATAGCCGTCAAGTTGTGCAAAAAAACCATTGTTATTGAGCGCTCGCCCAGTTCGTAATAACCATGCTTGCTGCCGGAGGTCCCAAAGGCCGTAAACAGTATCGTCCGCGCGATCAATACCAATAGATTGAGCCAATGTTCGATGTTCCAGTATCGGCGCGTCGCTGTCGCCCACGTTTATGGCCGTCGATGACTTGAGCCAGCCCGATGTCGAATCGTGCGCATTATTGTACAGTACGAGACTGTATTCTCCGGTCAGCTTACTTTTATTGGCAAATGCGAAGACGTTTTCATCTACATTCTGGTCTGTCCAAAAATCGAAGAGTACGAAATTTTCGACGCCACAAAATAGATGGCGGTCTCGAAGAAGTGGAAAGATCACCCGTTCGTGATGCTCCATTAATCCGTGATCAGGTTGTTCCTTTCGATAGGCTCGGGTGTACTCCATGCCGTATTTTTCTGTGAAACCCTCAATTTGCCCGTGTCCAAACATGGGTAAGCCGGGCAACGTCGCCATCATCGTTGCGATTCCGAAATATTTGTCGCCCTTGCCAAATTGTTCGACGGCGGTTTCTTCATCCGGATTATTCATAAAGTTGACGTAGCGTTCGAGAATAGCAGGACTGTATTCTAAGACGCCTTTGATACCAGACCGGTAGCCTGCATTGTCTTCGTCACGAAGCATATGCATGAACGCGGAATTATACACTCGGTGCATACCGAGAGTACGGACAAAATAGCCTTCCATCATCCAGAATGCTTCGGCCAAAAGGAGAGTGTCGGGGACCTCTTTGCGGACTCTTTCCACCACTTCTCGCCAGAATTCACCGGGAACTAATCGATCAAACACCTCTTGAGGTACGCTGTTTTCAGCTCTCGATGGAATCGCACCACCAAGGCCCGGCGGTGGGTACCAGAGTCGGGCAATATGTTTCCTCGCCAGGGTCATAGCCGCATCGAACCGAATGACAGGGAAGTTACGGGCAACCTCTAGAATTGTTTGGATAACCGCTTCGCGAACCACAGGCTTTAAATAATCGAGCTGCGCGGTATCATTCCAAGGCATCTGAGTGCCGTCGTTTCCATGATACACATAGCGGGTCGATCCATCAGTGCGATTGACGCATTTGAAAACGACCGCAGCATCTGTTTGGTCCCAGTACCCGTCTTCGAGATAAATTTCGAGTCGATCATCCCCAGATACATTCGGTCCATTGAAGCTGTAGCCGGGATATGGGGCATGGGGAAGCTGGAGGAACCAATCTGGATGTTCCGCCATCCAGTCGCTGTCCAGGCCCATGTGATTTGGCACCATGTCTGCAGCCAGGCGAAGGCCCTGCTGTGCGGCCCGACTCCGAAGCGTATCTAGGGCTGGCTGCCCACCGAGTTTGTCGGCAATTCGATAGCCTTTTAGCGCATAGGCGGATGCTGCCGCCTCGGGATTGCCGTTTTTAATTTTGATTTCTCGGCTTGCGTCACTTCGCTCCCAAAGACCGATCAACCACAGTCCGCTAAAACCCTTATCGGCGATGCGAATGAGTTCTTCGTCTGGGATGTCATCGAGTCGTTCAATCGGTCGGTCATACTGGGTGCTGAGTTGGTTGAGCCAAACATAGGTTTGCTTGGCGATCATAACCAAGCGAGGCATCCAATCAGCATCATCGGAAAACTGAGCCTTTTCATCGACGTAACCTGCTGTCTCTGACGTGGCGAAATCGCCCATCAATTGACCCCCGCCGAGCGCACCAAAGCCCGTTTCGAGCTTGGTCATTTCGGCCTGACCACTCCCCCCGGTACGCATTTGATAAATTTCAGCAGCGACGTCTTTTGATAGCAAATAAAGTTCGCGGACCTCGTCTGTGATGAAGGTCTCCCAATTGTCAATAATCCAGTCTAATTGAGCTTCCAAATCGTCTGGAGCAGCCTCCGAGGGTCGTCGCAATGCAGTGGAACAATGCGTTCCCAAGCATTTGACAATTACACCGGTGGTCTCACCCTGTTTAAAACCGTCTGCAGCGCTGGTTAGACCATCATTGCTTTGCCAATCAATCAGGCCAAGTGGCAGAGCCAGCACTTTGTTGAGAGCACGATTTTCGCTCATTACATCGAGAATGAGAGCCGCTTTATGCGCGCTGTAATCAACGGGTACACAGAATTGCTCAGGGACGTCATCAAATGAGTCTGCACACTGAGCCGTTTGTAAGGCTGTCCCGAAATAGCTCGGCTGCTCTTTGTGTGTGACGGCGATGATATCCCGATAGGCTAGCTGTAATGCAGCCATTCGGAGGACAGTACATGAGTCAACCTGACTGTCCACCATATGATTGATGCATTCTGTGAGTTGTCCCCAGCTTTGACCTCCTAGGGCAGGCTTTGACTCAGAGCTGAGCAACATGCTTAGAATAATTCGACTCGCTGGTGGGCGAGACTCTGCGTTCAGATTCGATGTAGGTTGCATAGCTGGTACCGGTGCTTCAGTTGGCGTTGACCCAGTAGGGCCTTGTCTCATGTTCATGTCTAGCATAATCTCGCTCGGCCAAGGTCAAAATGGCGGCCTTATCTTCGCCGTCTACGGTCGACTTTTTTAGTAACTCTGTTTAGAGTGACGCTTTGACTTTGGGATCTACATGATCGCGAAAAAGAAGTCGATTAGATTCGTCGTTTTTTACTGACGGATTTGTAATTAACACCAAACCGACCATAGTTGGGGTGTCGACCCCATCAACGGATTCAGGATTGCACACCAGCACGGCTACATCTGACGATCTACGTTACTTGTATTCAATCTAGATGCAGGCACTGTGTCACCCGCGACTTTTTGGGGGGCGACTGCGTCCTTTTTGGACAGAGTGAAACCCTTGAACGTACTTTTTTGGCGTCGTGGTCAATGGTTGGGGCTGGGGTATAGTGACCAGGCTTTTTGGGGCAAAGAGGTCACCACGGTGTCATCGCATCAGGATCTGGCGATGACACTTAAATCAATCCAGCTCTAGAGTTCGTTGATAATTCCATTCAACGTTGCGCTTGGCCGCATGGCTTCTGCTGCCAGCGCTTGGTTCGGTGAGTAGTAGCCGCTGATATTCATGGCTTGGCCCTGAACGTCATTTAGTTCAGTGACAATGGCCTGCTCGTTCGAGCGCAATGCCGTGGCGATAGGCCCAAAGCGAGCGGCAAGGTCAGTGTCATCGCTCTGGCTTGCCAGCGCTTCTGCCCAATAGGTTGCCAGATAGTAATGACTGCCACGATTATCGAGTTCATTCACCCGTCGTGATGGAGACTTGTTTTGGAGTAAATACTCAGTGGTCGCGGCATTGAGCGTTGCCCCCAATACACCTGCGGATTCATTTTGGTACTTGTCGCTGATGTGTTCGAAAGACACGGCCAGCGCCAAGAATTCACCGAGAGAATCCCAGCGAAGGTGATTTTCTGCTTCGAATTGTTGAACATGCTTTGGAGCTGACCCGCCCGCACCTGTCTCGAATAGACCGCCGCCGTTCATCAGTGGCACTATGGACAGCATTTTGGCGCTGGTCCCCACTTCGAGGATAGGGAAGAGGTCCGTGAGATAGTCTCTGAGCACGTTGCCTGTGACCGAGATTGTATCGTGCCCATTTTTGAGGCGTTCACAGCTGAACTGAGTCGCTTCTGTTGGCGCCATGATATGGAATTCGAGGCCATCGGTGTCATGGTCAGGCAGGTATGAGTTCACTTTCTTGATCAATTGGGCATCGTGGGCTCGGCGACTATCCAACCAGAATACGGCCGGTGTTTTCGTGGCCCGTGCGCGTCTGACTGCGAGCTTGACCCAATCTTGGATTGGGGCGTCTTTCACTTGGCACATGCGCCAGATGTCGCCCGTGTCAACGTCATGACTCATCAAGATATTTCCCGTGCTCTCAATCACGCGGATCTTACCTTTACCCGACATCTCAAATGTTTTGTCATGAGAGCCGTATTCTTCTGCTTTCTGCGCCATCAAGCCGACGTTAGATACGCTTCCCATAGTCGTCGGATCAAATGCACCATTGGCCTTACAGAAATCGATGACAGCGGTGTAGACCCCCGCATAACTGCTGTCTGGAATAACCGCTTTTGTATCTTGGGTCTCTCCAGCCAAATTCCACATGCAGCCTGATGTCCGAATCATTGCGGGCATCGACGCGTCGATTATCACATCACTCGGGACATGAAGGTTTGTAATCCCTTTGTCTGAGTTGACCATCGCCAATGAAGGACCATTTGCAAAACAGGCTTCAATATCAGCCTCGATGGCGGCGCGTTGTGCATCGGGCAGCGATTGAATCTTACCGATGAGGTCTCCGAAACCGTTATTTACGTCGACACCCAGGTCGGCAAACGTCCCGTCATATTTTGCAAACAAATCTTTGAAGAAAACGCGGACAGCATGGCCGAAAATGATCGGGTCTGAGACCTTCATCATGGTCGCTTTCATGTGCAGCGAAAACAAAACACCTGTTCGCTTCGCATCCTGGACTTGCTCATCGAGGAAGTCCAAGAGTGCCGCCTTACGCATCATG
>PCCS01000016.1 GCA_002731825.1 Myxococcales bacterium
GATTTTGGCAATGGTTCGTTGATGACGAATGGCTGCATTGGCGCGCCCACTTCGAATTGCGGCTCGTTTAAGCTTTCTGACTGGCCTGATGCGCTTTTGTTGGACGCGACATTTGGCGACTAATGCGGGTAATTTTCGCTGCAATGCGCTAAGGCGTTTTGCCGTTTCGCGCTGGGCCAGTTCTTCGTCTCGCAAACGCTGTTCTTCCACTCGCTTCAGGCGCTTTGTCCGCTGGGTGACCAGATGGCTCTCGAGCTTGACGTTGAGCTGGCAGGGCGAGGTGTCTTTATGCCATGGTGGAAAGCGATAACTGCAAAACTTCTTGGCCAACTCTTGTGCCTCGGCGGTCTTCTCTTGCCTTATAAACGCATCGAATTGCGCAACGTCACGGGCCCGGTTTTCATGGACCGCGCTGGCCCGAGCGCACGCATCCCTGACAAAAGCACTCAACGCCGACTGCCCCGCGTTGGCTATGAGCGTTTGGCATTCAGCGTTTGGGATAGGAAAGCGCACCAGTCTGGCCAATTTTGTCTCCACTCTTCGCACGATGGGACTCTCCCGACCCAGACTTTTGCTCGATGATAGACAACGCATAGCGAGCACGTGTCTTGAATGCAGCGATGGGCTTATCTCACCGTTTAAACACCCAGCGATTGCCGTATTTAGAATGGCGGTTTTAAGGGATCTTATAGGAATAGATTGGGTCGCTTGCGGAACACCATCCACAAGGGCTGTCAGGGTCGCCTCTTCAGCCCCGGTGCACCCCGTCTTGGTGCAAAGGATTGGGGGCAATTGGAAGCTGACTTCACCCTGACCATTGCTCACATCACGGCTTAAATCCATTTGAGGCACGTCCAGCTGAAACTCAACATCGGCTGCCGCCACAGTAGCAAACCGTTTTGTACTCACCTGGCGTCGCGTCTGGGTGGTCTCGGTCCGAGTGGGCTTTTCACGGGGGGAATTCGCGCCGACGAGTGTGTACGTCCCCACCAAACCACCACCGCCGAGGAGTAAATACCCGATTTGAGAATAGGTCATACAGCTGTTGTCGATGGGGTCGTCTTCACAGGAAGAACCCGATTTCTGAGACATAACCAAGCCCGCGCCGCCAAGGATTGCAGCGACCGCTGAGTACATACCTATCATTTTGAGATCATTATCCGTTCGGTAGTACTCTTTTACCTCGGTTGAGTAGGTTTTAATCTCGTCTTCAATCCGCGTTTGGTCGCGCCGGTTGGCCTGGATATTTAATGTGCCATCGACACCAATTCGATAGTTCATATAGACCCGCTTATCACCGGTCCAAGTGTACTCCGTGTCTTCTGATTCCAAGTTCGGAGTGCCCTTGACCAGGATGGATTTTGCACACCCACCTAGAGCAGAAGCGCACCCAAAAATGAAGCAAATGACAAACAATTGCCTTCGGTGTCTTTGGTTGTTCATAGTCATCGATCCGCCGCGAGTGATGTCAGTCAAAAAGGTGATTTATCTAGAGAGGCCAATGAGCCTAATGGCAGTTGGGGTTCAGAGAGAACTTGACCGAACTGATCAGGGCTTCGGTGCTTGATGTCGGCCAAAAACAAACCTCGTCTATGGCTCCCCCGACCGTGCCATGTCCGTAATATGGACTCTGTGTGCGTGGATTGGTTTTCACGCTGCAACACATGCCGCGGCATTTGAGTTTATGCTTATGTTGTTTCCCCGGGTGCATTTCAGCTGTGCATCTTTTCTGATTCTGGACTGCCAACTTGGCATAGATCAGGTCATTTCGATTTTGGATAATCTTGCCTTGAGGCCAGACCTTCGGTGCGGTCAAAATAAATGGATGTCCTGATTCAGCCGTTTTTCGAAGCAGTGCCCAGTAGCCTTTGCCCATGTTGTTGATAAAACGTCTCGCCATGGGCTTCAAGTCTGGGGTCGCTGATGGTGTGCCGCGTGTAATTGTTTCAAATTCAGGCGTGCTCCAGAGGGTGGTAAAATCCTTGTCGCGAGTCGCCTTATTGGCTCTGTTCTGACAGACATAACACTCGGGTTTTGACTTAAATTGCCGCAGAAGCGCGAGGGCATTTTTGGACTCACCTTTGAGCGCATAAGCACACGCAAGGTTGTACCGCAGATAGATATGTCCTGGATTAAATCGAAGGCCAGCTTTGTAATATTCAATGGCCTCATCGTAGTTTCCTTTTAAGTGGGCTTTGAGCGCCTTGCCATTCATTCGTCGTGCTTTTTTCATCTGCTGCGCCGATACAGGCGCCAAGACCAAGTCGAGAACACCTGGGACATGATTGGGATCGACAACTGGAGCCGGTGGAGACGCTTCGGCTTTGGCGACAGCGACGACTGGCACCGCAGGTGCAGTCGCTTTCTCACCACTACAACCGAAAGCTGGCAGCGTGATGATGCACAGCATCAAGAATCCGATAGGTGTTTGAATAGTCATTTTGTATCTCAGCCTCCCTTTAAACCCCTGTGGAAATCTAACAATGAGACGCAATGGATACAAGTCCTGCTCTCCCCAAATATAAGTACGACCCCTTAGTTTTAAATCGCCACCAATGAGCGGTGAAAGGTCAGATCGATTTAGATAAATGAATACTCCTTTAATACAAACGGTCGGCTGTTCGTGGATAAAAAAAGGAAGGCTACACCATGAGACACGAGCAATTTAAAAGCGCAGTGCGGTTGATTTTTGGATACACCTACTTTCGGGAAATGGGGCATGACCATTTTCCGGAGAAAGGCTTCGACGGCAGGCGTCGCACCACTAAGCTCATCCGCATGTTTAATCAGTTCGCAAACCAAGCCGCACTGGGTCATGCAGCCCTGCTCATAGGCAGCTACTGCATTCTGATTCATTTCTTCATCACGCCGTTTATACCCGATGCCATTGCCCATTTATTGGACCATGAAACCGGGGCTAAACATTTTATCACCGTAGGTCGAGTTTGGCTCAGCGCGCAGATTAGTCTGTTGACCATGACCCAAATCCATAAACGGCTGATACCCATCGTTGTGGACGACCATTATGAGCCGTGCGGCTATTAGTCTTTTACGGTGAAACCGGCTAGCCAATGATGGGTTGTCTGAGCCTGTCTGATTTCGGTCAATAGGTTGATCACGCGCCTTGGCCCAGGGCCAACCCTACAAATTTAACTCGGTGCCAAAGCGGAGGAAGGCTTGTAAGCCCGGTTCATCGGCATAGTACCTCAACATACTGGTGTAATCGCGGTAGCGGGTATCGAGGGCATTCTGGACTTCAAAGTCCAGGGTGTAGCGCTGGGAGTCCCATTTAAATGCCGTGCCGATGCGCGCGCCTAAAAGCACATAGCCATCGGGGACGGGCGCAAAATCAGATGAAGCCGACACATTGTCTTGTCGGTCGATGAATTGAGCGTTTACAGCGAGATAGGGCTCGGAGATAAACTTAAAATCCGGTGCATTGTAGGTGAGTTCTGTCCTCACCCTATCGGAGGGGATAAAGAGTAAGAAATCCCCTGTATCGGNGCGGCTTGCACGCACAACAGAGCCTTGGACGACCAAATCAAACCGGTCGTAACGCATCTTGGCATTGGCATCGAAACCNTAGAAAATCGCATCGATGTCTTCGTAGGCNAANCTNGGAAACCGGCCATTGATCAANACNTCCGTGCGNACAGTCCCATCGTCTCTCAGTTCAGGGGCTAGGTAGATATAGTCATCGATGTAACTGCCATAGACTGANAATTCCGCNGACAACCAGGATAAATTCGCCTCCAGGGTGCCGCTTAAGCTCCAGCTTGTCTCCGGTCCGAGGCTCGCCTTGCCACGGGCATAGATGGGAAATGACGGAGAGGTGCCGTTGATGTATTGCTCATCGATGGTGGGCATTCTGGTGGCCGATGAGAGGTCAATCTTGGCGATCACTGTCTCGGTGACCCGCATCAATCCACCTAATGAGACGGTGCCTGCATTAAAGGTCGAGCTGCATTCTGACCAGTTCTCCCTGACCTCGCAGAAATCCGGCTCGACACGACCTTCCCGAACCAGGCTCTGGTAGGTCTTCTTAGGGATATGAGATTGCCTGGATTCATGATCGTAGCGGGCACCGGCCTCGACCTCGAAACGCCCCATGACCAAACGCTCGATAGCAAAGATCCCAGCACTAAAGGACCGGTAGTCGGAGAGCAGTGGGATGCCCCGATACACGTTTTCTTGAATCATGCCGCTGGTCCCGAACAAACCCTCTAAGCGCCAACCGCCACTCAAGAGAATGGGTGCTTGCTCAAAAGAGACATCCAGGGTGTGCGAGCGCAATTCAAAATTGTACTGGGGCCTATCGCTCTCCACGCGGAGAATATCGAATTCCCGTCGGTCGTTGAGTTGGAATGCATAGGTGGTCTCTATTTCACCGATGCCATCTAAATCGAGACGAATCCGAGCCAACGAGATTTCGTGGGTGACCAATTGGAAAGGCCGTTCAATCTCATAATCGGCTTTGTATAACTCGCTGTTGATGGGCCGGTCGCGCAGCAAAGTGGCATCGAAATCAGAGGTAGCTTCATTGCGAACGCAAAGACACACGCCGTTTCGCTTCTCGTTGCGGCGATGAGACAATTTGGCGCTCCAGGAGCCTGCGTCATATTGCAAAATCGCGCCCACGTTATTCTCGTCGACGGCCGTGTTGTCTAGGGGATAGAGGGGCGTCTCTAGACTGGCCCCCCGCGTGTAATTTGTATCAAGTCGCCAAGCCAGTTCTGGAATTTGGCTAAACTTGCCATCGGCACGGGCCGCGAAGGTGCCCCGCTTGCCGTTGAGCGCACCGACAGATTGGGTATAGACATTCAAGCCTGGGTCTTTAGGCAATTCTGGCGGGTCGATGAGCAAGACGCCTGCGATGGCGTCGGGCCCGTAGCGAACACCGGCGGACCCTTTGACCACCCGCATGGAGCCGGTGGCGAAAGAGTCTATCTCCGGTCCGTGGTCTAGACCCCAATCCTGGCCCTCATGGCGTACGCCATCATAGAGTTTTAAGACCCGTGAGCCGTATTGACCACGTACAACCGGCTTGGCGGTGGTCCCGTTACGGAGCACGGTCACACCGGGCAGCTGAGCCAATGCATCAGCTAAATTCTCACCCCGGGTCCGCATCAAAACGTCGCCTTCTAGGGAGACCACGGAGCGGGTGTCACTGGCCTTCAGCCGAGGCGCCTGGACAAGAATGTCATCGCCTTGCGTGACCGTAATTGGCGCAAGCGTCACATTGAGTTCTTGGTTTTTCTCGACGTTTATTTTGATAATTCGCAGTGCATAATCCGACCGGACAACCCGAAGTTTTGCAGGCCCTGCACACACACCCGTGAGCCGATACTGACCTTTAGCATCCGTGCGCACCGGTTTGCTGTTTTCACCGGCATCGAGCCGTGCGCGGGCCAACGGTCTGCCGTCTTTCCCGTCGACGACCCGACCGTGAATCACGCCTTCGCAGGGCACTACCCCCGACAAGCCGGCAATAATCAGGAGCTGGAGACTACCGATCATGGGGATTGATCGTGGCCAATGGCCTTGAGTAAGGCGGTTGCCTCGGCCCGGTAGCGGCTTTTAAGAAGCGCCCTAGCGTGGGTGTATGCAGCCGAATAGTCACCGACCGCATAATGTGAATAGGCGACACGATAGCCCATCGCCGGGTCTTTGAAGTCGGCGTCGATGGCAACGATCCGTGCATATTGCTCTTGTTCAAAAAGAATTGAGACCTTCTGAGCCAGCTGACGTTGACTACTTGGAACAAGGCCATTTAAGCGAAGCGCATCGCGGTGACGAGCGGCCATTCGATATTGATCGGCCGCCTCAAAAGCATAGCGGCCGCCTAAGTCTGTTGCCTCTTCGAAAAGACGCGCTGCACTCAACCAGCGCTGCTCTCCTGCATAGACATGCCCTAGATGCGCTCGGAGGTCTGCATCGGTTGGGTTTTGCGCGATTATCTGCTCGAGAATTGGAATGGCATCGCGGTCTCCGTAGAGTAAATGGAAAAGCGATAAAATAGCCGCACGGTCAGGTTTGCGCGCTAAAACTTCCCGGGCCGCTCGCCTGACTTCATTGGCTAATTTTTTTCGGTGAGCCAGCGCTGCGAGTTCCAGCCATGGTCGATAGGCTGTCTTGAAGTGTATGCCAGCATTAAGCAGGACTGAATACGCCTCGGCATCTTTGTTTAAGCCTTCGAGCGCCCGGGCTTCGAGCAAGGGTTGCACAACGGCCTGCGTCTTAAGCGCAGATGCAGCGCGGGCATGGCGCAAGACATCTTCGAATTGTTTTAATTGAAAATAGGCGTGCGCTGCATGGAGATGGAGTTGCGGCACATTGGGGGTCTGGACCAAAGCCCTCTCAAATGCCTGGGCTGCCGCTTTAGGCTGACCCTGGCCCTGTGCGATTAGCCCCTCATAACGCGGGCGGGCGGTCGGCTCCGCAGACGCCAATTGGGCGCTGGCATCAACCCATCGTTTTTGGTCTATAAGGGTCTGGATATTGGGTGTAGCCAAAACCGTCAATATGGCAAAGAACGAAATCATTTTAGCTTGAATACAATTTTTTTCTCGATGGTGGTCGCCGCGGCCTTACCACCGATTCGGGCTGGAACAAACTCGAACCGCCGTGCGGCATCGCGGGCGCTCCGCTCAAAGACGCCGATGGGTTCAGAATCGACGACAAGTACGTTTTTAACACGCCCGTTTTCATCAATTTTTAACCGCAAGATCACATAGCCCTCGATCCCATCCCGCTGAGCGGATCGGGGATAAATTGGTTCGGCCGTGCGTCTTGCACGCGCGGTGCGATCAGGCTCTGCCGGTGTCTCGTCGACATCCACTTGACCCAGACCAATGCCTCCTAATTGGGGCAGGACTGTGCCGAGAGACAGCGGTGCTTGAGAGAGGGTCAATGCGGGCAGAGCTGATGCCTGAGTGCGCATGGCCGACGCTCGCGGTCGAGACGAGCGCGCTTTGAGTCGTGTTGGTGTCTTCTGTGGGGTCTTCACTGATTTCGGTGTCTGGGTGACGATGATGGGTGGCATTTTTTTGTCTGCCAGGGCCGCTTCATTGGTTGCCATACTGGCGTCATTCAGCGCCCCGACAGCCAGGAATTGGAGGAGCGTGATCGCGGCGCCAAATCCAAGAGCGATGATCCCCTTGAACCACTTCATTCGGGTTCCACTGCGACGGCGACTTGAGCAGCGCCGGCTTGGCGACAGGTGTCCATGACATCTACGAGGGTTTTGGCATCGATGCCCTTGTCGGCCACGACCAAAACTGATTTTTCAGTCTGCCCCGCGATGCGATCTTCCACTTCAGCGCCGAGACGCCATGCGCTGGTAGGCCGCCCATCGACAGCCAATTCACCCCCTCGGCCGACGGCGACGCGAACAATGTTGATGGGTTTCTCAGTCGCACTGCCAGCACTAGGCCGCTCAACGTCTATACCCAGGTCCTTCGCGAAGGTTGTCGTCACGACGAAAAAGATCAGCAGAATGAAAACGATATCGATGAGCGGGGCGACGTTCGGTTCTTCATCCGGCGGCGGATTATTGGTGACAGACCCAAGCTTCATGATGCCTGTCCCTGCAAGGACCGACGCACATGGTCTAGGTCGCGCTCACGACGCAATTGCTGCCGTGTGAGCATATAGGATGCAATTAAACCGGGGGCTGCGATGACCAGGCCGAGCTGGGTTGTGACCAATGCAGTCGAAATACCACCGGCCACAGTGGTCTCCCCATCAGCGCCGAGAGCACCTTGCATGGACCCAAACATTTCAACCATGCCGATGACCGTCCCCAATAGGCCCAGCAACGGGGCGATGGCAACCAGTGTCTTGATCAGACTGCGCATGGTCTCGAACTGGCGTTTCGTTCGCTCAGCGAGCTGCTCCAAACGTTTTGGCGCAGTGCCAAGACCACGCGCCTCACGGATAAATTGTGCGAGGGGTGAACCACCCCGGACAGGCGTGTCGTCGTCAGGCAAAGCCATTGGACGAAGTGCCAATGCGCGAAGAATCACCGCTGACCACAGACAAACACTCACAGCGGCCAGTGTATAACTCACCCAGCCGCCCTGATCGAACACCCAGACTATGTCGCTCACTTCACGCTCCGGGCGGGCATCACATGATTCTGCTCCACCTGGGCGTCGGCGATGTCGATACGAATTTGCAAGGCGGCTAACGCAAAGGCCTCAATGCGGCGCAAAATACCATCGCCACATCGATATAATGTGGTTTGGAAAAGAAGTGCTGGAATGGCGACCATTAGTCCGAATTGGGTCGTCAAAAGAGCTTCCGAAATCCCACCGGATAGGAGTCGTGGATCGCCTGTTCCATGCTCGGTGATCATGGCAAAGGTCCCGATCATGCCGGTCACAGTGCCCAGTAGACCCAGCAAGGGTGCAACGGATGCGACAACGGCGAGCAAGGAGATTCCACGACGAATGTAGGCTTGCAGTTGAAGTACAGCATGGGCTCCATCCGCTTCGATTTCTTCAATATTGCCCTGACCACTCTGAATCACGGCCACCGGCGCCAGAAGGGTATTGCCCGATGAAATGCTGACAGCTGGACCCCGGCGTTCCGCTGCCAGAACTCGAACAAAAAAGACTAAAAACGCCAGCATTCTCTCCAAGAATATCAAAAGCGCCAGCACGGCGAGTGCGGCTATGGCCCACATGACGACCCCGCCGCGGTCAAACCAAGATTGCCAGCCAGCATCTGCGGCCTGAGAGGGTCGAATGTCATCGCGATCGAATAGAATCACACCTACGGAGCGTGCGTCCCCGTGGACCACTGGGGCCGATGCAAGCTGCTGGGTCAATCGAAGGGACCCGTCCAAAGCAAGGTCAAGTGGACGAAATTCAGCCTCGACTGCAATGGCACCGACCTCGGCGATATGCAAAACAGGCCCAACGGTGGCAGCACCATCTGTGCCAAAATACTCTCGCCTGGGCTCTAACCAAAGCTGACTACGCTGTGCGATGTGTTTTAAAGCGGAGCCGACCATGACATCGATTGGTGGATGTCGATGCCGGCCGTCTGCAGTGGTCTTGTCAACGGCTGCGGCCGGCAGTGTGACCCCATGGATCTCAATCCAGGTCTCGATCTGTTGCTTACGTCGCTCGATACTCCGCTCTTGGTCTTGGGTCGACTGCGAGCGTACGGCATCAGGAAGATCGTTTTCTTGTTTTGCGTTATCGGTCCGCAGACGCGTCAGTTTGCTCGCTAATGACTCGATTTCTGAGACCAATTTCCCCCGCGTTCGCTTGGCCCGTGACTTCGCTTTTCGGAGCGCGCTGCCCAAGGCTTTTTTTTCGGCTGTGAGTCGCTCTAATTCGGTCTGATATGCATCCTCAAGCGTTTGTGCCGAGAGCGTCGTTGCTGCACAAAGAAGCACGTTCACTCCAAGCACAACTGTCAAAAATCGACACGGCCGAAGTGGGCATCGACAGCAGTTGAGACAGTCGATCATTCTGCGCCACTGGCCGCTTTCGTCGGCAAAGCACCTGGAATCAACAGCGTCTTGGGACCGAGAATCTTGTTCGTCTCGAGCGCATCAAAAACCGTGGTTACGGTCAATCGTGGCTCGACACCCTCGATGCGTTCGAAACGCCATTGGGTCTTGTGTCGTTTTGCCCAAGCCACATCACCATTGGGCAACTTGATATACATCAGCGCCATCCCAATTCGGGCCACATCCACCAAGATTCGCTTGCCATCCAACTCGACCACCTGATGGGCTAAACCGATCTCTCCGGCCATCGCCTCTTCTTCTTCGATGAATCGCCACAGGCTGGTGAGAACACGGGCTGGATCAGGGTGGGTGACTGCTAAATCTGACTCGAGTTTGGTCAAGCGTCGCAATCGTTCTTGATATTTGAATGGGAGTGTCTCGACGAGATACGTTTTAGCCGATTCGATGGCACGTCTAATCGGCGCGATCGAGTCGGAGACTCGTCCTTCTTGGACATCCATTTCTTTGCTGCGCTCAGCGCGTAGCTGAGCGAGCGTGTCGCGCCGAATTTGCTCTAGGCGAACCTGTCGCTTTAATTCGGCGCGTTCCGCACGGAGAGCGGCTTGCTCGTCTCGTGCAGTACGCCTCTGAGTCTCGAGCCGTTGTGAAAGTGTATCAACATCGGCTCGAGCCGTGCTGACTTGTTCGGCTAGCGGCGTGGCCTGCGCTGTCGCAGTCACACCAATGATCCAAAAACAAATCAGACCTAGGAGTAGGCGTATAGGGTGTGTCACTCCGCAACGGTAACACTGAAGGTGACTTCAATGTCAACACTTCCCGGTAACGACGCTGCGTCGCCATTGAGTACAAGGCCAGCCAACTCTCCTGTCTTGACGGGTGAGTCATTGACTGGAGGCATGTGACGCAGCATGAGGCTCATTTCACCCATGCCGGCTGCAGTCGCCTCGATTGTATTCTCGAGACCAACTGGATAGCCATTGGCGTCCATGTCCGCATATGAGTGAGCGATGATGGCCGAGGTGGACTCGTTAGCTGGACCGGAAACCGCATCGCCGGTGAAGAAGAACTGGTGCTCGTCCAATTCGTCGCGCAGCTCAAGAGTCACATCTTCTGCAGGATCTTCAAGCTCATTGAGGACCTGGATGCTGACGGTGTATGTCTCGCCCGCGGTCAATGTGATGGGGTCGATGACTGGGCTGCCGTCGTTTTCGGGATCGGCCCAACCAAAAGTAACAGCATCTCCACCGCTTGCTGGAGTGAAAGTTAACTTCACTGTGGTCATGACCTCGTTGGGGTCGTGGTCGTGTCCGTCATGATCGTCATGATCGTCATGGTCATCATGATCACTATGGTCATGATCGTCATGGCCGACGTCTCCACACGCAGGCGTGAAAACAACCAGGAAAAAAGCAGAAAGAAGAATCGTTAAAAATCTCATTGTCTCGTGTCACCTTTCGGACAGTCTACAAATTAAAACGGAGGGTTAGAACCTAATCCACTCCAGAAGCAGGGCGGTTATAATTGGCTCCAATCGTAAAATCAACCCTTTTGCAAGTGAGTTGCATTTACAGACAGCGTGTGTTTTTTTCGGATGGTTTGGTGTTGTACTTGGCCCAAACTTAAGTACTATTGTCACAGAGCCGAGTCACAGGGTCCGTCACGCATGCTGCATTTATCTAGGGAAGACGCGAAGGGTATTCTGAAAAGCCATGGGCTGAGGTCTACGACGCCCCGGCTTGCCGTGATACAAATTCTCGCGTCGGCCGATCGGCCTTTGTCGCACAGTGACGTTGTGAAACTCATCAAAGACACAGACTGTGACCCTGCGACTATCTTTCGAAACCTGATCAAACTAAAGGACGCTGGACTCGCACCCGTGGTCAGTCGGGTCGATGGTATCGACCGATATTCTTTCAACTCTGGTCAGGGCGAAGAGAACGCTGTCCATCAGCACCCTCATTTTGCGTGTGACGATTGTGGCCAAGTCACCTGTTTGCCTCCAATGAGCGCCCCTATGGAATTAGATGAGCCTTGGTCCAAAGCCATTTCCCAGGCGACAATTCAATTTCGCGGGCAATGTCCCCAGTGTATTTGATCGCCCTCCAAAGATAAAAAACATCATTTGGACGTAGACATAACCCCTATCTGACCTGTCCTCATTGAATCCTGGCGCGGGTTATGGTGGCCGTTTTGGAAACCGAGTCATCGGAGCCACTTTTTGTCTTGGATAGAAATCGCGAGTGGACGACTGCACATCGTCATCAGCCCAAACTCTCTGGGCATCAGCTGTCCCGAGCGTCAGCGGCATATTTAAAGTGGTTTAACAAACGGGGCATGGTCTTTACAACAAAGCGGTTAATGACCGCCTTGGGCACAAAAATGCCCAGGCTTAAATCGATTGAGTACTCGGCTAAAGTCTGGTTATCGCCCATGGGTGTCAGCTGCCATGAACCAGAATTCTTCGCCAATGGGCCTTCGACAAGACGCCACTCGAGTCGGTGTGGTGGTGTCTCGACCATAGCGAGAGTGTATGAGACCCGCTTAATCAAGTTAAAGGTGAATTGAGCATGGACCTCGCCATGCTCGCGCTTGATGATTCGAGCGGACTCCATCTCGGGCAGGATCTCAGGATAGCGTTCGTAATCAGCAATTACGTCGAAAAACTGGCTCGGTGGCACATTAATGACGATGTCTTGGCTGGCTGAATTTACGCCCATGTCTAAGCCCCTCCGAACTCGCCCTTGATGGATGATGAGACCCAGCTATGGGTTGCTCAAAACTCTTGAGTCACATGTTGAGGAAAAAAAATAAATGATACGCGGGCTCGAAATAATCGAAAAGCGACCTCCCGGTAAATGAGCAACCCTGTACCGAAGTGAGTCAAACGACATTGCTGCGTCCTATCTGTAAGCGAGCAGTTTCTCAAGCATGTCGATTTGCTGGCTCATGAAACGCGGAGGTCAAAATGAGTTGCGAGAACATCATGTTTTTGATCGATCTGGGCCGCGCGGCCAATTTACAGGTCAATTGGGCGCAATCTGACCTGTGGTACTACGCGTTTAATTGCCTCTTAATGAGTTAGTCTTTCGTCTCGACTGCGGCCTTCGATAACGCCAGCAGCGCATCCAGGACACTGGCCCCTAGTTCAGCCGAACGCTCGGGACTCCAACCATAGATGAGGTCGGGCGCGTTCGCATTGTCTTTGAAAGGCATTTCCAGTGTGTAGGCTGGACACTGGAAGCGATTGGCAACCGCGTTGGTACACATGCTCATATTGGCCTTGCCTGGTGGCGTGATCGGGTATCCATATTCGTGCTGCAAGTCTGGATTAGCCCGCTCATAGGCCGACGCAAATACCTCGCATAAATGCGGTAGACGGCTATCCGCATAACCGACAATCCCCTCAGAGCCACTCAAAAAATTGTAAGGCAGCTCTTCGTCTCCATGGACATCCAGACAAAAATCGACGCCGGATTTATCCATTGCAGCCAGTGTCTCATAGACTTCTGGGCTGCGCTCCAAAGTCGGTGTTCCCCATTCCCGATTAAGATTGGCACCGGCCGCATTACACCGCAAATGACCACGGATGGCCCCATCTGGGTTCATGTGTGGAACCACATGGAGGGTCACCTGGTCTCGAAGATGTCGTGCGATAGGGTCGTCGGGGTTGAGTACGCGAGCCAGAAAGCCTTCCATCCACCAAGATGCCATACTCTCACCTGGGTGCTGACGCGCGATCACCCAGTAGTTCAGGGGGCCATCGCCAATCACCAGGCGGTGCAGGTCTCGTCCATCCACCGTCGCGCCGAGGCGATCGAGAGTCGCCAGCTCAGACAGTTGGCATTGGGCTAATAAATCTAAATGCTGTTCATGGGTGTGCGGTGCAAAGTAGGCATACCACTGCATCTGTCCCTCGGGGCGATGTTCAATGGTCAAGACACCGTCTTTGTACTGGGTGTCGACTCGCGTCCACGTCTGGCGGTCGGAACTTGTACAGACCCGATAGCCGTCCCACGCCTTTGGATAACTGGCCTCACCGGCATTGATAATCCGATAAGTACAGTCCTCATCACGTGCACCATCAACTCGAAAATAAAACCACTGCATATGTTGATCACCCGCATCCAAATTGATGCGGAGGTCAGCCCGGTCGGCTCCTATAATCTCGACCACGTCAATATTGCCGGAATCAAATTGAGAATCGATGTGCATACTCACCCCCAAATGAAGCGTAACGACGATTGAACGAACTGAGTCTTTCACCATTCGCTCTGGCTAAAAACCCAGGTCTCGACCAGATGGCATGAGACGCCGTTCAAAATTCTAGTCACCCAAAAATGGTGTCCTTACCGAGAGAGAACGAAGACATTTTCCGGCGAGTCCTCCGACGCAGGAAGGCGGACGGTCAAATTATCCCCGTTTACGCAGAAATCTACAGTTGCTTGCTCTGCATCAGGCTGCCCTGCGTCAGGGGTCAACACCAACTGAGTGTCGTTGACCGCATAGGCCCCGATCTCTGTATCCGTGGACCCGTCTAAATCGACAGTACAGATACATAAGGCATCGGGTGTCTCCTGTGCACAGGATACGTCCACTGGCTCGGCATCAGGGTCGTCTGGATCGCCCATGGCAAGGGTCGTTTGAAGGGTCTCACAGGTGATCTCACCCTGGAGACACTCAGCAGGTACAGTCACAATGCTGCGAGAATTAGTGACCGTCTCTGTCTCGTAACGCCCATCCTCCAAAAAAGTGACCGTGCCAGAGAGTGAGGCTTCGACAAGCAGTGTTGCTGTCTGACAGAAATCATCGAATGGATTCTCTATCGTCTCCGGCTGCAGACAGCTACCGTCAAAACTCCAGACGCCCATCGGGTCGCCGCCGCAGGATTCAAACTCGCATAAATCGCCCCAGCCCGTGTTCCCCCCAGCACCGCCTTCTGCACCAGCGCCACCGGCCCCACCAGCACCGCGGTCTGCGCCAGCACCGCCAGTGCCACCGGCCCCACCAGCACCGCCAGAATCTGTACCATTGGTCTTGTCGTCGGCACAGCCGAAGAGTGCGAGGCCTAGGGACAATAGAAAGGCCAAACGTGTCGAGTTTATCATGGGTATGTCTCCTTATGAAGCGAGCCGCAGGCTCACCAAAAGCGCTCTACTTTAAGTAGAGCTATTCAGCACTGTCCACTGCAAAATATCTTTGTTGACTCGAAATCGCATCACAGACGGATTCTAGTTCGAATTCACCTTCGATTGGTCTACGCATTCACCATCTGGCAGAGTAAACGGCTCAAGTATGGCACTGGCACAACTGTCCGGTTGCGCCGGGACAGGGATCTCGCCGCCCTCCAAGCAGACCCAGGACCTCTGGCTATTACAGGTCACATACGCATCCATTTTGTCATTGCAGTCCTCGGTGTCTAGATACACGTCGCTGGTCAATTTACAGAACATCACCAGACCACTGAGATCGACATTATCAGGGCAATTGGACGCGCTGGTCGTGCTTTCGCAGATGCGGTCATGCTTACCGGCAATCTCACTGCTCTCGCTCTCACCGCACCCGAGAAAAACCATGGCGAGCAAACTCATTAAAATGTACTTCATACGGCCTAAACTCATGGAATCATCCCTTCAAAAACGCAATTCAAAGTGCCCCTCATAGCCCCATGGACAGTCTCATATCGTGGAATTCATGTGTACTTAATTTTGGGCAAACAGAGCCCTCACATCACTCAGGTGCTGCCACCAGATTCCGACGCATCGATATGAAATACTGGAGACATCTGGCCCAAAGAAATCAGTCGGGAGCACGTCGAAAAATGAGCCAAAAAGACCGCCATTTACGGTCGACTGAGGGCGCAGACCTCTGGGTCATCGATATTGTATTTCAACGCGACTACACTCTCATGGGTAGGGGTTGCATGGTCGACGCGATGATTTCATCACCCCATGCTCCAATATCAGGTACGCTGAGCAGGTTCATAATATCGACATGGAGGTCAGACATGGGGCGGCGACCGCCACTGATCTCTTGGCCAAATTTTAGATCAGCACCTGCGCCGCACAGCAGTGTAGGAATATTCTCAGTGGTGTGCTGGTCGCCATCGGACATATCAGAGCCATACATGACAAGCGTAGACGCCATGAGACCTGCAGATTTAAGCTCGGTGATCAGATGAGCGAGTAGACCGGTGTGCACAACATTCATCCCTCGCAGGCGATTGATCAGCGGGCCTTCACCTCGGTTATGGGCGCATCCATGATGGCCCTGACCGCCACCCAAAGCCTCTTCGAAACGTAAGTCCGATGAGCTTGGGCCGTACATAAACGTCGACGAATTGACCAGTCCGCATTGCATCGCGAGCACGACCATGCGGTTCATCAATTGGTAACGCTCGATATAATTGGTTTGAGCGTTGGCGAAATTCCGCGTGGGCCTCGGTTCACTTGGGTCACAACCAACATCTACAGCGTCGAGCTGCCGCTCCACTTCGCGGACTGTGTTCATATAGGTGGATAAAACCGGTCGATAGGCTGCCGGCAGGTCTGACGATAAGCGCTCCGCATCACGATAGACAAAATCGAGAATGCTTCTTTTTTTGGCGTGTAAGTGACGCACCCGCTCTGCGCTGGCATTGGCGAAACCGAAGATCTTGTCAAACATCTGGCGCGGGTCTCCGATGGGGGACCGAAAGGTATCGTCCGTCTGCCACGAGATGCGGTTCAAATAGTCGTTTGAATAGCCTGGATGGTCGTTTAAGGGATGGACATGATAATAGGGCGCTCCCACTTCGAGAGAGCGCATGGCCGTCGGGTAATGGTCGGCGACCACTTGATCGAGTGATTTACCACAGCGAGCGACGGCAGCATCCCCCAAGACAATCCGGCGGCATGACAAAAAGCCTGCGCAGTTTTGCCAGTGAGGGTCAATTCCAGGAAAGCCATTGTGTAGGCCCCTTATGATCATGGTATTATTGCGATGACCCGCAGCGGCCAGGGGGGCAAGGGCCTCATCAAAATTCCAGTTGCCATTCACGGAGTTGGGCATATGTGCGCCATTGGGAAAGAAGACGCCGATAAAGCGACTTCGGGTCGCGGTCTGGGCACTGGCTGACGACGGGATCACCTGAGACATGAGGGGCAACATGAGGCTTCCGCCCAAGACCCGTAGAAATGATCGACGGTCAGTGTTGATGTTCATGGCGTCTCCGTCTGAGTGAGTGAAGTGAGAAACGCATCGATGGCGAGCTGATGGAGTGATGCCTCTGAGTTATCCCCAGACAGCATCTTTTCGGTGAGGCAGCGCTCGTCCCTGCGGAGAGGGCGATAAAGACCGTAGGCTAAGAGCTTATCGGCAACGCAGAGTCGATACGAATCTGAATCGCGGATGTAGGCCTTAAGCTCGTCTGGATTACGGATCGATTGACCACGGAAATCAAAACTGTGTCCAATTGGACTCCCATCAGGATAGGCGTCACGCCATCTACCTTCGGCATCATAATGCTCCAATGAGAGGCCCAGCGGGTCCATTTGAGAATGACAGCCGAGACAACGGTCAGAACTCTCGCGATGCATCTGCATGCGCTCGTTTAGCGGGAGATCTGGATCGATGGTCTCTGCGGTCGCCGCGATTTCCTCGAGGGTAGCTGGATCCAAAGGCGGGATCGTTGAACATAAAGTTCGATTTAAGGCATAGATCCCGCGATGAATTACCCGCTTAAAGTCGGAGCCCGAGGACCCTGAGGTCAAGAAATGTCCTTGCTCAAATAAGCCACCGCGCTCATGAGTCATCACTCGCGTTGGGCCCGCATCCGAATCGACTGACCCCAAGCCATAATGCTCAGCCAAGTGTCCATCGACGATGGTAAACCCGGGCTCCAAGAGCCGAATGGCAGGCAGGTTTTCGTTGAGGACTGTTGCGAAGACATCGTTGGCTTCCATGCGCATCGAGTGGGCAAGCTGGGTCTCGTCTTCAGCGATATCACCGCGAAAATCAAGCCACTGACCTCCAAAGTTGGCGACGAACCGCGAGCTATCATCCGAGAGCAATCGACTGGCTTCCGCCGCCAATGTCTCATCACTCAGCGGGCCTGAACCAGCGAGTGCCCACAATGCATCGTCGGGAAATGACCCCCGGAAAAACAGTGCCAGTCGCGATGCACGCTGGTAGCTTGCTTCATCTGGTCGAGTGCCGCCGGGGACAAATTCAGGCTTGTACTGTACGTGCGGTGACAAAAGGGCGGCTTGGAGTGCCGCTTTAAGCCCCTCTGTAAACGCGCCAGAGATCCCATTGGCATCAGCTGACGCGACGACGTCATCGAAAACCACTTTGAGGTCGTCTAACTCTTCAGGACGCAGCGGTCGCCGCCAGGCCCGGCTAGACACTCGGTTGACGACTTCACGGCCGCATGACAACCAGTCGAGGCCAGCGGTTGAAATGGCCGGTTCAAATGTGAATGTCGCGCTCAATCCAGTGCTGTCCCACGAATTCGACGCATTTCGTCTGACGATGATATCCACGGTCTCACCCCGCCTGACAGTCAATGACAGGTCGAAGGATGCCGGGGCGCCTCCGTTGGCGATGACCGCTTGGAAGGCGAGTCCATCCTCGGTGCGAATCTCGGCTACGATGCCATCTCCTCCGCCGCTATCGCCATCGGAGAGAGTGCCTTGCAGAGTGACGTCACCGTCGACCGGCGCAGTCCAACGCCTGATGACATCGATGGAGACGCCAGGGTGCAATCCTGTTCTCCAAATAAACACGCCCGGTTGACTACGAGACATCCATCGTCTCTGGCCCGCGTCAAAAGCGAGAGGGTCTCCGGCACCGTCAAGGTAGCTCCAACAGTCTTGGCCTTGTTGGTCAGAGAATTGAGCGCTCGCATCGTAGACTGCATGGAGGGGGCAAACAGACGTCTGCTGCACCGGCATGGGACAAGACGCCATCACCTCTGGCGTGTTCACCAAGAGCTCAGCGACCTGCTCGGTCGTGCGGAGCTGTTCGTCTAAGGTTTGGGCGTCGATCCGTGACTCTGTCATGTGGTCGAACCCGCGGACCTGTGCGAGTGGGGTCCATTGAGCGAATAGGCTCTCGTCCAAAGGCACCATGGCGAGGTCGGAATAGAGACGCCAGATCTCATGATTAGACGTTCTCGGCAGGATCGCTATCGCCTCTGGCGCGGGCGCGCAGACGTCTGGATCTATGGGAGCGGGATTGGGAGCCGGTGTGAGAGCCATGTCGGGGGAGACCCCTTGATCGACGTGTGGTGCCACAGGCGGCCCTGTTGGGACTGCATCTGATGTCACGGGCACATCCCCGCCGTAGGCACAACCCAAGGTGCAAGCGAGCATCCACATTAAAACGCGCGTCTTCAGCGGTTTCATGGGGTCTCCAGCACGAAAGGCACCGTGTCTCATCAACATCCCTCAGCCTGAGTTTCGCTCAAGGCTCAACCCTTGAATACCAACGATTGAGGCGTCCTGGTTTCTCACCATCGCAACGCCAAAGAAGGTCAGCTCATGGTTCAATAGACCCCAATCGTGCCCGCACCCAGAGACGGATACGGTTGACATGGTCGCTAATCGTCCCATCTAGACCTCCAGATCAAGTGTCCTGAGTTTGCAAAGTGAATGCCAGATCTATTTCCTCCAAAAGCCCGCCTGATCACGGCTGGCTTGGCCGCATAAGGTCCCAGGTGAGGCTTTTAGACCGTGACATGACGAGCATATGATTAAGAACAGGGGCCCCA
>PCCS01000017.1 GCA_002731825.1 Myxococcales bacterium
CGAGTCTGGGGTGAATTCATGGCGCGATTCAATCCGCATGAAACGTCTATGGGGTGAATGGAAGACCCCTCTTGGACTGGTTGCAATGGGTCGAATGCCCAGTCATTGGGGCCTAGGCATGATCGCCAATGATGGAAACTGCTTGGACTGCGACTTTGGTGACTCAGTCGACCGACTTATGGGCGCAACAAAGATTGCAGACACCTATGTGGCCATCACATGGGACTTTCCATCAGAGGGAGCCACCGGCTTCAGCGGAAATCAAACGGCCCGTAATCAGCCTGCTGGCCAAGCCTATGACTTGGACCAGCGAGACGATGTAAATCAATTCGTGGTTGCGTTATTTCGCAAACCCATCTCTCGGGAAGAACAAGAAAAACGGACCAAACGACTGAACGATGAGCGCAAACCCATTTTCGATTGGGGTGTCTACAATCGAATTCGGACGCAAAGTCTTGAAGCGGGTTATCAGCCGCCTGCCCCACCCGAATCAGCCGCTGGCACAGAACTCTACGAGGTCGATGCGTACACCTACACACCAGACCTTTGGTTAAAGTTCGAATATCGCCCGGCTAAGCGAGTACGCTACCGAGTTGAATTTGAAGGCGCCGCTACCTTTGGAACCATCAAAGAAGTTCCGCTTTTATTTAACGAAGAATTCGAAGATTGTATCGATCCAACCGAGCAGCTGCCAGCTTGCGAGTCATGGCGACTCCGAGAAAGACAGATTCAAAGATTCGGCTACGCCCTCCATTTTGATGCCCAGCATGAGGCCATTCATTGGGGGCTACATCATGGTCTTGCCAGTGGCGATTCAAATGGCTCTTTTGGCCGTCTCATCGGGTCTGACATCAATCTGCCGCGAGCAGGTACAACGGATAAAGACTTGACCGCGTTCTACTTCGATCGCGACTACCATGTCGATCGAATCATGTTTCGACAAATGTTGGGGGGCGTGAGCAATGCAACCTATTTCAAGCCATACCTCCGATATGACTTCATCCAGGAGGATGCAGAGGCATGGGGATTTCAACTCTCATCTATTTACGGGTATGCCCTAGAAGAAGATGCCACACCTGGTAAATCTAACTCACTTGGCCTAGAAATGGATTTCGAACTGTTTGTCGAAGAATTCGACCGATTTCGATGGTCTTTTGTCTACGCTGTCTTCTTCCCGATGGGTGCATTCGATGTACGGGACAGCACACCAGACCGGAACTTAATCGCGGAACCCAGCGCGGCTCAACTACTTCAAATGAACTTTGGTTTCCAATTCTAGAACTGGGAGAGACCACATGTCGAAATCGCACAGAACTTGGGGTGGACGATTCTCCGAGGAGACCGACGCGTTCGTTGCCCGGTTGAACGCCTCAGTGAGCTACGACAAACGGATGTATGCGGAGGACATCGATGGTTCAAAAGCGCATGCATCCATGCTTGCCAAACAAGGGATAATCTCGGGCGAAGACCTCCAGGAGATTCATCGGGGTCTAGAACAAATTCGCCGTGAAATTGAATCTGATGAGTTCCAATGGCGGACCGAATTAGAAGACGTTCACATGAACATCGAAAGCCGCTTGATCGAACTCATCGGCGATGCTGGCGCACGGCTTCATACCGCACGCAGCCGTAATGACCAGGTCGCCACGGACCTGAGATTATGGCTTTTGAGACACATCGAGCGACTCAAAGGGTCCATCGATGCCCTGCAAGGGGCCTTGCTTCAAGTAGCACGACAAGACGGCGATGCAATCTTGCCGGGCTATACTCATCTTCAACGCGCTCAGCCCATCCTCTTCGCCCATCACCTCTTAGCCTATTTCGAGATGTTCGAGCGAGACCTGGGCCGATTTGAGGACTGTGCAAAACGATGTAATGAATCGCCACTTGGCTCGGCTGCACTGGCTGGAACGCCATTTGATTTGGACCGGACCATGACAGCCGAGCTCCTGGGATTCAGACAGCCGATGAAAAACAGCCTCGATGGCGTCGCGGACCGTGACTTTGCCGTCGAGTTCACCGCCGCTGCATCTCTGATGATGATTCATCTGTCTAGGTTGTCTGAAGAATTGGTTTTATGGTCCAGCCAAGAGTTTGCTTTTGTCGAAATCGGCGATGCGTTTGCCACGGGCTCAAGCATTATGCCGCAGAAGAAAAACCCAGACATTCCCGAGCTTGTCCGAGGCAAATCTGGTCGTGTCTTAGGCTCATTCGTATCGCTGCTAACAACACTCAAATCACTTCCCCTCGCTTATAATAAGGACATGCAGGAAGACAAAGAAGCACTCTTCGATGCCGCTGATACAGTCTTGGATTGTGTGGACGCAACAGCCCGTTTACTACCCGCTATCAAAGTGAATTCAAATGCGATGAGGGCCGCGTGCGATGCCGGTTTTGTCACCGCCACTGATGTTGCCGATTACCTGGCCCAAAAATCTGTGCCCTTTCGTCAAGCCCATCACATTGTGGGCGGGTTGGTAGGCTGGTGCATCGAGACTAACCGAACGCTGACATCCCTAAGTCTGGACGAGTTTAGACGGTTCAGCGATATATTTGAGGCCGATATTTTGGATGCGGTGACCGTGGAAGCCAGTGTAGCCGCACGGACCAGCCCTGGCGGGACCGCGCCCAGCAGAGTGCAGAGCGCATTGGACGAGGCCGCGCGCCGATTGGCATCTAGGACACAGTCGGACCCGTCACCGGGTTAGAGCATCCTACGCAGAGGGCGCCTATGGACTGGGGAAACCCTCGTCTTCGAACTTAGTAAACAACACACCACCGACGACAGAGGCTTCGATGAGATAGTTCTTGCCGGCTTCTAGTTTGACTGCGCCGTTGAACATATTCAACACCGGTCCCATCCGCCCAGCTTTAAGTTTCAGTCCGTATGCAAAGGGACCTGCAGGTGATTTGACATATGGAGTGAACGCAACCGATAACCTCTTAAAACGACCGCGTTTCCCGGGTCGATATTCGACATTAGCCATCTTCTCTCCCTTTGCACGAAACGAACGAAATCGCACTTTAGCCTCTGCATTAGGAGATAATCCAGTCGGCCGAGGCGCCATGTTACGCGTGGCTACACTCGCCCAAGACGCGCCGCAGGAATGAATGGAAATGCCATAGGCACCCCCGCCTTTCAGAACAAGGAAGCCATCATCACGATTAGACCCGGCAAAATTATAGCCGTAGGCATCATTTTCAGCGGCGGCCAATGTTTTACCTGCCACCTTAGCAGCCGGTTCAAGCTTGAACTTTTCAGAACCAATGGTCATTGAGATCGCCCGCTTACATTGATTTGAGACGTCAATGGTGACAGGCCCATTGACGGGTTTGCTCTTTGTCTGAGCAGCCACCGTCCCCAATCCGAGTCCAAATAATAAACAAACGGTCATCACACCCGACGCTGCTTGCATAACGAAATACCTCCTGTTGAATTCAAGAACTGCCCCAGTGTAGATCCAGGTTCCCCAAGATTGGAAGGCGGAAAACGAGCAATCGGTCCGGGCGCCCTTAAGACTGATGAGCGGGGAAATTATTCAAAGGATGGTTTGGGTATGGGTGCCGGACTAACGTCGGCGCCTTTGCAGCCAGGACGGGACGTTAATGGATTCCATCTCGACGGACTCTTCCGTCGAGACGCTCCAGAAGGCTTCGCCCTTAGGGGCTTCACCAACTTGCCGAGTGCCAAGGTCGCGAGAGCCACTTTTTCTTTCAATCGCAGGTTTGTCGATGTCAGTGTGCTCCAAGGTTCTTCGCCCCCGTAGACCATGGTCAGGCTGCCGTGGTGGTAGGGAGACTGCGGGACCGGAACGTCTGGGCCCAGCTGATACCCCACCCCGATGCCGTTGCATGCCTCCTACGCGACCGGGCATAGGCCCGTTCGTATCGCCCAAGTTTTCCAGCGGCGGTGTTTTCATTTCCTGAGTTTTTAATTCGTGGTGATCTGAAGTCAGACCGGATGGCGCAGTATCAGCATATGGTTTGGTATTGTACTGCCCTGCTTGGACTCGAGGCGGAGGTAATAGACCGGCATTGGACAAACTCGGGTAGTCCGGCGTCGTTTCACGCTGATCGGCCGGCACGGGTCGATGCCCACTGTAGGCTGACTGATCAACTGATGCTGTCGGCTGTTGTGAATGGCCTGCCCAATTCGATCCCTGTGTCTGAGGTGTGTGTTGTGGCATGTTCGCGGGATGACTTGGTGCCATCGCCGGTGCCTCCTGAGCCGGATAGCCGGGCACAGTTTTCCGTGATGCGCTCACCGCCGGGACACGGCGGTCCTGCTCTTCAAAGCCTGTTGCAACCACCGTAATCTTGATTTCGTCATTGAGCGTTTCGTCGATGACGGCCCCGAAGATCAGGTTGACGTCTTCATGCGCTGCATCCTCTACAAGGCTTGCCGCTTCTTCAATCTCAGAAATCTTAAGGTCCAGCCCGCCAGTGAAGTTAATTAAAATGCCCGTCGCACCTTCGATGCTGATGTCATCGAGTAAGGGACTCGAAATCGCCTGCTGAGCCGCGATGAGCGCTCGGCCTTCACCGGATGCTCGACCTGTGCCCATCAAAGCCATCCCCTTAGACATCATGATGGTGCGAACGTCGGCAAAATCGACATTGATCATCCCGTGTTCAGTAATGAGGTCGCTGATACCTTGAACGGCATTATAAAGAACGCGGTCAGCGACACCGAACGCATCCATCATTGTAGTGGTCTCATCACTGATGGCTAAGAGGCGCTGATTGGGTATAACAATCAGCGTATCCACTTCCGCCGCCAGCGCTTCAATACCAGCCTCTGCACGGCGTCGACGCGCGCGTCCTTCGAAATTAAAGGGTTTTGTCACGACGCCAACGGTCAATGCGCCGGAGTCACGAGCGGCTCGTGCGAACACAGGGGCAGCGCCTGTCCCTGTTCCGCCCCCCATTCCGGCGGTAATGAAAACCATATCTGCGCCGGACACTGTCTCGTTGATGAGTGTTAAGTCTTCGAGCGCTGCATTGCGGCCGACGTCAGGGTTTGCACCCGCTCCGAGCCCATTGGTCAATGTTGCACCGATTTGCAGATGAACGGTTGCGGAGGAATGTCTTAGTGCCTGCGCATCCGTATTAGACACGACAAAATCGACCCCCCTTAGTCCATATTGGACCATCTTGTTGACGGCATTGCTGCCACCTCCACCGACGCCGATAACTTTAATCGATGCTCCCGAGCCGTCGCTTCCAAAACCGAATGGTTGGTCAAACACTGCATACCCCTCTTAAGGCAGACGCAAAGCAAACATAATCAATACTTTTTCTAGGATCACAGGGCGTCCATTTCTGTAGATCACCCCACATCCACTCACATAAAGGAAATGATCTACAGTCTCAAGGACTTAATGCATTTCCTTAATAATTTTTTCTTATGCGCGCTGCCAAAATCGAAGCGTTCTGCGCGCACCACGTCTTTTCAAACGGATCTGCCGGTTGCTAAACCATTGTAAATGCTTGAGTTGGGCGCCGCAGAGCACCAAACCAGTCGCCGTTGAGTAGCGAGGTTTCTTCACAACATCCACGAGCCCCTGAATTCCGTTGGGCGTTCCGACGATTGCGTCATCTATGCCAAGAATTCGCTTTGTGAGCGTGACTAATCCGGGCAAGTTGGCGCAACCACCGGTCAGGATGACCCCTCCGTTGTACCGCGCTGTGCAGCCTGCTTGCTCCAGTTCATCGGCGACGAAGTGCAGAATTTCTTCGGCACGAGCTTCGATGATTTCGCACAAGTAGCTTCGTTTGACCGTCTCCTGATTTCGTCCACCGACACCTGGGAGCGTAATTTCCTCATCCTTCATAATCAGACTGCGCTCGGCACACCCATAAACTCGCTTGAGATGTTCGGCTTCAACCAGCGGTGTACCCAATAAATCCTTGATATCTTGGGTGATGCTATCTCCACCGATGGCCAGGGTCGCAGCATGTACGATACCGCCTCCTTCGAAGACTGCAATCTCCGTCGTGTCGGCGCCCATATCAATCAAGATAACGCCCATATCTTTGGCATGATTGGTCAGGAGGGTTTCCGCCGATGCAAGGGGGCCATAGACCGCATCAACGACGTTCAGTTTAGCGTGTCGACATACGGCTTCAATGGCTTCAATTCGAGCGAGTTGACCGGTGACAAGATGACCTTGCACTTCGAGTCTGACGCCCTTAATGCCCAATGGATTTGCAATGCCGGCGCGATGGTCAACGATGTAGTCCTGCGGAACGACGTGAAAGACCTCTGTTTCGGGCGGTAATTTTATGGCCATGGCCATGTCGATGACAGCATGTACGTCATCACTATCAACGGAATCGCCGAGAATGCGAGCCATGCCGTGAGTATTAAAGCTTTGCATGTGGCGAGTGGACACGGACAGGAACACTTCCTTGATGTCCACATCGGCCATCAGTGACGCTTCTGCGACCGCCGCCTTAACACTTTTGACAGCGTCGGCCTTGTTAGAGACGACCCCATGCTGAAAACCGTTACTCGGGTGAGCACCGCGTCCGATGATATCCACCTGACCATCATCATGATGGACACCAATGACACATTTGATGCTGTGAGACCCTAAATCCAAACCCGCTATAATCATTTGACCAGCCATTACTGTTCAGCTCCCTTTGAGTTGAGAGAGAATGATGAACCATCGGTGCCTGTGAGAACCGACTCCTTGACGACAACCCGACTGGGGTCATCACCAAAGAGAATGTACTCCGCGCCTACTTTACGCTCTCTGAGTGAATCGAATATTTGATTCAATCGCTTTAATTTTAATCCAAAAGAATCTCTGCCTAACCCGACCCTCACCTCGCCGAGCATAAGATTGATTCTATCCCCAAACTCGAGGGCGATAGAGCCCAATTTCCAGGCCGACGACATCGGTAAATTTTGATACTGCGAGACAACACCGAGCGCGCGTCTCACGCGCGCCTGAGCGATGGTTTCATCTCGTTCAAAATCGGAGACGGAAATCCCAGTAATAATAGGATAGTCACCCCGCTCACTGGCATCAGTTTCAATGAACGGTCTGCCTTCTGCATCAACAAAAAACATACGTTGCATGACCAAAATCGCCACGGGTTCGCGGGCTCTCAACGCGACCGAAATCCGGTCTGGTAATTCGATGGACACAAGCGCTTGCGCAACCCAGGGATGTGATAACAGATTCACCTGCGCTTGTGCAGCATCAAATCGAAATATATTGCTATTCGAACCCACATTTATAGTTGTCAATACAGCCTCATCACTCAGTTGTGGAATCGACTCGATTTCAACATTGCGAATCACAAAATAAGGCGAGTTCAAAACTGTCTTCCAGGCACCATAACCGAGTCCAGCAATCAGGGTGAGCATAAGTAAAATACGGACAACGGGCCTCAAAAAACGAAATACAAGAAGGGCGCTATCGACGCAGGTTGCACCTACATCTGCCCAAGCAAACTTGCGCCGGATTCGATATCGATTAGCCATGCGTCCCCCCCGTTTTACCGTGGTCTGCCAAGTCGATGATTTTTTGAATCAAAGTCGGAAAGTCAATGCCTCCTGCGGCCGCGACTTTCGGCACAAGGCTTTGACCTGTCATACCGGGCAACGTGTTCGTCTCCAATACGATGGGTCCGTTGGGTCCCAAAATCACATCACTTCTCGTAACGGCTCTGCAGCCAAGGGCAAGATGTGCGTCCAGCCCCACCCGCTCGACCGCCTGGATGGCGTCAGCATCGAGTCGAGGTGGAATGTGGTATCGGGTCCCAAATTCTTCATACTTTGCGCTGTAGTCGTAAAACTCTCGCATGGGTTCAATCTCGACACTGCCGAGGCACTGTGTCCCAATACACACCACCGAGAACTCTGGACCTTCGATAAACTCTTCGATGAGATACGCATCGAATTCGCCCTGGCGAAGGACACTTATGAGGCGGGTCTCATCTCTGATTATTTCGACGCCCACGCTCGACCCCTCAGCGACAGGTTTGACAACAACCGGCAGCGTGAATGGAAGTTCGTCTACGCAGAGCTCTTGAGCGGCTGCCCGTGACACAACCATGTCCAAGGCAACGGGCACGTCGGCGGCCCGATACAGCTGTTTTGCTAAGACCTTGTCAAAGGCGAGCAAGCTGGACCGAATCCCCTCGCCCGTGTATGGAATCTGCATCCAGTCCAAGAGGCCCTGAATCCGTCCATCTTCCCCAAAAGTGCCATGGAGTGCGTTGAAGACAACGTCAACGGGTTGGTCCATCAACTGGGATGCGACATCGTGGCTTGGATCAATATCTGTGACTGTATGTCCCAATCGTTTGAGTGCAGCAGAGACAGCTTGGCCACTCTGTAAACTCACAGCCCGCTCGTTTGACGGCCCACCCATAAGGACGGCAACCTTGACTTTCTTGAAGCCCGTCATCGGCATTCCTCCAAGCCATGGGGCCGCGATACGCCCAAGCCGCTGAGCTGGGCTAAGTCGTCGACCATGGAGGCCGCGGCCTGTGGTCTACCTCTTTCAAGTGCAGCTTGACCCATGGCGTCAAGGCGGTCTCGATCAACGAGGAGCGGGAGAAGAAGGTCGACCATACGCTCTGTGGTCATACCGTCCTCGCGTTGCATTAGTGCCGCACCTGCTGATACCAAAGACGCCGCATTTGCCGCCTGATGGTCATCCGCCGCGAAGGGAAATGGAATAAAGACAGCCGCGCGTCCTATGCAGGCCAATTCAGCTACAGTCGTCGCGCCTGCTCTCGCAACCACCAGGTCGGCTTTCGCAATCTCAGTTGCCATATCGTCGATAAATGATTGAACGTCGGCATTGTCGACGTGTAAATCCGTATAGGTTTTTCGAACAGCCTCATCTCTGTCTCGCCCGGTTTGGTGCATGACCGATAGCTTAGGAACACGTTTTTGAAGCTGAGCGATGACCTCGGGTAGGCCTTGATTTAATGAACGTGCCCCCTGGCTACCCCCCAGTATCAAAACGTGAATGGCACCATCATTGGTCTGTTCAGCCGCTTTGAGAAAATCCTGTCTTACAGGATTTCCAAGCTCTTTGACTTTTTGAGCTGGCAGTCGCTCAATGGCCTCTGGAAAGGCCGTATAGACCCGTTTGACGAACTTGGCGAGGATGCGATTGGTCAACCCGGGTCGAGCGTTTTGCTCGGCAACTGCTGACGGACGACCTGAGAGGGCTGCGGCCAAAACCACTGGGCCAGACACATAACCCCCAACGCCTAAAATGACCTGAGGACGCTCTCCACGGATGATTCGATAGCCCGCCAATATCGCCATGGGCATACGAACGAGACTCTTAAGCCTTTCGACAATGCCGGCATTTTTTAATCGACGGGCTTCGACAGGGATAAATCGATAACCAAGCTCTGGTACCACGCGGCCTTCTAAGCCATTGGGGCTGCCAACAAAAACCACCTCTGCACCGTCGATGGAGGCCAACCACGCCTCGGCGACAGCGATGCCGGGATACAAATGCCCCCCGGTTCCACCGCCGACAACCATCAATTTAGCAGGTGCGCTCGATGTCATGCATGACCTCGCTTGAGTTTCGGTTTAGGCTTACGAGCAGCCATCTGTCGGTCAATGACCCAATCATTGAGCCAGGCGGGTGGCGGCTGGCGACGAGATATATTGAGTAAGATTCCAAGACCAATCGATGTTGTGACGAGGGAACTGCCCCCGTAACTGATTAAGGGCAGCGTCAAGCCCTTGGTCGGCATGAGACCGATGGCGACCAGCATATTGGCGATGGCCTGGCCACCGATGGCAGCGGTAATTCCGAATGCCAGTAGGGAGCCAAAAGCTGTACTCGCCCTCCGAGCGATGAGAAAGCCTCGCCAAACGAGGACAGCAAACAAAGTGATGACGACTAAGACACCGACAACGCCTAACTCTTCGCCCAAAATGCTGAACACAAAATCGGTATGTGCTTCTGGCAGATAACTGAGCTTCTGCTTACTGGACCCAAGACCCAAGCCCGTCCAACCGCCGCTACCAAAGCTAATGAGGGCTTGGAAGAGCTGCCATGAGTCACCTTGTTTATCGGCCTCAGGGTTTAAGAACGAAATGAATCGCCGGACACGATATGGCTCCATCAGGATGAGTAGAACCAAGGCTCCAGCCCCAACGCCAAATGCAGCGAAAAGATGTCGCAGTCGTGCGCCAGCCGCGAAAATCATCAAAAGAAGTAAGCTGGCACAAATGACAGTGGAGCCTAGATCCCTCTGAAGAGCCAAGACGACAACGATGGCACCCAAACATAATGTGGGCGTCAGCCAGCTTTCTTTCCAACGGTGGAGACGGTCTTGCCGTGAGGCGAGATAGGCGGCCATGAAAACCACCCAACTGAGCTTGATGGCCTCGCTTGGCTGGTAACGAACGGAGCCAAAGCCAACCCAGCGCGATGCCCCCTTTGCTTCGATTCCAATTCCTGGAAGAAGGACCGCGATGGACAATAAGAAACTCAGGCCAAACAAAACGTATGCGAAGCGCTTATATACACAGTGGTGAATATTGATTGCGGCAACCATTAAGACCAGTGAGAATCCGATGTAGGCGAGCTGGCGGGTGAGAAAGAACGCCTCGTTTTTCATGTCAGCTTGAGCCGTCACAATGCTCGCGGAATAGACCATAACGAGGCCGATCCCCATGAGCAGGAAAATGACCAAAAGCAACAGGCGGTCGTAGCCGAAACTCATCACCTCGGTATCTCTTGTCGTGTCGGCGCCGCTCTTTTTGTCCCAGACTCTCAACATGCCCTATCTCACCTTTAGACTGGCTAAGGCCACGAGGGCTAACATGACGGATACGATCCAAAACCGAACGACGATCTTGGGTTCCTGCCAACCAAGCTTTTCGAAATGATGGTGTATCGGGGCCATCCTAAAAACACGTTTACCGGTCAGCTTGTAGGACGTGGTTTGGATGATGACAGACAGGGCCTCGATCACGAACAGGCCGCAGATAATCACGCTCAGAAGCTCATTCTTAGTCAGGACAGCCAGCATACCGATGGCACCACCTAATGCGAGACTTCCCACGTCCCCCATGAAGACCTGAGCTGGAAACGTATTGAACCATAGGAAGCCAACACCTGCGCCGATGATGGCGGCGGCAAATACGGCTAATTCATTGATGCCTTTGACATGCGGCAAATGAAGATATTCGGCCACATTAAAGGCATGATAATCAATGATACGGCCATTACTGAATTCGGGTAAATTCAGCACGGTTCCACCGCAGTAGGCCAAGATCATAAAAGTCAGAGTTGCAACCATCACTGGACCGATTGCGAGGCCATCCAGTCCGTCGGTCAGGTTAACTGCGTTACTGGTTCCAGCAACAACAATGACGGCGAACGGGATGTACACAGACAAGGGCAGAACAACAGAGAACTTCTCAGCGCTGAGAAAGGGAAAGTACAGGCTCCTATCAAAGCCCGCTTCCTCTCGAAAGAGCGCAAAAAGCACCGTCGCGCTCAAAACGAATTGGAAGAGCAATTTCATTCGACCGGGCAATCCCTTGGAGTTGCGATATCTCAGTTTTAGGTAATCATCGACAAAACCGATGACAGCAAAACTAACGGTGACCGTGAGTGCAGCCCAGATATACAGGTTACTCAGTTCAGCCCATAATATAGTCGGTATCACGAGCGCAAAGACGAGAAGTGAGCCACCCATTGTTGGCGTTCCAGCCTTACTGAAGTGACTTTCCGGACCGTCTTCACGGACCACTTGCCCAATCTGTCGAGATTGCAAACGCCGAATAAACCAGGGGTGGAGAACGAAACTAATGACCAGGGCAGTCAACATGGCTGCGATGACGCGAAACGAGACATATCGAAATGCGTTTAACCCCGGAAACGTACCCAGCAATTCTTCTACAAGCCACAAGACCATTGATTCAGGCCCCTTCCGATTGGGACAGCCTGTCCCAGATTTGTTCCAGTCTCATCCCGCGTGATCCTTTAAGCAAAACCGCGTGTTCACACCTGCATTGGCTCGCGATAAAATCGGAGGCCAATGCAGCAGAATCGAACCAGTATAATTGTTCGGGTGCTGCGCCGGCCATGCGAGCGCCATCGACGAGATGTCGCGACAATTCTCCGATACCCACGAGCACAGCATCAGGAGCGTGTCCAAATACATAACGACCGAGTTCTTCATGAGCCTTCTGAGCAGACTCTCCCAATTCGAGCATATCGCCCAATGCCATAACCCCGCTTGGATGACGGACCACGAAAGTCGAGATGGCTGCACGCATTGACTGAGGATTGGCGTTATAGCAATCCAAGGTCACCTCGCTGCCGTTGTTCATGTATCGGATTTCCCCGCGCATCGATGGCGGTTCTAATTTGGCCAAAGCGGTCAGAGCCGGCGCAAGATTCAGATCGAGTCGGCTCACAACAGCCAATGCCAAACATGCATTGGCTAGGTTATGTCGACCTCTCATCGGAGAGACAACTGAATACTGGACTGAATCGATGACAACCTGGGCTTCTGCGCCCTGGTCAGTTTCGGTCACGCTGGTCATTCGAACCATATCGCTTGGCCGTTCACCCACGCTGTATTGTGAGGCCACAACCCCGTCACACAGAGTGTCCTTGTACGCGACATCAGAGGGGTAGAACGCCATACTGCCGGGGCAAAGCGTCCTGAGCAATTCACCTTTTGCACGGGCAACCCCCTCAAGAGAGCCGACACCTTCGATATGAGCTTCACCCACGGAGGTCACAATCCCCAATGTTGGATTGGCGAGTCCACAGAGAAACTCTATTTCTCCAGGTGCATTCATTCCCATTTCTATCACGGCAAAACGATGCTCGGGTTTCAGTCTCCACAGTGTCAGCGGCACGCCGAGGTGATTGTTCAAATTACCCTGTGTCGCTAAGGTTGGCCCAGCGGTCTGAAGCATGGTCGAAAGCATGTCTTTCGTGGTGGTCTTACCGCTAGATCCAGTCAGCCCGATTATCCGTGCGGGCTGTGCATCGGCCCACGCTTGAGCTGATGCCTGGAGTGCAGCCACGCTGTTGGTCACCGCGACCACAGCAATATCATCACCGAGTCTTTCGGGTAATTTACCGGTCGACTCATGTTCTACGACGATAACTGAGGCCCCTTTTTCGATGGCGACAGGAATGAAATCGTGGGCATCAAAACTGGGTCCTTTTATGCAGAAAAAGGCCGCGTTTTGGCGAAGGGTTCGCGTGTCGATTGAAACGTCTTCAAAGCGTCGGTTAACACCGGTCAGCAAGCGCCCGCCAGCGGCTTTAGCAATCAAGGATGCATCGCGCCTCAACATGGTAGACCCTCTGTCAAAATTCGACGTGCGACCTCAAGGTCATCAAAATCACTGCGAACGCCGTTTTGCTCTTGATAGGTCTCATGTCCCTTACCGGCGATCAGAACAAAATCACCCGGCTGAGCCGCATTAATTGCACGTCGAATCGCCGATGCTCGGTCTAACTCGACGCACACCGAACCCAGGCACGCATCGGAGCTGAAATCCAAACCGGCCTCGATGGCCCCTATAACGATCTCATCCGCGATAGACTGAGGTGTCTCGGACCGCGGATTATCGTTGGTCACAATCACCGCATCAGCTCGGCCAGAAATCCGTCCCATAGGTTTCCTCTTGGAGGTATCCCGGTCTCCGCCGCACCCAAAAACCAACCAGAGCCTGCCCACACACACATCTTTGATGGTTCCGATGACACTCTCCAAAGCATCGGGAGAATGGGCATAATCGACGATGACATCAAAACCTCGGTCATTGCTGATGCGCTGTAAGCGACCCCTGACCTGCGCCACCGCGATGCCGTGTTGAATCGACTCATTGGATACCCCAGCATATTGGCAGAGACCAACGGCGACCGCTAAGTTGAGAGCATTGAATCGCCCAAGCATTGGACTGTCGATATCGAAGCAGCCATCGGGTGTTCGAAGTCGTCCCGCGAGTCCTGAATGGTTGATCTCAAGATGCTCAAAATGGATACCCGCATCACGATTATCTAAAGAGACTGTGCGAATATCGATGGTCGGCCTATTGCGTCGTAACTCCCGCTCCAGCTGAATTCCATATTGGTCGTCCACACAGAGAACTGCTGTTCCTGATTCTGAGAGTCTTTCCAAGAACAACCGTGCTTTGGCTTTGCCATAGCTATCCATACTCCCGTGGTAGTCTAGATGGTCGACGGTCAAATTGAGAAATGCGCATGCATCGAATGAAATGCCATCGACTCGGTGCTCTTCGAGACCAACGGAACTGACTTCCATCGCAACCAGTTGAGCGCGTCTGTCGACCATTGCTCTGAGAAGATTCTGTAATTGGGGTGCTTCAGGCGTCGTAAATTGGGCCGGGAGACTTTCAGAGCCGACGCGGTGGCCGTTGGTTCCGATTTGCCCGGAGATTATCCCCGCAGCCATGCAGATTTCAGAGATGATAGACGATACGGTCGTCTTGCCATTGGTCCCTGTGACGCCAATGACAAACAGCTGGTCCGCGGGTCGGCCACAGAGTTCAGCAGCCAGGACAGCAAGTCCTTGCCGTGGATGGGGTAATGTCAAGAGCGGCAAATCGCAATCAAAGCGAGCCTGTGCTTCAACAGCGATGGCGACAGCCCCCCGCTGAATCGCGGCTGGTGCAAACGTCAACCCATCGACGGTACGTCCGGGCAATGCAACAAATAAAGTACCTGGCCCAACTTTTCGGCTGTCGTGAGTGACGGCCAGCACCTCCGTATTCGGCTCACCGGACAGGGTCGCGCCGGGAATCTGATTCGCGAGGTGACCAAGCATCATTTTGTCCTCTTTTTCGGCTTTCGAAAGTCACCGGGAAACCCAAGAGAAACCGCTAGATTCGCGGCCGGCGGCAGAAGCGCTCCTGCCTGGGGATGCTGACGTTGGACCAGTCCCGACCCCGTCACACGCAAGGACAGGTCCAGCTCGTCCAAAATCTCCAGAACCTGAGCGAGGGAACGTCCTTTCAGATCAGGGACAACAACGTGACTCGACACACCGGAAACGACAGCCTTCTCCTGCCACCATGGCCTGGACTGCGGATCGATTTCCTCCGCGAACGTGTCCATGTCTAAATCAAGATCTGGAGCCAGTGGCTCAACGGATTTCTCCGTCGCTTTGACGCCCAGGTATGGCAGAGACTTGGCGGCGATTTGCGCAAAGATAGGCGCTGCAACCAGGCCTCCGTATTGCTCTACCGTCGGCTCATCGACAGCCACATAAATCGCAAGGCGCGGGGCCCGGGCGGGAACGAAGCCGACGAAGGACGCAATGACCTTTTCTCGACTGTAGGCTCCGATCAGTGGGTCAACCTTGTGTGCCGTACCCGTTTTGCCAGCAACAACGTAGCCTGGAACGCAACCAAGAATACCCGTGCCACCCGCTTTCGTCACTGTAACCATGGCATCACGTGTATACGTTGCGGCATCTTGACTCACGATTCGACGGATCATTGTCGGCCGGATCTGCTCCACTGTCTGCCCGTGTCCGTCCAATACCTCCTTTACGAGGCGAGGCTTCATCAACAGTCCGCCATTAGCAATGGCGGAGATTGCTCTGACCATTTGGATTGCCGTGGCGTTAAATCCATATCCATACGAAAAGGTTGCTAAGTGGATCTGACCCCATTTTTTGTAACTGCGGAGAGAGCCAATTTGTTCACCACGCATACCCACACCGGTTTTTGCACCGAACCCAAAGGCGCGCAGGTATCGATACCAACCTTCTTTTCCAAGCCGTTGTCCAATTTGAACTGCACCCACATTTGAACTCTTCTGAATGATCTCGAAATTGGTCAATTTCTTGGCAGCATGAACGTCGCGAATGGTCTTTCGACCGACACGAATACGGCCTTTTTGCCCGTCCCAAATCGCGTCTTTTCTAATTCGACCTGCATCGATAGCCGCAGCCAATAGGATAGGTTTGATGGTTGAGCCGACTTCTGAGACATCCGTTATGGTTCGATTTCGCCACTGCCTTGGATGCGCCTTACGAAATTCATTTGGATCAAAGAATGGAGATTGAGCCATCGCAAGGATGTCTCCATTACGAGGGTCCATGACAACCGCAATACCCGATTTGGCTTTCATTTTTTTGAGCTGTTCGAAAACCGCCCGCTCGGCGACCTCTTGAATTCGGGCGTCGATGGTCAGTTTGAGGGACCGTCCAGCCCATTTGTCCATGGGGGCCGCCCCGCCACTCAACGCGCGCCGTCCTTTCGCATCTGTCAATGCGTCCAGCGTATGCTGTCGTCCACGTAAAAACTTATCCCAATCTCGCTCCAGGCCTTCGAGACCTTTGCCATCGATACCAGCAAACCCAAGAATGGCTCCCAATAAGCCCCCATTTGGATAAAATCGATGAGGTTCATTCCTAAAACCTAGGGATTTCTGTTCCAATGCTTTGACGGCCTTTGCCTCCCCTTTGGTGACGTGTCGTTTGACCCATACAAAGGCCCGGTTGCTCGCCAATTTGCGCTGGAGTCTGGTGGGTTCGAGCTGAAGGATAGCGGCCAGTTTACGGGCGAGATCTGCGGGCTGCTTGACCACACGGGGAATGGCATAAATCGAGGGGACCATCGCCGTGAGTGCAAGTTCGCGCCCATTGGTGTCGAATATATCGCCTCGACGAGCTGAGACCTTAACGGTGGTCTGATGCTGTCGCTTCGATTCGCCGATGTAACGCTCATTATCGTGAACTTGGACGTACCAAGCACGAATCATAATGGCTGCAAACGCCAGTGCCACCAGCACAGATGTCAATGCCATACGCCCACGTTGTGGACCGACCTCCCGCGGTTTTTTCCTACGAAAGATATTACTGGGCATCAGACACCTCGACTGGCATCGGAACGACTTCGTCTGGCGTGGCCGCTCGCAAACCGATCAGGGTCGCCTCGGGACGCAAGCGTTTTGGGTCCAGCAAGGCAGCGCGTTCGATACGCAGCTGATGAATAATATCCTGTTGTTTACGCAAATCTTTAGACGCATCTTGGATTGCAAAACCGATGTTTACGCCGCGATTCCGTTCATGCACGACGCGCAAAGCAATGGCCACAACCGCTGAGATTGTCAGTGCGGATAGGAGGAAGAATCTCATGCCACCAACCCCAATTTCTTCACGCACCGCAATTTCGCCGTTCGAGCTCTCGGGTTGGCTTGGCATTCGTCTTTGCTGGCGATGATGGGTCGGTTTGTCAATAATTCAAAGGTCGGTCTGACGGGGCTTGGCAGCGTGCGTCCTCCAGGACCAGGTTTTACATTTCGACCAGCCCACTCGTTAAAGCGTCGCTTGACAATTCGGTCTTCGAGGGAGTGAAAACTAATAATGAGAGCCCGGCCGCCGGGATTTAACAGCTTGGGAATGGCGTCTAACAAACCATCCAAAACGGCTAATTCCTCGTTGACTGCGATGCGAAGAGCCTGAAAACTTCTCGTCGCTGGGTGATGCTTCAGTTTGACTCGAACGCCCTTAGGTATGGCGCTTCGAATGACATCTGCGAGTGTCTGGGTATTGAGTGCGCCACCCCCATCTTTCCATTGGTGTATCGCGTTCGCAATCGGGTGTGCGAACGGCTCCTCCCCGTATTTGCGAAGAATACGCGCCAGTTCTTTTTTAGATAAACGCTCGATCAAGTCTAGAGCCGTCTCGCCTCTGTCTCTGTCCATTCGCATATCGACAGGGCCCAAACGACGAAACGAAAACCCGCGTTCATCCTGGTCGAGTTGGTATGACGAGACACCGATATCGGCAAGAATACCGTCGACGCCACTGACATCAATTTCAGCGAGAAGGGTCTGCAGGTCTCGAAAATTACCCGCCAGGATTTGAACCCTGTCTGAGTGGGGGGCCAATCGCTCAGTGGCATACTGTCGAGCATCTCTGTCCTGGTCGATGCCTATGAGAGTTGCACCGTCAGCAAGAAGACGGTGTGCGTGTCCAGCAAATCCGAGGGTGCAATCAACCCAGGTCTCTCCTGGTGTAACACAAGCGAGACGAGACACAGCATCGGCTAAGACCGGTGTGTGATGTATCGTCGCTTCTTGCACTGCCCACTCCGTTTTAGAATCAATATTTATTCAGAATCGACCGACCTGGACTATCTCAGCCAGACCGAGTGACCCTCCAGTCATTTTCAAACACGTGTCGACCGACCAAAGGCCCCCTACAAGTTGAACGTACTCAAATCGTAGTCACCATATGCATCAGGTCCATGGGTCAGGTCCCAGACCGACATCGACCAAATTTCGATCAGTCCACCTTGGCCCATAAGGAAACATTTACCTTCAAGTTCAGCGTAATTACGAAACGTCTGAGGCACTTGAATGCGTCCGAGACGGTCCACCCGAACACGTCTGGCCGCTCCGCAAACAACCCGACGCAGCGCCGAACCCAATCGAGGAGGCGCCTGTGCAATCTGTTCCTTAAGGGCGTCCCAAGCCTCCGGCCAGTAAACCAATAAACACCGCTCATTCAGATGACGGGTTATGATCAACTCTGAACCGTCCTCCAAGCCCAAAGCTAACCGGAACTCAGACGGAATACTCACCCGCCCTTTTCCATCCACAGTGTGTTCATGCTGTCCTTCGACGGCGACACCTGTAGTGTGCTTTGAAACGTCGTTGCTCATTTCTCTCCTTGGGAGTTGGATCCACTTAACCCCACCCAATAATCCTAACTGCTCTTTTCTTAGGATCAAGGCAGAAACGGTGATTCCAGTGTAAAAAATAAAAACAAGGATACACACACAATATGTAGTGACAATTTAGAAACTTGAACCAATATGTAGACAGAATAATCCTTGTCTAGATTTATGTGATCGTGTGTAAATTAGTGTAAATAGCGACCATCTATGCGGCACACATATCCTACATAAACAAGTGTTCAGTACTCAAAAATGGACCGTTAGGCAATTGGCTATGAGTGCTTGACACGGATGTTCAAAAACAGGTGGGATCCTGTGTTTCACGCCCCATTTAAAGCCCTTAATCCGGGTTGATTTTCAACTCAAATCGACGTCTACTATGCGAGCTTTAAATGGGAGAATTTGAGTGTGGATACATTATGACTGATCTAACGGGCAACCCGCCCGCTCATGACCAAGCGGCCGACGAAATCAAAACCGAAAGCGTTGCGATGACCTTGTTTCGAAATGGCGATTATAAGTCAGCCAGATTCCAGATCGAATCCGCAACTGCGGACGAGTCAGATTTCCTCAAGCGGGCACTCGCGTGGGACAGCTATCTATCGGCCTCGATCGGTGTCTTCGCAGTCATTTGGATCTTGGCGGTTTATTGGACCGCCTCTTGATCATTGCGAGCGGTGTTTTAGGGGGGCTGACTTAAACTCGCCTTGTTCTCTCCCCTTCATCGTTTTTTGGAACCAGACCGTCGCCGCGCGCCATACGCGCTATCGTCGACATTTAGGGCGCGTGCAAAAACGACATGCTGCCGTCGAATGCGGTCTATTATCTCGACGGTCTGTCTGGTATGGTGCGCCGCCGAAAGACCGGCAGGACCGATGGAGTGTACGATGATTTCAGTTTCAGAAGTATCAATGAACTACGGAGAGCAAAACCTCTTCGACAATGTCAATGTCGCCTTCAACTCCGGCGACCGGTACGGACTCACGGGTCCTAATGGCTCGGGTAAATCAACTTTTATGAAAGTCCTGGCGGGGGACCTGGAAGCGATTACAGGTCACGTCAGTCGCCCTAAGAAGCTGGGCGTTTTGAGGCAAGATCACTATATCTATGATTCAGAGCGCGTGATCGACGTCGTGATCATGGGTAATGGGCATCTCTGGAAGGCGTTGGTCGAAAAAGAGGCCCTTCTGGAGCGCGCTGATGACATGACGGATGATGAGGGCATACGGCTCGGCGAAATTGAAATGAGTATCGCTGAAGAAGACGGCTACATGGCGGAAGCCGAGGCCGGAGAACTTCTCGAAGGCTTGGGCATCGAGGAGTCATTTCATTACGGGCCGCTCTCTGCGCTGACAGGCGGCGATAAGGTGCGTGTCCTGCTCGCACAAGCCCTCTTTGGCAAGCCTGAAGGTTTGCTCTTGGACGAGCCGACCAATGCCCTGGATATCGCATCGATTAGATGGCTGGAAGGCTTTTTGAAAAGCTACGTCGGCGTTCTAATCGTCATCAGCCATGACAGGCATTTTCTCAATGAATGCTGTACCAAAATTGCCGATATTGATTACGAAACCGTCATTATCTATCCCGGTAACTATGATGACATGGTCGAGGCCAAAGCCAAGGCTCGGGGATCCCTCGAACTGGCCAATTCAGCCAAGGAACGAAAAATCGGGCAGTTACAAGACTTTGTACAGCGATTCCGTGCGGGCTCTCGCGCAAGCCAAGTCAAAAGTCGAGAGAAGCAATTGGAAAAAGAGCGGGAGGCGCTTGGCCTGCTCAAGCGCTCTAATATTGCGCGGCCCTTTATCCGTTTCGACCTGGCTCGGCCCAGCGGTAAACAGGTTCTCCAAATCGAGAACCTATCTAAACAATTCGAAACCGGGAGAATCTGCGAAGACTTTCACTTCAATATGTTCAGGGGAGAGAAAGTCGCTATCGTCGGTAAAAACGGGATCGGTAAAACATCGATGCTTCGGCTCATACTCGACGAAGTGCGTCCCGATGAAGGTCAGATCGAGTGGGGGTATGAGACACAAATTGGGTACATGCCCCAAGACCATGCTGAAATGATCGAAAAGTCTGAGGAGACAGCCCATCATTGGCTATGGCGATGGAATGATGACGCGAGCGAAGAGCAATTAAGAAGCCTTTTCGGTCGACTTTTATTCTCAAAGGAGGAGCCCTTTAAGAAGACCAGCGTTCTATCCGGTGGTGAGACGGTTCGCCTACTCCTGGCTAGGCTCATGCTCCTCAAACCGAACGTCTTATTGCTCGACGAGCCGACAAATCACCTGGACCTTGAGGCAATTCGTTCGTTGACGGAAGCGCTAAGCCAGTATGAAGGCACTTGTGTTTTTGTCACCCATGACCGGCACATGGTGACCCAGGTCGCCGATCGCATCGTGGAGATGTCGGTCGAGGGGATTCGTGAACTCAGCCCAGAGCAGTTCGCGGGTGGTGAATTCTTGCCAAAGAAGGACAGCTATAAGCAAGCAACTGGCTGGTAGCCGAGTAGAGCCTATTCACGTTGTTCAATCATTAAAACCCAAGCGCTCGGGTGGATGTTTCTTGCCTGAATTCAAGAACAACGCCATGCTTTTGATATGAAGAGTGAGCGTCTAGCCATATTTTTGTTCTTGGCAGCGACCGCGGCCACGGTGACGTGGTTCGCGATTGAATTTAATGGAGACGGCCTCATCCGCAAGAATGCCACCCAGATGGCGCTCACTGCGGGCATTTTTGTTTTTGTCTGCGCTTGGCTAAAAATTCCAGCACCAAGCGACCGAGACAGTGTCCGGCGGGCTGTTATGACACCTACGACCCGGACGCTGTCTACACTGGCACTCGTGGGGTTGACGGGCTGGGGTGTATCACAGTCCGTGCGTCAAGCGACTCGGGGATACCCACCACTCCAAGCGAATACAGTCATCGGCCAACCAGCGGAATTGCACGCCGAATTTTACACCATAATCGGTACCCCTATTTTAGATTCGACGTATCGGATGAGCGGCAGCGAAGGCCAACACGTGCTGGTTCCCATAGACCGTTATGAAGGCCGAGTTTTAGCCATGCTTGACGATCTACCAACACAGCCGACGGAACTTAAAATCACAGGCTTACTCCGCACGGATGTTCGCAGTGTCCAAAGAAGCCAAAAAGGACAGATAGACGGACCGTTTTTAGGCCTCTATCGAGAGCGAATGGGACTGCCAGCGGGAACACGGATTTACTTTCTTGATACCAGTAAGCGAGCCGGTCTCACCCTCGGTTCGATTCTGTGGATCTTAATCCCACTCTATTTCGGATTGCTGATTTTAAGCCAGCCAGTCCGACGTCGGCCTGCATCGTGAGCATTGATGATTAAGATTGATTTGGTGCCCGGTAAGGGTCTTTATGGTCGGCTGCTTGTTCAACGTCTTCGACAAGCTGCCTGGGCACATGCAAACCAATTCGACTGATGACTTCATAATTGATCGTACCCGCCCAATCGCCGTGCTGTTCAGCTGTCACTTCGTCACTCCCTTGCCGTCCAAGAATGACAACAACATCTTCAAGTCCAGCCTCAGGAATATCGGTGACGTCTATCATCATCATGTTCATGCAGACTCGGCCTCGGATAGACGCTCTCTTACCACGACACAATACGTAGCCTAAATTGCTCAAGGCTCGGTCCAATCCATCGAAATATCCAACGGGGAGAATTGCGATTCGTGAGTCATGGCTGGTCATAAAGGTGCAGCCATAGCCTATGAATTGACCAGCTGGCACATTTTTGATTTGCACAATTCTGGTCTTCCATTGTAGCGCCGGCTGTAGGTTGATGGTCGAACGACCGACTAAGGATGCAGCGATTTGAGTCTCTTTGGAGGGCCACAATCCGTATCCGGAAATGCCCACGCGAACCAGGTCAAACTGCTGGTCCGGCCACAGTAATGTCGCAGCCGAGTTAGACAAGTGCTTAATGGGAATCGTGTGACCGTTGTCCTCGAGTAAGCGAACGGCATTAGAGAAAACATCGAGCTGTTGTCTCGCATAACGGTGGTCGGTCGTGTCTTCAATATTGGCAAAGTGACTGCACAAGCCGTCCAGTGATAGGCCAGAGTGGGCCGCCGCGATCATGTTTGCTAGTTTAAGAGCATCGTGACTTGGAACGCCTTGCCGGTTGTTGCCTGTTTCCAACTTAATGTGGAGACGGACCGATGTGCCCAGCTCATCAAGACGCTCGATGGTCTCACGATTATAGACCACCATCCGCAAATCTAGCCCATTGAGTCGGGCTAACTGAGTCAAGCCGACCGGCCCCATTAAATAAATTGGAATGGCTATCCCGGCCGCCCGCAACGCCTCTGCATCTTCAATTGAGTGAACCGATAACCAATCGGCACCACCGCGCACGAAGGCGCGCGCACTTTCGACCAAACCATGACCATAGCCGTTCGCTTTGACTGTCAATGCAAGGATGACATCGGGTCCAACCAGCGCCCGGAACAGCCTCACATTGTGTATTAAAGCGGCTTCATCAATTTCACACCAGACCAGAGACACACACACTCCGCATTTAGCGTCGACCCATCATTCGCCGAGGCAGCTTAGCTCAATTCATATGAGCGGTGCTATAGATTCCCTTGGATTTGGAATCAAGGTCCACGCAACAGCGCCGCCGCAGCACCATAATCAAGCTGAGTCGTGTATACTTCCCCCGATGAGTAAACAAAACGGTCATTTTGATGCAAGACGCCGATGGCGAACGGCAACACTGGTCGCCGGTACCGGAGGGCTGAGCGTTGTGGTCGCCATTGGCTGGGTCATCCGGGAAAAGAAGAAAATTGAGACAGGGTACAAAAGGAAACGGTGCCCAGCCCTTGTTTTCGGATGTCCTCCGGGTCAAGCCCTAAACGCCCGCATCCTAGGGGCGTTTGAACTCCTCTGTAACGGACAAGCAGACCGAATTGTCGTCTCTGGCCGAGGCGAAGCGTCCCATGCTCGTCAAATTTTGATCGACAAAGGCGTCAACGCTGATCAGATCAAATTGGAGACCGAAGCACGAAACACTTTAGAAAATCTTCTTTTCGCATCATCTCTACTCGATGGAGGCCCATTCTGGGCGGTCAGCGATCGATGGCATCTGCCGCGCATCAGTGCCATAGCGCGAACCCTGAATATGGATGCAATTCCCCATCCCGTCGACCGTGTTCAAACCAGAACAGGCTATGCAAGGCAAATTGTACGTGAGGGGCTATCAGTGACACACAGGTGGGCTAACCGTGACGTCTTACTGTAGAGAGCTGGGGCTGCCGACAAGCTGTGCTGGGTCGATTCCCAACTGACGAATGCTCCGCTCCCAGACTTCATTTGCCGGCCAATCAAACATCATTTCCGAACGAACACCGCAATGTAACCAAGAGCCTTCAGCGACTTCCTGCTCTAACTGTCCAGGACCCCAGCCTGCATATCCAATTACAAGTCTCAAATCAGGCTCATTGGCTCGGAATAATTGCTCTAATGCGGCTTTGCTGCGACTGATCCCAAAAACATCATTAATGGTCTGGGTTTCGTCGAAAGACCAGGTCGGCCCATGAACCATCCAGAGGGATTGTCTCTCCACCGGTCCTCCCCGCCGTAAATGAATGTGCTGGCCGACATGCCAATCCAGATTGAATGTCCGAGCTACTTCACTGCAAAGATGCTCTGTTTCATGATTAATGACGAGACCCAAAGCCCCCTCGTCTGTATGCTCGACCATCAAAATTACAGACCGATGAAAATTGGGATCAAGCAATTGTGGCATGGCGATCAAAACGCCGGGCGCGGCTTGGAACCTCTCCATTAACGGACACCGAGTTGGGTCATAATGGTCGACGGCCGCCTGAACAAGCCTCGAACGATCAAGTCATCCCACCCCGTTGGATCGAGGACGCTGGCGATGGACCATTCACCGAACTCGCCATCCCCCCCCAATTCAACTCTGGCTTGCCGCTCATTAATGGCTTTGCCGTCGCTGCTTCTCAACCGCTCCATAAAAATTTTGCGAGCCAACGCAATGGGCGCAGGCTGCTGATTGTAGAGATTTCGTCCGCGTAAATGCTCAATATCGGACACAACAGCAATATCGCCATTGTGTAATTCGACGAGGGTACCAACAGGCAGTAGACCGACGACTGCCAAGAAAACCTTTATGATACCCGAGTCCATAGCGGGCGGTGGATTAGTTAATAATTCGAGGCCCACGGCGACTGGAGAGCGCGCCTTACCTTTCTCGCCCCGACGTACTTGCTGCAGATAGTACCGGCTCAAGCCGAGCAACTGGCTCCATGGGTGGGCGCTCGGGCTCTTTGGTGCCTGATTAAGAGCGCTCTCGTCCTTTAGAGTCTCGCGCCATTCAACCGCGGCCGACACGCGGTTGACCAAAAGATGGTTGTAGGCAGCCCCCTCAACAAGCTGGCGCAGAGCAAAAGACGCCACCGCTTTATCAACGGAAATATTGGCCGGGTCTGGATTGGGATACGCATGGCCGGCCGAATGCAAAATCCCAGCAGTCGCCAGGTTTGAGCACTGAACCGCCGACAATCCTAAGCCCCGCCCAAAGGCTGCGGCAAGGATTGCACAGTCAACGGCGTTACGGGCGCTGCTCCAGTTTTCACCTGTCAGTGTCATGGCCACCAGTAGGTCTTGCTCGGTCGCGCAGGCGTCAACCAATTGCTGCGCTGTGCGCCGGGCAATGCGCACCTCTATGGGACGACGCTGCAAAAGCTCATCAATTCCCGCTGTTGCTTTAGAATAATTCCACAAAGTGGAGACACCACGAACGCCCTGCCCTACGCCTTCAAGACGCAGAGGCTGCGGTGCCAGTTTCAATTGGGAAATCCCCAATTCGATCAGGCGGTATTGTAGTGATTGGAACTGACTTTCAGCATCCTCAGCAGGTCGATGGCGGGCAAATTCAAAGAAGAAGGTTTTGAGCTGTTCTTCGTTGGGCCGCTCCGCGAAGATCACTCCGCCTGCTTCACGACGAGCCAGATAACGCTCTAATTCCTGTGCTTGTTCGAGCGTCCCTCGATCTAGCCAAAGCGCATGACTATTGATTTGCGCGATGCCTTCATGAACCACGAAGCTGATGGAACGACGCTCCATCCGAATCAGTGCATCGAGTGCTTCTGTCAGTTTTTCGATGGGCCGGATCCAAGCCTCGTTATTTAAATCATGAATCTCACCGGTTTTAAGGAGAGAGAACACATAAATTAAGAGATTTTTACCCGCTGATTGGACCTTGTCATGACTATCTCTCGTGGTGACATTCATATCACTTCTCCGGCTCAGCTTCGACATAGGCTTTCAACAGGTCGCTCAGGCCGTCTTGGCCATCGGGCTGAGCAGCCGTCTGCTCGCCATTTGAGGAATCGCTGTCTCCTTCGGTCTCATCAATTCGCACGTCTTCGGCGAGAATTTGTGGGGGTGGAGCATCGGGATAACTTGGGTCTGGGCTGACGTGCCGTTCTGGTGCATTAGGCGTGTGTGGTTCGTCGAGATAGTCTTGTAGAAGACTGTTCATGTCCGGAGTGGGATTGGCGGGTGAGTCACCAAAAGCAGCTGGTGCCTCGACGGCTCCACCAAGATACGCCTGCAAGAGGTCGTCGACCTTGTCTGGCGCCTGCGGCTCAGCTTGACGCGGCGACCTCGAGCGTTCGATGATCCGTGCGGGTGGCAGTGTCGTCTTCGCCCTATGTCGCACGTCCATGCTCTGCTGATTGACACCGATTAGCCCAAGGTCGACATCCACGACTTGGAAGCGTTCACCGGATAAAATCCCTGGGGTTGCAACCAAGCGACGTCGATCCCATACGTCGAGAACATCCTGATGAGTCAAGAGAGGCGATGGACCAAGCTCTGCCATTCCGGCAGATGCCGCGGTGGCTGTCCCTATGTTGCTTTGGTACGCACTCGAGTCGACGGACGCCTCAGACTCACGTTCTTTTGTTTGCGCTGCCGCAGACTGCGTGGCGCGACGAGACTGCGCATGTGCGATTTTTTCATCGATGTCATGATACCCAAGTTCGTCCAACGTAAATAAGAGTCGCCGACCCATTCGATACTCGCCGATAGATAAATCTTCATCGGCTGTACCGTCGTTGATTGACTCACTTCGGTCTTGACCGTCGTCTTTCGAGGCACGCTGGGACAGTCTAATGACCACGTCACAATGAGCCGCCAAACTCAGGTCGGCACGCGTCTTGACATCTCGTATTAAAGCATTGGCTGCGGGGGTATTCATGATACCCAGAGCCGAGATGACAGCCCGGCGCGTGATATTGTCTGTGACGCCACTGGCGCCCCGTTTTAAGAACTTGCTCAGTCCGCCTGCCTCCTCCAACTGTAAGCGCTCTTTTAACAGATCGATGTGTTTCTCACCCGATAGACGAACAAGGGATTCCATGAGTTCACGCTGCTCATCTTCACCACGAGAAAAGAATTCTCCAGATTTAAGGGCATGCGCCATGTAGGTCACAACAGATTTATCGTCTACGTCGACGAATCGCTTGAGAACAGCCCGTCTGACGTCCGGCTCCGGATCTTTGAGCAAGGGCAATAACGCTTCTCGAATCTCCAAGTCATACTGTTCAGAGAGACCTTCGATCGCCTTGGTTCTGACGGTGCCTTCCGGGTGTTTAAACGCATCGACGAGTAGAGACTTGGCTTGAATTTCCAAACCGCTGCTCAAAATCACATCGATAACTTCAAGAACGATCCCTGGATTTGGATCCCGCATCCGCTCGGCCCAAGGGTCGAGGGACGATGTGCCTTGACGCCTGAGTTGGTCTTTTAACCAGTCTCGACCACTGGCATTACCACAGCCATTGACCAGTTCGAGCAATGTCGGCGCAGTGAGTTCATCGGCTACGTGAAAAAACCATCGACTCCAGGTCGTAAAGTCGGTGTTTTCAGGATCTAAATGTTCGGCCACTTGCTCGGCCATGTCTCGACCCATGACAACCTTGCGGAGTTTTTCTAAACGCTCGAGGATCAGCGGTGAAAACGCATCTCTGACAGCAAAAATGGTCTTGACCGTTCGCATGGCGTCAGCAAAGCCCTGCCAATCTGCATCAGCGAGATACGAACTGAGAACGCGAACCCAAATCCCTTGTAATTCTGCATTGCTGAGCGCGTTTCTCTCCGCGAGGGCCTGGCAAACACAGAGATGAACCAAATGATTTGTGTTGGTGCCTAATGCCATTTCGGTGCTAAAGGGTCCGCGTCCTGAGCTGTCGTCAGCTGCGAGCCCTTTGCGAATTTTCCGCTGTTCTACATCTGCTCGATCGACATCGTCACGCATGTCTAAGCGAACAACGACCCGAGGTTGAGCATCATCTTGGTCATCGTCGTCCATGTCCACGAGGCCGGGCGCAATATCGTCCAGTACTGTCCTGAATTGCTGGATAAACTCAGCCTCGGACATGAATATTTTCTCGGTGAACGTATCGATGGCGATGATGGTGATGTTAGCACTGGAGTCCTGCCACATCATCGTGACGAAATCTTCGTCGATTTGGTCCGCGTTCCGACATTCAGAAAATCGACGAACAAGCCCCTCTAGCTCGGCATAATCTACGCCAGGTCGAAAAGTCAGCCGTCGTAGACCTTGGCGAAAAAGATCGAAAGCTAAGTTGTTCGTGCGCGCTTCGGACTTATAGACCTCGTCGTCTTCGCCCATCATGATTCGATTGCTAGAGATGTCGAGTTCGAACTCACCCAATTGGCCTAAAGCGCGCTGTAGAACGTCGAAGATACTCTGTACAGCCTTGTCGTAATCGGAGCGGCTCTCATTGAGCAGGGGCGCTGCGTCACGGATACGCTTCAATAAGTCGCGTACGAGTTGCCCACCTCCGTCAGTCGCTACCACCACTAAAAAACGCCTCCCGCTGTCCCCTGTCTTGAGGGAGCGTAGCTCGGAAAAGATCTTTCGACAATCTTCGAGATGTCACAAACCAGATTTATTTACGTCGAGTTATCAAAACGACTTATTTTCACCCTGTTCGAAGGAGTCGATTAAAGCTGGTCATGGCCTCTATGATCTCGTCATCCGTCGTATACGGTGCGGGTCCGAATCGAATGATATCAGCCCGTGAATCGGCAAATATGCCAAGGTCACGAAGGGACTGGATCAGATTTGATGCCCTTGGATGCCGAATGGAGACAAAGCCCCCACGGGATGAATCTATTGGCGTGAGGACCTCACAATTGGGTAGCTGTTTCATGATGAGCTCGGTCTGCTGGAGTGATGTTTCTCTTAGGGCCACAGTGGTCATGCCCTGCTGTTTGAAGAAATCGATGACTTCAACAGCACGATAATGACTCGCTGGGTCGTAGGTGCTGCCGGCGAATCGATCGGCGGGTGTGCTTCCGTAGCCAACCTGGGTCCCTTGTGCACCATCAAGCCCTGCAAAATCGCTAAACCAACCCGTATATATCGGTCTAAGCTGACACTCAGCAGGGACCCTCATCCAACAACATGCCTCACCCCATTGGGCATATTTGTAACCTCCGCCAGTGACAAATATATTGTCACTGGGCAGTGTACCCAACTGATTGGGTACAGCAGCATAAGCATGATAGGCGTCGAGCAAAAGTGGGATCCCTTTGCCAACAGCATAATCCATCAATTGGGGAAGGTCTGTGACCATTTCTGCGGTTTTAAACAAGACCGTAGAGACCATCAAAGCCGCGGTCTTGTCATTACACGCGTCTGCTAAGCGTTCGACCAAGGTGCTGATGGGCGTCGTCTGAACCCATTTAACATTGACCCCAGCCTCTTCTAAGCGAATCAGTTGTCGACGCAAACTGTGGAACTCACCATCTGTTGTCACAAGGGTTCGGCCGGCAAGGTCTAGGCCCGACAAGAAACGAACAGCCAATTCATGACTGTTTTGGGCCAAGGCAATCTCGTCAGAAGCTGTATTCAAATAATCGGCAACAGCGGCCCGCACGCAATCGGCCTTCTCCGTCGCACGCTGCCACTTATCGTCAACATGGTTGGCGGCATCACGATAGGCCTTCTCAAGGCCGAGGCGGGCCACATTGGGCCAGGCCTGATGAGAATGCCCTGTCAGAAGAATCCGATCAGATCGAAGAAAATCTGAATAATGTGCTCGTAATTTTTCTCGATTTAGAGCCATAACTGGTTCACCGCTTTGAATTCGTGCAGACTCAACCTACAATGCACACGTTACAGACGAAAGCATACTAGCAATTAGTATTCGGGGGAACTCTATGGTCGAGCAAGTGACAGGCGCAGCCGACTGGCGCTCAGAGACTGAAAAACGCAAGTCGTTGCTGCGTAAAGCGTGCATTTCATTGTTTAAGACATGGATACCTGAACATCCTGAGGCATCCATCGCCAGAGGTGAAGTGCATCCCCAGTTCAGAGATGCAACACAGGACTTTGCCGACACGATCTCTCTGGTCAGTTTACTGTCCTTTGGCTCAGAAGACATGTTCTGCCACGATTTCATCTCAACCCCCTTGTCGATGCAGGAACTGCTCGTCCAACGAGAGGGGACTGACGCATTTCTCGATCCAAAAAATGCGTTGCGAGTCGTGCGCCGTAAATTTGGCATGATGACACTCATCGCCCGAATGGCCAGCACGTTTGAACAGCGTAACATTGTTGCGATTCGACTGGCTCATGGCGCTGACCAAAACGAGCTGGTCGAGTTCGGTCGAATTATGAGTACGCGGGTCGAGGGCACAGCGACAGAAGAAGAAGCCGAATTTAAGAAACGCTTGCGGACCGCCAACTGCCCGCACTTTGAAGTTCTATATCACAGCGATTTAATCGGTCGTCGAGTCCCTGTGCCTTGGCCGGTAAAAGAGCTCTATTCGCTGCTTGGACGCACATACCGACAAAAGAGGTCGATCCAGCCGGAGGAGCTTGTCGACTTTGCCCATAATCATACGAGCCGCTTAGGTGCAAAAGCCCTGAAGCAGTTGAGTTTATACTCAGAGGAGATGGCAACTGATTTAGACGCTGGCGATTTAAACCCGTTCGCCGAAATCGTGAAAGCCGCCGACGATCGGCTTATGCTCACGGCGACACGCAGTATCTTCGATGAGTTTAAAGCACTCCGGACCCTGCGCCGACAAGAACGGATTCAGTCGAGCGATGACCCCATCGACCCCCCCGAGGCCCATGCTGAGGGCGAACAAGTCGAAGTGGATACGGATGAAGAATTCGTCGCCGAAGCTCAGGCCGAGCCTGGTGGTGTCGATGATGACGATTTTTTCCGCCTTGCAAAGGGTCTCGAACTCATTCGTAAGACTCTAGGTAAAGCCTTCTTTCACCGCATTTCTATGGTCAGTGGCGACGTCAATTTCGTCGATGCAGCCCGAGCTGGGATCGATGGTCTGGATGAAAGTTCTGCTCATGTAACCGACCCTGGCGAAGCTCTACTTCAAGCGCGAGATGTGACTGAGCCTTTCTACAGGGCCCGGTCCTTGTCGGCTGTCGTCGCACCCTTATTATCGGTGGGACGAGATGATGACGCAAAGAAAGCTGCCTTGGAATCTCTGGCTGCTGCGCGAGCATGCCATGCTGACGATTCCGTCTCAGCCTATGCATGCGCTGTCCCGGCACTCCTGACAGCCGAGGAGTATAAAGAGGCGGCTGGCGCCCTCGAGGTGGCTTTGCGCAAGGCGCACGACAATAAGAGCGATGAGCAACGCGCTGCTGCGCTGATGCGCATGTGTTCAACTCTGATGGAGTCAGGTGCACTTCCACCGGCCGTCAAACGCTCATTGTCTAGAGCAATTCTCGGAGAGGACATTAATTTCTGGGGCAAATCAGTCATTAAATCACCGCTTATAGAGGTCATTTTATCCCTCTTGTCTGGCGTTGATGACGACACATTAATTTTTTTACAGAAGGTTGTCGTTCACCCCGATGATAGCATTCGGCGGAGCGTATTGCGGACACTCCCCTTGGGTGAAAACGAGCACATCCGAAATATGCTGGTCTCCCATCTAAAAGACGATGTCACGGGCGTACGAATTGAAGTCCTTGATCGAATTGGGACGAGCGGAGACCAAAGTTTAGGGATCTACCTGGTCAATCAGTTCAAGCAAAAAAGTGCAAACAATGACGCTGAAAAGAGAGCCCTTGCACTGAATCTTGCCCGTCTCGGCGGTGTTCGTCATGTACCCATCTTCAACGCCATGCTTGGGAAACTAGCGACTAAAGATGCGCGCTTTATAAAAAGGCATAAACCCATCAACGACGACTCGGGATTCCAAATTGCAGGTCTCGAAGCGCTCTATCATCTGAAGAGTCGAGACGCACGACGGCTTATCTATAATGCGGCAACAAAAGGTCGCGGCAAGATGAAGCCGACGGCAGCCAGGGTCTGGAACGCGCTAAAAAATCAGTCCTATTCGGATCCAACGCTACCGCGCTCGACCCACGACCCTGAATATGATGTCGAACAAGATCTGACGCTTGAGCAGGTTTTGACGGCCCATGAGACACAATACGGGGGCCCCGATTCAACATTGACGGAAGACCCTGGGTTATTAGGCCGCCTGAAAGCCAAATTCTTAGGGGAACAACCACCGACAATGCCTCCGACGGCTCCCCCGGCCGTGGGTCAACACTTGCCACAGCACACACCCTCGGCTGTCGATGATCCGCCACCGGTTGACACACAAGAGGATGTCGACTCTCCAGATGTGGTTGTACCGCCAACGGTGAACGATATCGCAGCCCCCCAGCTCCAAAGTCCATCCCCCCCGCCAGAAGACACGGGTCCAATTCGTGCTGGACTTCGTTTTGAGGGCGTTTTGAGTTCTGATGGTGAGAAATGGACCGGCACATTGCCTATGAAGTTTGCACTCTTTGATGAGAAGAATGGAGGCAAGGCATTCTGGAAAGAAGACCGCGAACATGTGATGGTCACAGCGGGTCGCTTCGAGGTGCTCTTGGGGGTAGACCAAAGGCGCTTACCGGGGCTGCCTCAGAAGGTTTGGCTGAACGTGGAGATCGATGGAGATACTTTGGAACCCAGGACCGAGGTGAGTCGATATCGTTCGGTGATTCAGGGCTGAGTCTCAGCGCGGTCCATCGAGCAACTCCTGCATTTCAGTCTTGCCTTGAACGGGGCTGAAGGTCTGACCGCCGAAGGGGGCGAGTGAGAGCTCAAGTCGAGCCGGCCCAAAGGGGGGTTCACCGCTCTCTCTCAACTGTCCACGATAGTACAATGTCTGACCGCGAGCATTATCGAAACGACCTTGTCTATGGACAGCATGACCGGGTTTAAGCGCTTCCCAATGAAGAGGAAAATGGCCTGATTGGCCGATAAAGAACTCGGATAGGGCGGTCATATCGGCGCTGACCGCTTTCGGCGGAAAAGTCACCGATGCACCGTAGACTTGTTGCCCGACGATGGTAAATGTCATGGCAACGCCATTGCCATTTATAAAAGTCGGCCCCATATCATCAGACTCTCGTTGTTTTGGAACCCAGTGAGAGCGATCCATCACCGCCTTGAGCCAAGAGCGATTTCGACCCAATACACCCGTCCGCTCGACCTCAGCCAGCGTAAGTGGATTCGACTGTGCTGTACTGGCTTTACTAGACGAGACGAGTCCAGGCTCAAGGGGGTCTGCACTCGCTTCGTTCGAGGGCTTCAGCGGCGGTAATGGTAGACGATTTAACCGGGCATTAGGGACAGCTCTCGAGCTGTTCTCAGAGCGAGTCTGGTGGCTATCGGCTGGCTTAGATGGCACCACCCAAATGACGAGTGCGGCCATGAAAGTCACAGCCAGCACCAGGCCTAACCTTTGCAATTGAATCACGGGCAGCCCCCCAATAGCCGGGCTATTTTATGGCACGATGCAGGTATAGTCGATGCACTGGCCTTCCGCACAATCTACGTCAAGGCGACATTCAGCTACGCCCCACCTCAATTGAAATGGCCCTGCCTCTTCATTGCTGCCATCGACGATGACAAAAACAGGTTCGTCTGCAGCCACATCGAAAACTGCAGCTTCTGTGAGCGCTCCATCTGAACATGCAATTCGGCGGCGCGCTGGGTTCGAACAGTCGCTGACGACGTAGAGGGACAAATCCCAGCCATTTTCGGGAATCGCTTCGACATACATCATCTGGTCCTGTGGACTAGAGAGTGTGTAGACCACATCTCCGCCCAAGGTGTTATTGCCCGTGCAAAGGTTAGCATCTAAGAGCCTATAGTCATCATTAGCCGACTGAGTTGAAGCCAACAATTGGCCGCCAGCTGACTCAAGGACTGCTGCTGAATCACAGACTTCATTGGCTGGTGCCGCACCGACTGATTCAACGTTCATCTGTACGGTCACTCGTCCGCGAGAATTGGCATCAGAGCCATCAATAACCAAATAATAGACGCCTGGTTCGACCTCCGTCTCGAACCCAAAGCCGCACACATTTGCATCTCTAGCTCGACAATCAGCGCCCAGGAACGCACTGACAGCGAAGGCATCTCCAGCAGCTGCCGCTTGCAATCGTACATTCGCCCGTTCCAAAAAGGTCAGCCGATAGACAACATCTGGCCCACCGTCGCCCGCACAGCCACTTAAATCATCATTCGCCCGGTCCAGATTGACACCAAAAACCGTGACACCATCTGGGTTGAAAGCCAGTTCCTGTGCTTGGTTGCACCGGTCATTGTCGGGTTCAACCGCCAGGGGCGCTGTATCAACATCCAAGCGATAATTTGGGCGTTCTCCAATATCGACCCCATCGACCGCAATATAGTACGTACCGAGTTCGGTGATGGCCGCTCGAGCCGTCGCCGGTGTTCGCTGGCTGAAATTTGGATCGAGAGGATCGCGTTGCCCTATTGAACAGGCCACCTCACTGGAGGCGTCGCCACAATTACTCCGGATACTAACAACAGGGTCACCGAGAGTCCCACCGGCCAAACCGCTGACCGTCGCTGTCATGAGCACAGGTAAGTCGGCTGCGTCATCAAAGGAAACAGAGTAAATCATTTCTCCGCCATCGGCCTCACCACCCGCACAGATTGGCGAGAATTCATCGTCTTGGTTCAGCTGTGCTTGCACCGAGGCCTCACCTCTCTGCAATTGGAGTGGAGATGCGTCTTCGCAAAGTCGCAAAACAGCAGATGGGACAGCTGTCATACTGACACGATAGCTCCCCGACCCCGAGCGGGCGCTCAGCTCCAAGCAGTAGGGACCAGCGCCGGCTCTAAAATTAACAGTCTCGCCACCCTGACGGGACCATTCCCCATCGGTATTTCGAACCGGCTCTCCGTCCACTCGAATGACGCGTCCAGCGACGACCGCATCCCCAGATGTCACATCGATATCAATGGAGACCTCTTCTCGGACCTGTGTGGCAAAGCAAATGTAATCCAAGTCATCTGGGCACAGTCGACCGGATAGGTCTCCACTGAAACCCAACTCTCCCGGCGCGCGTACTTGACGCCCGGTCTCGGGTCGATCATCCCCCGCCCCGTTTTCGTTAGCATCATCGATACACGCCTCGCCTTCATCAACCAGTGCAACATCGAGAACAAATGCACCGATACCATAGGGTTGCTCCTGATCAACAACTGCATAAATGGTCTGCTCACTCGGAAACGGACCGACGACCACGGCTTCAACGGGCTGATCGCTCTGAGCGCTGACGAGCTCAGCACCATCGGCATTTCGAATACTTAAATTCAGATTAGCGAGATTGTCCTGTTGACGGAGACTGATGGTCGCCGCGTTATTGGCCGGTAGCGTAAACTCAAACCAATCGGCATCATCGCCACAACTGACCAAGCCACGCAGCAGGCCTGCGATGATGGGCGTCGCTGTGTCTGCCGTCTCATTGTCCTCATAGACGTCATCAGCGCATTGGGGCAGATCGCATGTGCCATTTAAACAAACCCGTGACCCAATACACTCCTCATCATTTGAACAGGTATCCGGCTCAGCACATGCATTACCATCGGCGCGCACACGACATTGCATGCCCATTGGACAATCGGCATCCTCTTGGCATGGCCCACAAATGTTCCCCGACCGTTCTTCAAGACAGACGTGTCCGAGCACAGGGCAATCGGCATCTGATTCGCAGGCACCTGATGGGTCGCGCAAACATTGCCCTGCGTCTGAACAAAGCTGACCTGGAGGACAATTAACGCCATCTTCTCGACAATCCGGTGTGTCTTCACATTCACCGCCAACGCAAACCCGATTGCCGAGGCACTCACGGCTGTCACTGCAGACAGCCGGTTCAACACAGCGGTGCTGCTGAACATCGCAGGTACCGGCGCCGAAGCACTGATCGTCGGTTTCACATTGGCCGCAGCGGCCATCGAAACAAATGGGCAAATTTGGATCTGCGGCAGCACAAGCGGCATCGTCCGCACAGCCACCTGCACAGGCCCCATCGACACAGATGCGCCCCTCATTGCATTGCGTGTCACCCTCACAGGGTGCGACTTCAACGCACTCGCCTTGCTCATCACACGTCAACTCACGCGGACAATCGCACTCAGTCGACCCTGCATCTGCGGCATCCGGGTTTCCGATGCCTTCGTCGGGTACACCTTCGTCGATGCCTTCATCGGGTGCGATACTGCCGCCCATGCCACCAGTCCCGCCGGTGCCGCCATCGGCTCCATCGCCTCCACAACCGAGTGCAAGCGCCAAGGCAATGGCCAAAAACCAACGGCCGTTCGCGAGCTTTTTAAAATTTGTCATCTGTCATTCCCCTCAACCGAAGCCTGTTGGTTTTGATGCTAAGTAATTATGTGGCCTGGATGCAACCTTACGATGACCCAAAATCAACATCTTGAAAAAAAAGTGAAATAATCAGGGGAAAACAGCAATCAGTACTTGGATCTATCCCAGCACTCAATGTACCCTCACAACGGCTAAGATTCGTGGGGAGGTCTGGCATCTATGGTTAAGTACATTATCTTCTTTCTCGTCAGCTTGTGGATTGGCCAAAGTCAGGCGGGTGTTCCAGAACACTGGGTCAGTATCGTGTCGCCCAACGCGGGAGAGTGCGTGAATAATGGCCCTGAAACGTTCACAGGCGGTATTATCGGAGGCGAGGCACAAGCACCCGCCCGAGATGTCCCCTTGGTCTTTCAAGCCTACTCCGTCGATGGAGAACCACTTACGCTGACCTTTCTGACGGAGTGGACAGAAATTGCGCCCAATGGGCAAGCGGTCGATCGAAACGAGATGTATCAGATCGTATTGAGCGTACCGGCTGACGAGATCTTGGAGACCGATGGGTACCCAATTCCCGGTTTTTTCGTAAACGATGGAGACGATGTCAGGCTGACCATCCGGGCAGAGCACCCGACATTTGGTCCGACTGACTCCGATGTGGTTTTTGATTTAGATCGAAAAGCTCCTGTGGTCGTCATGAACCCCGACTCAATTGCAAACGCGCAGAGCGAATGCGCTGACGACCCCGCAGATTTCAACTACCAAGTCTCAGACGAACGGACGCCCGAGGAAGAAATTATTAGTGCTATCCGTGTCGAACGAGACGGCTGTATCGTTCGACGCGTCATCAACGTCCGAGACAATTGCGGCAACGGAAACGCCCAAGAACTGGAACTGATAAGCGAAGCGCCGGCCGATGCCGCGTCCATCGACCTTGAGATTCTTGGTTTTCGCTGCACCATCGATGGCTGTGTTACCGAGGGAGATGGTGCAATTCAGTTCGAGGATGGCGCTCGGGTCTCGATGCCAACTTTCGTACCTGTGATCAATGCGCCCAACGGGTGCGCATCCAGCGTCGAGGCTGTGGTCATGAGAGCTGATGAGCAAGTTGACAGCTGTCCTGAATCGCCCCCAGTGCTGACCGGTGCTCCGGGCAATGAGTGTGCGGGTGATGCCGCATGCGCAGGTGCTCAGACATGTAACAACGGCTACTGCGCTGAGCCTGCTCAATGTCAAGATAATGCCGATTGCAGAGGCGAACGCGTTTGCAAGGCAGACGGTTGTGTGAGTCCATGCTCACCCCTTGAAGGGGGTCGAGTCTTCGAAGACGCCGGCGATTATGTCGCTCGGTTACGGGTCAGCAGTTGCGACGGAAACGCCGTCGAGACCAGCATGACGGTCACAGTCCTTGAGAAGCCAATTGCTGTTGCCGGCGGAAACCTGGAGAACGGTGACTACGAAGTGCGCCAGGGAGAGCAGCTCGTTTTAGATGGCAGCACCAGCTTTGCTGCGCCAGAGGTCGGCGGGATTGTCCAATACGCCTGGGACTTAAACGGTGATGGCTTTTATAACGTAGATAACGAGATCTTTGCTGGCGACCAGCCGACCGTCGAGTTTGACACATTGACCTCGGGGCAGTTCCGTCGACGCTTGCGCGTCACCGCTGGTAATGGAACGTCGGCTTATGTCTGGTTTAATATTACGGTCTTAGACGTCGACCCAATCTGTGATGCAGGCGGTCCATACGAAATTTTCGAAGGGGAGGCTCTCGAATTAGACGGTAGCCTGAGCGCTGCAGGCCATGAGACCGATCCCATTCGGTCATACGCGTGGGATTTCGGAGATGGTTTCAGACCCCAGACAGGCGCAACATTACGCCGTCCATTGCATATTTATAGAGATGCGAGCAACGGACCGCTGACCGTGACGCTGACCGTCTCAGATCCAGATTCTCAGAGTCAGTGCACAGCAGACGTCATCGTCAACGATGTCCAACCGCAATTAGATGGCGTCACCGTTTTAAACCCGCAGGCCGCGACCGAGGGTGAGTTGATGCGGTTTGAAGCGAATGCTCAGCCGGGTAGTCAGTCAGACCCCCTCACATACTTTGCCTGGACATTTGGCCTCCCTGGGGCGGGTTCGGAAGGTGAAGCACGACGAACAGCGGAATACACATACATGGACAATGGAACCTATCAAGTCTGTGTGACGGTACAGGATGAGGATTCCAACGTCAGCGACTGTACTGAACTTGAAATCGCAGACCTCGAGCCTTTTGCATCCATGAATGGGCCTGACCGGGCCATTCAAGGGGAAGAACTCACCTTCGATGCGTCGAATACCCAGGCAGGCGGTCTCGCTGACCCATTGACCATGCTGGTTTGGAATTGGGGCGATGGCAGTAATCTGGAAACGGTTCAACTCGGCAACAATGTGCCGAACCAGTTTCTCGGTACGCACACATACGCTGAGGATGGCGTGTACACGGTGACCTTACGTGTCGTCGATGAGGACTCTGCTGCCATCGTAACCCAGGTCGTCACCGTTGAAGACGCGCAACCTGAAGCTCAATTTGAAATCAATTACCCCGGCCTCGAGCGAACCATTGCGGAAGGTGTTGACCTACTCTTCAATGCTGCGGGTAGTCGGGCGGGCAGCGTCACCGATCCCATCGAAGAGTTCGTCTGGGACTTCGGCGATGGGACAACGCGTACACTCGAACGAAACCAGCCGGGTGTAACCCACAAATGGGCCGACGAGGGCGCCTACGAAGTGCGCCTCACAGTCATAGATGACGACGGCAGTGAATCATCGCTTATGCGAATTGTCGAAGTCACCAACCGCGCTCCCACTGTCCAATTGCAGGCAGACTCGAATCAAGTGGACATCGGTGAAAACGTCTTGTTTGTCGCACTGAGTGGCGATGCCCCCGCAGACGATGGCGCTCGAATTGTTGCATTAATAGATGATGTTGAGGGCGACTTGCCGCCGGCGCTTGTCCGGTGGGAGATGGGCGATGGCTCGGTCATCGAGGCTGGCTCACATCGCTATGCATTTAACTCGCTCGGTCAAAAGACTGTTCGCGTCACCGTCGATGATGGTGACGGAGGAAGCACGGATGCTGAGATCGTTCTCAACGTAACCCCGGCTGCACCGTCCATTGAAGCCATCGACCCACAGACTGTCAGAGAGGGTGAGCTGCTGACTTTCGATGTTCTCGTCAATGCACCCGTCATCGGTCCTGGCCAGTACGATCAAATCGACGTGACAACCGTCGAAAGCCCACCGGGTGCTGAGGTCGAATACATTCAGGAAGAATCAGATATTCGTGTCAGATTTACCTGGCAACCCACATTTTATGATGCCGGATATCATCGACTTTGGCTGCGCGCCAACAGCTCCGAGGCCGAACGACTTCGTATTATCGATATCAATGTCGACGATGCGGGCGTACCTCGCCTCGTCGCATTGAGCGGAAGTCCATCTCGCGGCGTCATTAACTTCTATGACTACGAACGCGGTCTACGCTCAGTTGTCCTGCGCTCCAACGCCGAGATCGAACTGGGCTTGGGTGTGGGTAGCCTGTGTGCGTCACCGGACGGACGCTATGTTTGGGCAACAGTGCCGGGATCGAACAAAGTGGCGGTTGTTTCAACCGCGGGTGCAGGCGAACTCGTTCGTCGGATTCCCGTGGGCGGCATGCCGAGCGCTGCCGTGTACGGTGATAACCATATTTGGGTGACAAACCGACTTGATTCAAGCCTATCTGTCATCAATGCAGCCTCGATGAAAGTCGTCACTACATTTGCCTTAGATGGGCTCAATGAGCCCAGTGACTTGGCTTGGCTGCCTGGCGGGGATGGTAATGCTGCCCAGTTACTTGTCGTCTCTGCCTCGGGTCACATGGCGGTCATCGATCCTGAACAAGTACTCATCGGCGGTTTAAATCCGATTGTGTCAACACGACAGGTTGGCGGCATCCTCGATCGAATCGTCATCGATGTAGACCATGATGCAGTCTTCATATCGGACTCCAAGACGCGACGTGTCTATCGACTTGCTGCATCGAGTGTCACTGATGAAGACGCCAACGTTGAAGGCATCCCACTGGCGTTTGCGGCACGGGACCTTCATGCGAGCGATGGCCGCCTTTGGGCCGCAACTGAAATGAGTTTGGTCGAATGGAGCGACGGGAACACAGCATCAAATGATTTGATTCGAGCGAGAGCGCTGACTCAGGTCATTGAACAAGCTGTTCCCGGAGGTGCATTGGGCGTCGCGACAGGCAACCGCGTCGAGAACTATAGCTCAGACGACATGTCGCGCATCACCGATGCGGCCGGCAATAATATAAGACGAATTTTGACACTGGTTGCTCCAAGATAATGAGTGCACGTTAAGACTTAGAAACTGGAATCCAGAGACATTGAGTGGATAAAGGGGTTCTCTTGAATACTTTAATTGGTCATATCGGAAGATTATTACTCGCGGTGGCGTGTGCCGTTGCGTTGGGTGCATGTTCGGATGAAACGCCTGGACAGCCCGTCAATGGCACGGGTGGAACAGGCGGTGCCGGTGGCATGGGCGCGAGTGGCGGTGCTGGCGGCGATGGCGGTGCCGGTGGTGGCGGCGGTGGCGATATGCTTTGCGTCAACAACGGACAATGTCCTGAGGGCCAGTACTGCGAACTAGACGGAGGCCGGGTCGGTAACTGCCTACCTGGATGCCGTGACGACGAGGAGTGCGGCGACGGTGAAGTTTGTAATCCTGATTCGCACATGTGCGAAGAGGAGCCCTGCGAAATCGACTCGGATTGCCCTGGCAGCGACCAGTATTGCAACGAGGGCACGTGCATTGAAGGGTGCCGAAGCACTGAAGAATCGTGTAACGAACTCGACGAAGTTGGCCGAAGCAGCATCTGCGACATGGACACGCGTCTGTGTGTCCCACTCTATGCATGCTGTACAGGTGTTGACATGTGTCAGGTGGAGTTACAGGCAACCTGTGAGGCCAATGGTGGCGTGGCTCTTGAAGGAGCAGCCGATTGTAGCTCTAACCCGTGTGGTGTCGACTGCGTCGAAGACTCTGACTGTGGTGCCGATGTCACTCGATATTGCTCTGAGCCCGATGGCCGCTGCCAAGATGGCTGCCGACTCGACGAACCGGGCAGCTGCGAGGACGGTCAGGTGTGTGACCCGAATACCCATCAATGCATCGACTTGCTCTGTGGCAGTAACAATGATTGCCCAGACGACAGATATTGCGACCTCAGGGATGGCCGAGGCCTCTGTCTGCCGGGTTGCCGAGATGACGACGGGTGCGAGGATGGTCTGAGCTGCAACGACAATGTGTGCGTCCAGATTTGTGACCCGAATGATGAAGACTCGTGCGGCGACGGTCAGTTCTGTAATCCAGACACGGAGCAATGTGAGGACGCATGCCAAGAACATGCAGATTGTGACGAAGGTCGCTTCTGCGATGCTCAATCTGGCGCATGTCTACCGGGATGTCGTGACGACGAAGGCGAAGGCGGCGAGCCGAATGATACCCAAGACACTGCAACAGTACTGACGCTAGATCCTCCAGACGCCAATGGCCGTCGATATGGGTCGGTTGAGGGTCGCATACTCTGCGATAACAATGCCGACGTCATTCGCATCGATGTCCCCGCTGGCGCACGATTGCGCGTCGACGTCACTTTCGACCAGGGTACACCGAATTTCACACTCGATGGTAACAGTGGAAACTGTGGCGATGACAGCAATTGTGCCGAAGCACTGGAATGGACATGCGAGGAGCGTGTTTGTGTTGGTCCAACACAGGAGGCGCGAGGCCGAGACCAGTTCGCAGCGATCGAATACCCCGCTATCGGTGAATTGGTTCAAGACGTCGCGAGCTATTACGTCACCATTGCACCGACAAACCAGAGGATTACATACAGAGTCGACGTAGTTGTCGTCGACGCAGCAACCGGCTGTATCCCCGATATTAGAGAGCGCGCTGGCGATAACAACGCCGGCAATGCAACGGAAATTGAGTCGGGCTTCGCCGATACCATCAGGGGTGTTATTTGCCCTGAAGATGAAGATTGGTTCAGGATTTCTCTCGACCCGAATGATGGACTCTCAATGACTCTCAGAAGCTTAGATGGAACGCCCATCGATGCCTACTTCTACCCGGCTGGCGCTAACAGGGCTGACCCAGTGCTGCGAGCGGCACAAGACAGCGACCGCGAAGATTACGCGCAGGGCGAGAGTAGTTTTGTGCCTGGTGGTGATTGGTTTGTCGTCCTAACTGGACGGGCACCCGATGAATCCGGGGCCTATGAATTGGATGTTCTGCACTCACCAAGCGTGGTCGACTGCGGTGACGGTGACCAAGGCGACTCCGTGGCAACGGGCGAGCCTGTTGTCGTCGAGGTCGACATGGAAACCGAGTTGAATGACCTAGCGATTTGTAACGCTGATGGAGCTGATGTGGATATGTTCTGCTTCAATGTCGAAGCAGATGAAATGATCACAGCGGCCGCAGCCATGACAGGACCGGATGCGCAAGCAGGCCGTCTGCGAATCCAGGTGGTCAACGCGGCGGGTGAAATCGTCAGTAATGATGCCGTCAATACAGTCGGTGCAGAACGACTATATGCCCGCGTGATCGGGACGGAGCAGGGTCTCTACTGCGTTCGCGTGGAAGGCATTAACCGCAGCCAAGGTACCTATGACCTCTTCGTCAGCCGAAGCGGCGATATGGGCGGCATGTGCGGACTCGATTTCACTGAAAATAATGGACCGCGAAACGATCGAGCCAGTATGCCCACCGTTTTGGAATCCAACAACGGTCAATATGCGTTTGATGAAGGCTATCTATGCGACCCAGGGGTACCGGATGAAGATTGGTATCGCTTTGACATCGAGCAAGCAAACTCGTCCGTCTGTGTGACCGTAGGTGGCTTTAGTGCTGCCCGTGCTGACATCGATGTTGGCATCTTCCCGGCTACAGGGAATGCCATGGGTCCAAACTGTACTCAAGGTGGCCAACCTGCCTGTGATCGCAGCGGCGGCGGTGCCTGTATCCCCGGCGCGGGGGGCCAGTTTTTCTGCACACCGGCTCTCGAGCGAGAAGCCACCAATTACGATTCAGAGGTCATCTCTATTCGTCGGAATATCTTTAGAGACCGCCAAGGCGAATATCTTGCGCGTATCCACCATAACGATATGAATGAGGGCCCCTATCAACTCAATATCACGGTGATCCCGCCGTCTGATATCTGTGAAGACGACGCCTATGAGCCAAATAACGATGTTGGAGATGAAACCTTCTTGGGCAGTGGTGAGGTCTCGGTCTGTGATGCTTGGATTTGTGAGGATGAACAGATCGATGGCGACCGGTACACCATCGAAGTACCCGCCGGCCAAGATCGCACTGTGCTTGTGAACTACTCAGACTTAGTCGAGGGCCGACTCTTCGTTGGCGCTGTGGACGGCGCTCTAGGAGAAGACGCTGCGATAGCCGGTGTCGAAAGCGGTATTTTGGCGGGCGGCAATCAATGTATCAATATTCGTGGTGGCGATGAGAATAAGCAAGTGACGCTCTCGGTTGTACAGGCAGAACGCGCACCAGCCAATGACCTCGGTCGAACGGATTACCTGCTGCGAGTTGTCCCGACGGATCTTGCCAATGAGCCAGGTGGTGAGTGCGTTCAACTGGGTGCAGTCGACTTGAGCAGTGCTCAATTTCCCAATGGCGTGTGCCCACCAAGGGCTGAATGGCCAGTCAACGACATCCTCGGCATTGCTATTCAGCCCAATGGCTGTTGGCCTTTGCTGGAGCTATAGTCCGCTTCAAATACGGTGATTCGAGCTCATTCAGACACCCTCGAATCACCGTAGACTTGTCTTCGCAAGGGCCGGGGTGGTCTCCCAAGAGGTCGCTCACAGACTCATTATTTCAGTAAATTCAAAGATTGTTGTCGTCACCTGGTTGCCGCTGACGGCAGCCAATAGTAACCTCTGTCCATTGACCGCAATTTTCAGGGGGCAGACAGTGACAACCTACGAGCGATCGGCCGGCATTATTCCATTTAGGCGGCTGGATGAAAAAATAGAGTTTCTCCTTCTACACAGCCAAATGGTGAGAAATCCCGACGCGGCTTGGGAGTTTCCAAAAGGCGGAATTGAGGACGGTGAAGAAGAAAATGAAACCGCGGTTCGAGAGGTGCGTGAAGAAACGTGTATGGTCGACGTATCCCTACTTCCTGATTTCCGAGACCAAGTAAAATACCAATACCGACGCAATGGCCAGAACATCGAGAAAACTGTCGTTTTCTTCATGGGCGAAGTGCGGGATTGGGATTCGATTCCCGAGGCGGCACCATCGAGAGAGCATAATCATCATCCAGACGAGGGCATTTGGTTTCGCTGGGGAAGTGAGAAAGAGACGTCGAATAAATTATTTCATCCAGGCATGCGCAGCCTTCTGGGGCGCGCGTCATTTTTCCTGCATGAATATGACCGACTTAAGCGAGCAGCCGGATGAGCGGCTTACTCGACTGCCCGCTGAATTAACTCATCAGCTGCTGCACTGATCGCATCCATGTCCGGCGCTGTGACGAGCAGTGGACCCAACGCGCCTAAACTGTGGGCCGGTAGTGCCGCGAGCTGGGTCTTAAGACCGTTGGGTAATCGCTCAGCAAACCGGTGTTCCAGAATTTGAATAAGCAAATCCCGTTGTCCTTGCACATAGCCCTGTGCAAGCAACATCGCCTGGTCTTTCACGTCAAGTGTTTGCGCCATCATGTTCGTCTATCCCCCTAAATCGCACACACTGAGGTGCGCCTCCTACCTACACATTATCGAATTTGAGCCAAATTATGCTTACCAAAATAGTTTGGGTGGCCCTCAGTGATTTTAAAAACACCGTAAACCTAACCTAAATATCTGTAATCATTAAGGATAAAGAAAGTCAGGGGTAACGGATGATAAGGAGAGAGTGTGGCTTGATTGAACCCTTAGCGCTGATTCTTTTCGACCCGTGAAATCTCAAGGACCGACTTGGTCAGCGCTGCCTGCTGACGGACCTCAGGATGACTGTCTTGCAAACAATGCTCAAAACTTGATTCATCCAGTGGGAAATCACCATCGCGCAAACCGATAAGACCAGCGCAGCGAACGCCTGGATTTGAGTCTTTGAGTGCCAGAAGACAGTGTTTTTGCGCGCCCGATGCACCGGTCGATACAAGCGCCTTGATCGCAAATACCCGAACCTCCGGATCTAAGTCGAAAGCGCAGTCTTGCAAGGTTGCTTCAGTCGTCTTGCTCGGTCCTTGTGCCAAGCCGCGAAGAGCCTGGATTCGGACGGCTGCATCCGAGTCCTGACAGGCCGCCAATAGAAATGCCACATCCAGTCCATCACTTAGACGAATCAAGGCTTGCAAACAGGCGCCGCGAACCTGACCGCAGGAATCGTGTACGACACATCTCTTCAGATGTTCGATAGAGCCCTTGTCGCCCAACCAGCCTAAGGTGCGTGCCAAAGACGCTTTGACAGTTGGCACCGTTTCATCGGTCATGTAGTCCCTGATCTGCGGGGCAATTTCTGTGTGTCCGCAAAGAGCCAAGCTCGATGCCGCCCACCTACGCACAGTCTCATCCGTATCGCTCAGCATAGGCAGTAAAAGACCAGCAATGGAGGGCTGACGTAGCCAACCCAAGGCCCGAACTGCCGCGATACGGACCTCGATTTGATGATGTTGCAGAGCGTGAGTGTATAGATCTGAATACGCAGCATCGCGTGTTAAACCGAGCTGAACGAGGGCATCGGCATCCAATTCATCCTCGCGGGGTTTAGACACTAGGTCCCCTCGCCGACTGAAATCCAATGATTGTCTCTGCGGATTATGCGGTTGCGCTCAGTACCCGGTGGGCGATAGTCAAGGTCGCCCGGAAGAAGCAGATGCAGCTCATCCCCGGCAAAGAGAGCCTGCGGCTCGATGGCAGCGTAACACCCCTTAGCGGGCCGCTTTAGCGCGGACCAGTCATGGTCAAGGGTCAGTAGAATCCGTAGTGTGGGCGGCGCCAGTTGTATTTTCCGCTGTTCGTACAAGGCCAACGCGTCCTTTGGCGCCAACCAGACCCCCTCGCTGGTCTCCAACTTGTCGAATTCTGGGGACTGCGTCGGTGGCAATTCAGCAACAAAGAAACGTGCATCAAAACGTCGTTTTTCTACCTCCGGGGTAATCCACCGGCTGAAATAAGACAGTCGGCTTAAATCTAAGATGAGGTCGTATCGCTGCAAAATATCTTGAAATCCGATGTCTGAACGATTGAGTGCTGCGCGACACGGACCAAATAATTCACGCCCCATAGGCGTATTGGCATCGATTGGCTGACCATTCCGATTAGCAAATAAAATGCCCGCTTCTTCATAGGTTTCTCGGGCCGCTGCGATGTAATGAGCCCGATCAGGTTGCGCGACGATTCGCGGGACCGTGAGTGGCTCTAAAACCTGCGTCTTCCAAGTAAGACTCATATCGCTCGGATCGACACGTCCACCAGGAAAAACCATCGCATTGGGCATGAAAGCCGACTTGGCGTGGCGTCGGACCATAAAAAGCTGTTGATGCGGACGTTCTCGAAAGATCAGAATGGTCGCTGCATCATTCATTTGATGATTAATGTTCGGGTTGGGACTCTCCACGATAGGTCTGTATACTCCCTTTACTCTGAGCTCAAGGGCCGTTTCTTCAGGTCGCCATCAGCGATGGTCCAGCTCTCTAAATCAGCCGATCGGTACTTGAGGACAGCCAATCCAATGGAGGCTGTCTCACCCGTATTGACACAACTCGTTATACGACCAACGACTCGGCCATCGTGAGAGACGTCTTGATTCATCTTCAGTCTGGTTTGAGCTGAAACAGCGACCAACTTCATAGACGGCCGTCCAAGGGCGATGGTGCGTTCGATCACCTCTTGGCCTGGGTAGCACCCTTTGCCATCGGTAATGCCGTCCAGAGCGCCGATATCTAGGGGTGTGTAGGTGTCGATGAACTCATTGGGTGCCGACGGAATGCAGTGCGCGATTCGTTCATATTCCAAATGATCGAATCCAATGTCCGTCTGATGGATGAGACTGAACTCAGCAAGCAGCGGGTCGGGGCCCTCAGCGACAGGCGCGATCATATAGACGGGATGACCATATCGTGCTGTCTTCAACACCCGATAGTCTCGATCCCTGAATCGACAGGTTCTAGCGGCATAATCAAGGGCGTTCATGTCACCGATATGGAACTGTGATAACGGCTCTTGGTCGGCTGTTCCAGCGGTAAAATAGGCCTGGGTCACATCCATTGGACAAAGCTCAAAATCTTCACCAAAGTGGTACATATCAAGTAGGCGTGTGAAGGTCTCGGCCTGTTCTGCATGACAGCATAAGATATGGGCCGCTGAATTGAGTCTATAGCACTCGAAACCAACCTGAATTTTTCCCCGTGCCGATAAAATAAACGCCCGAGATCCGTGTCCATCTGCAAGGGTATCGACGGCATAGCTGGCCAAGCGAGCTAGAAAACTCCCCGTATCGGCACCTGCAGCGTAAAAATAGACCCATTTTTCTATGCGTTCTACTCGCATGGTCGCATCAACTCCACCCATCCAACTGTATCTAGACTGTCTCAACTCAACTCGACGGCATCGTTCATTTGAGGTGTGCAACCCCGTCGATGAACCATGCTATACCAGTAGGCCACCGAGGGTAAGTACATCGGCTAAACGTCGTCCGTGGCGATGTGCCTCGGGTACGGTCTCAATGCCTGCTAAAAGTATGCGACCATGCTCGGTCAGGCAACGTGCCGCGCGATCGATCCAAACATACCGCCCACTGGCTTCATCTTTGTTAAGTGCATATTGAACTTGCTCAGAGAATGCGCGCAGTTCTTGGCCCGCAGCCATCGCAGCGGACCGTTTTTTCAGCAACTCATTTCGCTCTTTTTCAAGAGTCTCATGGCGAGACGCTTCTTCCCACTGTTTAGATTTTGACTTGAGAAGGCGTTTTTTCGTTCGCAGATCAGCCGCATGTTTAATTTGCACACCCAGCGTATTTAAACGTCGTTCAGTCGATGGCAAGTCGGCCTGGAGTTGAGCCGCGTTTGCCCTCAACTCATTAATCCGACGCATCTGCTTCGTGTAGGCTGAATTAACGCGAATAAATCCTAATTCTTCCAGGGGCGCGAACATGAGGTCAGCGGCCTCTGATTGACTGACGGGTAAATCGTTGACAAAAATAGAGTTGAGGGTGGGCCCATTGACGATGCGCATCAATGCATCGAAAATAACCCCACATTCGCTATTCCCAAGCCGTGCATATGGTGCTAGCTCATTCATAATTGTCCGAAAGTTAACGCCGCAGATGTGGCTACTGTACCGAAGAGCGCCTGCCGGGTCACTTAACTTAGTGATTCAGATTGTGCAAAAATAGAAAGTTCACTTCACTTTCGGGGTCATACAGAGGCAAGATGCGGCCGCCTGCTTTGTTTTCAAGCAAGACAAAGGGTCTGGCCGTGTTGGATAGAGCCGGAGCTCAGCGTCTCGCTAGTCGAGCTTGGATGTGAGGAAGAATGGAATGAACGTATCATTGAGCGATTCAAATGAGTTTGATGTCTGCATCGTCGGCACCGGACGGGTTGGTTTACCTCTCGGATTGTCAATGTTGGAGACTGGTTTACGGGTCACGGGCTTAGACGTTGATCCGGCCATTAGAGCATCTGTCAATCAGGGCATCATGCCTTTTGCTGAACCCGGCTATGATGAGCTGATCGCTCGACGGTCTTTCCAGGTATCGGGTGATCCCGCCGTGATTCAATCAGCGGCATCGATCGTGATCACTGTGGGCACCCCTCTCCATACGCATATCGAAACGGACCTAGACCAAATACGGCGGGTTTTAGAGAGCATCGGCCCACATCTCCGCACGGGGCATTTGGTGTGCTTAAGAAGCACTGTGGCGCCCGGTACGACTCAATTCGTGGAAAAGTGGATCGAGCGAAACACAGCATTAAAGGTGGGCGACTCTCTATCCCTTGCCTTTTGTCCAGAGAGAATCGCAGAGGGCAAGGCATATGAAGAGCTTCGGAGCCTGACTCAGATTATCGGGACACACGATCAGACAAGCGCAGAGCGAGCCGAGCGGTTGTTTAGTGGACTGGCTCCAGATGTCATGCACACCGATTACGTCAGTGCCGAACTCGTGAAATTGTTTAACAATATTGCCCGCTATGTCCACTTCGCCGTCGCCAACCAATTCGCGCTTGTCGCAGATACATTTGGTACGAATATTTACGAAATTCGACGCATGGCTAACCACAATTATCCCCGAAGCCACATTGCCATGCCTGGCCTCACTGCGGGGACGTGTCTCCGAAAAGATTTCGGCATGATCAACGAGTGGAGTCCGTATCCGGATATGCTACTCGCCGCCTGGAAAATGAATGAGTTCATACCAACGTTCTTGGTCACCCATCTCAAACAAAGAGTCCCGGTTCATGACCGTAAAGTTGCGGTCTTGGGCTATACCTTCAAGATGGATACAGATGACACAAGGGATAGCCTGGTCCCCAAACTCATTCGATATCTTGAGCGAGAAATGCCATCTGAAATCCGCGTGAGTGACCATCACTTGTCTGCAGAGATCGAACTAAGCCCAACTCGGAGAGTCGAAAACTGGACCGCTGCTGACGCATGTCGCGATGCTCATTGCGTCTTTGTCGCAACCAATCATAGCGGCTATGACGACGTCTTAAACCAGGTCGCTCTAGAAAATCCTGACGCCTGGATCGTCGATATTTGGAACGTGGGCCAAGCAGATAAAATTTTCTATCAAGCCAAGATGCTTCGGGATTAGGGAGACAGCGCATGCAGACACATCTCGTAACGGGCGGAAGCGGCTTTATTGGCGCCGCTCTTGTCAAAGAGCTACTCGCCGAAAATCATCGAGTTCGCGTCTTTGACGATAACTCACGTGGTCATCTGCGGCGCCTGGCCGATGTGATCGATGATCTCGAATTCGTCGAGGGCAACGTCTGTGACCTTGACGCCGTGCGGCGAGCGACTGAGGGATGCGATGTGGTTTGGCACCTCGCGTACATCAATGGCACCCGGCACTTTTATGAGCGACCAGATGCCGTCCTTGAGGTGGGTGTCAAGGGGACCCTTAATACAATCGATGCGGCCATCGAAAGCGGCGTCTCACGCTATGTTTTTGCAAGCACCAGCGAGACCTATAACACCCCCACACACATTCCGACCAACGAGACGGAGCGACTGATGATCCCGGATATTACGAATCCGCGCTTTAGTTACGGTGGAGGTAAAATTACAGGCGAATTGCTGACGCTTCATTATGCAGGCCGTCGTGGCCTGGAGACTGTCATCATCAGACCCCATAACATTTATGGACCCGATATGGGCTTCGCTCACGTGATACCTGAAGTCATCGAACGTATTATCTATGTATCCGATGGGCTGACGAACAAGCAAGTGGAGCTGGATATTCAGGGTGATGGGAGCGAAACACGGGCCTTTTGCTATATCGACGATGGTGCACGTGGATTTCGCATCGCGGGCGAACGAGGTGATACGGGTCATGTCTATCACCTGGGACAAACTCATGAAGTCAGCATTGCTGATTTGATCTTGAGCCTCGGACGGGTCCTGGGGATTGAGCTGACCCTCAAACCGGGTCCTCTCCGCGAAGGTGGCACCCGTAGGCGATGCCCTGATGTGAGTAAACTGGAGGGCCTGGGGTACACAGCCCAAGTTGATTTGGACGAGGGGCTTAAAAAGACGGTCGAATGGTATGCAGAGACCTTCATGGCCCGGCGGACGGGTAACTAGGTTGTGGCGACTGACGTGCATCCACCAAATCCTCTGCCCTCGGATATTCTGAGTACACTCCATGAGCGCTCTGTGCTGGTCACCGGAGCCAATGGATTTCTGGGACAATACGTCTGCGACTCTTTGAGAGCGGCTGGCGCGGTCCTGCTCACACCAGGCCGATCCGACTTGGACCTGTCAAAACAGGCTGAGGTCGAGGCATATTTTACCGCCAATACACCTGAGTTTGTCGTACACCTAGCCGCCGAATGCGGCGGCATTGGAGCAAACCTTGAAAACCCGGGCCGATATCTGTATGCCAATGCCCTTATGGGCCTCATGCTCATCGACGCATCACGACGGTATGGCGTTGAAAAGTTTGTCCTCATTAGCACGACCTGTGCATATCCAAAGGACGCGCCAATCCCCCTCAGAGAGGAGACGATCTGGGACGGTCCGCCCGTGGGCGCCACAGGCCCCTATGGCCTGGCCAAACGCTTACTGCACGACGCATTATTAGCCTACAAGACTCAATACAATTTCAATGGTGTGGTCTTGGTACCGGCTAATTTGTATGGTCCCGGCGACCATTTTCAACCCGATCGAAGCCATGTTGTCCCTGCTATGATTCGACGATATGTCGATGCAAAAGCGGAGAAACACCCGTTTGTTATCAATTGGGGGACGGGTCGTCCATCCCGTGAGTTTCTTCATGCACGTGATGCCGCTGAAGCAATTACCCTTGCGCTGGCACGGCACGACGATCCCAATCCTGTTAATCTCGGAACCGGTGTCGAAACGCCAATAGCTGAATTGGCGGAACACATTGCGAAGCACGCTGAATATGAAGGCGAACTTAGATGGGATACGAGCAAACCCGACGGGCAGCCGAGGCGATGCTTGGATACAAGTCGAGCAGCCGTATTTGGCTTTCAAGCTCGAACGGCCTTGTCAGACGGACTTAAAGAGACCATCTCGTGGTACAAAAAACAGATTCATTGAACATACTGTTAGATTTCCGAAAGAAAGACGGATAGAGTCGACAATTAAGAAAAGCAAGGGGGGGCTTTTTAGGCGGGCGACCGAAAGGGATTAAGGATGATCGAAGTGAGGCGTTATCAGGCGTCCGACTTGTTAGAGGTCACGACATTCCTGCGGTCTATTCAATCGCTTGACCCCGACTTTGACGCGCCAGAAGATGCAGCCTTCGCGAATTTCGTAAATCAATCTGTTAATCGTGGTGGTAAAGACTTTCGCCTTGCTTATGTGGGTGACCGCCTGGTCGGGGCCTTATTTTCTGGTCGCTACAAGGTCCTAGACCGCGCAGATTGGGTTCGCGGTTTCAGAATTATTGTCAACCCTCAGGGGCGCGCGTTGGGAGCAGCTGATATGCTGCACGATGTGCTAAACGAGCAAGACATAGATCGGGGCCTGATTCATCGAACCGTACTGGCCGGCGAACAGTCCTGCGATTCCGACCTGTTAAACGAACGGGGTTTTGAACTCGTTCAGCGCATTGTGATTATGCGTCGCTTAGGTCCACCGCCTGCCCTGAATGCATTACCGTCAAATTTTTCAATTCGAGACGCAGATATCCATCGCGATGCCCCATTTATCACGCACCTGAGCAACGTCGCTAATCGTCGGAACTTTGGTTTTGCACCGCTACTGGAAAGTGAGCTCAAAGAGACTGTCGATGCGCCCGGTGGCCGCCTACTGGTCCTTGAAACCAAGCAAGGTCGAGTGGTCGGTTCGACACAAACCCTTCCGTTTTTTGACAATGTCGGTGTTCTCCACAGTGTCTATGTTGACCCAGAATTCCAAGGCCGTGGACTTGGACGATTTCTGGTTTTAGCCGCCTTAAATGCATTAGCTCAACACGGATACAGATGCGTTGAGCTCAGTGTTGATGAGAAAAATATTACAGCAAACAACTTGTATAGTACGCTCGATTTTGAGGTCTATCGCATAGACGAAACATTCGAACGTATTCGAGCTCAATGAATTTACTCATCACGGGTGTCAGCGGATCTATCGGCCAAGCGGTTGTACACTATCTAACACATCACAACCGATTCGGACGCGTAATCGCCATCGACAGACAGCCCCCAGCCCGTCTTGGTCCCTGCCATTTTATCAAAGCCAATCTCAACCAAATTGAGTTAGCTGATATTCTGATCACCGATGATATACAGTGTGTTCTTCACCTGGCCGGATCAGGCCACACTGGGAATCCACGCATGGAGGCTCAGACAGCGCTTAAAGTGCTTAAAGCTGCCGCTGCTGCTGGATGTGGTCGCGTCGTCATTCCAAGTCGAGATTGGGTCTATCGGTCCAGCGATGAACCGAGTACTGAAGAGAGCCCATTGAGGGCATCCAGATTGATGAGCAAGGGCTTGAGCGCGGCGCGAACTCATTTTGCAGCACGTTTGGGTTGGGCGCCGGTAGAAGCTAAGCTACTTTTAGAATCAGTCATTTCTAATTTCATGAACAATGGGGGGCGCTGCGACGTTGTTGTTCCCAGATTCTGTACCGTACTCAGTGACTCGCCAACCCTCGCTCTTCGGCAGTTGTTCGATGCCCCCTTCTTGCTCTCATCTCGGAAAAATGAGCCGCGTTTCCAATTTCTGCATATCGATGATGCGGCCCGTTTACTGATTGCGTGTACCCGTCGAAGTGGGCTATCCGGTGCCTACAATGTGGCCGGACGCGATCAACTGACCCTGACCGCGGTCGCCGGCATTTTAGAAAAACGGATTATCCATCTGCCCAACTGGAGTTTTGGCTTCGTCTTAAACGTTTTCGCACGCCTACGTTTATTTGGATTTAGTCAGAGTGCGTTGGTGAAATTACAAATGGCATCCGCCCTCTCCGTACAGCGTGCCTCCGAGTCACTCGGCGAACCAAAGTTGACGAGCCGACAGGCACTGGCGCTGTGGCGAACCAGTCAATGAAATTAGGCCACCCATAGCACACACCTCTGCACTGGAAATCAGATTGTGAACGCGTTAGCGTCAGGCGTGAGTAATCTGGGTGAGTCGAGTTTATGAGTACATCTAAAAAAAAGAAGTCTAAAGGTCGTCAAAAGAGTAAAGCCGCCGTTGAGCGGGATCGACTGAGAGGGGACAAAGCGGGCGTGAGCCAAGGGGCAAACGGCTCTGTCGAGGTCCCACAATATCGCGGTGGGATGATGAGTAACATGCGTGGTGGTTTTCAGTCAGCTGTTGGTCAAGGTGAGACCAGAGGCAAGGGAAGCACCTTGAACAACATCGTCTGGATTGCTCTGATCGGCGCGGCCGCCTTTATGTTGGTCAAGCAATTTCAGTGAGCCGAATCCAGCGTGAACAACACACCGTATCTATTAGCGGCCTCGACTATGGACTGAATGTCTGGGACGGGGGGGGTGAGACAACCGTACTTCTGTTGCACGGGTATTTGGATTGCGGTCTGAATTGGTCCTTCTTAGTCGATGCTCTGGGGTCATTTGACTGGCATGTGGTCGCACCGGATTGGCGCGGTCACGGAGAGTCTGCTTGGATCGGGGCTGGAGGGTACTACCATTTCACGGACTACGTTCGCGATCTCCATCAGCTCGTCAAATTCATCGGCCGTAAGCGAGTTGTTGTCGTCGGACATTCTATGGGTGCGATGGTGGCTGTCCATTGGCTGAGTACGCGCCCCACGAACGTCATCGGCTGCATCTTGGCCGAAGCCGTCGGCCCACAGCCGCTGTCGGCGGATGATTATCCAAAGAGGCTTGGTCAGTGGCTCCAGCAAACAGCCCCTTTTGACCCGTCAAAAGTCCAACGCCCACTGCGTGACCTCGCCGATGCAAGTACACGAATCGCTCGCCAGTATCGGTCATTGCCGGCAGACCGTGTCAGGCAAATCGCAATAAATACAACTCGAAAGAGAGTCGATGGACAATTGGTCTGGAAGTTTGATCCACTGCATCGAACAACTGCGCCAATGCCCGGTTTTCCAGCCATCACAGATGCCTATTTAAAGGCCATCGAGTGTCCGCTATTTTGGATTGGTGGAGAAAATAGTTTGTTTTTGAGACCCGAATTACACAAATGGCTTGACCAGGCGCAGAATATCGCCAAAGTAACGCTTTCTGACGCTGGCCATATGCTTCACACGGAAAATCCGCTATCGTTAAGCATAGAAGTCACGCGTTTTATCCGTAGCTTAGACCCAAGCGCAGCTGAGACAAGGAGCTAACATGGCAACGTATATCACCGATGAGTGCATCAATTGTGGTGCCTGCGAGCCAGAATGTCCCAATAACGCGATCTCAGAAGGCGATGAATATTTCGTCATCGATCCAAACCTCTGTACTGAGTGCGTGGGGTTCCATGGAGATGAAGCCTGTCAGACGGTTTGCCCCGTTGAGTGCTGTATTCCGGACCCAGATAAACGGGAAACCGAGGGTGAGCTTCTGGTAAAAGCGACAAAGTTGCATCCAGGCGAGGCCTTCCCGTCGGAAAACCAATTGGATGAAACGACATCGAGATTTCGAAATCCTGATTGGATTAACGAAGGTCGAGACGACTAAAACAGTCCGTAAACAACATCATCTCCGCGCCTACCCTTCCTTCAGGATGATCCAGTCACCGTATTGGTCGAGTTTATCAAATAGCGCATGTCGTCCCTCGGCTTCAGGCAAAGCCACAACCACCGGATAGGCGATCACTTGCATCAGTCGACGCCAATCAGCATGGGGGATGACCTCAGCATTTAAGACGTGCAGTAACTCTTCGAGGGGTTTCGAGCCGTCTTTCGGCACGCATCCGAACGGCACCAACCCACCCTCTTTTAGAAGAGCCAAGCTATTAAAAATTGAGACGTCTTCTCCCTGATATGTTGTCTCCCCGTCGGCGATCCCATCGATGAGAAATTCATCGTTGTAGCTGCCTATTTCCAAGTCTAATGGGATGCCCTTTAAGCGCACTCGAGCTGGGCAAAGGCGCCTGGCCCAAATGACCTCAGCTCCGCCACGTTGGCTGCGCAAACGAATTGGAACCAACTCACCTTCGCTGGCATAGTCTCCATCGGTCTCGGGGATATCAATCCCGACTTTCTGCCATTGCAGGCGCGCGTCGCTAAATCGTCCAAGGGCTGTATAGGCGATCCCCAAGTTCCAATGACACGCTTGGTCATCGGGCCGAAATCGTAACACTGTCTCAAAGGCCGCTGCAGATGCGGCCCAATCGGTCTCAAGCTTTTTGATGACACCCAAATTAAATTGAGCACTCATATCGCCAGGTAATGCTTTAGCGGCGGTTTCAACCAATGGTGTCGCTGTGTCGATGAACTCCCATTGCAGTAACAAATGACCTAAATCGCTCTGGAAGGCTGGGCCATGTTGTTCGGACATCGCAGAGATATGTTCCGCCACTTCTTTTGCACCGCGTCGGTCCCCGAGACCGTAGAGCACAGTCCCTATCCAATCTTCGGCGACACGCCCCAAGCGATCGACCGGGAGGTCAGAATTCCACGCGGCCTCTAAGATGTGTAAAGAGAGCGGGTACATTCGATGCTGGCGCAAGTGGTCAAGGACTTGAAACAAGGCGGTGGCCGCTTGCCCTTCGAGCCAATCAACCAATCGTGTCCCCAGAGATGTTGCATCATCAAACTGCGGATCATAGCGTTCGATGTCCGTCTTGAGTTCAGCGGGTAATCCATCGAGTCCTTCATTCTTCACGAGCGGGCAAACTTCCTGTACTTGATTCGCTTAGGAATGATCGTATCTACACCAAGACGACGTTTTTTGTCTTCTTCATAGTCTTGATAATTTCCCTCGAACCAAACGACGTCGGAATCGCCTTCGAAGGCGATGATATGGGTTGCGATTCGGTCGAGAAACCAGCGGTCATGGCTAATGATAAGCGCACACCCTGCAAAGGACAAAAGTGCCTCTTCTAAGGCGCGCAATGTGTCAACATCTAAATCGTTTGTCGGCTCATCCAGCAAGAGCACGTTGCCGCCGGATTTTAGAAGTTTGGCCAGATGTACACGGTTTCGTTCACCACCAGATAAGTACCCTACTTTTTTCTGCTGATCACTGCCCTTGAATCCAAACGCACCCACATAGGCCCGGGAATTCATATCGTGGCGACCCATTTCGATCACCTCGGCTCCGCCCGTGATTTCTTCCCAAATATTATGATCACCAGCCAACTCAGAACGGCTTTGATCCACGTACGCTATGTCGACCGTCTCGCCCGTTTTGATCTCACCTGAATCGGGTTGCTGCTCGCCTGTCAGCATTCGAAACAAGGTTGTTTTACCAGCGCCATTGGGTCCGATAATTCCAACGATGGCACCCGGGGGAAGCAAGAAATCTAAATCATCGACCAACAGTCGATCGCCAAACCCCTTGGTGACGGATTGAGCCTCAAAAACAGTATCACCCAAACGTGGACCTGGAGGAATTCTCAATTCTAATTTGGATCGCTGCTCTTCGTTTTGTTCATTGAGGAGTGCTTCGAAAGCACGAACACGGGCTTTACTCTTCGTCTGTCGACCTTTCGGTGATTGCCTAATCCAATCCAACTCGTCTTTTAAAGCACGCTGACGGGCAGACTCGCGTTTGTCTTTACTGGCAAGGCGGTCTTGTTTTTGGTCTAACCACGTCGAGTAATTGCCCTTCCATGGAATCCCGTGACCATTGTCGAGTTCTAAAATCCACTCAGTGACATTATCGAGGAAGTAGCGGTCGTGAGTTATGAGAACAATGGTTCCGTGGTATGTCTTGAGATGACCTTCTAACCAAGCGACCGTTTCCGCATCAAGGTGGTTTGTGGGCTCGTCTAGGAGCAGAAGATCTGGTTTTTCTAAAAGCAATCGACAGAGAGCGACGCGTCTGCGCTCACCACCGCTTAGATGTGTAACCGCATCCTCGCCAGGCGGCAGTCGCAAGGCGTCCATCGCCACCTCGATCTGGCTGTCCAATTCCCATGCGTTGACAGCATCTATCTTGTCCTGCAAAACCCCCATTCGATCGTAGAGCTTCGCCATCTCATCATCGTCCATAGGCTCACCCATGCGTCCGGTGATTTCATTGAACTCATCGAGAAGTGCTTGGGTTTTAGAAACACCCAATTTGACGTTCTCAAAGACCGATAAGGACTCGTCGAGTTCTGGTTCTTGAGATAAATAGCCAACGGTGTACCCCTTGGCTAACCAAGCCTCCCCGACGAAATCGGTATCCTGTCCGGCCATAATTCGAAGCAAAGTGGACTTACCTGCCCCATTGCCTCCGATGACGCCGATCTTTGCGCCAGGATAGAAGGATAATTGAATCCCTTTGAGGACTTCTTTACCGTTTAGATAGACCTTTTTGAGGTCGCGCATGTGGTAAATAAACTGTTCAGCCATTTCACCCTCTGTCGTGCGTTCATTGTCGTGATTGGTGCGACCCTGAAGGGGTCAAACTGCGGATACACTAGCCCCATCTAGCTCATTTACACAAGCACAACGGGCTGCTGTCGAATTCGGTGGGAAGAAAGCGCGGTGTTCGAACTCAAACAAGCGGATCAGGTCGATGAAAGGCGACCATTTCGCTTCTTCTTAAGTGCGCTTGCATTACGCAACCGTGATTTTCGTAGTTTGGCCTTACGAGCTGCTTTACGACGGGCTGTGTTGCGGCGCTTATTAGCTTGTTTCATGGCCGACTCCTTTTAATCTATCAGCGTTCACTCAGGGCGCGCATCTTGTCTGGACTTGCTTCAGAGATCAAGTCTATCCGACCAATTTTGTTTTTTTTCTGTAAAAACCAGCCTGGTTTCACCCGATTTATCTGAACTCATGGTTTCTTTTTGGCGAGATAGACCCGATCGATTCGATCCGCATAGCGTGCAACAACCCGATCGCGCCGAATCTTGAGTGAGGGTGTAAGCAGTGACTCTTGTGTGGAAAACGCCTCGGCGATCAACTCGAAGTCGCGGACGGTCTCATGCTTTGCAAGTCTCTGATTAACCCGATTCACCGACTCGTCTATAATTCGTCTAATTTTGGGTTCTCTAAGTAAGGATTCTGGATCTCGAAAGAACAGCTTCTTTTTTTTAGCCCACGCTTCAAGTTCGGTCATCGCCGGAACGATCAACGCAATGCAATACGGCCGATTATCGCCGATCAGGCACGCCTGCTCGATCATGGGCTCCAAGCGCAATAAGCTCTCAACTCGTTGCGGAGCGACGTAGCGACCCCCCGAATCCTTAAATAGATCTTTTTTCCGATCTGTAATCCAGACGAAACCATCGCGATCAACCCGACCGATATCACCGGTGGCCAACCAACCGTCGTCCGATAGCACAGCTCGAGTGATGGATGGCTGTTTCCAATACCCCTGCATCACACTCGGTGCCTTCACCATAATTTCGCCATCGTGTGCAATGCGGACCCGGACATTATCTAATGCTTGTCCAACGCTACCAAAGCGATAACTTTCCGGGCGATTGACGCTCACGACAGGGGATGTTTCTGTCAATCCATATCCCTCGAGGATCAAGACACCGGAGGAAAAGAAGAATTCGGCGATTTCGGGAGCGAGCGCTGCCCCACCGGAGACTAAAATCCTGAGACGGCCACCCAAACGGTCATGCAGGTCTCGGAAAATTTTGTCTCTGAGCCAAGCATATTGCCAATTGAGTGTTTTACCCGCTTGCCGACCGGCTTGGTGTTTTCGGCTTAAGCGGGCCCCGACAGACAGGGCTGCTCCCATGGCAAGGCGCTTAGCCGGCGTGAATTGCCTCCGGACTGTCTGCGCGCGTCGGTACACCTTTTCATAGAGCCGTGGCACGCCGGTCATTAACGTCGGGCGAACCTCTTCCAAATCTTCCAGAAGGCGATCCATTCCGCATGAATAATAGATGGTCGCCCCACCGAAAAAGCATGGCATATAGTACCCTGCCATCCGCTCGAAGCTATGGCTTAAAGGCAAAAACGAGAGTAAGACGTCCTCGTGACTGATGGAAATCGCACGAAGGCAGGCCTCACAATTACTGGTCATGTTTTCGTGGGAGATCATGACGCCTTTGGGCTGACCTGTGGTCCCGGAGGTGTAGATCAGGGTCATTAAATCGCTGGGCTTGATCCCATCAATTCGACCTGGAATCGAGCTCAAATGCGTCGAGGTGCGTCCCAGGTTTTCTAGCTTGAGCAGGCTGAGATGTTCAGTGTCTAGGCCATCGAGAATTTTGACAGCCGTATGAAATGCAAACAAATGGTGGGTCTCTGGAAACCGACCCATTTCGCCGGCGACTCGCTCCAAGATATCAGCCTCGCCGATGAACACAGCTTTGACACCCGAATCCGATAAAATCCAGTCGATATCTTCCATGGAGGCGGTCTCAGAGATGGCCACCGTAGCAGCGCCAATAGACAGAATTGCCAAATCAGCAATCACCCACTCAACGCTGCTCTGACCAATGATGGCCACGCGCTCACCAGATGCGATGCCAAGGTCTAAAAGTCCAGCTGCCGCAGCATCCACACGCTCATTGATCTGAAGCCACGTCAAGGGCCGCCAGTGCCTATCACGACGACTGTAGATCATGGGCCTGCTGTGCAGCTTTGCGACCTGCTCTCGAAAAACTGCTGGAATGGTCCGTGTCGTCATGAGCCTCAAATCTATTTTATTCGCACCAAGGCACACGGCCCATGGGGCATCGCTGCGCTCCGCCGCAAGCGTTTAGAGGCAAAACATAGCAAATAAAAGCAAGCCGATGTGGATAAAGATGAGGAGCTTCTTGCCCCGGCTCCTCAGTCCATGCAAGTCTCCCATATCGGGGAGAATTTTGTCTAGATCTTGGAGGGCTTGAGACTCGATGCGTCCATCTGATTTTCCAGAGGGTTATATATCTCAGAGGGAACTCGGGGAAGGCTCGATGGGTCAGGTCTGGCTTGCGCGCACAACCGAGGGCGCCCACTGTGCCGTAAAAATTCTAAATTTACGTCAAGATCGGAGAGGGTCGTCGGAGCGTTCGTTTAACCGAGAAGTGCGGGCGATGGCCCGTCTTTCGCACCCTGGAATCATCCAAGTTCATGATTTTGGACGCACGCCGAAAGGTGCGCCGTTTGTCGTCATGGAATACGCATCGGGTTCGCCGCTCAATCCGTACATGCGAGGCAGTTGGACATGGCGCAGATTATGGACTCTGCTCGATGGGCTTCTATCGGCCCTCGGCCATGCCCATGCGCGGGAGCTGATTCATCGAGATCTTAAACCGGGCAACGTGATCGTGATGCCCGATCGAACTGGAGCCGGAGCGGTTAAATTAGCCGACTTTGGGATTGCTCTCGCCATGTCGGAGACAAAAATCTCTGAGCGACGAATCGAAGGGACCCCGGCCTACATTGCACCAGAGGCCGCATCCGGTGACGTCGCATCGGTTGGTCCCTGGACCGACCTGTACTCACTGGGCGTCATGCTGTTCGAAATACTCACCGGCGATCTGCCTTATCATGGACGACATTTGCTTGCCCATCACCAGCGCAGCCCTGTGCCACCCATCGAAATTCGACCCGATGTAAAGGTCTCTCCAGAGATTATACCCATTGTCAGACGGCTCTTAGACAAGGTACCCCACAGGCGGTACCGCTCTGTGGCCTCGCTACGGAGTGCGTTGTCAGAGCTCGGTGTACCCTCACCGGCAGCCCCATTGGGTACGCCGCCAACAACCAGCATGTTTATGGACGATGAGTTCCCAGATGAAATGGTCACTCTCCAGCCCATCTCTGGGCCCAGTGGCCCTGGACTCTTTCACATTCGACAACCACAGCTAGTGGGTCGACATGGCATCCAAGGCGTTTTGACCACCGCCGCTGAGGCTGCCATCGCCGGACGCGGGCCTCGGTTGGTCATGTTAGAGGGCCATGCAGGTGTTGGAAAAAGCTATCTCGGCGCGTGGCTGCGGGAACAATTAGAAGAGAGTGGCCGGATGCGCACACTGGTCATCAGGAGTGAGCCTCAGGCCCAAACGGGTGGTGGACTCCGAGCCGCTCTGCTGCGCTTACTGGGCGCACCTACGGCCGATCGAGAGCAAGCTGAAGACCTCTTTCTAGAAGCGTTCGACGATCCGGCATTGAGACATCTCGCGATGCGCGTTTTATGGCCTGCCGATGACCAGACCGGTCCCATGAGTGATCTGGCCATACGAGAAGCCGCTCAGCTCATTAAAGCTGTGGTTGGTGACACACCGTTTATGCTGTGGAGCGATGATTCGCAATGGTCGCCGGAAGGGCGTGTGCTGCAGCTCATTCATCGACTGGCTCGACCAGATGGTCTGACACATCTTCTGGTCCTGGTCACTTTGAGACCGAGTGAACGCGCCGCGGTTCAATCGACCTGCCGTGACCTCATTCGGCTGCCGGGTGCAGAGGCGCTGACCATTGGCCCTGTCAGCCCACTGGAGTTAGCCCCCGCGCTGGAATCGCTCGCTCCACTGCCAGACGGCTTGGCCGAAGCGGCAAGCATGGTGGCCGCTGGCAATCCATTGATCGCCCTAGAAGCGGTGAGAAGTTTCTTGGAGACCGAAGGCCTAGGCCATGCGCCAACGGACCCTAACTTGGTTTTACAGCAGCGCATTGAGCGCGCCACATCTGGTGAACGTGGTGGCGAACTCTTAAGCGCATTGGCCCGAGCAACCCTCTTGGGACGTTCATTTACCCTCGGTCCACTCTGCAAACTGTGCACGGTGACCGGGGACCCCAATGCCCCTCAACTGACAGGCGATCAAGAAGTGGTCCTCAGCTTGCTCGAGGAGGCGGTCAATAGCGGTCTTGCAATCGAGCAGGGTGAACGCCGCTGGCGCTTCGGTCATGACCTAATTCGGACGCAACTCCGTAAAACCTGTCGAGAGCTCGACAATTGGCCCAGCTTGAATCACAAAGCGGCCAATATTCGAATGGACAGGGCACGGGTGGACCCAACGGGCATAGAACTTGAGGTCGTGGCACGACACATGTGGGAAGCGAATGCGACTCAAGATGCACTTAAATTGGGTCTAGAAGGGCTTGACCGCCTTCATTCATCAGGCCTGATGGGGCATGCAAATTCCTTTGCACGCCGGCTGATACGATGGGACGATGAACACCACCTCCTCGACATGGAGGAGAAAGGTGATCTCCTGCTGATGGCCAGCGAGGCCGCCGAGCATGCGGGTCAACCCCATGAGGCAGAACAGTACGCGCGGACTGCGACCGATCTAGCACGGGATGAAAAGCTGGCCGCATTGGGTGCGCGCGCAGCGGGCCGCCTGGGCGTATTGAAATTGCAGCATGACACCCCTGAAGAAGCCGAACATTGGCTCTGGGATGCGCTTCGGTTCGCTCGCGCAAGCGGCAATCAGAGGGCCTTAGCCGACGTCAATCTGTCCCTCGGCTATTTTTATCAGCGACGCGAAAAACTCGATTTATCGAGTACGGCCTACCAGGTCTGCTTAGAACTCGCGGTCGAAAACGAGATGAGTGTCGCCGAACTGTCGGCAAGAGCCGCTTTGGCCGGTCTCGACCGCGTCATGGGCCATCTTGACCGGGCTGAAAAAACCTTCGAGGCGGTGGCGACCCGAGCGCAAGATAAAGGTCTCGAGGTCATCGCTTTGAACGCAAGGCTCCAACTTGGCCTCTGCGCAAAGTACCGCAACGATCCGGCCTCGGCATGGGATACCTTTGAAGAAGTACGGAGCGGCGCACGGGGTAACTTGTTCAGCATTGATTTCTTCGCGTGTCTGGGCGCGGCCTGGGCGGCGGCAGCACAGGGTCGCTGGCACGAAGCGGAAACCCCGTTGATGCATGCAGAAGACCTTCGCTATGATGTCCGTCTACGGGATCCTGAGGCCGAGGAAATGCGGATCTCAATCCGAAAATTAGCGACTGATGCGCGCCGTCCCGACATCGTGGAGCGCATTAAACGACTTGATATTCTGCGGACGAAGACCGGGTCTACGCAGCACTCTCTTTAGCCGACTGAGTCTTGAGCTATGTCAAAGGGTGTCTGCTTAGAAAACGTGTATCGAGCAAAGGGACAAAAGATTCGGTTTCGGTCTTAATCAGACGCCGAATCCCCTCAGGACGAGCCTGTCCATCGGCGATGGCAACCACAGATAGATGAGCAGAGGACGCAGCTTTAATACCGGCGTTGCTGTCCTCGAACACCACCCCATGGTCTGGTTTTATGCCCAGTCGGTCCAATGCGAGTTGGTAGCATTCCGGATCTGGCTTGGCCCGCCGGTACATACCGGCAGCGACGATGGTATCAACCGTATGGCCTACTGAAAAATAGTCTAGCCACCCACGGACAACCTCACCACGGCTGCCTGTGACGATGGCCACCGATCCACAGTCCGCTGCGCGAGACAAGGCGTCCAATGCACCTGGGATGGCCTGAGGATGGTCCAAAACCGTGTCCTGAAATACCGTCGCACAGGCATCTGCAAACCTCACCGGATCCACCGTTTGGGTCTGTCCAACTAAGTCGGCTATCGCCAGCCAGGTCCAGCCACCCACATCCTGTTGATGTGTCACTCTACTTAAACCGAACTGCGCCAAAACCCGTTGCACAACGGGCCAAGTCAAGCATTCGCTATCCGATAGAACACCATCAAAGTCGAAGAAAAAGCCTGTGTACATCGATCACCTGTTCAGAGTTCGAGTCCTCGTCTTCGGGTGTAAGCCCACAAAGCCGCACTGCCAATAAAGGCCAAGCCGGCAATCCCGCAGAGCAGAACCAGAACAGCCCCCGTACCTGATGTGTCTTTCAGATAGGCGATGACGAACTCCTGTAAGATCGGTCCCGCGGAGCCCAAACCGTTGATGATGGCCGATGCAACAACCGCTTTCTCCTTAGTCGAGATGTCCATGGCTGCCGTCCCTGATAGAAGTGAATCTGGCCCCATCATGGCAAAGCCCAACAAACCGAAGGTGGTGATAAAAAGCCAAACACTGTGTGTGCCGTATAGAGCCATGACGAGGGCTACGACGAACATCAGAGCCGTCATATAGAAAACCACAGGAAGCCGTCGAGACTGAAAGAGCTTATCGGATGCGTAACCGCCGGCGATAACCCCTAAGAAACCAACCCAATCGAAGACCGTACTCCAATGCCCTGCCCTCGCGGTTGAATCTGGGCCTTTAAAGAAATCTTTGAGGATCGTCGGCCCCCAGCTATCGGCAGCATAGCGGGTGAATTTAAAGCAAAAATACAGGAGGCCCATCATGAAAACGATATGAACAACCTGATCCCAAGGCCGTCCTGAGTCTCGGGTTTTCCCATCGACAGCGACCTCTTCGATAAAGGGAGGTAACCCGACCTCTTCCGGTGTTTCCTTACCCCATAGGTAAAACAAGATCCAAACGCCAAACAAAATGAGGCTCGCGCCCCAAAATGACCAGGCGATTCCAAGCCAACCGAGTAGAAATGCGGCGGAATGTTTCGCCAGCATGCTGCCCAACATGTAGCAAGTGCCCCACCACCCCATCACACGGCCACGCTCGGTGGGGCGTGTCCACTGTGTGAGTATACCCACGTTTCCAGGCCATCCAGTCGCTTGGGCGAAACCATTGATCCCTAAGAAAACAACAAGCCACATGAAAATGACGTCTTTTCCAAGGGCACCCGCCGTTGTGGCTCCGATAAAGATATTCATGAGGATCGACAGAGCCATCCCCCCAAGTAACATGCGCCGGCAGGCCATCCGTTGGCCCAGTTTGGAGGCGAGAAACTGGCCCAGCATATATGTGGTCAGATAGGTCCCCCAGCACCAAGCGAGGTTCATGTTCGTAAAACCAAAATCATCGACCAAAGTCGGCTTTACGATGCCAAAAGCCTTACGACAGAAGTAAAACCCCGCATAGGACAACCATGTAACGGTGAAAATGCGTATTCGCCATACCGTCACCTTGCCATCTGCTATGTGAGTGTCTGATGTAGCCAAATTCTTGCCCGAGTCATCGCGTCTAAGTGTGGGGTGGGAAATAGCACAAACGCAGGCAGACTATGGAGAAAATTTTAGCGACGGTCGAGTGACACTTTGGCGACGCCTATTCAATGGACTCGTCGACTTTACGGTCGCGACTTTAACTGCCGAATGACCGACGGCGTCCAAGCAAAGGAAATGCATAAATAAGCTGCTGGAAAGATAAGGCTGCTCAAATAAAGCCAACTGGGGATGGTCGGAAAATAAACCACCAATAACCCGATCTGAATGGTCCAGATCAAACTACCAATCTTGAAAAAGTTGGCCCATCGGACAGCCCGTGATGGGTAAATAAAATAGATGGGCAGGACACTCAGAAGGCAAAAGAGAATCACGATGGATGTGATGATCGGACTCCCGGACGGTCCGACGACAACATCAAATTGACGTAAACTGATGTCTGTGAAGAAAACGCCGATATTCCAATAAGAGGGAAATCCACGAAAAAAGCCCAGTTCGACTGATTTCGCCCCAGAATGAACAAATGCGAATGCACTCGACAGTAGAATACAGGCTGAAAAAAGCCATTTGGGCTCCATTAACCATCCCGAGTAGAAGAAGAACACAACGGGGATAAAGGTCCAATTCAAGTAATCAACAATATTGTCCAGCAGTGCGCCATCGATATGTGGGAGAACATCTTTGACTCGGCACGCACGCGCCAAAACTCCATCGGTGGCATCCACTATGACGGCGATAAGCATCCAAAGATAGGCATCGGAGATCCGCCCGCTGATGATGGCATCCAAGCTTAGAAAAGCCCAAATAACCCCCGATGCAGTAAACAGATGAACCGCCCAGGCGCGGCAGATTGACGCCGTACTGTGGTCAATATCTTCTTGGATCAATCCGTCCCCCGCGAGGCTGTCCAAAACACACGTTTTCCGCGACGACTCAGCCTCGAAAAATTTATCGCGTAAAGATCTCTTTGGAGATAATGAGTCGCTGAATCTGACTTGTCCCCTCGTAAATCTGGAAAATCTTCGAATCGCGGAGCAATTTTTCGACGGGATATTCGGTGTTGAAGCCATTGCCGCCAAACACCTGAACCGCATCGCTTGCAACGCGATGGGCGGTATCGGCTGCAAAGCACTTTGCCATGGATGCGAGCTTGGTATTGCGACGTCCATTGTCAATGGCCCAGGCCGATTGCCAAACCAAGAGCCGCGCTGCTTCAATATCTTTGGCCATGTCGGCGATCATAAAGCTGATGGCTTGATGCGCGTACAAGGGTTTGCCCATAGACTTTCTGTCTCTTGCATACCCGCAAGCATGCTCAAAAGCAGCTCGGGCCAGTCCGACAGCCCCCGATGCAACCAACGGCCTGGTCACATCAAATGCTTTCATGGCAATTTTGAATCCATAACCTTCGTCGCCAAGTCGATTCTCGACGGGCACTTCGACATTCTCAAAGCGCACGCCGCGAGTATCGCTGGCGCGCTGACCCATGTTGATCTCTTTCCGACCCAGGCTCACCCCAGGGGCATCAGCGTCCACAATGAAGCCAGTCATACCGGCGTGTTTGCTCTCCAAATCAGTTTTAGCCAAAACAAAGAACCAATTGGCCTGGCCCGCGTTGGTGATCCACATCTTCTCGCCATTGATGATGTACTTATCACCCGTCCGCACAGCGGTGGTTTTAATGGCTGCAACATCACTTCCTGCATTTGGCTCGGTCACTCCGTATGCGGCGAACAGAAAGTCATCATTCATACGCCCGAGGTATTTCTTTTTCTGTGCCTCACTGCCCGCGACGATCACCGGTGCTTGAGCGAGCGTATTGGCTTCAATTGCGGTCGATACACCGGTGCAACCCCAAGCCGTTTCTTCTCCCATGAGAACGCCCTCGACGACACCGAGTCCCATGCCTCCGTATGCCTCTGGAATATGGGTGTTCATGAGTCCAAGTTCCCATGCTTTCTTCAGGACCCCTGATGGAAACTCACCTGTGTGATCATGATGAGCCGATACCGGCCTGATCTCGTTTCTGGCAAATTCACGAGCGAGGTCTCTCAATTGTTCCTGCTCTTGAGATAATGAAAAATCCATCGTTAAGACTCCAATCAAACGCATGTTCTGCGAGCCAGTGTAACCACTCACGACCACAGTCACAATTGAGATCATGTAAGTTGGCGAGTGCGCGTCCTAAATCGGACCGCCAAACGCCCTCCGACCGTTAGAAATCAGGGGGTATGCAGACACGGACTAAGCTTCCTTCATCGTTTGGTCTCGGGAGGCAGGCCTGTCCCTGAACGCAATCGGGCGTTCGACAACATGGCCCGCGGCATACTCGCTCAACACATTGACCACTCTGACATTCGCTGTCGTCCAAACAATTTATACCATCCGCTGTGACGCCCGGCGCAATCGGCACGCAGGCAGAGATGATGGTCCCGCCGAGACCCACGACTTGGCCACAGGTCGTATTACCCGCGCAATCGGCAGCGGTGCAGCACAAATCTGCACATTGTCCGGGCGCACCACCGATGGGGACTGGGACGCATACGCCGCTCAAACAATCGAGTTCGCTGGCGCAGCCTTGGCCCGTTCGGCCAAATCCAATGGGAACCGCATCACAAATGGCCCGTGCCTGTTGTCCCACCTGCCGAAAAACACACGCTTGGCCACCGCAGTCAGCGCTCGTGCAACACAGCCCCAAACATTGATCGCGACCTAAATTGCACAGTCCGCTTTGACACGCCCTTGCTCCAGGCCCGCATGCCTGGCCTCGGACGGCATCAAAGCTATAACCAGCCGGATAGATTCGACTTGGTAGACATACTTGAATGCCCATGGTGTCTCGACAACCAAAACCCGGTGGACAGTCAAATTCACTGCAACATGGCTTGGCACAAACAACGTGACTTTCTGTCTCGACAGTCACATCTAGACAAAGTCCACTCTGGCAGTCAGCAGACCGATCGCATAAGGCGCCTAGGGCGCCATCTCCGGGCACGCCCAGGCATTGACCGGTATCCTGGTCACACGCTGCGCCACCCTGGCAGCCATCAAAACGACAGTCAAAATTTGGGCGACATCGGCTCGACTGGGGATCGCATTCAAATCCATTAGGGCAGGACGACACACGACAATCAGGCGGAACTGAAACACAGAGTCCATCAGAGCGACGGCAACCATAGCCCATTGGGCAGTCCAGGTTAGAGCAATCATCAGGCAGCGCGCGACACACGCCCATCGCAGAATCACAATACTGGCCACTGGCACAGCCATTGGTGTCACACGCATCTGTGTTCGAGTCAGCACAGCGCCCTGTTTCTAATTGACAGATCTCGCCCGGTCCACATCCGGCTGTTCGGCAATTGTCTGCACAGACACCATTTAAACAAACATCAGAGTCTCTCTGGCAATCATCATCACCCGTACAACTCTCTGGCTGGGTGTTCCCGTTCATATTGGCCGCATCATCTTGACCGACAGGGGGACGACACTGCCCGCTCACGCACCGCTCAGACAGACAATCTCTATCTTCACGACATTGAAACGTGCACCGACCCGCATCACTACAAAATAGCTGCGGTAGACAATCACTATTGAGTCGACATCGAGACCCAGTGGCATCGGTCCGTCCCGGTGGCTCCGCATCGACGAGGAGCTGCCGATCGCCGGCATCCGCCGCCCCGCTGCTCGTGCTTTCATCGTCACAACCCAAAGAGACGACGGTCATCACCAAGCAAGCGACGAGACACCAATGGTGAAAAGTGCGCCTTATTCTTGAGAGTTGGGCTTTGATGAAAGGGCCTCCCAGCTCATGGAAATCATACTACCAAAATAGAACTCGCCTGTTCGATAGGCATCCTCAAAATAGCGTGCGAACAGAAAAAGTGCTGTTAGACGACGCTCACGCAACCAGCCAGGTCGATAGCCGACGACGCCGCCACCAATATGGCGTCGAACGTTGGTCTTTTCGACCCAATGCCCCTGCCATAAGCCTCCCAGCAGTAAGTGTTCCTCCGAAAAAGGTGTACCCGACACATACCAGCCGACCAGTGAATCCACTCGGTGAGCCTGGTCATTGCGCGCCAGTAGAAGGTCATCACTGGATTCATACCAGCTTCCGCCAAGTCCAATATCAGCCTGATACAGTCCAAATGTATACTGGGTCATCAACGCCAACCCTTCATAAAAAATACGAAACTGAGCCTGGGCTTGTGCGCGGATAGCCGTTTCATGACGACCGCCAGTAATCGACTCTTGCCTGACCTCATCCCGCCAATCGGGCTCAAGACCATCGTATTCGCTGAGATTGCCAAAGAGACCAAAATAACGGAGTTGCTGAACTCGCAATCGAAGGACTAATGGCGCTATGGGAACAAGGGTCACATACATTCCGGGGTGGAATGAAGCTGGGCTGACCGCCCCTAAAAAGCCCGTCTCGATGTGCGTGCCCTTTAAGAGTAAGTGGTCTGAATCAGATAACGAAATCCGATACCCTAGAGCGGGTCTGAGTGCCAACCCGACGGGATTTACGCGCGACGCCAGTTTCAGCTCTAGGCGCCAAACACCTTGACCGTCCGGTTCAGTGTTACTGAGCCCGGTGGCTGGCAGGAGTGTCACCAAGCTGGTGAGAATTATAGTGATTAATGTGCGCAAACGAGTCACCGGTACCAAGTCCTTGTGTAGCTCTAGTGTGACATGTCTTATGGTCGCGCGGGTAGGATCATTGTTTAAATCTCCGAAATATGAGGTGGGAAAGACCGCTTGAAAAGGGTCGGCCAGGCGTTTACGGGTGACGATTGCTATGGATCTCTTGGGCGTAACGAGTCACACTCTGTTTGTGATTGGGTGGGCTAGGGTTCTCGATGCCAAAAGAAGTGTTGGTCGCGCGTCGCTATACGTTGCTAGACAGAATTGGTGTCGGCGGTATGGGAGAGGTTTGGCGAACACACGACCAGCTGACAGGGCAAACGCTGGCCATTAAAATCCTGAGGCCACCCATCGCAGCTGCGCCGGCTGCTGAACTTCGCTTCCAACGAGAAATTAGAGCCATGGCGCGCTTACATCACCCGCGCATCGTTCCAGTGGTCGATGCGGGTACAGATCCCGACGTAGGCTTGTTCTTTGTCATGGAACTCCAAAGGGGTCGTCCGCTTCATGAAGCCGCGGTCAAATGGCGCGGTTGGAATGAAATTTGGCCCGTGCTGGACCAAATATTGGAAACCCTCGCACACGCACATTCGCACTCTGTGATTCACAGAGATATTAAACCTGACAACATTTTAGTCGATGAACTTGGGGAAGCTGTTCTACTGGATTTTGGCGTGGCACGCTTGCGTGATCGAGCGCGGAGCGGGACCTCGGCTTACGATTTGCTGGGCACCGTCGACTATGCCGCTCCAGAGCAGGCCACCGGTAATCGACGTCGAATCGGACCCTGGACCGATTTGTATTGTTTCGCCATCGTCCTCTACGAAATTATCTGCGGCCGCGTTCCATTTTGGGCATCCAGCCCGGTTCAATCACTGATCATTCGGCTGGACTCGGGCTGTCCGACGCTGGACCCGAGGCCCGGATTCACAACCCCGGTCGGTTTGTGGGAGGTCTTAGACCGCATGCTACAACCCGAACCCTTCGCGCGGTATAGAACCGCAGCCGAAGCACGCGCAGCATTGGCCAGCTTGGTGGACCAACCTCTCGAAGTTCTGACACCAGAAATTGACGGCGTGCCTACAGGCAGCCACGAGGTTGTCTATCGTGAGCAAGTCACAGATGATGAAGCGGCCGTTCTATTTGAGCATCGAAAGTCGCTTCTTACATCGACCTTCGAAGGGAGTCTTGGGACCCGACCCCCTGAAGCGCCTCTACGGACGTCGACGTTGGTCGGCCGCGATGAACTCTTGCTGAGCTTGTCTCGAGGCCTCGACCATTGGATCAGTGAACCATCACCGGGCATTCTCGTTCTGACCGGGGCAAAAGGCAGTGGCAAAACCCGATTACTAACTGAATTACTGAGTCCATTCCTGGCCCAGGGAGAGGTGGAAGCCCACCAGCATCAGTGGCGCTACGGTCCCAGTATTCGATCGACAATGACGAGCATATCTGGCGGCATCGGAATGCAAGCAGAAGCTCTGCAAGAGCACTTGGAGTGGTTTTTGGATGGCCATGGTGCCTCACCCGACGAAAAAGCGAAACTTGTTGAATGGCTCATGGAGGATGACCGTGGGCAGAGTAATAATCGGGATATGGACTGTATCGAACTGTTTGTTCGAGCCTGCTGCGACCAGCGTCCATTCATTTTGGCAATCGATGGCGTAGACACCATAGATGACCAAATCTTGGCTATCATTAAAGCGATTCGAAATGCGAAGTTACCCGTCATCGTCGTTCTCGCCGGAAACAACCCTAAGGTGCTGGCCGGCGATCGGATGCCCAGTTGGTTGGCCAGTGCGAGACGGACGTTAGAGCCCCTAAACGAAGAAGAATTAGGTCGAATTGCAGACGAGCTAATCAAGCTTGACACCTATGAAAAAGAACGTGTTGTGGCTATGGCAAATGGCAATCCAAAGCGCTTATTCGAGCTGATATATGAGCTCCGTCGACACGGTGACGTCATTCCAGCCAGCCCGCGTTGGTTAATGGCACCAGAGGGCTGGGTGCCCATCGATGCAGCCGCCTCGGGAATGTATTCCATGAGTGGAATCGATCTATCCATCGCAATCGACGAAGACATGTATTGAGCGTCCGCTGATAGCCGGACGGCCGCTTGCGAGATGAGGTGATGACAAAGTTCTGGGTGGAGACGTACAAATCATGACACTCGACGAGCTGACCTGTGTTCTTAAGCCTGCCGGCGGTGGCATCCATGTTGTGAGCACAGGAGTCAATGAACTTCTCGCCTTGCAAACCCAATTATATCGTTGTCAGACAGGGGACGAAGTCAATGCTCTATGGCGAGCATCATTGGAGCAGCTGGACGGCGCGAAGAGCGCGTTACTTGGGGTACCGTCGGATGCGGGAGCCGGTTTTACGCGGGGGTCTAACCGCGCACCCGGTGCGATTCGCCGCCACCTCATGACCGATACCGCCCACCCTATTTGGGATGGGCGTGTACTGGACATGGGCGATGTTCTGACTGTCCCCCAGCTCTTGAGCGAAGAGATGGTCTCGATGGAGCAACGCCAGCGTACGGAACAAGCACTCTATGGTGACAGCCTCAAATTAAAGAGTCGCGTCATCAGCCCACTGGGCATTTGTCGAGCGGTCTTAGAATACGCCTATCGACAAAACCCCGCGATTGTACCCATTGTCATCGGTGGCGATCACAGTGTCGGCTGGCCAGCCTTCGCAGCGGCGTTTGACCACTGGGAGACCAGACTGGGCCGTCGGATTGGCCTCCTGCATTTCGATGCCCATACGGATCTGCTCAGCGAGCGCCTCGGGGTCAAATACTGCTTTGCAACCTGGGCCTATCACGCCAATGAAAAACTGGGGCGCGATGGACGTCTGGTGCAAGTGGGGATTCGGACGAGTGGCCGGACCAAAGCGCACTGGGAGACAACCTTGGGTGTCAAACAGGTCTGGGCCGAAGAGGCCAATACCAAAGGTCCTCAAGCACTTATCGATGAAATTTCCGCTCGGTTTCACAAACTGGGCGTCGATGCGTTGTACGTGAGTAACGATATCGATGGGACCGATCCGGCCTACGCTGCGGCGACGGGAACCCCCGAACCAGGGGGGCTAACTCCCGACCTTGTCTCAGCACTGACACGGGGTCTCGGTAAACGGTTTCCGCTCATCGGAGGTGACTTGGTCGAGGTCGCGCCCCCCCTCGCATCTGACCGACCTCATGAACCTAAACGCACTCTGGATACAGCAGGTCGTTACATCGCCGATTTACTGGACCTGGCATTGACAATATGATCAAACCAAACCCGCCCAAGGGGCAGACCCTCTATCGAGAAAGACGATTTAGCCTGAGGGCCTGCGACTTATCTTTTGGGGGTGGACCAGTAGAGCGACGCGCCGTAGTCATTCATCATGGATCAGTCGTCATTTTACCGATCACAAACGACGGGCACGTGGTCATGATCGAAAATAAGCGATGGCAAATTGGGGCCCGTATCCTTGAACTTCCAGCGGGCACCATAAACCAATCCGAAGACCCAATGGTCTGCGCGTCGAGGGAATTGGTAGAGGAGACTGGCTATCGGGCAGGCCAACTAGAGCATCTGCAAAGCATGTTTGCCTTACCCGGTCTGACAACCGAAGTCATGCACGTGTATCTTGCCCGTGAGCTGACTTGGGTGGGGCAATCCCTCGAAGATGACGAAGATATCCGAGTCCGCCTCTTGACCTTAGACGACCTTCGTAAACGCATCACCCGAGGGGCAATCATCGACGGTAAAACACTCGCCGTCCTCTCCTCATTCCTTCTGCGACAAGCAGACATCAAAGAAACGTCCTAAAAGCTCCGTACTCTCATCTTGGTCTGGCAAGAACATGTCCGCCTTGCTTTCAGCCGAGGGATCGAGTCGCTCTGCAAAACCTTGTCGATAGGCAAGATAGCGATAGCGTGCTTCAGCCCCCGTCATATCGGGGTGGAATTGAACGGAATAGACCCGAGAACCACGGACGTGAAACGCCTGAGTTGCGGTCGCGGCATTTGAAGCCAAAAGGTCCACACCTGGCGGCACACCGCTGACGTGGTCGCTATGTCCAGAATGAACACGAAACCGTGGTTGAAAATCTTGGAACAAAGCAGACCGATGCCCGGTCTCCGTCAACTCAACGGTCACTGTTCCCAATTCTGCATGGTTTGGATCAGTGATCACATCATTCCCCAGATGTTGACCGAGTAGCTGATGACCAAAGCAAATCGCAAAGCACGGGATATCGTTGCTCAAAATACCATCTATGACCGCACGCAACGGGGTCACCCAAGGCTGAGACTTTGGATGATGAACACTGAAATCACCAGACCCGCCAATGACAACACCATCGACGTCATCAAGCCACCGGGGATCAGCGACATCGACCACAGCGTTACGACGTGTCAAATTAAGCTGGCGATCACCAAACCGACTACGGACGCATGCAAACTCATGGTCCAGCATGAGATCGTCGGGGGCGCGGACCTGGATGAGCAAGACGCGTTGTTTTGGTTTGTCGGTCATAAGCACTCACGATGAGACGTAGAGGACAAGTGTACGCCAAGGCAAGCGATGCGTCTAGATTCAGCGGGTTGGCCGACTCGTGTCCTGGCTTTCAATTCGCCGGGTGTACAGGGGGAGAATTTTCGCTGTTAGCCATAGCCAGCCCAGGACGGCGAGTACGGAAATCCCCACCAGCAACTCGGGCGATGAGCTCAGTGCGCCGAGCGCGATGAGCAAGGCTGCAGCACTCGCTTTGGCAACCCGATAGATCATCATATCGATCACCGCCTTACCCTGTGCCCGCTCCCGATGATTCAAAGGCAGATAGAGGGCTTCCTTCGCCGTTCGATAAACCGAATAGTCCATCGACTTACCCGCCACAAAGGCAAATGAGATCAATCCGACGGTCGGAATGATGGCGAAAGCACTCAGACAGATGAGTAGAACAACAGGTACGCCCACAAGGACGCCACCAACACCGATAACTGAGATGATTAAACCACCCCCAAGTTGCATACATAGGGCAGCTGCATCGATGTATCCATAAACGGTGCCAAAAGCCGCCGTTTTGTCTTCACTGCTTGCATAGTTGGCCTCAATCATGGACGTCAGCTGATAATCGACCAAGTTCAAGGCGAGCTGAATCAGCGCGATGATACCCAAGAGACATAAGAGATACTTGGTTCTCATAACCAGCCTAAACCCCGATGCAAAATCGACCGGTGTTTCACCGCTGCCTTGCGATTCGGGCGCCATGTTTGGCATAAAGCTGATCAGGGCGGCTGTACCCAAAAGCATGGGCAATACAAGCCAGGGCGCATGACCCGTACCTAATTGCTCTGCGAGCCCCCCCACTGAGAAATTTGCAGCCATACCACCCAACGTACCCACGCTTAAGAACACCCCGTAAATCCACTTCGCGGTTTTCAGCTGAAAGACCGAATTTGCAAAGGTCCAAAACATCTCAATGAGGACAACGATGTAGACGTCCTTCCAGACAAATAGGAGGAAGACAGCCCAGGTTAAACCAGAATGATATAAGACCAGGCCCAAGATTAGAACAGCGCAGATCCAAAGGACCGCCCGTTGATATAATTGCTTCAACTCCATCCGAGCGGTGGCTCGGCTGTAGACGGCAACGGTGAGGGTCACGCCAATTGCGACAAGGATCCAAGCGTACGGTACAGCGTCTTTACCGTAGTGATCGACAAGTAATGCTTTCAGGGATGGCCGTGCGATGGCATAGCTGCCAAGAACAAGAAATGAACACGCACTGAGGACCCAAATCATCGCTTTATTTGGTTTATTGATCTGCTGGGCAGATTGCTCATCTGATATGTGCATCAGCTGCCGGGTCCCTGCGTGTGCGACGTGGACTGAGCGGTCTCACCCCCAGTCGACTTAAACGAACCGCGGTCAACGACACGACGCACGCCATAGAGGACAACCCCTCCCGCGACGAAGTAGAGCCCCATAATGATGCGCGCCATGGGTGTATTGAATAAGAGCCAAGAGCATAAACCAATAGCGATCAAGGGAATCACCGGACCACCAGGTACACGAAAATCACCGTTCGATGGAGAATCAGCGTCCGATCTACGCCTGAGAACCATTACAGCGAGGCATGTGGGAATGTATTGAAGAAATCGAGCGACCACACCGACCACGGCCAGTTCGGCAAATGACCCACTCAAACACAAGATGCACGCCAGTGCCCAAGTGAGAACTATGGCCGCTCGTGGTGTCCCCGAACGACCGTCTAGCCGAGCAAATATGCGGGGTAAGTCCCCACGCTCCGCCATCGCAAAGAAACGCCGCGGACTGACGAATGCCGCACCTGCATTTGTACCAAATACAGAAATGGCGATCCCGATGGCGATCACCAGTCCTCCGGTGGCGCCCATGAATTCATGGGCGCTGGCAGCAACTGGGTTAGGGTGACCCGCGAGGCCATCTAGAGTTCCGATGGCAACGCTGAGGACGCCCACATACACAACGGTCACAACAACCATGACCACCAATAATGCCAGGGGAACATTTCGCTTTGGGTTCTCCATCTCGCCTGCGGGGACCACCAAGGTTTCAAAACCAACATAGGCGTATAAGAGAACCATCGTGGTTTCTCCAAAACTACCCCATCCTTGTGGTGCAAAGTCTGAAAACCGGCCCCCTTCAATAAAGAATAACCCGACCAATACAAACATGACCATTGGAGCAAGTTTTGCCACTGAGAAAACCGTTGAGATGGCAGCCCCTTGACGGGCACCGAAGAGGTTGACCACCATGAGAACAGTCATCACGACGATGGCAACAGTCTTTTGAAAAACATCCGCTGAATTGCTGGCATCAACCCAAGGGACAACCCCAGTAAACCAATCAACCCCACCTTGCCAATAGGTTGGCATCAGGCCCGATAGGACGACCATGAGGCCATTGGCCAAGGCGGCCCATGAAATCACAGCGATACAGCAGGTTATCCACCCAACCTGAAATCCCACAAAGTCGCCATAGGCGCGACGTGCATACACATAGGCGCCGCCCGTTTCGTCAAAACGGCTTGCCACCTCGGCGAAACAAAGGGCGATTAGAAAGCAAAGGACGCCACCAAAAATCAGCGATATCAATGAGGCTGGCCCTAAAAAGCCTGCAGCCTTACCGGGTAGTAAGAAAATCCCCTGCCCGATGACACCATTGATGCCAAGTGCGACGACAGCCGTAAAAGACAAGCTCCGTTTAAGAGAGGCTGTATTATGCTCCTCATTCATAAGTGGTGTCCTTTTTTCGCTTTTTTGGGTGTTTTTAGAGCGTGTTCTCTACTTAACTTCGCCGATATTTTGCCGGATTTAAGCCCTCTTTTGAGACCCATCTATACGCTTGCTGCCGATGGACGCCTAGGTCCCGTGCAACCTTCGACATATTCCCACCGTGAATGCGTAATAGGTCTTCGAGTTTAGAGAGAGATGGCGGACCAGAGACCTCATTGGATGTACTTCCAGTCACATGACTCGGTAGGTGTGAGGGATGTACTGAGCCAGCCTGCTGTGCAAATAACCGAACGTATTCAGCCACATTCTTTAACTCGCGTACATTCTCTTTCCACTTATACAAAAGAAGCCGTTCGGCCACCGTAATGCCAAAGGGAATCCCCTCCACAAAGTCATCAAATAGAGCGAGAATTTCATCGCGCCTACGACTCAACGCTGGAAGCTGAATGGTGACGCCTCGCAATCGCGCTAAGAGGTCTTTGCGAAAGGTTCCAGCGGTACACATAGAATCCAAATCCGTATGGGTAGCAGCCACGATGCGCACATTGACCGATTGGTCACGATCGGCCCCAACCGGTCGAATGCGGCCTGTCTCACACGCCCTTAATAGCGCTGGTTGTTGCTCAAGGGGCAGCTCCGCGATTTCATCGAGGAACAATGTTCCACCATCGGCAGCCGCAAATAAACCCGTCCGTGACGATTGAGCCCCAGAGTACGCACCTTTGACATGACCAAACAGCTCGCTGCCTAAAAGCTCGCTACTCAATGCGCCACAATTGAGGGATACCAAACGGCCTTTGCGCCGACTCATGAGATGGATACGCTCCGCCATGCGCTCTTTACCAGCGCCGGTCGGACCATAGATCAGCACGGGCAAGTCAGAGCCGGCTGCACGATCGGCAATGCCTTCGACGATCGCCCTCGACAAACTGAGACGCGGTGACAAACTTGGAATCGGTGTGCCTGGACCCAAGGCAGCTCGAACATAGACAAAAATACTACGCCCGGTGCGGATGACACTGCCGTCATCTAGCTTGGCGCTCGTCACTCGGCTTCCATTCACAAAGGTCCCGTTGCTGCTGTCCAAGTCGGACACCATATGGGCGTTTGAGCGTCTATCGAAACTGACCATGGCGTGCCGACGACTCGCCTCACCATCAGCGATGGTCAGACCATTTCGATCGTTGGGTGCGCGTCCGATAACCAGTTCAGACGAACCGATAGCGATCACCCGCGCTTCACTGATGGGATAGACTTGGCGCAACAAATAGACAGCACGGATGATACCCATCTCACCCGTTGCCATCGGCGGTTTGGTAACTGGCTGGTTCACATCGCGGAGATTAACACAGAAACACCTGAATCGTCGAACAAGCGACTGCGCTTTGTATTCCTTGATGCAACGACTTTATAGCGACTCGCAGAAATGATTCTCAAATGAGGCAAGTTCAAGAGTTTCGACGGCATCTGCGGGCCAGGAATTGAGACCTGAATCAACCATCCACAGGCACGCGTCATCGGGATTTGGGTCGACTGTGCCCAGTACATAGGACGCCCCATCAGTCGAGACCGTCAAGGTTCGTAATGCCCCGTAATTGGGTTTAATGTGTGCGGCAAGTTCAGGCATTAATTTCTGGCACTTCTTATGCTGTGTATGGCCGCAAACCTGGTGTAGTCCACCGGGTAGGTCGTGAATATTAAAACGACGTAGTGCCCCCACATCGCCGCTTTCACCAGGGTCTTCTGTGGTTGGGCGATGATACAAAAGCCCCCGGCCTTCCCGACCTGGTCGACCCGCCTGGTGTAAAGGGCTGAGGTCTAGGGCCGCTGCACGACCCATGCGCCACGCCTCGGCCACTGCATCCACGGCCCGATCTAGGAACCCATTGAGAGCGTCTGCAATCACTCTTGGCTCAGCGCCGCGACAATCCAGCTGATCCAATTCTCGATTTGTCACCCCTGCATGCGTGACCAAAACGGCATTGCCAAATTTGGTCTCACCGACACAGGCAAGCCGAAAACGTCTTTGGAGAAGCAGGCTTTGGACCAAGCGCCTCTGCTCAACTGTAAACGCCGAGAAGTCTCTTTGGACAACGCCTAAAGCGGGCAGATCAGGGAAATGTTCAAATAACGCCTCTTCATCACCTGTCTCGGCGATACGTCGCGCTTCAGAGAAATCTGTATCGGAGAGACGATAGAGTTCCATAACCCGGCACACATCGTGGTTGCCCATAATCATGACGACCTGCTCGCCAGGCTGGTCTAACAGCCACTCTAGAATTCTGACGCCCTCGCGTTGAGCCTGCTCCAGGTCGACGCCTTCACGACCAAAGTCAAAATAATCGCCTATGGTGATCAATCCGACATCGGGTCGCAATTGACAGCTCTCTGTCAACAAGCCGCGGTACCCCAAAACAGAGATGAATTGCTCGAAGGTCGTCTGCGGATCACCGACGACGCCAATTCGAGTGAACTTTGATTTCATAGGCCACACTCCGCGTCGACGAGACGACGAAAGGCGCCGTGAAGTTCTGCACCGATGGGACCATGTCCTGACAGTGCGCGCCCGTTACATTCGACCACGGGCGATAGTTCTTTCAATGTCGATGCAAGATAGAGTTCGTCGAAGTCGCTCTCAACGTGTAGGGCGGTCTCCACGACGTCGATTTGGGCGGCGTTTGCCGCATCCATCAGAGCCTCACGAGTCACGCCAGCCAGCTGTCGACCATCCAGGGGCGGCGTGACCAATCGACCGTCGACCACAGCAAAAACATTGGACCGATTGGCTTCTAGAATATGTCCGTTGGGATCGACCAGTAAGACCTCGTCGACCTGGGCTTTACGCGCAGCCAAGAGCCAGGCCGCGCGACATCCATGTTTGACAGCACCTGGCAAGGATGGGGGATTGACCCATGAGAGCGACGACACCCGAACGTGTCGACCCGCCGTACCAGCTGGGATAAGCGACCGTTGTAGTATAATATTACCGCCCGCTGTGACCGTGTAACGGATGGAGACGTTGCCCTGACAAACGGCTAAGATCTCCGTCCTGATTTGCTCTATGGGAGGCACGCTTAAGCCCATGGCATCCGCCGAGCGTTGCAAGCGGAGAAGATGAGGTTCGAAACGAAATGGAATGCCGTCATAGGTCCGAAGTGTCTCAAACGCCGTTAAGCCAAAAAGCAGCCCAGGATCGTCGCCTGGGATCTGGCCACCCTCACGACCATTAACCCAAATTGTTGACTCACTCATCACAGTCGGACCCTCATGCGCCCTGTGGTGATGCGCGGCGTAAGACCGCATCGATATCGACGCCCTTCGAAAGGGTGCCAAAACAGGCGAAACGGTCCATGTTCAATCTTGATTGCACGAACGCGTCTGCAATGGCGTCATCCCCAGAGGTCAGCAGAATAGACCCCTGCAGGGCCAAGGCCAACATTTCAACAAATCGTCTGGCGTCGCTTTGGCCGATAGATGCTTGGGTGAGGCCGTCGATGCGCTCTAAGAGCTGGTCGTACAGTGAATGGTATCCTCGAGCTGTTCTCAGCTGTTCACGAAGCGCTGAGAAGGCATCAGGTTCTTTGACCACAGCTCGAAGAACATCCAGACAAATCACATTGCCAGAGCCTTCCCAGATGGAATTGAGCGGAGCCTCTTTGTATAAACGGCCAATGCTGTGTTCGGTGACATACCCATTACCACCATGGGACTCCATGGCTTCATAGGCGACCCAAGGGACTCGCTTACACACCCAATATTTTCCGATTGCGGTTGCGATACGGGCAAATTGAGCCTGCATTGGATCTGTATGTCCCAATTCATACGCACGCGCCAATTTGAATCCCAAAGCCGTGGCAGCCTCGGCTTCGAGGGCGATATCAGCCAACACATTTCTCATCAGTGGTTGTTCGATGAGCGCCTTACCGAACGCGTACCGGTGTTGAGTATGGTGGCAGGCTTGGGCGACGGCCTGCCGCATCAGCCCCGCACTGGCGACGACGCAATCAAGGCGTGTGTGGGCCACCATATCAATGATGGTCCTCACGCCTCGGCCCGGTTCCCCTAGACGACGTGCATAAGCCTGGTCGTACTCGATCTCACTGGATGCATTAGACCGATTGCCCACCTTCTCTTTAAGGCGCTGCAAGTTCATGTTGTTTGGCTTGTCATCCGGCGTCCAGCGAGGCACGACAAAGCAGGACAAGCCATCGTCCTCATAGGCTAGAGTAAGAAACAAATCAGACATGGGCGCAGAGCAAAACCACTTGTGTCCAACCAGACGATAACTTCCATCGGCCTGACGAGTGGCTCGCGTTGCATTCGCTCTCACATCTGAACCACCCTGTTTTTCAGTCATGGCCATCCCGGCTGTATTGGCCGTTTTAGCCGACGCGGACCGATTGCTGGGATCATACTCATTGGCCGTCAGTCTCGGGATCCATTCTGATGCGATGTCAGCGTCATGCCTCAAAGCAGGTATCGATGCAAAGGTCATCGTAATGGGACAACCATGACCAGGCTCCACCTGACTCATCATATAATTCTTAGCAGCTCGGACGACTAAACGTCCCTCTCGTTCAGACCGCCATGGCATAGAATGAAGCCCATGAGTCATGCTCGTCGACATTAAATGGTGATAGCTAGGGTGATACTCAACCACATTGATTCGATGCCCGAATCGGTCAAACGCCTTTAAAGTCGGCGGGTTTTCATTGGCAAGACGTCCATGCTCTTGCATGTCAGCTGAGCCGATCAGCTGACCAAAATCCGTCAACGAGTCGAGACCCCATTGACCCCCTTCTCTTGCCACTGCATCGCTCAGCGCCACATCGGTGGTATAGAGATTATAGTCGTGTAGCGGAGGAACTTGATTCTTCACCTCATGAGTCGGCATCAACAGTAGACCTCCAATGGTTTTACAATGCGCTCAAAGTAAAACATCAACCGGTTTTGACTTTCAATGTCGGTGTGCGCAGCAGACACAGAAAGGCTCAATCAGGGTTCGCCCATTGCGCCTTCTTTTCCTCTTGCCAGAGGCGGGCTTCAAGGGCGTCGAGTACGGGTCGAAGCGTCTTTCGCTCCAAAGCCGACACACCAAAAGCGCCATAGAGACGGCACAGATTAGTCGCTATCTCTGCATCTAATAGGTCGGTCTTATTAAAGACCAAAATGACTGGTTTTTGGTCCAGATCAGTTTCAAGCAAGATCCGTCGAACAGAGTCGATCTGTTCCTCCATCTGGGCATCTGCGATGTCTACGACATGCACGAGGACATCGGCCTCATGTGCTTCTTCAAGTGTCGCCTTAAACGCGTTCACAAGACCGTCGGGTAGGTCCCTGATGAATCCAACAGTATCTGTGATGACAAGTTCACGGTCCCGAGGAAACCGCAAGCGTCGCGTGGTCACATCGAGGGTCGCAAACAACTTGTCTTCAGTAAGGACTTCACTTTGAGTGATCGCATTGAAGAGCGTACTCTTTCCCGCATTGGTATAGCCGACAACAGCCACCGTGGGCACATGGCGAGCATTCCGACGCCGACGACGATTCTGCCGTTGTTTAGCGGCGGTCTTCAGCAATTTAGTCAACGCGCTGATCCGGTCTCTTGCGCGCCGCCTATCGATTTCAAGTTTTGTCTCACCGGGTCCCCGACCGCCGATGCCTCCCGCAAGCCTCGAGAAGGCGGAACTGCGCTGTGCCAGTCGGGGCAACAAATACTTCAACTGGGCTAACTCAACGGCTAACTTACCCTCGCGAGTGTGGGCTCGACGGGCAAATATATCCAGGATCAGCATGCTCCGATCAATGACTTTTAGATCTGTCGCCTCGGCGATCGCTCGCACTTGGTTCGGCGTTAAATCTTGGTCGAATATCACCAATTCGCAGTCTTGCTGCATAGACCGTAGTAAAAGGTCGTCAAGCTTACCTTTACCGATCACGTATCGCGGGTCATAGCTGCGACGCTTCTGGATGATCACATCCACTAGGGCGACATCTGCTGTACTGGCCAGCTCGGACAATTCCATCAACGCCAAATCCGGTTCGATGGTGTCGCTTGGCAGGCTGACATGGACTGCGATGGCCCGCGTTTGACCCTCGGTCTCGACAGCGCCAATGGTACGACGACTAAACTCGTCTTCCAGATCGCTGATAAAACCGGAAAAGTCGATTTTATCATCCCAGATGGTCGTCTGAGTGGGCTGCGCATAGGGCGTATCACTGCCATGGGGTAATAAGTGAGAGTGATAGAACTGGCTGGGCCGTCCATCGTGGCCAACACCGACAGCTGCGATCAAATCAAGGCGTAAGCGAACAAGATCCGTGAGGTCATCTTGGCTGAGGGGTTCATCTCGTAAATGCGTATGGACCAGGCGGATCCCACGAAAACGACCTTCGCCTGCGCGCGAACGACCCAAATCGGGGATAAATAACTGATCGGCATCACCAACGATGACATGCAGCACACGGCCTCGACGGTCCAAGGTAATCCCGATCTGACGCCCTATTTCATGAGAGAGTTCGCAAAGTGAGTTTGCCAAGGGTGGTGAGACGATAAGATTAGTCGGGACTTTTCGGTTGTATAGTAAACCGAGCCGATGACGTTGTTTAGGTTTCAGACCTTGAAGGTTTCCGTGGACTTTCAGTGTTGGTCTCCTGCTCTACTTATAGTAATGGACTGTTCATCCGAGTATACTGCATTGCTGCGTCGCCCGTAAGTCTGCACGCAATTCTATCTCGAAACCAGAGAGGTCGTCTGTGACTCCGCGCCACCATTTGCTCTCAAAATCCATTGCGTTTGCAATGGTCGCTGCGGGCTTCATCGCACATGCGCTCTACTTTAATTTTCTAAATGATGATGCGTTTATCTCTTTCCGTTATTCGGACAATCTGGTTCGACACGGTGAACTGGTTTTTAATCTCGGTGAACGCGTTGAGGGCTATACTAATTTTCTCTGGACCGTCGCGATGGCCGGCGTCATCAGCGTCGGTCTTGACCCGGCTATTTGGAGTCGGGTTATCAGTATCGCTCTGGGTATAACGACTCTGTTTCTCGTCATGAACTTCATGGCGAAATTGCGGGGTAAATCCTCTCTCAGTGATGTCGTGCCTGCCGCGCTCTTAGCCGCATCCCCCGCATACGCTTGCTGGGCAACTGGTGGACTGGAAACCCAATTGTTCACAACGCTGGCCGCCCTGGCTGTCTTCGATTACATCACGGGCAGTCTGGGTGAATCAAAAGCCTTGCTCAGGAGTGGTTTTTGGTTTGCCTTGGCCTCGATGACCAGGCCTGAGGGCATGCTCTTGCTTGGGCTGGTCGGTGTCTACCATATGGGGGCAATGTTTTCGGAAAAGCGACTTAAACCGAGTCTTTTGGAATTCAAATGGGCTGGGGTCTTTCTCATAGTGTTCGTGCCGTTTTTTGCGTGGCGTTGGACATATTACGGCTGGCCTTTTCCAAACACCTATTATGTGAAGACCGGTGCGGATGGCTTTTGGAGTCCTGGCCTCCGATATTTGCTCAGCTGGATCAACACCCACGGACTGTGGGTCCTTCCCATTCTCGGCTATATCGGCTGGCGTAAAGCCACGCCGGCAACAAAGCGATTTTTAGGACTGAGTACACTGGTGCTATTGGGACTCAGCATTCATGTTGCGCGGGTCGGCGGAGACTTCATGGCATTACACCGCTTTTTGGTGCCCTTAATGCCCTTGGTCAGCCTCATTGCAGCTCTTGGATTGGTGCTGATTTTCGCTCGGGTCTGGGCTTTTAAACCCGGCTTATGCGGCTGTGTCATCGTGGGATGCTTGGGTATATCGAGTGTTCATATCGCCAAAATTGATAGCCACGCGATGAGCACGGGCAGCGACCAAGGCGTCGACCGAATTGGCTGGCTTAAAACATTTCACGAACAATGTACTGCAATCGGTCAATGGCTGGCTAAAAACGCTGAACCAGACATGTCTATCGCCACCACAGCGGCTGGAATTATCCCCTATTACTCTCGCCTGTATACTGTCGACATCCTGGGCCTCAATGATGAATGGGTCGCTCATAATGTGCCGGCTCGAGGTCAGCGACCGGGTCACACCAAAAGTGCGCCGCTTTCCTATATTCTAAAGAAGGACGTTGATTTTTTGATCTACCACCCAACGATTTCAGAAAAAGAGCCCAGGCGGTCGGGTGCCGAACGTGCAGCATGGGCGCGTCGGGGCTACACATGGAAAACCATTAAGGTCGACGGACTCGAACCGCCTTGGTGGGGTGTGTGGGTCCGGAACCGAGACCGATGAACGCTACAGACCGGGAAGAGGGCCTTGCCTAAAATCTAGGTGCCCGAAATGACGCCCATCCACATTCATCATGTTTAAAATTGAGTGAAGAAGCCGTAGGTGGTTTTCATCTGTGTACTTGAGGTGCCGACCGGTCTGAAGCCGCCCGCCCGCGCCCCCTGCCAATAGGAATGGCATATCGCTGTGGCTGTGGGTATTGCCTCGGCTGATTTCATTGACACAGAAGACCAGGGTGTTATCGAGTAAGGTTTTGTCACCCTCAGGTATGCTCGCCAGGCGTTCTAAGAGATAGGCTTGCTGCTCACTATACCAAACCAACATCTGATCCCACTGCCCCTGAAGAGGTTCATTGGAGTCTCCCGAATGAGACAAACTATGACCCTCATGGTCGTTCAGCCCCATGAACGTGAAGCGCAGTGCATTGACAGCCGAAGAGCATTGGATGCTTCCGAAACGAGTGACGTCGCACGCAAAGGAATTGACCATCACATCGATTTGCGCCCGGAGCAGCTCTCTGAACTCGGCTTCACCCATGATGTCCATCGTTGTCGGTTGTGCCGGCAGACAATTGTCTTGGCGTTCCACGATAACAGCCAACCGGCGTTCCAGATCCCGAAGTGAATCTGCATGGTTCTCCAACTTTCGGCGATCATCGACCCCGAGCTCACTCTGGAGAGCGGCAAAGTCCTGATAGACAAAATCCAAGACAGACCGTCGGCGACGCATCAGCGTTTCCATATCACCGCTCGTCTCAACCAGTTGGCCACTTCGCCCAAAGGCACGCTGGTAAGCCTCCACGGGGTCATTGATGGGTGCGACGGGTTGTTCTTTACCCCGGTAGATGATTCGCGACCGCGGGATCGCTTCTTTGACACGGACGCCCAACTCCAATGAACTCAATGGCGTCGATGGCTGTAAGGTGTCGACCATGTATTGGTCTAAGGACGGACCTCCACCCCAACCTGCACGACGCCCATCACCACCGACAAAGTCTCCCTCGGTAATGGCTTCACCGGTTAAAAGAGATGCCATGCCGCGCTGATGGGGTCCACCAGGCCCAAGACCGGCGATGGCCATGTCGACCCCGTCGATCACGACGAGTTTGTCTTTGAAGGCGCTGAGCGGTTGAAGCAGGGGACCCAATTCAAAGGCGCCGCTGGTGCCATCGGAACCCGGACTCCAGCCTTCCTTCTTTGTTCCGTTCGGCTGATAAAAAATCACGAACCGCTGAGGGAATTGGGATGGGCTGTCAGCCGCAAAACTTCGGAATGGGCCCGACACGAGCGGCAGGGCTAATGCACCCGCAGCTCCTTTTAGAAAACGGCGTCGACTAATCATCTGCCCGCCCCTCCCCGATGTCTGAAATTTGGGTGCATCGCTAACGACTTCACCAAGGCTCGAAAGTCGTACCCACTGTCGACGTAAGACTCGTAGACCGATTCCAAGGTGCAGCCATCTTCGCTCCGCTCTCCACGGCCCATTGCATATCTGAAGACTTGCGTGGTCACACAGCGATGAACCTGGTCGCTTGTCGCTAAGCGCACCGCCAGCTCATCAAGGCCGTAGAACGGTCCGTTTATGTCCGTGGTTGCCAGGACCTCTCCTGACGCATCGACAGCCCGGCCGTTCTGAATTTCACGCCATTGCCCAATGGCATCGAAATGTTCGAACCCGAGACCTAAGGGGTCGATGAGTTGATGACAGCCCGCACAATTGGGGTCTGCGCTGTGTGCCTCGAACAACTGTCGCGTCGTCAAGTTGGGGTCTGGATCGGGCGCCACCACCATCAGGTCGGGCGGTGGGGGCGGAAGCGCTGTACAGAGAAGTTGCTCGCGCACGAAGATCCCCCGGTGAATGGGCGATGTCATGTTTGGTTTGGAGGTGGCGGCCAAGATCGCTGGATGACTCAAGATGCCAACACGCCGGACATCGGCTGGGTCATCGCCGTCTTTAAAAACACGCGTGAACAGCCGCTCCACGGTTCCGCCATCTGACCAGACAGCCTCTTCGATGAACGCTTTCGCATCGGCTTTCATGGCCCGGGCTGAGGCCGAGTCAAAGTCGGGATAGTAGCGCGGATCTCGGTCAAGGTTTTCGACACCATCGAGATGAAGCCACTGTTCAAAAAAGTGCCAGAACCCAGCATTCGCCTTGGGGTCTTGAAGCATTCGATCGACCTGTCGGGCGAGACCTGCGTCTGTAACCAGCTCTTGGTTCTCTGCGGCCAAAAATAGAGCATCATCGGGCATGGTGCGCCAAATAAAGTACGACAGCCGCGAGGCTACTTCGTAATTGGTCAGTTCGACAATGTCATCATGGCCGTTCGACGGTGTCCCAACTTCGACGCGGTATAGGAAACTCGGCGACTGCAAGAGCGCCGTTATCACTAGGCTCACACCTTCTCTGTGGGTCTCACCAGCGGCCACGGCGCCTCGATAGAGTTTGAGCAGCGCTGTCCGTTCGAGGGCATCCAGGGGCCGGCGCCAAGCCCGCACACCGATGGCATCTAAGTAGCGTTCAAGGCATCCATCGGCCTGTTCGTTCGCCGTGCAGGGCATCTGTTCATCGAGATCTTCGGTCGCGGCCTGGGCGATCAACTCAGCTGCATACATGTACCGTTCAGTATGCAGCGGCGTTGCCTGTAGGGCACGAGCGTTATTGTCGAAACCGAGCGCTTCTTCCTCCGGGGGGAAGACGATACCATCAGGTAAATCAAGGCCGAAGAGGTCTTTGATGGAGCTTTCGTACTCATCGTTGGTCAGGCGTCTGGGCAGAGTTGACCCGGGCTCCAGTGTGTGGACGTCAAGACAGGGTTTTGGAACGAGGTCGATGTTCGGTTGTGTCCCGGGGGCATCCACGCTCATCGACTGGAATTCAGGCGCAGGATTCTCTTCACACCCGGAGGATACGAGACACACAACCATTGCAGCGATAAGTCTTTTGGCCATCGTTCTTTGAAAACTATCTTCTATAGTCTGCAGTATTGGGTTTTCTTGAGGCTTCGTCAAACCAATCTACAGCCCGTTACGCTATGACTCGAGGGCGAAAGCCAAGTCCGCAATCAAATCATCCACATGTTCTATCCCTGTGCTGATGCGAATCAGACCATCATCGATTCCTAATTCTTGCCGAATTTCAGGGGGTACGCTGGCATGGGTCATAATCGCCGGGTGCTCGATGAGACTTTCGACACCACCGAGGCTTTCAGCAAGGGTAAAGATTTTACATCTCTTCAACAATCGTGTCGCCGGCTCGAGGCCACCCTTTACGACGAAACTCATCATTCCGCCAAATCCATTCATCTGTCTTTTCGCTAATTCGTGCTGAGGATGAGACTCTAGCCCCGGGTAAATGACACGTTCAACGGCCGGATGAGCATCAAGCCAGGCTGCAATTCGCCGCCCGTTCTCATCATGCTGTTTCATCCTAACCGCCAGCGTTTTTGTGCCCCTGAGAACCAGGAAACAATCCATCGGACCGGGTGTCGCCCCCACCGACTTTTGGATGAAGTGGAGGTGTTCGGCAATGCCATCATCATCGGTTATAGCAACGCCCATGACAACATCACTATGGCCGCCCAAATACTTAGTGCAACTGTGCACAACGACATCAGCGCCGAAGCTGAGTGGTTGCTGAAAATAAGGAGACATAAAGGTGTTATCAACGATGACTTTGAGCCCATGTCGCTTTGCCCGCTCGACCACAGCTTCAATATCAACAAGTTTCATCAATGGATTTGTGGGCGTCTCGATCCAGACTGCGGCCGTCTCTGGCTTGATGTGCTGCTCAAAGGCATCCAAGTCCGTCAGATCGACAAAGTCGAAGGTCCGAGCCGCTTTGCTAAATACCTGGGAGAACAGGCGGCGAGTTCCTCCGTAGACGTCATCCATGCTGATGATATGAGCCCCCTGGCCCAACCAATGGATCACCGCTGCAGTCGCCGCGCAACCGCTGGCAAAACAAATCCCATGTCGGGCGTTTTCCAAAGACGCCAGATTTTGTTCAAGGGCGGTCCGGGTCGGGTTATCAGCTCGACTGTAATCATACCCCTTATGAACGCCAGGTGCAGACTGGGCGAACGTACTGGTCATGTAGACCGGCGTACAGACAGCACCATAGGCAGGTTCTGGCTCTTGACCGGCGTGGATGGCGCGTGTTTCAAAACGTTGGCTCATGGGCGGCTCTCTCCTAAATTTGTCGTCGATGTGCGAGAAAGTCGATGACATCGATCTGAGTGATCAAGCCTCGGACTTCACCGCGTTCCCATACCACAATGACTTTGCCCTGGCTGAAAACGTGATTAAATAGGCCAACGGGCGCATCTGGATCTGCAACTTCATACGTGTCGCTCGCAACCGTAGCGACAGGTGCATGCAGTGCTTCCATTCCGTCGTTTAACAAGGTTTGGAGCAAAGCGGATTCATTGACGATGCCGACCAGGTGGCCGCGGTCGATAACAGGCACTTGGCTAATGCCTTCGGCTTTCATGAGTTCGATGACATCGACCACTTTAGCATCGCGGTCGACCGTCAAAACGCTCGGCGGCTTATTGGCCAGCAAATCGCGAATCGTACCCAGATTACCCTCCGGATCGAGGAATCCATTTTCGCGCATCCACTCATCGTCAAAAATCTTGTTTAAGTATCGGCTTGCACTGTCCGGGAGTAGGACGACGATATTGGCCTCACGGTCAATTTTCTCTGCATAACGAATCGCCCCGAGTACAGCGGCGCCACCAGACCCACCTGTATAAATGCCTTCCTGCCGGGCCAAAGCGCGTGTTGCGTCGAAACATTCTTTGTCAGTCAGCTGTATGACATCGTCAATGATGCTCAGGTTGATGGTGCTGGGAAAGAAATCCTCACCGATGCCTTCGACTTTATAGGAGTAGGCCTCAATCACCTCTCCGGTCTTCCAAAAATCGTAATAAATGGACCCTTCGCAATCGACACCAACCAGTTGGATATCGGCCTTTTGCTCCTTGAGGTAGCGCCCGGTTCCGGTGATGGTACCACCCGTTCCAAGGCCAGCGACAAACGCATCGATCTCGCCACCCGTTTGGGTCCATAATTCCGGCCCAGTACTGATATAATGCGCCTCTGTATTGTCGGCATTATGATACTGGTTTGCGTAGAACGCGTTGGGCGTCTCGTCAGCGATCTTTCGGCTCACTGAATAATATGACCGCGGATCCTCCGGCTCAACATTGGTGGGCGTAATCACCACCTTAGCCCCGGCTGCGCGCAGCGCTTTGACCTTTTCCATCGATTGCTTGTCCGGCATAACGAACACGCATTTGTAGCCTCGTAAGGCCGAGATCATGGCCAACCCCATACCTGTGTTGCCACTGGTCGCTTCAACGATGGTCCCGCCAGGCTTTAATTCCCCGCGCTTTTCCGCTTCGTTAATAATGTTTAAAGCAATGCGGTCCTTGACCGATCCGCCCGGATTTAAGTAACCCAGCTTGCAATAAATGTTGGCTTTTAGCCCGGCCGCTAAACGGTTGAGCCGAACGAGCGGAGTCTGCCCAATCGCCTCGGACACATCGGCCACTGCACCCTTCATCATATCGCCATCTCCATTCCGTAGTCTATGCCCCAAGACGGTTGTCCGTTATTCACACAGGTCTTGTCAATATGCCGACTCAGTAAGCGGCATCAAGTTGCTCGAATATTTATCATTTTATTGTTCTGTAAGCGGTTTCTCAGAAAAAACAGCGATTTTCTTGCCAAAAGTAACACTCTATCCTACATGTAAGAAAACGTAGGAGGTAACCATGACTCAGTTCAATGGTCGAGAGCGCCGTCGCCACAGACTTTTCGTCACCCAGAACACCGAATATCATCTCCGTGAGCAATTGTGCGTCGGTGTCCGTGATCTCTGGAGTGGTCGATGGAGAGACGACCATCCGGCTGTCGGACGTCGCCTATTCGGTGCAGTCGTGCCCGGACCCGATGGCCTGGAACCCATCAATGAACCGTCGGTGAACTGCCTGCTCTGGTTTGAAAACGGCGAAAATGACATTTTGACGAGTCGATTAACAGCCATCACCCGGCCTCCGAAAAACGTCCTGGTCCGCTACGCCGCATAATCCCCCCTTTTTTGTGTCATAAATCAGCGCTCTGAGACACACACCTCGGGCCCCGAACGCGTCTACAAACTCGACACCGGGTGACGCAATGAAATCACTAGACTAGACACGGGCCGCGCACATCGTTATACCTGCTCGTTCCAGAAAACAGGGAGATACCGTAATGGGATTGTTCGGAAGCGGACATTTGCGACGTCAGATCACGGCCATGGGTGAGGAGTTAGCCTCGCTTCAGCAAGAGATCGCGACGGTGCGCACAGAGAATGGCGAGATTAAAAAACAGCTCTCGGATCGAGAGTCGGCGACACGAGACGTACGGGATGCGAAGAAAAAGGTCGATCAGAAGCTTGAGAAAGTGACATCGGCTCGGCATGCCGCAGAGAGCAAGTTAAAAAACCAGGATTCAGAGCTCAAGAAACTTCGAGACGAGGTCCAGCAATACCGAGCTGATCTGAGACAGACTCGGGAGGAACTCGACAAGGCTTATGGATCAAAGCGGACAACCACAGCTGTCGTAGCTGAGGTACGTGAACCGACACCTGTCGACGCTGAAGAGACCGAGGCGCGGACTGAAGCTCAGCCGGCGCCTGTTGAAGTCGACCCGCATAGAGTTGACCGACGCATCGAAAGGCTCCAAGAACAACTCAACCGAGAGCGCGACAAATTCAACGAGATTAGAGAGCGGGTTGCTGGTGCAGAAAAATCAACCCGTGATGCCGACAAACGGCGGATCAGTGAACTGAACAAGGCCGAGGCCGTCGTGCGAGACCTACAGCATGCTATCCGAAGCGAGCGCAGAGCATACAAAGTATTACAGCTTCAATACGAAACACTGATGGATGCGGCCAAGGCTCAAGGCTTGACACGACCGGAAAACAGTCCAATCCCTGAGACTGCTGTCTCCGAGGCGCCTCAAGAGGTCGCCGCAGTGGTCAACGACGATAAACCTGATGCCGAACCACCGGTACAGCCTGATGAGGCTGTCAAAGACGTTGCGTCTGATGCTGCGCCCGAGGACGCGCCGGTGGCCGATACTGCGACTGAAGATGCGCCGGCGGTCGACGCTGCACCTGAGGATGCTGCGTCTGAAGATGCGCCTGCTGTCGACGCTGCTCCTGAAGATGCTGCGGCTGCCGACAAAGTCAAACCCCAGGAATCTGAGGCATCTGCCGAGTAAATGGCGTACACGCCAGCCCAAGTGAGACGGCCACTCGCGAGTGCCAAACTCACTGGGACCAGCCCATGGACAGACATGAGCTGATGGCGAGCCCTGGGGCTCAACCGCGGATGATTTGCCCCTCAACAGACAACACGTCGCTGTTCAGCACTCTGGTTCTTCAGGGTGCTGAATGCGATATACAATGTCTCTTAACTGACGGATCTCGTCAGCCCAAAATGCGTCATTCAACACATGTGCAAAGGTGTTTTGGAAAGTGGGATCGTGCCATCGCATGGCGATCCAACCGGAATATCTAATGATGCGCAATGCGCGTAGGGGTTCAACTAATTGCAACCAATAATCACTGAAATCAAGGACATCCCGATAGCCATCGAGTATTTTTGAGCGCCGGAGCCGACCGGTTGCATCACTGGACGGAGCCAACATCCATATATCCTGGACAGCCGGTCCATGAACCATGTCATCAAAATCAAAATAAACAGGGGTTTTATCGTCCCAAACCAAGTTGGAATGATGGCAGTCACCGTGAATTCTATGGGTTGGCACTCCGTCAAGACCAGCGGCGACGTACTCAAAAATGGTCTGAGCAATGTCACTGTACGCCGCGTCCATCGGGAGCGGCAGTAGACCGGATGCAACAATCGCCTCCAGGGCAGGCTGTCCCCAAGCCTCTACGCTCAGGGTCTGCCGGTGATCAGCGTCTCGGCGGGCACCAACCGTATGAATCGCAGCAATACTCCGGCCAAGCTCTACAAGCTTTTGCGAATTTGGTTCGTCGTCCAGCCGGCCGGCAACTTTTTCAAATAAAGCGTAATTAATTCCAGCCGCCTCACCGTCGAGTGTCTCCAAAGAATAGCCACCGTCGAGGACCAAAGGTTTGGACACCGAAATGCCGTCATCAGCGAGTTCAAAAAGAAAGTCATGCTCGTCTTCGATGGTATCGACCGACCATCGCCCGGGCCGATAAAACTTCGCGATGACCGCCGGGCCATCCTCAACATCGACCTGATAAACTCGATTTTCGTAGCTATTCAGAGCCAAAAGCCGACCGGTGCAGGCAAAGCCTGCTGATTCAACAGCAGAGATCACTTGATGGGGTCCGAGGCATTGAAACTTCTTTGCCAGTGGGTGGTCGGCAAGTGTGCTGCGCTGTTCTGACATCCGGTCCCCTAAGCGTCTATGGTCTGAGATCTGCGACGCAAGATATGATTTCCTGGTCGCTCATTTCGCCAAAAGGTCCTGCGCGGTCGGCAAGTCATTTCCGATCACATAATCACCATCGACGATCAGAATTGGCCGTTTGAGTAAATTGTTCGCCTCAGCTATCAGTGCGACCGCGTCTGCTTTGCTCGGCGGGTTGGCCGATAGTTTTCGGTCTCGGTAGACAACGTTCCGAGTATTCAGGAAGGGTTTGACCGGACGCGAACCGATAAGTGCGTCAATCTCGCTTGCCTCGAGGGGATCGGCATTGATTTCTCGACTGATGTATTCGACGCCCCATGCGTCCAACTGTTTCTTATAGCGACGGCATGTGTCGCATGACTTCTTCCATATAAACCGAATAGGCGCTGTCATTGTCTTTGCCTCCCTGCCTATGCGTTGGCTTCAAGATAAGCCGTCAGGGCCTTTGATGTTTTTTCGAAATTGGGAGCGACAAGTTTCGAGACAAACTTCTCGATTCCCGCTGTCGCTTTTCCCAGTAATAATCTTGGAACCAGACCCTTTAGGTCGAGTTCGAGTTCGCCGTGTATCCGCATCTCAGTCCGCTCAGTGTCAATTGTGTGATACGACGTCACACCAGTGCATGAAATTCGATCGGCCATAAAACCCATTTCAAGACGCCATGAGCAAGCGAGTTCATCTGCATTCCATTTAGCGTGGTCGATCCAATAAACACTGGCGGGATCGACGAAGGGTCGAGCGACAGCTGGAATTTCCGTTGCTGCTGCGTTCCATCGATTGACCAAGTGAACCAGCCCTCCGTCCAGCTCCTCGCGTAAAGTCACATCTATAGACTTCACATTGGGCATATATTGAGCCAGCTCGGGCATGTGGTCGCGCATAGCAAGAAACACATCTTGTATGGGAAATGGGATTTCACTGACAACGCTGATGTCCATTATTCACTCCGCTCGATTGTCTGTTAAAGGCGATACACGCCCATCTACTCAGGCCAGTCTGTATCTCGGATAGCGAGCGAAAGTCCAGACCAGTTGTCCATATTTAACCTGTGATGCGCATCAAAAAGCATGCTCGTTTAGCAGGCCGGTGTCTTAGGCCATCTACACAATGAGACCCAAGTCAGCTATGAATCGTGCGCGATCATGACCACCGTTTAAAGTCTGAATCAGCGACTCGATCTGCTTCTATTCATCCCAATCAACATCCGGGTCGATACCCAAACGACCTAAATGAACCCGAATTTTGCGATTGGACAAAAGAACGGCGATGACAAGACTGAGACCACCCATCACCTGCAGGCCGGCAGGTAAAACATCGGGTGGCAGCGGCTTCAGATAGGGAAAGCTAATCAAGACAAAACCGGTTGTCAGATAGCCAAACAGTCCTAAAAGCCAGCCGCGTCGGCGTCCACCCAGGAGCCCAACACCACCAAAACACAAGATGAGTCCGGCAATGGATGGCGCGAGTCCGAGCCTGAAACCCAGGATGGCCAATGCTAAGCCTGCCACAAAAGCAACCACCCCTCCCAGGGTCAGAATGCTGCGAACTCCACCCGATGCAGGGACAGACAAATGCGCTCGAAATCCCTCGCTGAGTTCCGAGTCATGACCACTTCCGGTCCCGGCTTGAACCGAAAACTGTTCCATGGAATCCTCCGAGCTTTGTGGATCCTGAACAGTTGATTCAGGCTGAGGCATACTCGGGATTGCGGTCAGTGGATTAAAGGGCTCACCGGCCGCGGGCTCAACGGGATCGTCCATGGATTCATCGTGCATTAAAGAATCGGGAAATTCATATGTCTGCATGAGTTCTTCGATCCTCGATAGACGGTCCAGCTCAGCTTGGTCGGCGTCGGGTCTAGATGCGCGCTGGTCACTTGGCCCTTCGCTCTCGGGCTTACCGATCAATTTTGCCAGTGCAAACCGGTATTTCTTGGAGACGGCCCCGATGAAACGGCGCGCTCGTTTTTCGCCCTCATGGGCTAAGATCTTTTCGGTTTGTGCAATAACAGAATCATATTCATCGAACACTGCCGGCGCGGAGAAACGGCCCCGTTTTGATGAGAGCGCACGAACTGCAGCCATTGCAAAATGTTCATGAGCCTCTGGTAAGCCACCACTCGACTTGATCCGTCGATACGCTTGGTCGCAGAGTGCGACGAGCTGTTCACGGGCAGTGACAGGCTTCAAATGCCCAACCGCTGAAATGGCTAAAATAAGGCCGTTCCCGTCTCGACCACCTGCTTCAAACTCATCGAGTTTAGCCTTGAAATACTGCGTCGCCACAATCCCGACAATCTGGTCTTTGACAAAGGCATTTAGCTCCGCCAACCCCTCTAGGCAACTGGGTGAGCCAGAGACACCATCCATCCAAAGGGCAAAGTCAACGTCAGGCGTAAGACGGGCCACTGGAGCTGCAATCTCTGCATCTTGAATGGACTGCAAGGTTCTTAAATCTCTATGGGTTGGTACCGGAAACAACGGGTCTGCCCGACCAAGAGCCATCGCCTCGGGCTTGATCGCTGCTGGCGCAGATGTCCAAACGTCATCTTCTTTGTCTGCCATCCCTGCCGTCCATTCCGATCTGTGTGTAGCTGACTCATCCTGACGAGGGCCAGCCTTGGTCCTCGCCGTGTGCCCATGGTCGGGGTCGGTACTGACCATAGCATTCATCTCAGAAAAGTGGTCTTTCTTGTGAGCCGAATCCTCAAATGCCGGGTCTTGGACGCGCTCATCTGCGTCCGAAGTGCGGTTATCATTCGCGATGGACAATTCTGAGAAACGTGCGGCGCCCGCCTTGTCCACGATGGTTTTTATTTTGTCGACAAATGGCGGCCGGGATGTGTCTTGGCCAGTTACACCATCGTGGCCATCGCCATGTGCCGTTGCAATGTCAGCTGCAAGCCGATTTGTCTCATGTCTATACGCCTCATCGTTCTCCCCTTCAAAAGGCTCATCCACCGTCGCTTCAGACTGAGCGTTTAACGATTGGGTCGACCCCAGTGATTGATCTGGGGGACCCAGCAGAGCAAGTCTGGCCTGGGACAAGCGCTCCGCAGTGGTTCGATTGGGTGTGAAAACAGACTCAAATCCATCTTGAATGTCCGTTTGGTCACTTGATTTAGCAAATAACTCATCCCCTTCATTGGACGTTTCAAAACGCCCCAGAGATTGGGCGTGAACACCGTCATTTAGGGATGATTGGCCCCCCTTATTCTCCGTAGCATCAAGACTGATTGCAGTCCCAATTTCATCGACGAGCAGCAAAGGCTCAAGGCGACTGTAGCTCGATTCTGACAAAATCTGTTCGGAGACAAAGCCAAGGAGCCTGATTTCGGCATCGGTCTGAAATCGGAGTAAAATGGAATGAGACCCCGCCAAGAGGTCGATATTACGGTATTCCATCCCTTTTTGAGTTCGAACCAAGTAGATCCAGGAATCAGCAGAGTCATCGCTGATGATATCGAGCAAACGCTCGCGCGAATCCAGTTCACAGACCAGATTCGCCGTATGTTCAGTCACTTGATAAAGTCCGTTTTGGGTACCAAAGAGCAGCGCGTTTTCTGTTCCATTTCGAGAACAAATGACCGACCCGCCCGGGGCACCATGAATGGGCGCCGCCGTCCGAGAGGGCACGTCAAGTCGCAGTAATTGTCTTCCGTCCGATGCAGACGACCCCATTAACCAAACCTGCGTCCCACTCAAATCTGTGACAGGCCGTTGGTCAGTATCAAAGCGATATGGGGTCTCGATGAGTTCGAATCGTCCTGCCTGTTTCGAGCGGGGTGCGACCGAGTCTGCGGCTCCGGTTCGACCCGGAATAATCAGTCCAAGCTGAGAGGCGTTATTGGCATGCTCAAGCTGGACGAGCAGGCGCGTGTCACTGCCTAGAAACACAGGTGCATGATACCGCTGAGATTCAAGCGCCTGATTGCCAATGCGTAGATTGATACGAAACGCATCGTCAGTGTCTTCAATATCGTAGACGTAGAGCGAACTCTGAGCGTTCGTGTCCATAAGACAGACGGCGAGAGATTGCCCACTTTGACTGACGGCCATGTCGGTGATTTGCCCGTCGAGCCCATCGGGTTCGATGAGGCTCTGAGTCTGCCCATCAGTCATCCGGATCCGTCTCAGCTCAAACCGCTTTTGCGGACCGGTCAGATATGCGTAAGCCCGGCTGCAATCGAGAGTGAACTCGGGCTCATCGTGCTGAAGATCGGCGATAAACGTCCGCTGCCCAGAGTGAAGATTGAGACCTGTTAAGCGCGATCTGCCGTCCTGCGACTCTGCAACAATGAGCACCGGTCCCCCTTCTCATACGGCACGCCGTCTTGCCTGTCCGTCCCTGCCCAAACAGTATGCGATGCCGTCGCTTAGATCGCCATAGCATTTTTTGCTTAATCTGTACCCGAATCATCGGCAATGGCCCCGTCTATTTCACTAAAATTACAAAAACCTGTTTGGTCCAAACCGCCGTTTCGTGCGATCATCAAGGCAACATCGAGAACCTTAAGGGCTTGGCTATGAGTCTTTTGTCGGGCTACACGAGCCTGCGTTATCTGAGCAGTAACTGCCTATCTATTATTTCGTTGGTCTTTGGGATATTTTTTTTCGGATGCAGTGAAGAAGAGATCGCCGGGGCGACTCGGGTCTGCCAATCAGATCTTGACTGCAGAACAGGAACGACGTGCATCGGCACCGCCTGTATTCCCATCGAGAGAGTTGATGAAGACGGAGACGGCATCCCCGACCATATCGAAGAGGAACTCGGCACCGATCGCCGACAGCGTGATTCAGATGGTGATGGCGTGCCCGACAATGAAGAGCTGCAATACGATCCGATGAATCGGAGTTGGGCAGCACCAGATGGCGATGAAGATGGGGTTCCTGATGCACTAGAACCAGACGATCGCGACCGCGATGACGACGGCGTGCCAGACGCGGTCGACCCATGTGATGACGATCCAGACTGTCCGGTTGTCGGCGGCGCTCACCCACCGTGCCGAATGTTGGAAGACCAGCCATGCGCGGCTGGCATTGGCCAATGCGCTGTGGTTGGACGAACTCAATGCTCAGAGGATGGTCAGGATGTCATTTGCATTGGCGAAGAAAATCAACCCGTCAATGAAATCTGCGATGGCCTTGACAACGATTGCGATGGTGAAGCCGATGAACTCTTTTTGGAGCTGGGCGACGAGTGTCCTATCGGGCTTGGTACCTGTGCTAGCATCGGACGGATCGTCTGCGACGATGACGGCCAAACCGTTTGTGCAGGCACACCGCTCCCACCGACGTTGGAACTCTGTGATGGCCTGGATAATGATTGCGACGATGCGGTCGACGAGAGCTTCGACCAACTGGGAACCCCATGTTTTGTTGGCCAGGGTGGATGCCTGATCGAAGGCATTACGGTCTGTGACTTAGAGACCGGAGAGACCAGCTGCAGCTACGAAGAGACACCTGAGACAGCCGAGCTCTGCGACGGGGTGGATAATGACTGCGACGGTAATATCGATGAGACTTTTCCAGACCTCGGGTCCGATTGCACACTGGGCCTCGGCATCTGTGCACGGAGTGGCATTTTTCAGTGTTCTGCAAACGGACAGGACGCCCTCTGCGATTCCATTCCAGGACCACCAGCCGGAGAGCTCTGTGATGGGCTGGATAATGACTGTGATGGAGAGACAGACGAGGTATTTGGAGGCTTAGGGAGCCCATGTGCCATCGGCCGCGGCGCGTGTCGCCGAGACTCTATGACAGTGTGCGCAGAGGACGGCTCGGGGACCATATGTCCGGTTATCGCAGGGCAGCCAGAATTTGAGCAATGTGACCGATTAGATAACGATTGTGATGGTGAGGTCGATGAAGACCTTGGGGCCGGCGAACCCTGTAGCGTCGGGGTCGGCGCCTGCATCCGGGTGGGCCAATCGGTCTGTAATCCAGATGCCAACGCCCTTGAATGCAATATTGAGCCTGCGCCGGCCATGGCCGAACGCTGTGATGCTTTGGACAACGACTGCGATGGCCAAACCGATGAAGATTTCGATGCTTTAGGGCGCTTTTGCGAGGTCGATCGAGATGGCTGTATCTTGCCTGGCGCTTGGCGCTGCAGCGAAGATGGTGCGGGGCGAGAGTGCATTGCGGATCCTGAACTCGTCTTGGAAGAGCGCTGTGACCAACGCGATAATGATTGCGATGGCCTCGTCGACGAAGAACTCGGCCTGGGCGAGGCATGTGTTGCTGGTGAAGGACTATGCGAGGCCAATGGACAAAGAGCATGCTCTGCCGATGGGTCTGTCTATTGCGAGGCCATCGGTCCCCCTGGAACACCAGAAGTGTGCGATGGCATAGACAACGATTGTGATTTTAGAGCTGACGAAGATTTTGTCGATCTCGGGCTGGGTTCAGGCTGTACGACAGGGGTTGGTACATGCGCTGCCAACGGGGTACTCCAGTGCGATGATGATGGAAATGGGCTGGTCTGCGTCGCCGAGTTAGGTCTGCCCAATCCAGAGGTGTGCGATGGGCTGGACAACGACTGCGACGGTGCCTTCGACGAGACGTTCTTAGACCTTGGCAGCGTCTGCGAAGTTGGTCTTGGAGCTTGCCGACGGGCCAGTCGACTCGTTTGTAGCGAAGATACGCTCGACCTGTCCTGCCCAGCAGTGCCGGGTGACGCGGCCGAGGAGATATGCAACGCATTTGACGATGATTGCGATGGCACTGTCGACGAGTCATTTGCGGGTTTAGGTGACGCCTGCTCAGCAGGGATTGGCGCGTGCCGAAATGACGGTATCATCCAATGCACCGAAGATGGCCGTGACGTTGCATGCAGTGTCTCTGCCGGTGACGCAACTCCGGAAATTTGTGATCAGATAGATAATGATTGCGATGGGGAGGTTGATGAAGGTTTCGATGACCTCTGCAGACTGACAGCGCAAGCGATTAGCGCCGGTGGTTATGGAACCTGTGCAACCCTCAATGACGGGCAAGCAACGTGCTGGGGTAGTGTGCGACGGCGTCCTCCTGAAGTCGCATTGGTCAGTCTGAGTGCGGGTGGAGATACCTACTGTGGACTTGATGCCGAAGGTCTGATCCGATGCTGGGGACAACCGGTCGATGTTCCCGGCGAGCTGGGTATCGTGCAAGACATCGCCGTCAGCGCCAATGCTCAGGTCTGTATTCTCAGAGCAATCGATAACCGGGTTCGTTGCTTTGGTCGCCCCCTACCCGACGATGTGCCCGCGCCCGATGTACCGCTTCAAAATCTAACGGCGGGCTTCGATTTTGCCTGCGCCATCAATCGGGTGGACCGACGGCCACAATGTTGGGGTACCGCGGATTTCGGTGTCTTGGACGTGCCCGATATGGAGATGACCATGATCGATTCCGGGTCCAGCGCGACGTGTGGATTGATTGATGGTGGTGCGATTCAATGCTGGGGTGAAGACATCGGTGGCCAATTAGATCCCCCTGATGGCGAGTTCGTATCGTTATCAATGGGCGGCTATACGGGCTGCGCCATCAACCGAGAGGGAGATGCGCAATGCTGGGGCCTGGGCAGCGTTGAGGATGGGCGCCAATATGGTCAGGGGCTACCGCCGTTGGAACGCTATTCAACGGTGTCCATGGGCGCGGCTCACGGCTGCGGATTAACGGAGACAAACGCCGTCATCTGTTGGGGGGCCGGTGGACCCGATGATGGCAATGCGTTTCCTCATTCGGGCCAGTCAACACTCCCACGCTGACCGGCGATACTAATAGACGAACTCGATGCCACGTCGATAGAGGGCTGCGACGTCCATGGTCGTTGCGATCACCCAATGACTCATCGCACCAAGGAAAAATGATCGATGGTGCCAGGCCAGGACACCCAAAACCAAACCGGCTGCGACTGCACCGAGAGTCTCCGGTATGGGTTTTCCGAGATGCCCAAGTACATAGGGCATGATCATAAAAAAGAGACCATTTTTACCCAGCTCTTTGGTCGTCCCAAAAAGAATGAACCCACGCCAGAATGCCTCACCGCTAAAGTAAAAGGCAAAGGATGCAACCAGATACACAACGAGCAATTGAACAGTAATGGTCCCATCGATGATACCGGGCTTACACCAAGGATACTTACGGAGAAACGCCGGCAGAGTCGATGCATAGAAGATCACGACGAGCGCCATGGAAAGGGTTAAAAACGCATAAATCCACCAACCTCGCATCATGCCCGTGACACGATACCCAAAATCGCTGACCGCACGTTTGTAGACGAACACGATCAACAAAACTGGAATAACAACGCGGGCGAGAATGCTTGTGGACACGAAAAAATAATAAGGTAACAAGCCTTTATGGCCGCCCCAGGATGGGTAGAAGTCGAACCAAAAACGAAAGCTTGTTCTCCGACCATAGAGCCAGAATAAAGACAAAATGAGCATTGAACCCACGATGGTGATGTGAGTCCGATACGAAATCTGTCGAAGTCGCACGGCACAGAGAAAACGCAGTCCGAGGTAGAATAGACAGACGCCTACCCAAAAGAGCAGCACAACCAGTCTCGACTTATCCAAGCCCAAAGTCGCTAACCATCGACCCATATCTGTACTACGAATGGCATACCAACCAATGGATGCACCGACCGAGTAGACCGTCATCAAGCCAGCGAGAACAGGACTGAAGCGAACGGGTGCGTCTTCGCCAAGACGACGCCAATGCAGACCCATATTGTTTAACAAATTGCCCATGGCCTGTTTTTGCATCGGCTTGGCCCCGAGAGTCAACGAGGCTTTGCGTTTAACCGAAAAATAGTTGCAGCAGAGCCTGCCTATAATTGGGGATTGTCAGAGACGCTCTCGGCGTTCATACTCCCCAAAACTGTGACTCGGGAGGCTCCGATGACGCGACTTCGGATCAAGACTATTCTCAGCGGCCAAATCGACCTAGATAGGTCAATCACCATCGAGGGCTGGGTTCGAACCCGCCGAGATTCAAAGGCAGGCATTTCGTTCCTGCAAATCCATGATGGGTCGTGTTTCGCTGCTCTCCAAGTGGTCGCAGGGACAGAGTTGTCAAACTATGAGGACGAAGTGATGAAGCTCTCAGCGGGCTGCTCAGTAAGGATAAGAGGCCAGCTCATAGAATCCCAAGGTAAAGGTCAATCATACGAAGTGGTGGCGGACCTGGTCGAGGTCATTGGTTGGGTCGAAAACCCTGAGACCTACCCGCTTCAACCCAAACGACACTCCATGGAGCACTTGCGCGCAGTCGCCCATTTAAGACCTCGGACCAATCTCATTGGCGCTGTGACCCGAGTTCGCCATTGTCTGTCCCAAGCGGTCCATCGATTCTTTCACGAGCATGGGTTCTACTGGATTCACACGCCCATCATCACCGGTGCCGACTGTGAAGGTGCAGGCGAACAATTCCGTGTTTCTACGCTCGACTTGGCGAATCTGCCTCGAACGGACAAGGGCGCTGTGGATTTCTCGAAGGACTATTTTGGTCGTGAGACCCATTTAACGGTGTCTGGACAGCTCAATGTGGAATCGTACTGTCTGGCCATGACCGATGTCTACACGTTTGGACCGACATTCAGGGCAGAAAACTCCAACACCAGACGACATCTCTCGGAATTTTGGATGATCGAGCCTGAGATCGCATTTGCCGATCTGGACGCAGACGTTGAGCTAGCAGAAGAGTTTCTTAAGTACATCTTCAGCGCCGTACTCGAGGAACGAGCTGACGACCTTGAGTTTTTCGAAAAGCGGGTCGATAAAACTTGCATAGACAGACTCCGTTCAGTCGTCGATTCAGATTTTGCTCGCCTGGATTATACTGAGGCTATCAAGATTCTTGAATCAACATCCGCGTCGTTTGAATACCCGGTAAAATGGGGTATGGACCTCCAAGCTGAGCATGAGCGCTATTTATCAGAGACGCATGTAGGCGGTCCCCTAGCCGTCGTCAATTATCCGAAGGACATCAAGGCCTTCTACATGAGGCTGAACGATGATGGTCAAACGGTTGCTGCGATGGATGTCCTGGCACCCGGTATAGGTGAGATTATCGGCGGGAGTCAGCGCGAAGAACGCTTAGACGTACTCGATGCCCGAATTGCGCAAACAGGCATGCCCATCGAAGACTACTGGTGGTATCGGGACCTGAGGAAATATGGAACGGTCCCTCATGCTGGCTTTGGACTCGGATTCGAGCGGGCCATTCAATACGCGACGGGTGTCGACAACATACGAGATGTTATTCCATTCCCACGCACGCCCCGAAATGCTGCCTTCTAGAAAGACAATCGAGCGGATTGTCTGTCACATTGATGTCTCAAAACCCGCTACTTATTTGGTTTCTTGCGGGCGGTCCCGCGCATGCCGATGGCGTCGCCACCGCCCGATAGACTCCCCAATTTGCTCAGAAAGTCACTGGCTGCATCGGAGACATCACGGGTCCTCTTTTCAGTGGCTGCTTTTCTTTCGGCCGAGGGCGCAGGACGGTCACTGTCCCGATTATTTGTACCCGTCGATGGACGCCTGGATTGACGGTAGTCAGCCCGCGCCACATCACGGGCAAAGGTCCCGGCATCTATGGCTCGCTGAATTCGTTCCCAATACTGTTCGAGCGTGACCAATCGTTGTATCAAATTACGATGTTTAAACTTATCAACAGCATTATTTTGGGGCGTATAACGCCGAATATCTCGACTGACTTGCGCCCGCATAGCCAGTGGGGGCCGCTTTTCAAGTCCGAGAAAAAAACGCTCATATTCGACTCTTAAAGACTCGAGTTGTTTATGCAGTCGACCGATTGCTTCGACCATTTTCATCCTCGCGTATCTGGCAAAAGACCAGCCTCAGAGTATCGTGACGCTGCGCTGCATACAATCCCCTGTTCTTGACGACCTATAGCCCGGGTGCTAGCCTCTCCGGGGCTGCAAAATACGAGATCATCATGTTTAATTTTCAATGTCTCCGACGACTCTTAAGTTCGATCGGTTTGGCCGCGGTCATGGTCGGCTGCTCAATCGATGGAGAAACCCTCTCCACGTGGTCGAGAGTACCCAACGGGCATCAGCGTTTAAGTGCCTATTTGGCCGATACAAATCGTCCAGAAGAACTTCGAATACACGCTGCACTGGTCCTGTTAGACTCCGACCGAGTCGCCGAACTTGTCTATGTCATTCGGAATACATCACCCAGAGACCGTCGACGACTGGTACAGGCACTGGCCAACATTATTGTCCAATACATCGACAAAGAAGACGACCCCATGAAAATGCGGGCCGCCAGCTTTGCCTATTACTTATTCCAGTTCTCCGGCGAACTCAGGGGTCAAAACTACAATGAACCACAAGACAAAGTCTTAGTTGAACGGGTCGTCGGTTGGCTTCTTGAACGGCTGAAAATCTACGACAGTTTGCCTAAGGGGTTACAACCACCCGAGGAAATCTTACTGGCCGCAGCTCATGCTCACCCGACCCTCACGCTACCCATGATCTACAACTATTTAGAGAACCCACCCGATCTGAAGAGATTTCTCATTGTAAATCGGGTTTTGACCAAGATCCCGTCGAAGGATGTCCGTCAAAAACAGGCCCGCCTTCTGCTCAAGTATGCCAAGACCTTGTACCCGAATATCGGCCCTGAGCTGGCCATCGTCATGTCGAAAAATCAAAACGAAACGCTGCTGCGGTTCTTACTCGATTCAGTCAGGGATTATCGCGTCCCGAGCACAACCCGACTGGTGGGCCTGAAGGCGACAGAATTACTGAAAGAAAAAGCGCTTCCCGGGCTCATGCAAGTTCTGCGAACAGATGATCCTAAAAACGATAATCTCAACCGACTCAATGCGCTGGACCTCATCTGGAATATCGGTGGCGTCAACACTCTGGCCGCGGCACTCGAAGCGCTCCCCGCAACTGGAACATGGTGGCCAAATGGCATGGAGTTCAAAGCGCAAGTTGATGAGTTTTGCGACAGTAAGCTGAAACCGGCTGCCGATGCAGTCAGGCCCATTCTACTTTCGTTGATCGACCATGCAAACTGGGTGACCAACGTCTATGCAATGGAATGCGTCGTCCGCCTCTATGCCGATGCCTCAGACCTTCTCGAGCCACTTGCAAGTGACCCACAGGTCTTAAAAGGGTGGGCCGAAGACGGTGAGATTACCGTGGGAGACTACGTAAAATCTCTGGCGGCGCAACAACCTTAGCGGAGTCCCACGAAGCATGGACGTTTGGTGGAGCATCATCGCATTGCTTGGATTGTTTGCCCTCGCGCTGCTCGTGAGTCGGACTTATGATGCAGGACAAATTGACGATGAACTCGTCGATGTGCAACCCGACCGAATCAGGGGCTTGTTGGTTCAATTGAGGCTAGAGTCCCAACGACAGCAGCGCTTGCTCAATCAAATTCTCGCCCTGGGTCCCGATATTGTACCGGCCGTGATTAAGGAACTGCGAACGGTTCGCGCCAATGAAGACCCGTCATCGGCTCACTATCTGGCCTCTTTAGAGACCTTACTCAGTGATTTCGGCCTGGTCGCTGTTCCACCAATCTGTCACGAATTAGGTCGTTTGCCCCTCGGGTCTCCCGTCATCGGACACTTGACGAGAGCATTACATCGCATCGGACCGACGGCCATTCGGTCGGTGCTGACCGCCGCTGCGCGTAGTCCGTCACCGGCCCCGCACCTACTGAGTGTACTGAATCGCTGGCCCGATGAGTCGATTCACTCTGCATTTCGTCGCATGCCAGCCAGCGATTCGAAGGCCTTGATGACGCTACTGGCCCCCATTTACATGGGGCAGAATACCCACCTCATTTCGCTCTGGGAAGCGGCGTGTATTGATAAGCGGACGGACATCATAAACTGGGCTACAGATTGGCAAGCAGCAAACCTGGACCAACTCATTGAACGCGCTCTGGTCAGCCATGACAGCGGCTTACGATATAGCGCGACCCGAGCGGCTCGGCTCACTCACAGCCAGAAAATCATCGATACCTTAGTCTCGGCCTGGAACGGAGCTGAGACCGAGCAGCAGAATTTTATTGAGGCTTTGGTCTCTCAAGGGGCGAGGGCAGAAGTCGAAGAACTGGTTGGGTCCGGTTTGATTAAGAGTGCAGACTCTCTTTCAGACGCACTCTGTGCCTTGGTCACCAAAGCGGATGCAGAGTTTTATTTCGAGACATCAAATATCGATCTATCCGATTCGCATTTACCTGATTTCCTCGCTCAGAGTGTGATGGTCAACCAGTGGGATATCGATTCACTTTTTGGTCTTGTTGAGACCGGTGAAGACCCATTGATACGCTTTTATATCCACACTCTGTCACTTCGAGCGGCGACAACACCACGCGTTCGCGAGCGACTGATACGACTTGCAGAAACCGGCCACACCAAAGTCAAAACGTGGGCGATTCTCGCCCTGGCTAAAAACAATGATGAAATGGCATCAGATGTACTCATCAAGGCCGTTCATTCCGGCGATGATGACACGGACTACCTGACTTTGCGAGAGGCGGCTCAATACATAGGTCCGTCGCTTAATGGCCCTTTGTTTCGACGTTTTTCTGAACATCGGGTTCACACTCGCCAGCAGATCTTGTGCATCGTCAGAAGTCTCACCGGAGGAGACAAGGTCGATTATTTATTACAGGCACTAGAAGATGTTCGCGACGAAAGTGGTCGCATCGAGCTCATTCAAACGGTGGCCGCCAGCGCCCGTGTCGGGCGCACGACCATCGAAGAGGCTCTCAAGCAACAACGAAAGGGCTTAGTTGTGCCGGCATTGCGATTTCTCGCCGCCCATTGCCGAACCAGCGATGCCCCGCTCCTACTTCATGTATATGACAATCAACTCACGCTGCGGAACTTGGTCTTGAGCGTACTCGAATCCTTGGGGTCTGATGCAGTGGATGCCATGGAACAACATATTCAAGCGGGTGGGGATGATCTCGCCCTTGAAGCCTTAGAACGTCGTTTGCTCATTCTTGATCAATGCCTCAATTATTTCGGCTATGATGAGCAGGCAGACCATTCTATTGCTTAGATGGACAAGGCGAAACACCATGAGAAAGCCATCTTGTATGAATGCTTTTCTAAGTTCTTTTTGTGGAGCTTGATATGAATAAAATGAGCGCGGCCGATATCGATGCAGCCCACGCCCGTATCCTAAAATGGATTCGGATTACTCCGGTTATACGCATGCAAGGTCCGGGTGCCAGACCAGTTGTATTGAAGTTGGAAGGCTTACAACGGTCAGGCTCCTTTAAACTGCGAGGTGCGCTAAATAAATTGCTGGTCTTGGGTTCGAAGGCCCATGCGGGTGTCGTCACAGCAAGCGGGGGCAATCATGGCCTGGGCGTATCGTGGGCTGGTTGGCTCTTGGACGTTAAAGTACACGTCTTTGTCCCAGGAAATACCCCGACATTCAAAATCGACGCGCTGGAACGAGGCAATGCTATCGTTCGAAAGGTCGATGGTAATTATGCGGATGCAGAGCGGGAAGCCAGACGCGCTGCAGAAGAACATGGCCTACCCTACATTCACGCCTATGACGATCCGGACGTGATCGCGGGACAGGGGACGCTGATCCGAGAGTTCCTCAGCCAGGCACCCGAAATTGGCACGACCGTCGTGGCCATCGGTGGCGGTGGGCTTGCATCGGGCGCATCCCTCGCTGCAGATGGACGGCGCATCGTCGGCGTTGAACCCATTGGGGCTGCGACAATGCATGCCGCCTTTGAAGCAGGCGGTCCCGTCCATATAGGACACATTAATTCCATAGCCGCTGATTCGCTGGGCGCAGCGATGGCCGGAGGATACACCTATGACATTTGTTCGCGAGGCATTGACCGAGTCGAGCTGGTCAGCGACTCCTCCCTCATAAAGGCTCAAAAATGGCTTTGGGACCACCTTAGGTTTGTATCGGAATTGGGTGCGGCCGCCGGCTTAGCGGCCTTGACCAATGGCATTTTAGACCAAGACCCCGGACCCATTGGAATCGTGGTTTGTGGCTCTAATGTACACCCTAAGAAATTTATCAGCTGACCGGCCCTTTGATACGGGGGTCCCAAGGCACTAGGCTAAGGCCTTTGCCAATGGACTCGGACTTGCTCCAGTCTGGGTTGGACTTCATCTTGCTGACGGGTCAGTCGAACCTCGATTTCGATCCATCGATTGTACGGAGTGTACCCGCTTTCTAGGTTGGGACCAGGAATCCGCATGGGTGTCTCGAAGGCTCGAGCAGACCATGTAGCAGCACTCAATCCGGCCCGCGACGCTGCTGTTCTTACGCGGGCATCGACGAATGCATCATCTGGAAATGCACCAGCCCAGTCGACGCGGTCCCATAGAACATCATCGGATCCTCCGTTGACTTTGACGCTCCAACGACCGCTTCTCATGGTAATGTTGAGCAATTGCATGCCCGTCATATCGCTGTAGGTATATAGAGAAGGGAGCCTGGAAACGGAGCATTCGAGTAGGCCTGTGCGCGCGTTAAATCGTTTCGCGGAAGACCCTCCAACAGCCCAAATACCGTTCTCGCCATCGACTGCAACTCCGACGGCACTGGCACTGGGTACAGTCAGCAAATGCTCACCGTCCGGAGACATTTTATAGAGTGAGCCACCACCGCCCCAAATATTGCCTTCGAGGTCAACGGCCACACCGCGGGTCGTTCCACCACCATGGAAAAAAGCGTGCATCTCATGGCTCTCGCCATCAACGCGCACAAGATAGCCGGCCGGAGAGGTCACCGCGTACCAGACATTATCGTTTCGGTCGATGGCGATACCGTAAAATCGAGCTGAGATATACTCGCCATCATTGGGTCCTCCGACGGCCAAAGCCTGACCGGGAACTCGACCTACAATTTCACCATCACGGGTATCAATTTTGGTCGGTGAGGTCGCGGTCCAGAGAAAGCCTTTCGAATCAATTGCAGCGCCATAAGCAGGGCTTGGTAGATCCACTTCTTGCAAAATTCGGCAATCAGGGATGCCATCTACGGCATCTCCCGGCTCGACCTCGACGCCACTCACTCGATAAATTTTTCGCCTAGACCAGCTTCCGAGCCACGCGTTGCCCTCTTGGTCGATGGCCGCGGCTCTGACCGCTACACCACCCGAGGCCGCCCCCGATGTGATGCGGGCGCGGCAAATCAAGCTGCCATCAACATCCAGGTGGACCGCGTTCCCGTGAGAGTAGTCAGCGGCATTGCCGCCATGCATGCCCCGATTGCCAATCCAGACGCTGCCGTTTACGGCAACCGCCGTTCGCGACGGGCTGAAACCAAAAGACGGGTGAACGTCAGCGATTTCGCAGGTCCGGGTGTCGATTTTGACCACTTCTCGATTTGTGAAGGCGGCCGCCCAAAGGTACGAATCACCTCGGACTTCCGTCGACCCCAAGGTCAGCGCATTGGGCGCCCCATCGGGTGCGATTAGATTGACAATGCTGCCAAGCTCCCAATCCTCCTGGTCGTCGAAGACCTGAGTAAAGCAGCTTTGACCACATGTGCCGCAGTAGTTCACTGTGCCTTCGTCTATTAAGCCATCGCAGTCGTTATCTTGGGTGTCGCAAACCTCTTGCGGCAAGGCACCACATTGTCCGCACGCGTTGCTGACGCCCTCGTCGGTGAGCCCATCACAATCGTTATCTTGTCCATCACAGAGTTCAACCGGTGGGCGTCCACAGGTGCCACAGGCGTTTCCGTCCGACGGGTTCTCATCGGTTCGGCCGTCACAATCATCATCGCGTCCGTTGCAAATTTCATACTGAGGCCCAACCCAGTCGCGGCAGCCGGATAGATCGCCTTGCTGAAGCATATTGCCCGGTATGCATTGAAACGTACCCATTCGACATTCGCCAACGCCGACGGTCTCTGGCGGGCCGCCATAGCACGGCTGGGGCGGGCCTTTGACGCACCCGCAAACTTCTTCAACACGACCATCACAATCATCATCGAAGCCATTACCACAAATCTCGACGTTGTCTTCAGCACGACAGCCACACGGACCGCGAACACCTTCATCGGCGTTGCCGTCACAATCATTATCGATTGCGTCACAGACCTCGGCCGATGGCGTGCAAAGGGTATCTGGACAGCCTTCATCGGTCTGCCCATCACAATCATTATCGCCACCATCTCCACACACTTCTTCAGTGGGTAAGACCTCGTTGTCGCACGCCATAACCTGACCCTCTACGCAACGAGAAAAGCCGCCCATGCACAGGCCTTTTCCCAGTGTCTTGGGTAAGCCGCTATAACACGGTTGGCGACTGCGACCGCTGCAGTTACAGCCTTCATCGATGATCCCGTCACAATCGTCATCCAGACCATTTCCAAAATCGCCGTTCGGACCGGCACAGCTCTCAGCCGGCGCAGCACCACACTCGCCACATTGATTGGTCAGAGCCTCATCTGTCAGACCATCGCAGTCGTCATCGATTCCATTACATTGTTCGTTTTGCTCTGTGATTTGATTCATACAGCGGTTGCGCTGTCCATCGATGCAGAGCCAGTAGCCAACTCGACATATCCCGACTCCCTTTGTGCCAGGGCTACCCGTGTAACAAGACTCGGAGACCGAGTCTAGGCAGAGGCATGACTCATCGATATCACCGTCACAGTCGTTATCGATGCTGTCGCAGTACTCTTCAGGCTCCAAGCCACATTGACCACAGGCATTCAAGACCCCTTCGTCGATTTGGCCATCGCAATCATTATCGGTCAGATCACAGACTTCGGACGGGAGATCGCCGCAGGCTCCGCAGGCATTGACCACACCCTCGTCGGTTTGGCCATCGCAATCGTCATCGGTTCCATTACAGAGCTCATCAATGGGCAATCTGGATTCTTCGCAGGCACCGAGCTGGCCTCCGCGGCAGATCTGAAAGCCTTGTCGACAACGGCCAGTGCCAATGGTTTCTTGCGGACCCGGGTAACAGGGTACTGATTCACCGTCGTTACAGCCGCAGCCTTCATCGACTTGATCATCACAATCGTTATCCGCCCCATCTCCGCACTGCTCAGTCGCGCCCGGATGCGACGCACTTCGTCCGTCATCGCAATCGGAGCCACGGTCGCAAAACTGTCCGTAGCCGTCACCGTCACGATCGATACATCTGGTTTGCGGCTCGTCTATGGGAGCTGCATCGGGTGCTGTCATCATGCGAAAACTGGAATCTTGCTCGTCTATCTGGGAAAGGGAGGTCGATTCGCTGGTCGAGTTTCCGCAGGCGGCAAAAGAAAGAGCCATGACTAAACACAAGCCGGCTCGTAAACTCTGACTCATCTCATCTCTACCCATTTGTGGATTCCTAGCTGGACGCTTTAAACACCTAATCTGGCCAGACCAATAAAAACAAAGATCTTACCATTAATATAGTAACAGATTTGGGGGCATTATTTGCCTATCCCTGACCTCCACTCATGTCCATGAATCCGTTGATTGAGCCGATCGCCGCGCTCCGAGTCTGACAAAGAGAGTGAAAGCGCCCGCAGGTAAAGGGAAAATAAGACGATCTAAAAGCGAGCCCTGAAAAACCGTAAACCATTAACTATTATTAACTTTATTAATTTTTTAAGCGGATCTAAATCTGCATAAATCTCGGCTACTGACAGGTTCTGTCAGCAGATGAAGTCTCGTGAGTGTATTTATGGATAAACACACGATAAACTGAACATATGATCAGTGAAAAAATCAGAAAAAAACTGTACACGACCAGGCCCATGGATCCACGTGTTCATCGATCGATGAGTCCGATTGTCGATCAACTGCTTGGTCATAGTATCACCAGTGGGGCAATGATCGAATGGACCGGAAACCGTTCATCGGGAAAAACAGGCGTTCTTTGGGTTCTTGTGGAGGGCTTGAGGGCCTCTGGATTAAACATCGCGTGGATAGATACAAAATCGACTCTATGTGCGTCTGACTGGGATACACAGCACCGTGGTCGATTCTGGCTTATCCGTCCTCCTAAGCAGAGAGATGTCCCCTTCTGTGCAGAGCTGCTGATGCGAACCAACAGCTTTAGTTTACTCGTAATCGATGGCGTCCATTCCTTACCTATGACTCGGACACAGCGATTGAAGCGAATTGCTCGACAAACAAATACGACCGCAATTTTTGTCCACTCAACCGGCGTAAAATCACTGGCCGATGCCCAATGCCGATTTAGATTCCAGGCGTTTGTGAAAGCCCCACTGGACGCCCTCGAACAACGCGGACCGTGTACATGGTCGATTATTGGACGTCGAACTCAAACAGCCACTGCTTTACACAGTGCAAAGCTCACATTGAGTGATCAACACACCGATCGTCTGAGTTTGATCCCACTGGCAAATGATCGGTTATCAAGGGAAAAACAGACGGCCCCCAAACCTTTAAAAGAGGACGCAAAGCAATCACCAACGACAGGATCAGTCATTGAGTTGAAAACATCGGCATCGGCAAGCAATGCAGCAAAAACCAAGAGACAATTGTCATGACGTGGCGAGTCGCCTGTGCTCTGGTTCCAGATTTCGTTGTCAACATTCTGAGTCGCCAACTGCCACTAAACCAACGTCAAATGCCGCTCGTGATCGTCGAAGCAGATCATCACCGACGAGTAAAAGACATGAATCAAGCTGCTTTTAATGAAGGCATTCGTCATGGCTATAGCTCATCTCGTGCACGCGCTCTATGCCCAGAATTGATTTGTTTAGCATGGCAATCTGAGACCATCTCACATGAGTCAGAGAGATTAGTCGAGGCACTCTCACTTGTCTCACCGATAGTCCAGCCATTGCCCGATACCTATGGACGGTATTGGTTAGATGCACGAGGCATGTCTTTACTTGGTGGAGAAACTGCATTTGTCAGTAGAACCATTAAAACGGCTCGTCAGCTCGGCTTTGAAAACTTAAGAATAGGACTTGCTGATACACTTCAAATGGCAGAACTCTGCGCTCTTAAAACAAGTGTAGACCACCCTTTTAGAATTATATCTACAGACGAATCAGACATGTTTATGGAGCAGTTGCCACTGGACTACATGCCCATCGATGAGGCTATGCGAGAGATTCTAAATGCACTTGGAATCAAACATGTACATGACCTGAAACGACTCCCCAAATGTGCATTAACAAGTCGGTTTGGGCACCGTGGTGCTCGAGTTTGGGACGACGCTCATAACCTGGACCCAAGGCGACTGAATCAAACCAATGAGTCCATTAACCTACAGGTAAGCATGGTCCTTGAGACCCCTGTCTCCGAGCTGGGTTCACTGATATTTGGTGTGAATCAATTAGCGGATGACCTTGGCAAAAAACTATCGGAGAGAAACCTCGCAGCCCACTGCATAGGCCTGACATTCCTACTGGAGGATCGAAGTGAATCCACCACCCTGCTCCATCCCAGTCGGCCACTTCAGACAGGTACGAGACTTTTTGAATTGGTCAGAGACCGACTCGAGCGTCAGCAACCAGAATTGAATTCAAATGTCATTGAAGTTCGTCTGACCGCACTCGAGACAGGCCACCGGGATGCACAGCAAATCCAGATGGGGACAAGTCGCTGGGATCAAAGCGCTGTGGAGAAAGCAATGGATCGATTATCCGGGCGATTCGACGAATCGATCATTTATGAAACTCAATCTCAGCTCAGCTCTCGCCCTGAACAAAAAGCGAGGTGGGTTCCTGTCGATCTCCATCGAAGAGACAACTTTCCATCGCCTCAAGTTCGACCCAGGGCGCGGGTGATCCGACGACAAATCCAGAAACCAGCAGAACTGCGTGTAAAGGGTCAGAGCCTAAGTGCACCTGATGCCATTGAGATCAACGGGCGCTGGCATCCATTCAATGCGTATGGTCCAGAAAGGTTATCCGGTGACTGGTGGCAATCAGAGTATGCCTATGAAGACTATCGACTCGTCACGCAAGAACACGAGGTGTTTTGGGTTCGATATCAACCCGCAGACTCCAAATGGACCATCCAAGGTTGGTTTGATTAACTCATGTCAAAATTGGAATACGCAGAATTGCATTGCCACAGCGCATTTTCACTACTGGACGGCGCATCGCAACCCGAGTCCCTCATCGATAGAGCCATCGAACTGGACTTGAAGGCGCTCGCACTCACAGACCATGACGACCTGGGAGGCATCGTCAGATTCGCCTCCCATGCAAAAGAGCGTGGGAACTACCCTGCAATTATTGGTGTAGAGTTGACCCTCGTTGACGGGGATAGAGAGCAACATCTCACTTTGCTCTCAAGAACCCGTGATGGGTATTTAAACCTCAGTAAACTTGTCGGAATCGGACGGGCCTCTGCAAACCGTGGTCGACCTGGTGTCACGCTGCAAACGCTTCAGTCTCATTATAAAGGGCTCTTATGCCTAAGTGGATGCCCCCATGGAGCCGTAACTCAAGCCATTGCCCGTGGAGATCAGCTCAAGGCCCGCCGTAGCTGCCAGGATTTGAGAGAGATTTTTGGCGAACACTTCGCCATCGAAGTCATGGACCACGGCCTGCCAGAAGAATCATTATGGGCTAAAGAGCTGGTGTCGCTCGCCTGTGACCTGAAATTGCCTTGGGTCGTCACTAATAATGTTCACTATGCGAAAGCAGCAGAGCGAAAGCTTCATGACGTTCTTGTCTGCCTAAAACATAAGCTCACCCTTGATGAGGCGAGAGAACATATACGTCCAAATGGCGAATGGTACCTAAAGTCAGCACAGCAAATGGCATATCGCTGGCGACACAACCTCGATGGACTGGCCACAAGTCTCCAACTGGCTGAACGCTGTGAATTTAGACTCAATGATCTGGTCGTCCCCCTTCCACAGCTGGACCTGCCGACGTCGTTTCAGTGCCAGAATGAATACTTAGAACACCTTACATTGGCCGGCGCAGACATCCGTTGGGGCCTTTCAATGACACTCTCGCATCATGAGCAATTACGAAAAGAGTTCGGCCTCATCCGACGTCGACAGCTCGCAGGCTATTTCTTGATTATGAACGAGATCATTCAATTTGCTGAGCGATCCCATATTTTAGTTCAAGGACGAGGGTCTGCTGCAAACTCTGCCGTCTGTTATTGCCTTGGAATCACGGCTGTAGACCCTATTCGCCATGATCTTCTCTTTGAGCGTTTTCTCTCCGACGCACGAGATGGATATCCGGATATCGATTTAGATATCGAACACCATCGTCGGGAAGAGGTGATTCAATTTGTCTATGAACGATACGGCCGAAATCATGCAGCAATGGTGTGCGCTCATCATTGTTTTAGAGGCCGAAGTGCCGTCCATGACACAGCCAGGGTCCTGGGTTTTGGAGTGGATGAAGGCGCCCGTCTAGCCGCTCAGGTGAGCCGCGAGAAAGGCCTCGATACTGTGGGGGTAAAAGCCGCCGGATTTGATGTCGAGAGCCCCCGAATTCAAAGTCTGATTCAGATCGTAGCGGGACTTTGGGGACTTCCACGACACCGCGGTACTCACGTAGGAGGATTCGTTTTAAGCACACAGGCCATTACGGAGTTTTGTCCTGTAGAACCAGCTGCAATGGGTGGACGAACGATTATCCAGTGGGATAAAGACGATCTGGATACTCTTAAAATACCCAAGTTCGATCTCCTGGGATTGGGTATGCTGAGCGTCCTATCAGAGGGACTAAGATTGGTCCGTCTCCATCACGAGGTCCCAGCCTACCTCTATGGATTACCAGACCGACAGGAAGTCTACGATATGATCGCGCGTGCGGATACCGTCGGCGTTTTTCAAATCGAGAGCCGGGCCCAAATGAATAGCCTTCCAAGAACTCGACCCTCCACCCTGTATGAACTGGCAATACAAGTCGCTTTGATCAGACCTGGCCCACTACAGGGAGATATGGTTCACCCTTATATTCGACGAAAACGGGGTGAGGAAATCATCGACTTGATTCACCCGAAACTCGCGCCAATCCTCAGACGCACTCTCGGTGTTCCTTTATTCCAAGAGCAAGGTATGAGGCTTGCCGTTGATGCAGCAGGTTTTACTGCAAATGAGTCAGAACAGCTTCGACGATCGATCAGTAGCCAGCGCCATCGCGCCAATTTTGCACCGCTCCTCAAGAAGCTGCGTTCGGGCCTTCGTGATAACCAAATTCCAGATGATGCTGTGGAACGAATCATTCATCAGATTGCCTCTTTTTCGACCTATGGTTTCCCAGAGAGTCACAGTACATCCTTTGCACTCTTAGTTTACGCGTCATGCTGGCTTAAATGTTTTTACCCTGCGGAGTTTCTATGTGCCTTGGTCAATGCACAACCGATGGGCTTCTACTCCGTTGATACACTGATCAATGACGCACAGCGCCACGGTGTTGATATCAGGCCACCGTGCCTGTCCGAAAGCCATTGGCAGACCACGATCGAAGGCAGCACTGTCCGCTTGGGTCTACACCGAGTGGTTGGCCTAGGACAAAACGCAATGAAACAACTTCAAAAAGCCCGCTCTTGTGGGGTTTTCAAGTCTGCCGACGATGTCATACGACGGGTCTCACTCGGCCAAAGCTCGTGGCTGACGTTGGCTGAATCTGGAGCATTTGACCGATTTATCCCCGCTGGTCGTCGCGCAGCCATATGGTCTGTGTTGCATCTCTCGAAAACAGCCAATGATTCACTTGAACTAGAGGACTCAGATGAGTCATCAGTTCAGTTTGAAAAACTCACATCATTGGAAGAAACCATTGCGGATTTTAAGACCCTTGGTTTGACAACAGGTCGGCATCCAATGCTGCACATCAGACATGAACTTAAAATGGACTCGGTGCTCACATCAATGGAATTGAGGAACTGCAAAAATGGGCAATGGGTGACGGTGGGCGGCCTGGTCATATCCCGTCAGCAGCCAGAGACCGCAAAGGGATTTGTTTTCATCTCTCTGGAAGATGAAACAGGGTTTGTAAACGTCATTGTCGCGCCTCGTGCCTATGCAAAAAGTAGACGTCTGATTCTCAAATCGAAATGTCTCAAGGTATCCGGCGTAGTCAGCTGCGAACAAGGCGTCTATAACCTTAAAGGCATCCGCTTTGAAACCATCGATTTTAACTCAAGTCAATACTTGCCGTCCGGCTACAATTTTCGATGAATCCCTGTGAGTATGAACTCAACCTGAGGTACCAAGGGACCGATTCAGGGCATCATTGGCCAAAAGCGCGGGTTCACGTTTCCAAGCGTTGTTCATCTCTTTTGTCACCGCGACTAAGCCCTGCCCATACCCAATGGCGTGATACGGAGCCCCGTTTTCCTGAGCCCATGCTCGGGTTATCTTCGATGCCGCTTTGAGATTCTGATGTGGAATTCTCGGAAAGAGATGATGCTCAATCTGATACTCTAATCCGATAAAGAAAAATGAAAGCCAGGCTGGAAGAACCAGGTTTCGGGTCGTCTCAAATTGCAATCTGATGGTGTCTTTGGTGTCCTGATAAATCGGCATACCAATGTGTGCTGGTGAGAATACCATAGATAAAAATAAACCGACCAGTGACCAAACGCCAACGTAGAGCAGCAGCCCGTTAAACCCAAAAAAGTAAATGGGAACGACAATCCAAAGCGCGATGTGCAGGGTCAGACTGACCGTGTCCCAGACCACATCTCTATCGAATCCTCGGTCCCGAATAGACCGATACATAAACGCCAACGACGAGGTGCGCATACTCCAGACTAACATGAGACAAAGGGGCCAAAATGCGAAGCCTTGCAGCCGTCGCTGAAAAAACTGGCGCCAGCCTGATGATCGCCGATACTCCGTCGCGGTGGACACCATCGGCCACAATTGTATGTCGGGATCTTGGTCAACCACATTCGGGTTGGAGTGGTGATTCGCATCATGCTTCCAGCTCCAGTATTGCCCGCTGACACCGCCGAATAGCGGGAAAGCGAGGTGGAAGAGAAGTTGATTCCGAAATGGGCTGCTGGAAAAGCTCCGATGGCTGCCCTCGTGACCCATCATCGCGAAGGCTGCCGAAAAGAATGCTGTTGGAACAACCATAATCACCGCGGCCCAAAAAGGCACCATTGTCTGGACCCATATGCAGGTCGCAATACACGCTGCGAAGAAAAGCAGTTTGAGCCAACTTTGCGTCTCTCGACGCTCAAAGACACCAGACGCTCGTAGCTCTTTCCTTAAACTCTTTAGATTAAGCATGTGAGATTCCTTTTCGCCTCTACCCAATTTGGTGGACTATACTCAGATTAACGAAAAGAAATAAAAAGATTGTAAAGCTCCTGTAAATCTTAACAGGTGAAACAGACACGGCCCGGTTTTACAAACCGAGCCGTGTCTTGGCCGCCATGAACCCGGGCGTCTAGAGTGACTTACAGACAAAGAGCATGGCCCTGTGATACCGATCGTCCTTGTCGCCGCCGCACTCACCATACCCCTTGTGCAACATGATGTTGTCATCAGATTCACAAATCTCTTGTGCCCAGTCCGCAAGGGTCTCATGGGACTTACAGCTGCCCTCACCACCGATGACAAAGGATTTCAATTTCATCTCCGATTCATCGGGAAATAAGCAGTAGAAGCTGACCGCATTGTGTTCATGCTCACCGCGACCGGGCCCGAAAGCCGTATCTGACAAGTCACCACCGAGCTTGATACAAACGTCGGTCATAATCTTTTTCCATTCATTTCTGTCTCCAGAACCATCCCCCAGTCCAGGCGTAGATTCAAATGCGTCGGCATCAGCAACCAATTCATCGGTTTCAAATGGCTCGATTGCCGCAAAGTCGAATTCGTTCTGGTCGAACCGATCGTGTAAATCAATCTCTTGTAGAACCGGATGTGTATCGCCCAATTCAATATGAGTGTTCTCGGCTGCCACATCGATGGCGTTGAGGGCCAGCAAGTCGACCTGGTTCAAGCCGACTGGATCAGCCTGTGCTTGCTCGTCCTTAGGTTCATAATTTGCGCCCACATGATCCTCGCCCAATTCGCCGCAGCCGATGGATGCCATCGCTGCGAAAACCACTGCCACGAAAGTGCCTGTTCTTGTTAAATTGATCATCGCTGTCGTCTCCAAATTTGATATTTATACGTGTCAAAATCATCGCGTTGCAAAACCGCCTAACGACGACCCGAGTGGTGGGCAAACTGGACTGCCTCGCCCTAGACCAGGCGTCAACAGCATGTCCAATCCATCTCAAAACGGGTTCAATGGGCGGTTATTTTCCGTCGAAATTCAACATTTCAACGACCACGCGATAGACAATACTCCTCGACCATCAAAGATCTCACAGCCTGCTATACAAAAAAGCATCAAAAGGTGGATCTACCCACAATAAAAGCCATTAAAAACAAACACTTAAACCAACAAAAAATATCGCAAAAAAACGTGCGACTCAGGTGGTCTGATGTATTGTCGTTAGGTGCTATGGTTTTGGAAGTGGTCGGCCAACAAAGCGCTGACGATCTCAGCTTTTTGAAAAATCAGGCCATGACCCGCATCTTCTAAATTGAAAAGCGTTGCGGTGGGAATCAACGCCTTGAGTTGATCAGAACAGGCTGGAGGTACGAGAATATCCGAGCCCGCTTTTAGAATTAGGGTGGGTACAGTCAAGGTCTTTAATCGACGCCGCGTATCGTGCCGCATAACCGCGGCCAGTTGTGTGAGTAGTGTCGACTTAGGGGCTGGTCTACTCAGGCGTAAATGCATCCGGCGATGGAGCTCTTTCCGGTCGGTCTTTTTCAAGAACTCATCTGGATACAAGAGTTTTTCGAGGGCCGAAATCCGTTTACGCCCTCTCGATAAAAAGGTCCTCAGAAATGCTTGAAAGCCAACGGTTCCTGGCCACTTACTTGCGAAACTACCGCCGGGATGGGTGACTAGCAGGCTCAACGACTTAAATCGATGGGGATGAGTCAACACCATTTCCTGAGCGATCATACCGCCCATTGATACACCGACCAGATGACACCGTTCCCAGCCCAATGAATCAAGAACCTGCATTGCATCCTGGGCCATATCTGACATCCACCAAATTGATTTAGACCCACCTTCGCTCTGGCCGAGACCTCGATGATCAAACCAAGCGACACGATATCTATTGGACAAACACTCTATCTGCGGACGCCAAATCTCGCCCCGCATGCCAAAGCCCATGACCAATAAAACTGGGTCGCCAGACGGCCCGGAGGTCCAATACCGAATCGACGGGTCACTGGCCGTCTGTGCACGTGTTTCTGGCATACGGGTACTCCTTTGCAGTCATCTTCTTTCAGACGCGAGAGGATAACCAGTAAAAGTTGGGAGACATCGGCCCATTAGGTAATTCGTTCGAGGGTGAAGCGTGCTAACCTTGGGCCCAATGAGGTAACCATGGGTTAAGCATGAAAGTTGGATTAATAGAAGGTTTCTACGGTGAGGACTATAGTTGGCTGACCCGCGAGACATTGGCCCAATTCATGTCCCAAATCAGTCTATCCTTCTATATTTACGCTCCAAAATCCGCGAAACACTTGCGCCGGGATTGGCGCACCAGGGGTCCTGTCAGTGAAATGAGACAGCTTATGGTCTTCCGCGACCATTGCCGAAAAAATAAAATCGAATTTGGAATTGGATTGAGTCCATACGGCTTACATGACGACTGGAAGGCAGATGGGCGTGCTGACCTGATCCAAAAGCTGCATTGGCTCAAACAGCTTAAGTTAGACTGGCTCGCCATTCTCTTTGACGATATGCCGGGTTCATATCCTAATCTCGCCCAGACTCAGGCTGATATTCTCAAGGTTGTGACAGACCAACAAATCGCGAGTCGCTACCTGATGTGTCCGACCTATTACACAGATTCACCAATCCTTGATCGCCTTTTTGGCGAGCGGCCTCAAAACTATCTCGAGGCCCTCGGACAGGCTTTGGATAATGCAGTCGATGTCTTTTGGACAGGGCCTAAAGTCGTATCAAAAGACTACCCACGAGGGCATTTGCAATCCGTTCAAAATCGCTTGGGCAGGCCACCCTTCATTTGGGATAACTACCCAGTCAATGACGGCCCTCGAATGGCAGAATTTCTCCATATAGAGGCGCCAATACGCCCTGCTCACAACTCAAAACAGGTCTCCGGTTGGGCCATTAATCCGATGAATCAAGGTCAGCTCAGCCAAATCCCGATCTATGCAGCATCACAGAGTCTCTTGGCTGGTGATTCATCGTCCATTTCAGCGGCAACCAGCTCAGCCATCAACGCGTGCCTACCTCACCCATTGGCAGGCTGCTTAGTCGAGGATTATAAGGCTTTCCAGACCGTCGGGCTATCGACATTCTCAGCGGATCGAAAGGCCGCCTATATTTCCCGTTATGCCGAGTTTGATCACCCGGCAGCAACTGAAATCGTGCGCTGGTTGAAAGGTGAGTATGTTGTCAGTGCCGACATTCTTACGGACACTTAGCCGGGTCGATAGGACTGCCGGCTCAGCATGGCTCTGTAGGCATCCGGTAAATTCAGCTCGATGGCTGCGGACAGCATCAACTCAAGGTACTCTGCCGTCGGTAGGCAGATCGCGTCGCGGGTAAATTCAGGGGTCACCGAATACACCCAGGCCGATATAGGCTGACCATCTGGGCTGCTATAGAGCTGTCGTCTTGTATGCCCCCGGCTATAGCGAATCGGATGGCCTTCTTTTAAGTCGATTAAGTCGAGTAGCGTTTGGTCTACGGACAGCAATACGCCCCACACCTGATGACGGTCTGATGGGATGACGTTTGCGGCCCCACCGCCGCGCGTCGCGGACCAATAGTTCCATGCCAAGCGATGATGTTCTAAGCAGGCCACGCCGCTCAAGGTCGGCATCCCCCCCCCATAATTTTGTTCGTCGAGCCATCGCGCTAAGTCCTGAAAATTCATATTAGACCCATACGCGAAGACCAATTGCTGGTCACGCTGGACACCGTAATTAAGTTTTGGCGGTGCTGGTTTCAACATCTCAACACTATAGTCCCGTGATACTGTGACGTCTATCTAGTGATGGTTGACCGGCTGACCTAAACGCGCACTCTGAGTCGATCAGATGATCCATGCGTTTGAAGATTGAGTCATCGACGAACATTAAATAGGATGGCCCAGCGGAAAAAAGGGTCAGACCGACTCGATTTACACCTCGCTCAGACTGTAGAAAGTGTGTGATGGACAAACGAGAGTTACATAACTGGCTACCAGATGGTGTCACGCCATTATTCGAACGCTGGCTTAAAGCCCACCCGGTTCGTGTGCACCTCAAGGCGCCCAGGCAGACACGATTGGGTGATTTCTCCGTCCCTAGACGTGGAGATATGCCTGCGATCACGTTGAACACAGACCTTTCACCATTTCAATTCATGGTCACGCTGACACACGAGATCGCGCACCTCTATACCTGGTACCATCACGGGGGTCGTGTCCAACCCCATGGTCCGGAATGGCGACGCGAATTCAGAGATTTACTCCTCGAACTCGCCGCGGTAAAAACGCTACCAATCCCCCTCCGAGGGGCACTACGAAAACATGCCCGTAAGCCCGCATCAGCCACCCATCACGATCCTCATTTGCTCAACACGCTGCGACTCTTAGATGGCGACGACAGCCTGTATTTGAGTGATATCCCAATCGGTGGTCAATTCGTCTTTCGCGGGCGACATTTCCGTAAAATCAGGGAGGCTCGCACACGCTGTCGATGCGTCGAGGAATCGTCGGGCGTTGAATATCATATCGCTAAGGTTGCCCCAGTGGAGCGCGTGTCCAGTTCACATTGGATGACGTCATCATGACCGGTATTCGCATCTGTCTTTTGCTCGGCGGTCTACTGGGTTTAGCCGCATTACAACTCCCCCTATATGACTGTGTATCAGCCGACGGATTGTATGTGTCTGTCTCCCAATTTAATGGGCTTGAAACATCGGTTTTAAGCGCCCATAAACCAGCGCTTTGTCCCCCTGCAATCCGGACCCAGACAGAGAGCCTCGAAGCCGTATTCATGACCAGTTCAATCCTACCCGGCATTTTGCTTCTACTGGCCATTAATTCGCTATCGGGCGCGAGTCATCGCGCGTACTTGGCCATGGCTCTGCTAGGCGGGGTGCAATGCACAGTGTCAGTCATGGCATGTTACCTAATGCGAGACCAAGTAGACGGTCTCAGCATGGGGAGTTATGTCTCAGGCATTGGGGGACTATTTTCAATCGTTGGCTCTGTGCGCGCTATGAGAGCGGTCCCGAATGTCTAGTCGCAATTGCTTCTCAGAGCAGCCCCATCGTCGCGGACCAACTCAGCGAGATCCCATAAATCACAGAGGTCTGTTGGCGTGAACTGGACATCACGTTCTGCTGTCCCCTCTATCGTTCCCGTAATTCGACCTTCCCCTGCCGTGATCTGAATTGGATGCGTGTCGGACCGGTAAGAGAGTCCAATCAATTGGCCGCTTGCGTTAATGGTCAGCGGGTTTGGAGCACCATCCATTTCCAGTCCTGTGAGTTGACCGAAGTCTGAATTGAGTTCCAAGCCTCCATTACGTATGGTCACGAATCCGCCGTCGATCTGACCGTCGATGACGAGGCCTGGCCAGGGCGCCTGCATTTGCTCTACATCTGGCCCAAAAATTAACCGATTTTCTGCTGTTGCCGTCAACGACAAGACGCCCGACGGTGCAATGGTAACAAGACCATCTCCCAGAGCGTCAAAACGGCCACCACCGGTGATTGCGAGAGTCCCAGCCACGGATAATGAACCGGTAATTTTCAAAGGCACAGTGGGCGGCACGCTGAATGTATCGACCGCTGCGACATCGAGGCTATCGATGGTGTAATAGACACCGGCTGGCTGGTTTGCCACCCGCATTGTGCCCGTACTGCCTCGAAGATGGATCCCTTGATGTTCGGGTCCCCAGTCGTGCCCGGCACCGATTGGCAAACGGCCAAATGAGCGGACATGAGCGGCGACCGGAATTTGGGCACGGGTCCAGGTTTGAGAAAGCTGCCCTATGGATACGCCGTCGCCTAAATTCAGGGCGATGTCGCTGATGTCTGCAAGGGTTGCCCCAACGAGACTGACCGCGGTTTGTCCATCATAGGACAGGCCCACCCGCTGATTGCCTTGAAGGGTCAGGGCTTCAAAAACCACTGACCGACCGTCGATCATCACGGCGGGTTCCCCTCCAAACCCTGCGTATTCAATGACCGTATTTAAGATATTAATGGGCTCGTCTCCAGACTCAATTCGTAAGCCTAACCAGCCTCCAACAGCACCGACTTCATCAGACCAGGCTTGACGGTCCGCTTTTGAGAAAATCACAAGACCGTCCCGCGAGCCGATCCGTGCCTGGCCTTGAATTCGAATGGCATGGCTCGATTCACCAGCGACGATCACGGTGCCAGCGCTGACCACCAGATTCCCATCCATTGGCACTCTCAAAACCGAGTTAAGGGTCCAAGGGTTGCCGTCTGGGCCGATCTCTCCAGCAAGGCTTTCCCCATCGAGTACAGCCCCTTCAGCAACCGGGCCTGTCAGAATGAAACGACCGACGAGCAGACCAAAAGCAGCTCCATTTTCCACTCGAACATCGACGATGCCCGTTTCGGCCATTGGCATGGCTGGCAGCACACCCCTTATGCGGGTCTCATCAAGTCGTTCGACCTCGTCGAGAGGCTGTCCAGAAACAGAGATTGTGAACACCCCATCAGCAGGAAACGGGCCCCCGTAAATGGTGAGTCTACTGGCCTCATCGATGGGCGCCCAAGCCGGTTTAATACGCACGACCTCAATGGCACCCGGAGCCAATGCACGTCCAATAAGCTGGGCCTCAAAATCCCCTGCATTGGTCCGAATCGTAATGGTTTGACGGTACTCGCCGTCCATCTCTGGACTAAAATTCAAAAGGACCTGGGCTCGCTCGCCGGGCGCCGCTGTCGCTGGTATTTGTCCGGGCGCGACCGAAAATGGAGCTTCTATACCACTCACTTGGCTGATGGTAATGGGGCTGGATTCACTCAAATTTTCAAGCAATAAGAACTCCGACTTCGACTGCCCCGGTTGTTGAATACCGAAGTTGATCTCCGATGAGACAAGTCGGCCATCGGTGGTCTCGACCGAACCGGATAAAGACAAGTCTGCATCAACCCCGTCTACATTGGTCCGCAAGACAACATTTTGTTCGAAGGTCCCGACATCTGTGGGTTCAAAAACAAATACGAAGGTACGACGGGCGCCTGCTGGAATTCGGGCAGGCAGGGTCCGATTCACAGAAAATGGAGCTGAGAGTCCCTCTATTTCAACAATGTCCAGATCCACCATACCTGAGTTGATGATGCCAACATCCCGCCTTTCCTGGCCTCCAACCCCAGTGACGCCAAAGGAGACCATGGTTTCCACGATTTCCAGCTGAGCAAATCCCATGTCGCCTGGGGTTGAATCTGCAATAACCTGGCTGTCAGGACGCATTAAATCCGGCTGTGTACCTTGGTCGACCGGTCCTCCAGTCGAGCCATCAGACCCGCCACAGGCGGCCAAGCATATACAAACACTCCATACGAACACTGATCTCATTGCTGTCCCCAACTTAAGGGAGCTGCCGGCATCACACCGACCAAGCTCCAGTTTTGTTTGCCTGCATCTCGACCCAATACATGATGCAGGACTGCGCGCCGTGAACCGACGCGTGTCAATAACGGTAATTCCAAAGACCAGTCAATACGAAAACCAAGAGAAACTATCGACACCGACCAGCTCCGACTTCGGGCTGGTCGACGGATGTCGATACGGTAAATTGAACATAAGATCGCCCAGATACAGCCGGTTGCACCGGACCGAAATCGACCCTCGAGTCAGCTGGGCGAGCGTCACCACTCAGGCCCAAAAGCCATGCTTGGATCCGACTGCGTTGGCTGGACATGCCATGGACTGATACCTGTACCGACGTGTGTTGATTCGACAAAAATGATGAGGCTAAATAACGCTTTGCGTCCGCAGACCGGATCAAGCCGTCCGTTGGAGACACAGATGAGGCAAATGCATAAGCACGTCGGTCGAGCATACGCTCAAGTCGGTAAAGCGACCCGTTTATGACGCCATGCACATGTCCTTGATACTCGATTAACACGTCGGGTACTTTTATCCTGTCGAGCTTGGTCCATGTTCGACCCAAATCAGCTGAGCAAAAGAGGGTTGTCTTATTCGAGGCACAGACGTCTGCCTTTCCCAATCGACTCAAAGCAACGCTCTTGATTGGACCCAGGGGGGTCTCATGGTGTCGCCATCCTCGTCCACCCGAAATCGTCCGATAAAACGTGCCATCTGGGGCAAAAACCAGTCCTGCTGTGTGAGTCTTCGACAAGGCTATGACGGATGTTTCAGGTTTAATGAAGTCCTGTGGGAGTCCGGTGGATAACGAGCGCTTCCAGGCCCCTTTTTGGGTCTGATAACACCAGACGTCCTCACTGGACGATTGCAAGCATACACCGTGCTGAGAGACCGCGTTTGTTGGTACAAAGACACCCGTTTGTAAGCCGCCCAGTTCAACAGGTAGGGCAGATTCAGTCCAAGCACTTTTGTCTGTATTCCATGTCCAGACACCAAACGCATCGTTGGTTTTGATTCCATGAAGGAACACTGTCCCGTGGCCTTCAACTACATCACCCACGCGAATACCCTGCGGTGTTGTCTCCTCTAGATGTCCTGTCAGACCCTCAAGCCTGTAGACCTGCCCGCCATGGGTCAAAATCCAAATGGAATTGGCGTTAGAAAACGCCGTTTTCGGTCGAATGTGTTCGGACTTCTCTAACGACGTCCATGGTCCCGTACACGCCTCTCGAAAGAAAATGCCAGTGGTGTCGGTCAATGCATACTCCCGATGACACCGTTGTCGGTCTTCGATCCGGTACAAATCAAGTAATCGGCCGGGTGGCAGCCCGGAGACCTTATGCCATAGCAAGGGCCGCTTAATCTCGAGCTTAGCCTTTGTAGACCATGAATTTCGAAGCGTCTTAGGACGAACCAAATGGGTTCCTAAAATATCATTTAGAACCCGACGTAAAGACTGGGCGAGCCCCTTCGATTTGTCCATCCGGCTATATTTAAAGCGACGAGCCCACGACACCTTTCCCAATGGCTCCAACTCGGTCTCCCTACTCAGACCAGTGGGGTGCAGAAAATAGGCCTGTAGACCAGCTCGACTGAGAGACCGTCGGAGAGACGCTTTGACCTTGGGTGCTTTAGCGAGAGGCTGACGGCACTCAGCAGCGGTGCCGATGGCCGTCACATCGACTCTCTCCAAGCACTCGGCTTTCCGCTCCAAGAGTGGACGGGTGTTATCCGATTTAACTTCACTGACACGTTTAATGCAGGCTAAATAGGCTTTTTTATGGTCTGTGCTCGCTGTCTTGACACAGCGATCAATACACGCGAACCGAGTCTGTGCTGGTCGTTTTTTTGATCCTTTGCATGCCTTGAGACAGGCCGCGGTTTTGGCTGCCTGAGCACAGTTTTTTGGACGTTTAATTTTCGCTTTCGCCATGGTCGCTGCAGTGAATGTCAACGGCTCATCGGTCACCATAACCACCACTCTGAATGCCTGGTCGCGGTAATTCAGGCGCGTGGTCGCCAAAAGAGCACCCACGCTGTCTTCGTGGGCCTGAAGCGAGCTTAAAGGGAGCTGGCTCATGGCATCTGCTACGGGTTTCGGTTCATTGAACCATGACCTTTGCTCGACTACAGATTTTGCGAAACCGACAACAGAATAACGGGGATTGAGCCCATTGACTCTGAGGTCTGCATCCATCTGAGCAAGATTCGTAATGATTTGAGTCCGCTCGGAGAGCAAGCTACCCGACAAATCCACCAGGAAGACAATGTCGATGGGTGACCGGCCAGGTGTGTCCGACGCCGGTTTCATATTGCGGCCATTGAGACGAAATGAATGGGCGGGTAGGCCAATGTGTCTTTGGCCATCGCAGCCTGTGATGCTGGCTTGAATTCTCTGACCCAAGGCTTTGCTGACCGTGTGTGCGACGTGTACACGAACCGTATCACCAACAGGCTTTTGGCCTGTCTTGAACAAGAGCTCTTCCGCTTGTTGAGCTGTGTCCGATTGAGGGTACCAAAGCACATAGTCTAGCAATTTCTCCGGATCAGCTGGTTGCGAGGCCTCGGACCAGGCAAGAGCCATTTCTGCCTTAAGCAGCTCTTGGTTACCCGGTTCATTTGGGTAAGCGAGCCGAAATAGGCGAGCGCTCCACCGGTCGGGCAGGTCGACTAGACGTTGCTGCAACTGAGTTTTCACGGGGTCGACAGCGTCTTTTAAAAAGCGGTGATTCCTGTATTTCTCAATGAACGGGCGGCCAATGCCGAGTGCGATCCGATGGCTATTCCTTATGGCGGTCTCGAACATCTGGAACATGGATTTGATCTCTGCTTTATCCACCGCGTCGATTGACGTCGGATCGGTGTGCTGACGGCGAAATGAATCGAATGCGGATCGTGTTCCGATGGCCATGGCGTCTTTCAAGGCTCGACGGGCTCTCAGGCGACGAATTTCCTTCAGGGCGCGTTTTGACTCCGGCCATGACGTATAGGTCGTTATAAATTGGTCGTATACGATGAGCATATCTTCAGCTTTGGCCCGGTCAAGCGCAAGTTGAAGTTCTCTGTCGCGAACCAGCTGAATGGATGGCAGCTCGGTTAATGCACCGAAGATGGAGCGGAACTCTTGATGGGAAATCAAATCATCTTGTATTCGGACATGCGTCTCATAGACCAATTTAGCCTCTTCGCGAATCGCAACGCGCGTCAAGGTCCGCGTATTTGACCATGTCCCATAGTTGAGGCGTATGCGTTTATAAGCATCCGCGCTCTTCAAGGCACGTGCGTCCCTGAGAGCGGCCCGGACTTCCAGCTCTTGCACCTGAGCGAGAACACTGGTCTCGGGGTATGTCTCTCGAAACCGACGGTATACGATCACAGAATCCCGTGGCCGGGCTACGGTCTCCAAATAAAGAACGGATTCACGCTCAAGAGCATGCGCGACGAGCTTAGAAAACCGGTCTTCGGTCCCGTAAACCCGCCTGAAGGCAGCTATTTTCTCGACATCTTTACTGCTGATGGCAGCCTTCATTCGAGCTGTGGCAATCAGTAATTCGACACGCTCGGTCTGGGCGGCTTGCCCATTGCCACCGGCCCGTAGCCAATCATACCCAGCCTCAGCTGCATCACGGTAATGCCCGCCCTCTATGAGCCGCTCCATTCGAACGTTTATGGGCCCACAGCTATAGGCGATTAGAACCGAGAGAGCCATCAGCGACCGACGCAAAGGATACACAGTACCCGGCCTCTTGATTGTCACACGTAAACAACTAGCGTCCATAGCCCACACTCATTAAGGCACTCCATGCTTTTTGGTTGGGGTGCCGGGCCGACAATGATGGCGAGTGCCCCCCCCTTAGGTCGATTTGCCAATGACCAATACGAACATCCACTATCCAACCCAGTCCGGCTAAAAAGCCAAAGGCATCGTCACCGGCCCGGTCCGGGTCACGAAGGGCGACCAGTGATGCAAGGGGACCCATTTCGACTTTTTGCCCGACTCTGAGTCGAGTCGTCAGTTGCCCTGCCATAAAATCACCGGATTGAAAATACGCCCAAGGCGCACCAGGCAAGCTAATCCCAAATGGATTCATGCCCCCGATCTGTCGTCGATATAAGTCGTCTTCATTCTGTTGCCATGCGGCCTCTTGCTGAACTTCGACTCTAAAAAAATCGCCGGCAGAAACCCCTGCTTTCAGCCATTGACGGACCACAAACTGAATGATTCCTGGTCGATTCCGAAGGTCAACCTCCTCAAATACATCAGCGTCTATGGCACCCCATGCATGCGGGTCTGACTGCCAACGAAGGCCCAGTATCAGCCCCATGGCGACCCCCTTGAGACGCGGAAAAACTCTGTGTTTCTGGTGCCAGTCTAGCCCGGATAGCCGCCAGTATGTCAGCTGTATTTCCGGCTCTAATACCCAGGAGTCGGCCGGTAGAGTGAGGTCGAGAGCTGTTTCATTCGCACGACTATGAAACCAACGTCTGAGTCCGATAAGTGCGCGCATGCTCACCCATTTTGCGAGTTGATGGTCCAGCCAGGTCGTCGCCAAAACATAACTCGCCCAAATCGATCGAGACCGATCATTGATTCCATTTAGATAATGGTCGTTCAAAACATTGGCAAAGAAAGCCTCACCGGTGATCCCCATGCCCAATCTAAGGTGCCGGCCGACATCGATTTGAGATAGGGTGAGGCGCAGTGTTTCCGTGTTGTAGTCGATGCTGAGCCAAGAACCAGATTCAAGCGATGTGTCATAGCTCAGAGCGAGCGCCCCATGCGCTGGACCAACGTCGCTATCCCAACGCTCATAAAGGCTATATGATGACCATCTGCCTTCAGCGAAGACACTTTGGACCGAAATCAGTAAAAAAATGCCGGAGAGTAGTACCCGCATTAGATCAGCACCAATTTGAGACCCTCCGGCAAGGAGTCGCCAAGAAATCGGACTTCATCCTGAGTAGACAACTTGACTATATCTTTGACCCACATCGCCATCGGACGTGTTGACTCTATCCGCTCTAGACGACCCGCGACCCGCTGCCTCAGCTCATCATTTACGTCTCTTGTCCGGTCGCCTGTCATGCGCGCGATGCTCGCAGCAGCAAAGGCGGCCTGAGAGACGTTTTGCCAATCGAGACGAAGCAGAGATTCAAGCCACTCACCGGCCACATCAGGGGGCACGACCAGGTGTGGACTCCCGTAAAACGGCTGGCGAGCCCCTAAGCGGGCTAGGCACCATGCTGGGCGACCCGCTTGGCTCGAATCAGGGGTCTGCTCAAGAAACCAGCGACCCCAATCGACTTTACGGTCTATTGGAATACGTTCGAGAGCCCCAACCAAGCGCGCCGCTTCTTCGGCGCCCAAATACTTGGGTTTCTTTCGATTTCGCATCTCCGGAGATGGACGCAGCCAGGGCTCTATTCGATCGAGAAGTGCGAGCTGAGCTGACCCATCTAGACCGCCTGAAATCCTGCGCCACATGATCCACCATGCGGTCCAGGTTTCTGCATCCTTAAGGAAGTGAATCCCGGACTCAAAGAGTTTCCAGACTTCACCCATGCGCCAATCATCAAAACCATCGCCAAAACCGGGTCTCAGACAAAAGCCTGTGAGATGGAAAAAAGTGGCCTCATGGCGTTCGCTTCGTCTCCGCCGCTTTGACCCGACTTTAAGACAGTCCCAAACGGCCCGGCAGGTCGATGCTGACCACATGTCTCGCGTCCCATCTAAGGCCTCTTCTAGACTTTTTCTAATCCACTTAATTTCTCGGGGATCTACATCTTTTCGAGGCTTGCCATAGGTCCGACGCACAATGTCTTCGATGCGGTCACGTTTGTCCGCACTCAAGGCCAGCTGAGTCTCCTTTTCAGGGTGGGTTTTTGCTGCCGTGTCCGATTCAGGCTCAGGGTCACGCAAAGAAAAATCAAGACGATATTGGCTATCCCGATCCACGCCTTGAGCAGAGACTTCAAGGATCCCGATTTCGCTCAGCTCAGCCCGCAAGGTCACCGGTACCTCTGTCACATCATCGTCTGTCTCGAGGACGGTTTGGATGGGTGGCAACTCCGTGAATTGATCGCTGTCTAAATCGACCAAGTCACCAACGGCGTCTACTCTGTCACTGGTTGTAGAAAAAAGTGAAAAACGGACCGGTCTTCCAAGAACTAAATTAAAGACCCGGTCTGCCATCAGAACAGGCGCTCCAGGCTCTACATGCCGGGGTAGCAGACAGATCGCAGACGCCGTTGCGCGCTTCTTTTTACCAGAGTGTACGCCCACGTAATAGGCCCGCGCAGCTCCACCGCCGACCCGATGCCCAATTCCATGACGAACGAGTCCAAAGGTCGCAGCGCCCCTGGCAACCGCCAGATCGAAACTCAATGGTTCCCAAATATCGACAGACCCCTGACCCGGCTCACGCCAAGCGGTAATGGTGTCGATAAACCGATGTCGAATCGCAGGACTTTTGAACACACCGCCATTGAGTAAAAGTGTATTAGGTACGTTCACCGCATCCCCGTGACTTTGTCGACTTAGAAAAGCCGATACATGGCGCGTGATGGCGGGGTCCTTGGCATAGGGCAGTCCCCACGCACTCAAGCCACGTCGCCCGTCTCTCGAGGGCCTATCTTCATAGTCTGTGGACGGGACAAAGCCGTCCAGGACCAGGCGTTCGACCATCTCACGCGTAAACTCGAAAGAGTGTGCACCACCAATGAGCTGTTTTCCTCGTCCGGGCACTGTGACTTTATAGGTGTCAGGTGCGCTGTTAGGGTCGGCGAGCAAAACCTCTTTTGCCATTCGGCATGATTGAACCAAACTGTTCATTCGGCCGGCATCTAAACTTTTCGACCCAGCAATCGATTGTTCCGCGACATGGGCAAGCGCAAGATCCATGTTATCGCCGCCCAAGAGAATATGATCACCGACGGCCACTCTTCGAACGGTTGGTAATGGGCCATCTTCTCCATCGGTCCAATCGATATGGATCAGAGTGAAGTCCGTTGTGCCACCACCCACGTCGGCAACCAGAACGCGACGGTCCGACGCTGTTCGAGTCAACGCGTCGCTATTGGCCCTAAAATACTCATAGAAAGCTGCCTGTGGTTCTTCCAGCAGGACCAGGTTGTCCCTCAAACCAACAGATTTTGCAGCGTCGACCGTTAATGTCCGGGCGACGTCATCGAAAGACGCTGGGACCGTCAAGATCACGTCCTGTTGATGGAGTGGCGCCTTAGGAAAGGCGTGGTTCCAGGCGGCTGACAGATGTCTCAAATACGCCGCTGATGCCCCTAAAGGCGAATACAGACGGCCGCACTTTGAGCCCCAAGGCAGAATGTCCGCCGTTCGATCAACTCCGCCATAACTCAACCAAGACTTTGCCGATGACACCAGTCTACCTGTGGTTTTTGCACCCTGCTCCTGGGCAAATCGACCGACGACATCTGTCGTGAGCTGGTCATCACCCCAAGGAAGCCCTGTGGTCTTTTCGACATCTTGTCCACTCACGATGTACAGAAACGATGGCAGCATGTCCGCTTTGCCAATTTCGCCACGGGCGACCAGCTGAGGGATAGGGAGCGTTTTGACGGCTCGCCCGCCAAAGCGCTTTGCGCTCGCTATATTGGCATATGCAATCGCTGAATTGGTTGTCCCGAGGTCGACCCCAATAACGTATTTTGGCTTGCGCTCACGACTCATCGCTAATGGACTGCTCATCTTGTTTGAGGCGGACATTGAACTCAAGGTTCCAGCGACCCTCACCGCTGCGCTCCACGCAGGATAGCAAGAGGGTTCCGATTTCCGTCACATCAGCACGCAAGTTCACAGCGACTCTCTGACCGGCGACCATTCCGTCCTGAGGGGCAAGGGTCGTGACAATTTCCGGGAGTTCTTCTAGCTCGTCTTCAGCCCAATCCTCCAAGATCGAACCCGGTTGGTCAGCTTGCCGGACCGATGAAGCATAGAACCTGAACGTCGCCGATTCACCCACGTAGAGTCCAAATTCTTCCTCTGATAATTGCGCATGCGCACCTTCTTCTAAACCAAATGGTACGAGGCAGACGGCCATCATCGGCGGTTCAAAGCCGGGGACTGCGGGCATAGCCTGTTCAACACCGACATAGTAAGACCTGGCAATGCCGCCCCGAATCCGAATGCCGCCAGCGGCCTTCACGCGACCAAAATAAGCGGCCCCCTGTGCAACGGAGACATCTAAGCTCTTGCTTTCAAGGACTTTGACTCCTGGTTGACCCGACTGGTCAAGCCACGCATCCAGAACGTCTGTCACGCGATTACGAAGGACGTCCGCTTTCAGAACCCCACCATTAAAAAGGATGGCCGTCGGATATAAAAACGCTCGGCCGTCATCCCCGCTCGCTTGTCTAGATAGAAAATGTGCGAGGTGCCGAGTAATGCCTGCATCTGCAGCATAAGGTAGGCCCATCTCTGAAAATCCGGTTCGTCTGGCTTCGCGGGGCCGTTCATGGATAGAACACTCGGGGAAGAAACCATCCACCAATAAGCGGGTCAGCTGGCTGCGGTTTAACTCGGCCCGAATCGTGTTTCCAAACAGTTTTGAGCCTCGACTCGGCACCACCAAGGGAACGCTATCACGCTCTAAATCCGTGAGCAGCAGCTCCTTTGCAGCACGGCAGCCCTGGGTGAGAGCTTGAAGCTGCCAACGATCTAATTTGACGCCTCGTTCCTTACTCAAATGCTGTCTTACAGAAAACGCCAATGCGAGGTCCATATTATCGCCACCGAGCAAGATGTGATCGCCCACAGCGACTCGTCTTAAGGCCAATTCACCGTTCTCTTCTTCGATGGCTATGAGGGAGAAGTCGGTCGTGCCCCCGCCGACATCGCAGACGAGAACCACATCGCCAGGTGCCAGTTGAGTTCGCCAAGCATCGCCCTGTTCGTCCAACCATGCATACACGGCCGCTTGAGGCTCTTCCAGAAGGAGTGGCCGTTCAAGGCCCGCCATTCGAGCGGCTTGTACAGTCAGGTCACGGGCCACAGCATCAAATGATGCAGGCACAGTTAAAACGACCTGCTGTTCCCGCAAGGAAGCGGCCTCAGGGCGCACATGAGCCCAGGTTTTGACCAAATGTTCTAAGTATCTTTTGGAGGCCTCGAGTGGAGAGATCTTTGGCACATCGGCCGAGGCCCCAAATGGGAGAATCTGGGCATTGCGGTCGACTCCATCATGGCCCAACCAGGATTTGGCAGATGCGACAAGCCGGTCGGGTACTTTAGCCCCATGCTCTCGTGCGAAGCGACCCACAGTAAACTGGTCATTATCTCCCCAAGGCAAAGCAAGGGCACCATCCGCAAACTCCTGCCCATCCGTCAGATAAAGAAATGAGGGCAGCAACTCTTCGGACGCTCTCTGCCCCGCATTGACGACCTGCGGAATGCCGTGGACGACCGGCTGTTCGTCTCCATCAAGCGCAGCTGATGAAAGAGCGCAATGGGTCGTGCCGAGATCGATTCCGACAGCATAGGCGGGACGCCTATCATCGGAGCCAAATTCAGGTCGGCTCATAGCTCGATCTCCGCCGGCATGAGCACAAAGGGGTCTGCTGCGTCCGTCAGGTCGGGTAAATCAACCTGAGATGCATACCAACCAGCATGTTCAAGAGTCCCCGTAAACGGTGGTTCCCCACTCACATTACCCGTCAGCGAAATTCGTTGACGGTCGAATCCATCGTCTACAGTCACCTGGCTACCTTCATCACCGGGCCAGACAGGGTCAATACTCATATAGCGCTGCATTACACGTCGACAACCACCATGCACAACCCGCGCGACCGCGCCGATCTCGGCGTCTGCATGTTGATTCAAATCTTGCATGATGAAATCAACGAACCGACCGTCTCGCTGTAGCGCACCGATCAGTTGCAAAGCCTTCCGATCGAGAGAGATGGAAGTGACCATAGGCTCCGTATGAGTCGCTGGTTCCATAGGAGGTACAGGCATTGTGTCAAGCTCTACTGGTGCCTCCTCGACCTCAGATGAGGGCGCTGTCTGACTGAATTCATCGGCGGAGTCAGGTTGAGTCGACCGTAAAACGCGACCGGCAAATTCGCCATCAAAAAGGATCTTAAAAAATGCACTGAAGGCCAGTGCAATGCGTTGACCAAAGCTGGGCGTATTCATGCCTGACTCCTATGGGTTTGTGAGCGATTGTACTGGGTTACCAAACCACTCTACAACGGCTCTCAACTACATGCTTGGACGTGAGTTAGTTCTGTGTCTAAGGCCCTTTATACGCGAGGAACGCGTCCGAGGCGACCCCTTTTGCGCAGGTCTGGCCTAACACCCAAGCTAGACGTTCATCTGCCTGCCGAGAATATGAGCTTATCAGTTAACAAGAGACCGCTTTAAATGAGTCTGGGGGCCGATCCGATGCGACGTGTTTCACCAGGGCAGCTACGCTGCGGGTGGGCTCGGATGTCCTTGGGTCATCTCCTCTTCGGAGGCGTCTCGAATATCTACAATTTCAACATCGAAGTGGAGCGTGACGCCAGCCAGAGGATGATTGGCGTCGACATAGACCGTGTCGTCTTCGACTTTTGTAATCCAAACAGGAAAGACGTCTCCGGTCCCGGCCTGTACAGAGAATGTTGCCCCTTCAAAAAGTTGAGCGTCCTCTGGAAATGCAGACCGTTCAACAGGCTGAGGGCCTGGCTCCTGGTACTCACCGTATCCTTCCGATGGCCCGACGACAGCCACAAATTTATCGCCAGCCTGGTGTCCGCGCATGTGTCGCTCAAGCCCCGGTACGATGTTGTTAGCACCGTGAAGGTACGCAAGCGGAGTGGACTCTCGAGACGAATCCAGCTGCTCGCCCGCATCGTTGGTCAACGTATAGTGAAAGCGAACGATTTTGCCATTGTCGACTGTAGATGCATCAGACATAAAAAATCCCGCCCCTGGTGCTATGAAAATTGGATCGCACGATCCTCGGCCTAGGTCAAATTGTTCCCCACCGATTCGAGAATCAAGATGAATATCAGCAAATATGATTGGCTCAGGGCCAGACTCTATTTACTTCGGTATAGTGCCGAATCCCCCTAAATAAGGCGACTCAATCGACGACCAGCCGACCCTTTTTTTTAATCAAGGCGTTTCTTACAACATTCTTTCGGCAGGTGCGCTGCCGGCCATCAAGTCTATTTGCGGTCATAGATCACTCGCCCTTGATCAGCAGTTAAACTGCTGCTAGTCATCCACCCGCGTACAGGGGGTTTTTATGCAGAAAATCTTATTGATACTGACTGAATTCCCGCCTCGAATAGGGGGCATGCAAACCCATGCTGTTAATCTGGTCCGATGCCTGCTCAGACGACGCTTTGAGGTGGCCGTCGTTACCTATCGAGCGAGTGGTCGAGATGAAATCCACGCCATCGATGCGTTCGATACCCACTTCCCCTGCCCAATACACCGGGTTTTGTCTCGTATTGGCCACATGCAAAACATCAGAAGGTTGATTAGACTCTCCAAAGAATTCGAACCCGATCTCATTTACACATCGACGGTCTTTTACGGAGGCGTGGGCGAGCGCCTCGGTATCCCAATGGTCGCCCGTTCTGTAGGAAATGACGTACAACGCCCCTGGATTGTATACCCCTTCTCGTTTATGTCACGGCTGACGAGCCATCCCATGCTTGAAGATAAATTATACGCATGGTTCAAGCGCTTAGATTCACCGGAATTCGTAGAAGCCGTATTCAAAAAACGCCGCCGTCAAATCATGATCAAATCGGCGCACTGTTATCGGAAAATTTTAGCCAATAGTGAGTATACGTCTGGTCTCCTGCAGGGGATTGGTATCCCTGAAGCGCAGATAAAAACCGTGATTGGGGGCGTCGATTATGACTCGTTTTCTAGCTGTCCCTCATACTCAGGCAAGCGAAATCAATTGGGCTTCGACGAGACTGATTTCCTTCTGATAACTGTGTGTCGTCTCGTCCCCAAGAAAGGGATCGACTTTTTAATTGAGCACATGCCGCGGCTGCGTTCAGTGGTGCCAAATCTCAAGCTTCTTATCGTGGGGTCAGGTCGGAAACTGAAATCACTCAAGGCGCAGGCGACTCGCTCGGTGAACGCCGATAGCATTCATTTCACGGGTAAGATTCCACACGAGCAAATTCAACACATATACGGGATTGCCGATGCAATGATTTTGGCCAGTCGCATCCATATAGACCCGAAAACAGGCTTACAGGATGCAGAGACAATGGGACGGGTTCTATGCGAGGCGAATGCAGCCCAAGTGCCGGTGATCGCAAGCGCATCAGGTGGGATTCCCAGTGTGATTGAACATGAGCGAAACGGCCTTCTGTTCAAGACCGACGACATTGACTCTCTCTGTCGTCAACTCAAGCGACTCAGCCAAGATCCGGCGCTGTGTCAAACACTGATAAAAACGGGACAAAATTGGGCCCAGACGCGCTTCGATTGGTCGATCATTATGGATGCTCATGCAGACGTCTTCAGTGAATTGGTCCTCTAACGGGTCAAAGCCCAGGCCAATCATATGGCCCCCTTGGCCAAATCGAAGCACACTACAAGCGTCTAGTTCCCTTTGGTGGCCAGATTAAGTTTTTCGCAGAAACCGCATCTAAGACCACTTTAGCGATAGGATCAATCTCGCCGTCTGGGATGAGTGTAGAGTCTTCAAAATAGACGGCTATTCGTTGCGTTAACCAGGCATCAAGAGACTCTGCGAGCGGTACAACTGACAGGATTAAGTCGAGGAAAACAAGGACAACGCCCCCCCCCTCTTCTATCATCTCAAGAGCAAGCACTTCTCCGTTCGGCTGTAGCTTTGCGAAGGGAAGAAGGGTGAGTGAGTCATCGGTCACACCAGCTAACTCATTTAAGAAAGACCATTCCTCAATCACCTCATCGGGTGTCAATAAGTGAAATTGCCCGCTGGGCGCGAGGCGTGAATCAATGCCTGCGGCTTGAGCGCCTGCGGCTTTGAGAAACCATTCAAAATCAAGACCGGCTGTAACGTCCCAAAGCGGGCGCAGTGCTTGGGCAGAGTTCGCGTCAAAATGTGCTTCGAAACGTTCAATCTGCTCGGGCGATGCTGGGGCTTTCGACTCAAGCTTTGCGTAGAAAGCGAGGGGTTCAGTATTTAGTTTTTGTGCAAATCTATCTAAGAGATTGAGCAGTTCAACTGTCATGATTGGCTCTCAGTTGAGTCCGACTCGGGCAGAAATGCCGAGTTGGCCTCATGGGCATTTCGCAGCGCGATTGCCTCTTCACGCTCACGAGTCGCATCAGCGTGCCGATTGAGGGTCTCGAAAAAATCCGCGAGTCGGTCGTGAGTCGCCGCCGCTTCTAAATTACAACCGGCTTCGACAAACTGGGTCATTGACTCTTGATACTTTTCAATGGCTCGCTTTGCGTGCTTTTGACGACCTTGGTCGCCACTCGCGCCGTACTTAGTGACAAACAATTCCGCCGTCATCCGCTGCAGTTGTCCGTGAAGACGAGGAATATCTAATTCCTGCGACAACTCCTCAGCCAGTTCCAATTCAGCCACGGACTCTGACCATTTTTCATTTCGCATGAGAATCGCGGCACGATTTAAACGAATACTGGCGAGCGCTCGAGGGTTCGCCCCAAGATCGGCCCACTGCAAAGCTCTATCAAAATAGTCGGCCGCGTCTACAAGTTTATCCTGGCTCAAGTAAGCCTCACCTAAGTTGCCACCAAGCATTGCTTGAAGACCACTATCGCCAATGAGCGAGGCGAGTTCGAGGCCCTCATTCCATGCATCGATCGCCTTGTCGGTAAGCCCTTGATTGAGCCAGGTCGCTCCGAGGTTGCACAAGCCTGCGGCCACCCCCCTTGGGTCATCGCATGCATTTCTCAGTTTAATTGCGCGTCGGTAAAAACGCTCCGCTTCTTGGAGGTCACCACGGTCGTAATACAGACTGGCTATGGCATCCGCTGTCATTCCAAGACCATGTTGATTGCCCAATTGCTCATATGTCCTCTCGGCTTTCCTATAGGATTGAAGCGCTTCTACATGACGCCCCTTGAGCCAGTAAACTCGACCCATTTGAACACAGGTTTTAGCGAGTCCATCTTTGATATTCTTCTCTTCGTACAGGCGCATGGCAGATTCGAAATGTCTTTCGGCTCTCTCATACCGGCCCGCGCCGGCTTCTGCTTCACCAATTCGCACAAGCGCATCAGCTCCCTGCTCTCGCTCTCGTAATTGCCACGCCATGTGCAGTGCTGTTTGAAAGCTCACAAGTGCACCATCATGATCTCCGAGGGCAAGCCGTGCCTGACCAAGGCCTATCGCTATGTGGAGCCGTGTTGGGCGGTCGTCTTCTTGGACGAGAGCATCAGCTTGCTCGTAATAGAGTTTAGCCTCACTGGGAATATGCTCATTCAATGCTTCTGTCGCGGCCCGAATGTTATAACGAACAGCACGTGTCTTATTTCCTGAATACTCTGCATGCCGGGCCAGTTCGACCAAATACTCTCTGTCACTGTGATCTGAATGGACCCTCAACCACTGCTCGACCACGGCATGCAGTCGTTGACGCGCCGCCTCTGGTACGATGGTCGCAGCCACCTTATGATGGAGCGATGAGCGAAACATCCAGGCATCCTCTGCCGTCAAACGTGTTTCCTCTTTTTGGATGAATCGTAGGGCGGCAAGTCGCTCGAGGGACCGGCTGATAGACCAGCTCAAATTATCGCGAACGGTATCGCCAGGTTCTGGCATTTGAAGTATGTCTCGTCGCTCGATTGCAACAATTGTCCCGGTCCAAAAAACGGGTCCTACAACAGCTGCAAGCCCCAAAACCGTTCGATCTCGCGGCGACAAGGTCCCCAATCTTGCAAGGATAACGCCTTCGAGGTCTTCGGGCCACTCCAAGTCCCAACAGACACTTTCATCGACAATGTACTGACCAGCTTGAACCCGAATCGCACCCGCCTCGCCGAGGTAGTGAAGCATGGATTTAATGGCCCATGGATTGCCCCGTGCCCGCTCGACAATGCGTTCGACCAGCTCATCCGGCACGTCTTTGAGGCCTGAGAGAAATATTTTGACGATCTCTTGGCTACTCTTTTTCGGAAGCGCGCCTACGGTGGTCACAGGGAATCGCTCCCAACCAGGCAGGATCTGTGTCAATTCGGGTGTGCCAGTCAGCAACATCATGGCCGGCCTGTCCTTGAGTGACGCTTCAAACGCCCCCATGAGTGCCAGGCTTGAACTGCTGCCTCGATTCGCCTGAGCAACGATCAGAAGGAGCGGTTCACTGGCCACGGCCGTCAGAAGGCGCGATAACGCACCCACACCTCGACTCACGACAGCTTCACCATCCCCCTCATTCGTGGGTTTCTGACCTTCAAAATGATAGCCGAGGAGATCAGCTATGGCACGGGTAACCTCCGCAGCTTCTTCCTGTAAATACTCATTAACGCCAGACCTCAGTAAGTCCGCAACCTCAATGCCTGTAGCCGTGTCAGGGATTTCAAACAGCTCTCGAAGTATGACATCCCATAATCGATACGGCCCCCCGCGTTCAGGACACCGAACGCGGATGATTTTAGCATCGGGTTCCCTTTTCTTAGCATCGGCTGCTAAACGACGGGTGATCTGACTCTTACCCATACCAAATTCGGAGACCAAAAGATGAAGTCGACTTGTCCAGGTAGACACAGTCGTCGACCAGCCATCCAACAACTCATTGAGGACTTTGTCTCGACCGATGAGCCGATTCGGAAGTCGTGCTGGATTCCATGGGAATGGGGGCCAGCCGGCGACCATCTCTGGCTCCTGAGTTGTCGCAATATCAAGTTCGAATGCCAGCTCATTGCCGGGTCTCGCGGGGAGTAGCGTTAAGCACTCTTCGCAAAATGGAAAGCCACTGACATTCTCATGCTGACAAGATGGACATTTCATCTGAGCGCGTCCTTCGTTGAATTGTGCTTCATTCGAGTCATAAGCCCGTCGCGGCCTGTACTCAATTGCCCCGGATTGGCGCTATATACACGGAAAAGAGAAGAAACCCCAGGCCAATTTTGTCTCTGCGGCGGACCGAAAAAAGGGGTGGCCTACCCTACCGCTGTTCATAGGGCCGGCAATCGAGCATGCAGACCTCATCGAGACAGTGGCCTTCCTCACATCCTCCATTCTCTGCGCAGGACTCACCAGATTGGGGCATGGGTTGACAAACCCCATCGATACAGATGGCGCCTCCATTACAAAAACGAGGGCGTCCAAAATGCGATCCACAGGGGGAGCCCACCGGAGGTAATGGCTCGCAAACACCGGTCAGAGACTGTGCGTCGGAGTCGATACCTGAACAGAAGAGACCCGCCGCACACCAGAGTTCAGGCGCCGCTTGGGCCGGCCGACACGGCGAACCAAGTTGAGGCCTCTCTTGACACCCGCCCATCCGGGAGTTGGGGTCGTCCAACGAAGAGACGCAAATCAGGTCAAGCCCACAGTTCTCATTGGCTCCATCACCCTCGATTATCGTGCAACTCTCACCATCAGATTTTGAGAAGACTTGGTCAAAGGGAACACAGGTTCGAGGGGTGGTGGAACCGCAGACAAGTCCTGGGCGGCATTTCACAAAATCACAAGGTTGGTTGACATCAGCGCGTAAGTCCAAGAACTGCTTCTTGACGCAAATTTGGCTCGTGTCACAATCGAGACCGGCCAGACATTGATTCTCACCGTCAATTGCGCAGCGTTCGCCCTCTAATGAAAACGCCTGACACCGCGACTCGCACCCGTTATCACCTGGGCAAAAACCGCCATTACATTCACTGTCTATGGAACACGGCTGCCCGATGTCGATGGTGCCTTCTATGGGTCCGGCACACGCCGCCTCAAAATCTTCGCGATCAACCTGCTGACAGCTGCTGCCATCGATGGCTTCGATACAGCGGGCCAGCGCATTGGGTACATAGACGACACGACCGGCTTGCACTGCCATTTCAATGTCGGTCAATCCTCGACCGAGACTCTCGGTCAAGGCCGAAATACAGTGGTCACGGTAGAGGATGAAGGTGGTTCGAATATCGGGGTAACAGCGTCGAAAAGCGTCACAATAGGCCTCGGCCACGCGCATCGCTATTTCACTCGCTGCAAACTGCTGCGGAACATCTGGAAGACGCCGCGTATCCGATTCACTGCACCCAGCCCACATCGGGCTCAATGCCAAGGTGAAGACAATGGCAATCGGGGCCTTCTTACAGGCGACTGTGAGGTGTTCAAGGGACATCTTCAACGGCATCCACCTATTTTTTATTACGTTCACTGTACGAAAAGAGTCAGACATGGTTGCACCTGGGCCAAGGGTATCGCAAAGTAGACGGTATGTTACCGATCACGCCAGATGAATTGAAGATATGCCCCGCTTTCCGTGGTTTATCAGACCCCGATTTTAAGCAACTCGTGGTTTGCATGAGCCGACGTTATTTGGCTCATGCCGGCATGGTCCTGTTCGAAAACGAAGTCGACTCCGATGCTGCCTATGTGATCCAATCAGGGATTCTGGTCGCCGAAATGCCGGTCGAAGGCGGCGTCGCGGTGGAGATGGCAAAAATGGGGCCGGGCGCTGTTGTGGGCGAACTCTGTTTGATCAGGGGTGGCCCTCGAAGCCTCCGAGTGAAGGCCATCTCTGAAGCCTACTTGATTCGAATCGACCGAGAGAAATTTGTAGATTTAAGGCGTGCAAAAAACTCCGCTGCCTATACGGTGATTCGCAACATTTGTCTGACCATGTGCGACCGGCTGCGAAAATCAAATGAGTTTATCGAACGCGAACTGCGACATGAAACGCCGATGGCGGCCGATTTCACCAGCACAAGCGAGGAGTCCCTCGCGGAGCGCGCGCGCACGTACCTGAGTAAACTCTTTGGACGAGGGAGCTGAGGGCGATGGATGCGAACCGACTGCGCTTTGTAGATGCGCTTGAAGAATTTACGGATCGAGAGCTGGAACTGCTCGCGAGTGTGATGCACGTCCGGCAATATGTCGGCGGCGAACACGTCTTTAGAAAAGGGGATCGTGCAAGCGCGTGCTACATTGTTTTAGCGGGTAGTATCGAGGTCGTTGTTCCGGGAGCAACTCAAGAAGGCAACACCGTCGCGACCCTAACGGCTGGTCGAATGTTCGGTGAGATCGCATTGGTCGATGGCGGATTGAGATCGGCCAATTGCCGTGCGGCTGCCGATGGAGCAGAATTGTGTCTCCTCGGTCGAAATGAGTTCGACCAAATTTTTAACGGAACCAATGACTTCGCGTTTAAATTACTCGATTTAATCGGGGACCGGGTGGTCGAGAATGTCCGACGTGCTGCGGGAGAATTGCTGAGCGTTGTCCTCAAGGAGCGCAACCAAGGGCTTTAACTCGCATTCACTCGCGGGGAACTCGGCTTAAACGAATGGGATTCTTTTTCAAACACGCTTTCGCTGCGCCTACATCCTTCATCCCTAAGCGGCCTAAAAACTCTTTACAGGCCGCCGAGTAGAACTCCTTCGACAGCCCCTTATGAACCGCCATATAGGCGGCGCCATAGCCCATCAGGAATGACACGAGAAGGGCGAGTATCTTATGGGCTAAAAAATAAGGTCTCCATACGGAGAAAACCAATACGACAACGGTCAAAAAGAACAAAAGCATGCACAACATCGCGATGATGTCCCACTTTGCCTCAACCTGAGATTTGATCTCGTTGTATTGGTTAACGGTGCTTGCGAGGTAATACATAAAACCAGTAGTCGGATCGTTTAGACACTATTTACAAAGCAAGCGGACGCCCGCGTCAAGTTGTGTTTGTGTTTGACATCATAAGGCGAGATTAGAATTTAGCTATTCTGCCGGCGCCCCCGCTTCGATCCAACGGCGAACGAGGTTGAGCCTCGCGTCATCCAATGGGACAGAAGGCGGCATCGGGTCACCCGCCGTGGGTGCCTCTTGAGTAAGTTTCTCGTGCAAATATGAGTCCATTAAAGACCCTGGCACCACAAGTCGCCTGCCTGGTACAGCGGTTGAGACGGCGTCGATCAATGCGGGCAAGGGTTCGGGCTTCAAAACCAGACCTCCCGCCCCAAGTTCAGGTCCGTGGCAGGCTGCGAAACTACATCCATTGAGGAAGATGTTTTTAACCTCTACAAGGTCAAGCTCTGCGCCTTCATCGACGTCTGTATCGCTGCCGCATGCAAAGGACAAAACCAAACACAGATAGAGCCATTTAAATCGTCTAATCATACATCCAACTAAATCACATATTGCATCAATAAATCTCCCCGGATGTGTACTGTATCAATTGTTCCGAAATTATCCCAACCACCACCGAAATCTGCGCGATTTTTATCTCTCTCAGGTCAGCCGAAAAATATTTAACTGTCCTTATGTGGCCAATAGCACTTTAAGTCGCCCAATAACTTCAGTTTGGGTTATGGTGGTGTGTGTGCGAGCTGTGTCGGTTTTGGGTCAGGAATGACTCCGGTATTGAAACACAGATTGTGAAGCGCGTTTAAAGGATTCTTGGTCAATGAAGAAGTCATATGGCAGCCCAGAGTTTGTCCGTTCTCTAAGAGGAACGACAAACACGGTGTTTAAGCCGGCCTTCGGTATCGGAGTCCTCGTCGCGCTTATGGCCATCGGAACAGCTGGATGTAGTTCCACGGACGTCGGCGCAAGTAACTATCGCTGTATGGACGATTCCGACTGCAGAACTGGCTTAATTTGCCATCCCGTCCGACAAGCATGCGAACCGCCCGCCGTTATCGTTGATGGTGGAATGAGCGGCGACTGTCGGATGGCGCTAAATGCCTGCGCGGCTGGTTTTTCATGCCAATTTGTAATGGATACATGGTCATGCCTTCCGGGTGAAGCGTCAGACGCGGGTGGTCCATCATGCTCAGATCAGGCCAGAAACGGTCGTGAAACGGACGTCGATTGCGGAGGTCCTACGTGTAATGGGTGCAGGGCGGGTAAGCTCTGCTTAGAATCGACGGACTGCTTGTCTCTGGTCTGCAATAATAATCGCTGTGCCGAGATCAGTTGTGATGACGGAGTCCTAAACGGTAACGAAACCAGCACGGACTGCGGCGGAGACTGTACGGGTTGTGGTGTCGGGGCAGCCTGCAACGACGGAGCCGATTGTCTGAGCGGCGTCTGTGTCGACGGGCGATGTGCGAGTCCAACATGTGAAGACAATGTCGCGAATCAAGGCGAGTCAGACATTGACTGCGCTGGTCCATGCTCCCTGTGCGATGTGGGCCAAATGTGTCGAATGAACGGGGATTGCCTGACGGATTTCTGTATCGATGAAATCTGCCGCTCGGCGACATGCATGGATTCCATCCGAAATGGTGATGAAAGCGATGTCGACTGTGGCGGCGCGTGTCCTGCATGCGAGGCGGGTCGTGCATGCCTTAGACCACAAGATTGCACAAGCGGTGTATGTGACGATGGCGTCTGCCAAGAACCCCGATGTGGTGACGGCGTCATCAATGGCGATGAGACCTGTGATGACGGCAACGAAATCGACTCTGATGCGTGTCGGAATACCTGCATACAAGCGACCTGCGGTGACGGGGTCATACAAACGGGCGTTGAAGAATGCGACGATGGCAATGACAATCAATTCGACGCCTGTACGAACGTATGCGTCAGTGCACGCTGCGGCGACGGACTTGTTCAGATCGATGTTGAGACCTGCGATGATGGCAATGACGTCGACACTGACCTGTGCCTAAACACATGCCAAACTGCGCGATGCGGCGACGGTGTGATTCAAGCTGGAGTCGAGGCCTGTGATGACGGAAATGCCATCGATACAGATGCGTGTTTGACGACGTGTCAGACCGCTCGGTGCGGCGACGGGGTCATCTTTCCTGATTTGGAGGACTGCGATGATGGCAATCAATCAGATAATGATGGGTGTACTAATCGATGTGCTTTTGCGAGTTGCGGTGATGGCCTGATCAACGAGGCGGTCGAAGAGTGTGACGACGCCAATGCCAATAACAACGATGCTTGCACAAACATGTGTCGGAATGCCCGCTGCGGTGATGGCATTGTCCACAATGGTATCGAGGACTGTGACGATGGTAACGGATCGGATACCGATGCCTGTACGAATACATGTGCGGAGGCATTGTGTGGGGACGGCTTTGTTCGCAGCGGCGTCGAAGAATGCGATGATGGCAACTTAGATGACGAAGACAGCTGTCGGGCTGACTGTCGAAACGCACGGTGTGGTGACGGCGTCATCAACATCGAACAGGAAACCTGTGATGATGGTAATCTCATCGATACCGATGCCTGTACGAGTGAATGCAGAGATGCACGCTGCGGCGATGGGATCGTCTATCCAAACACAGAGCAATGCGACGACGGCAATGTCATCGATACAGACGCCTGCCTAAACTCATGTACCCGAGCCGAATGTGGAGATGGTGTTGTCGAAGCAGGTCGAGAGGATTGCGATGACGGGAATGACGACGATAATGATGCCTGCCCAACCAGTTGCCGCTTTGCATCGTGCGGCGATGGCCTCATTCAGAATGGTCTCGAAGAATGCGACGATGGCAATCAGAGCAACGCCGACGGGTGTCTAAACAATTGCATTGCTGCCCGCTGCGGCGATGGCTTTGTGCAAGACGGGCTTGAACAATGCGACGATGGAAATCAAAACGATCAGGACGGCTGCCTGAATAGCTGCGCGACAGCACGGTGCGGAGACGGAGTTGTGTGGCCAGACATCGAAGAATGCGATGATGGAGATAATGACGACGATGATGCATGTACAACTCAATGCATGAATGCCCGATGTGGCGATGGTTTTGTCCGTGGTGGATTCGAGCAGTGTGACGATGGCAACCGATTTAATTCCGATGACTGCTTAAATGATTGCACCGCCTCTTTTTGCGGTGATGGCATCGTTCGTATCGATGCAGAAGCCTGTGATGATGGCAATGATGTTGATTCGGATCTCTGCACCAACGGCTGCGAATTTGCGGTGTGCGGTGATGGGATTGTTCGAATTGGCCAAGAAACGTGTGACGACGGCAATCTCGAGGATGGCGATGGTTGCGATTCAAATTGCACGACGACGTCCTGCGGAAACAACATTCTCAATGCAGGTGAAGAGTGCGATGACGGCAACGACATCGATGGTGATGGATGCGACTCTAACTGTACTGAAACCCGCTGTGGAAATGGTGTCATTACAGGGGATGAGGAATGTGAAGATGGCAATGGAATAGACGGCGATGGCTGTGACAGTAACTGCACTCAAACGGCCTGCGGCAATGGCATTGTCACAGATGCAGAGACCTGTGATGACGGAAATGACATTGATGGGGATGCCTGCGATTCCAATTGTACCATACCCGCTTGTGGCAACGGGATCGTGGCCCCTGGCGAGCAATGTGACGATAACAATCTCGCGGATGGGGATGGCTGCGATAACAATTGTACTCAAACCGCATGCGGCAACGGTGTCCGTACGGGCGACGAAGAATGCGATGATGGCAATGGTGCCGAAGGTGACGGCTGCGATTCTAACTGTACGGAGACGGCGTGTGGAAACGGAATCGTGACCTTTGGAGAAGCCTGTGATGATGGCAATGATATCAATGGCGATGGATGCGATAGCGACTGTGTCGCTGGACGCCCTTGCGGGGCCAACTGCCCGGATTTAAACTTTGTCTTAATCGAGGGTGGCGCATTTCAAATGGGCAGTAATCTGGGCCTTGCCAATGAGTTGCCTGTCCATGAGGTCACCGTGCCTTCATTTTTTATCGGGCAAAGTGAAGTGACTGTCGCAGCCTATGGCGCCTGTGTTGTCGCAGGCGCCTGTACTCCACCCAGTTCGGTGGAGCAGAACCCCACCTGCAACTGGGGGGCTGAAGGACGCGAAGAACATCCGATCAATTGTTTGAGCTGGCAACAATCGAGGGACTTTGCGGCTTGGATCGATGCGCGGCTGCCGACTGAAGCGGAGTGGGAGTTTGCCGCAACGAGCCGTGGACAAGACTTTCAATTCCCATGGGGAAACCAGCAAGCCACCTGTAATTTCGCAATTATGAAAGATGCAAATGGCGTAAGCGGCTGCGGTGAGAATACCACAGGCCCTGTCTGCGCGCGGCCGAACGGACATTCGGAACAAGGGCTTTGCGATATGGCCGGGAACGTATTCGAGTGGGTCGAAGATGATTACTACCAGAATTATTTCTTCGCACCCGCAGACGGCAGCGCCTGGATTGGAAACCCAAGAGAAAGCCGCCGAGTCTATCGCGGTGGTGCCTTCCTATTCAATTCAACGTTCCTTCGAGTAAAAGACCGGCGTGCTTACACACCAGACTTCCGTGTCAATTATCTTGGGTTTAGAGTCGCCCGCGACATTCCCGACTAAAGCTAATCTGATCAAGCCAAGCTCTGCCGCGCTGTCGAGAGATCCCCGCATTGGAGCGCTCGAGTTTAAATAAGCGACCAAAATAGAGTGACCGGATGTGCCTTTTTGGCGCGACGCGCCGATGGGACTGCAGGACAGTAATAATCCCTCAGTAGCGGAGGTGCGCCCGTGCGCTCGTCGGGTCAATAAAAGGGAAAAATGCTGCCGACGGCAAGCCCCCAGCATAGGGGGGTATGGGTACAGGGGAAGTCGCTGGGAAGACTTACCGCCGGCAGATAATCTGTTCAGACCAGGACGAAGTGAGGCATCAGCCTTTTCAGGCGATGCGCTCGCTGGCCCGAAAAGGCTGACGTACTTAGTTTTTAACTGTCGTCGCCTTCGCTGGAATTTTCTTAGCAGCTGGTTTCTTGGCGACCGGCTTTTTAGCAGGTGCTTTCTTAGCAGCTGGTTTCTTGGCGACCGGCTTTTTAGCAGGTGCTTTCTTAGCAGGTGGTTTCTTGGCAACCGGCTTTTTAGCAGGTGCTTTCTTCGCAGCTGGTTTCTTGGCGACCGGCTTTCTAGCAGGCGCTTTCTTCGCAGCTGGTTTCTTGGCGACCGGCTTTCTAGAAGGTGCTTTCTTCTCAGCTGGGGTGTTTGTCGTTGGCTCAGTTTCTTTGCCACCACGGAGAACGGTCCACTTATCACGGATGAAGGTCACCAACTCGTCGCCCGCTGCAGTCGCAGCATCCTTGAGGGCGTCTACGGACACTTTCTCAGCTGTCTTAATGGGGTCCACGACCGATGTGGGGAGATTCGTCTCCACCCAAGTGTCCAGCTTGTTAACGATGTCTTGTCGACGAGACTCTGCAATCTCGAGTCCGTCTTTTACGAAACGTGGCAATTTTTCTGCTAGGTTTGACATGTTTTCAATCCTTATTCTTGAAAGTAGCTGAACCCTTTATAACGCATCGCGTCAAACCGTGTCAACGCAAAATAACGCAGCGCGTTATAAACTCGAGCAATTGAGTTCGAAATCGGCTTGATTAATGGACAAGAATACGACGAGGACTTGGAGTTCTGATTGAGAAAGCTCGTCTTTAAAGACGCGCTTTAAGGCCTCTGCTGGCGTCTTATAATACGTGCAATGGCCCCATTCAAGGCGCGGCCGATTGCTGTTTGAAGCCGAATCTGTTCGACCATTGGCCAGGTCGACCGCTGGCCTTCAAGAATAAAACGGGCCATCACGTCGGGACTGGGGTTAGAAAACATCCGAATATAGAGATCGGCGTCGAAGCTCGGATGGATCGTGATGTCGCCCCCGTAGTCCTGGGTCATAAATGATTCGGCGCTTTTGACTAATGACTCTAAACCACTTCCGTCAACCAGTTGTCGACCCGTCGCCAAAAAGGCTTTGGTCTGACCACGCAAAAATTCACCGGTTACCGTAGCGAGTCGACGCGCCGGTCCAAGCCCCGAAGACGCATGAATAAAAGGCAACACATGGGGATTGGTCTGGCTTACGATGAAATGATTAACATTTTGGAGGCGACTTAACCGTTTCTTCGGCACATCACCCGTCAACGACCCGTCGCTCCATCTTTCGCTGGCCAGATAATCAACTCGCCGACCGGAGCGTGTTTTCTTTTTCAACGTCACGGGTTTGAACAGACCTGGAACTGCGGCAGATGCAAGACACGCATCGATGACATAAACATCTGGCGCCGTTCTGTGGTTCAGTATGCGTGGTTTTTGGCGACCTCGAGTGGGCGAGACTGTAATGTTTAGCACGCGGCCACTGACGGTAAAAGATTCATGAAAAGTCAGATCTGGAATCGCTCGTCCTAGAGACTCACGCAAAACGGTTTGATCGAGTAGAGACCGGGTCTTGGCGGCATCGAGCAGCCCCTGTAGTTCCAATGATTTTCCTGGCGCAAAGATGGCCTCGTCAAACCAGCTGCCCAATTGACTGTTGGCACGGGTGCAAATCGAACTGGCAATGATGGCGCCCATACTCGACCCCGAAATGACTTGGGGAAGCAACCCCTCCTGCCAAAGCGCCTTCGCCACACCTAAATGATAGTAGCCGAGTGTTGCACCACCACTGAGCAGCAATGCTGTTCGACCAAAGCTTTCTTGGGCTTGTCTGAATCGATTTAGTTTCTCTTGCTCGCTCCAAGAGGGATTGTCTGTATCGGCCAGATAGTCAATGCCCTCAACGGCTTCTTTAAAATAGTCGACGACCAGGTCTTTGGTCCCCGCATGAGCCCCTCGATACAGTGTCTCCGAATTCAGAGCGCTCAGATTTTGATAGAGACTCTCAGGTAAAAACTCTTGAAGCGCGCCGATTGACCCACTGAGTCGATATCCTTTTAATCTAGAAATATGTTCCGCCAAGCTCTTTGCGTTATACACGTTTGAATCTGGGCTACGCCGCCAACGATCTAACTCCAGCAATGTGTCCAATTCATGGGCATTACGCAGCCAAGCCGAGTACGATTGGGCTCGTTTGAGCGCACGGCGGAGTGTACGGATCTTCATCGCCCGCTTCATATGCGGCCCCCGCCTCGGATAGCTATAATGGACTCGATCATGAGTTCGCTGGCCTTCATCGCGGCGGCTGGCAAACAACCTCGGTTGAGACATGTTCGCGAGTATCAGGGCATGCGTCTACAGATGAGCAGCCACATTGACCCTCAATACAGCGATCAAGCCCTAAGGCTGTGCAATCATCATCGAGGGTACACAGACAGGCTCCATCGAGTCCACAGACAGACATAGAGCCATCCTCAGCGCAGCTGGTCTCCGAACATCTGCAGCGACCCGAATCGAGATCGCAGATAGGTCGGCGTGGGTCCTGGCAGTCCGCATCTTGAGTACAACCAAGACTGCACACCTGGTTACGACACGCCGCATTCGCGTATCCACAAACGGTGATTAAGCTCTGATCGAATCGACGTTGTTCGGTCGGTCCCTGACCATTAGGACAATTATCATCCCCGTTTGCATTGACCATAAAAAATGGGGCACACAAGCCAGCTGCGCCAATGGCGACGCAACCGAATCCATCGGGACAGCGTTGATTCTCCCCACAATTCACATTCCAGCCAGATAGTCGCGCCCAACAAAGACCCGGCACAGCACAGACCACTGGGACACAGAGACTGTCCGCACAGGTCGAATCATTGTTACAGTCTTCCTCACGAATACAGCGTTCCTGACAGGTGCGAAGGCCCAGATCCGCCGCAGCCGGCGCTGATGCATCTCGAATCAGACCTGCATCGTTTATCGATGCATCAGGTCCGCTGTCCGGTGCAGCGTCTACCATCGCATCTCTCGGCCTTGATGGGGGTCTCTGCGGAACGAATGCATCGGGGCTACGCTGCCCGAAATCTCTACTGCGACTGGTCCCCGAATCGATACGACCCATATCATTGGTGCCGACGTTTGGATACGGTGGCGGCTCATCCAAAAATGAACAGCCACAAAAGAAAAGAGACAGTACGAATATCGACTTGATGGATACATTCATATGCCCATATTTGGCATTGCAAGGTCAGACGTCAACGAAATTGACACACACCTCCGGCCAATAATCGAACCTAGATTCAATTTTTCAATCATCGCAATCTTGCGAAGATGGACTGCACACGGCATCTTTAGACCGTGTTAATTTGTCCCTTATGTGAACGAGTCTACCCCGGTGGCTCTCTAGACCGCTGTCCTGAGGACGGGTCTCCGCTCTATGTCGTAGGCGACGACGTCGCTGCGCGCAAAGCACTGACACCTGGAGATCAGGTTGCCGGAAAGTACGAACTCTTAGAAGAGATCACCCATCGAACAGGCGCAGGACGCACTTTTCGTGCACGTCAAATTCAGCTTGAGCGAGAGGTTGAACTCCGACTTTTACCTGAAAACACCATCGTAAAACCAGCTGATCATGCACGTTTCAGACGAGAAGTTGAAACCTGGGGGAAACTGAGAAACGACCATCTCGTCAGGCTCTATGATTCCGGTTTTGCCGAAGGTAATGCCCCTTATATGGCGTTGGAGTATGTCGGTGGAGGCTCTGCCGGTGACCAACTCAGACAGTCGGGGCGACTCTCTATCGACTTGGTTCGCACCTGTGCAAGACATGTTCTCAGAGCCCTTGATGCCGCTCATCGAGCCAATGTTCTCCATCGCGACATCACGCCAGATGCAATCATTATATCCAGTCGTATTGGTGGTGGCGTGGCATGCCGACTCACTGGGTTCGGCCTCGCCAAACACTTAGGCGATGACGATGATGATCCAACCGCCATTACCATGACTGGGCAAGTGGTTGGGAGTCCAGCCTACATGGCACCTGAAACCATCATGCGTGGGATTCTAGATCCGAAAACCGATCTATATGCACTTGGAGTGACACTGTACGAACTGCTGGCCGGCGCTCGACCTTTTCCCGGTCAATCACTGGCCGAGCTCCTGGCTGAACACGTACGAGGCGTCCCCATTCCGATCGTTCAGCATCGAACAGACGTCCCACCTGGATTTAGAATTTTCCTGGAACAGATGATGGCTCGCGAACCAGAGCGACGTTTTCAATCTGCGGAGCAAGCATTGGAATCTCTTGAGTTCGCCAGCGAGCAGGGAGAACACACGCCCAGTATCCATATTCGATTGAAACGTGACGAAGCTAAAAAAAGAGAGAGAATGCTCATGGCGATGATGGTGGTCGCAACCATTGTTGCGACTGTTCTGCTGGCCATGCTCTAATCAGATTCAGATCCGGTATTCGCCAATTTAGAGACGCGTTCGAGCTCACTGAAAACGCCGCCAAACATACTCAGCTCCTGCTGATTTAAATTGGCTCGATGGAGAACTTTTCGAAGGCGCCTAACGAATGCATCACTGCTCCGTCCATGGGGGTATTCCAACCTCGAACAGATCTCTAAAACTCGGCTGTAGAACGCGTCCCGTGCCGCTGCAGACAACTTCGGCGATTCGTCTACGGTCTGAGGACCGACTGAATCAGCGTCAGGGCGCGCGAGTTCATAACTGAGACAAGCGACGGCATGTGCTAAATTCATCGATGGAAAGGTCTGCATCGTTGGAATCGTGACGACCGCTGAGCAGAGAGCCAGCTCGTCTCGAGTCAACCCAGTCCGTTCACAGCCAAAGAGGACAGCCGTTTTACCAACACCCGAAACCCGCCGACCCAGCCCGGCGGCGGGCCATTCAGGAGGTGCATCCGCATCGCGTAAACGCCGGCTGCTACCAATGATCAGATTACAATCGGCAATGGCCTCGTTGACAGACGCGTACACGTCGACGTCATAAATGTCGGTTGCACCACTTGAGTAGCACAATAAATCCCTGGCATCGAAGGTCTGCTGGGTGACAACCCGAATGGCCCCCAGGCCCGCGTTGGCCACAGCGCGGATTGCCCCCCCGACGTTTCTGACGTCAGCAGGTCGGCAGAGAATAAAGACACAGTCACGACGCACATCGGTCATAGAAGAAATCCCCAAATGGAGCCGATAAGCAAACTGACACCCACCGCAATTTTCCATGAGAAAAATGTCTCGTCAGCCTTCGGAGCAGTCAAGCGCCGCGTTCTTGGTGCAATTGGCCGGGGAACGAGCGGGGTTTTGATCAAGCTTTCTTTGAGTTCATCTCGCACGAGAGCAGCGTTCTCGGGTCGCCCGGCAGGGTCCTTAGACAGCATCCGAAGGACACTGTCTTCTAGGGACGTCGGCAATTGTTGTTCTGGCGCCAAAAGCATGTTTGGGATGGCCGGAATCTCATTGATGACGGCCGTAACCGACTTTCCTGTGACACGCCGACGTGTCAACCCCTCATAAAGGACGACACCCAAAGCGTATATATCGGCCCGCGCATCGACGACATGACCTCGACACTGCTCGGGAGACATGTACCGCAAAGTCCCAAGCCGTTGTCGCCGTTCGCCACTGCGATCGACATCGAGCATAGCCGCGATACCAAAATCGACCAGTTTCACCCGAAACTCTCCAGATGACAGTTCCTCCAAGAAAATATTATCCGGTTTCAGGTCTCGGTGAATGATTCGTGCGTCATGGGCAGCCGTTAACCCATCGCATGCTTGGCAAATCAGGGGAATGAGGTCCATAGGCGGCATTGGGGCCTGCTCGCGAAGCAGGTCTTTTAAAGTCTGACCTTGCAAGAGTTCCATTGCGATATACGCGACACCCTCGGATTCGGAAAAACCAGTGTCAAAAATAGTTACAACATTCGGATGGGACAAACGGGCTGAGGCGATTGCTTCATCTCGGAAAAGGGCGCGTTGTAGAGGACTTTCAAGCAGCCGCGGATAGAGAACTTTGAGTGCGACTTTGTCGCCGACTAAGTCACGTGTGGCTGAGAACACCATGCCCATACCACCGACCCCTAAGACCTCTTCGATGACATATTTGCCATCGAGGTTCCGGCCAATCCAAGCTTCGGGTGGTTCATCCGGTGCAACGATCGCTTGACCGCAGCTGGGACAAATCCGCTGGTCCGGGCGAATGACAGCACTGCAGTGCAGGCAAGTTTCTAATTGATTTCCGGTCATTGTAAGTCGAGTGAAATTCCGGTCTAATGCGGCTGTCAGGAGTATACGCTCAACACTGCAATTATTGGAAGAGGTCATGAGCAAAGAGCATTGCCCAGCGTGTGGAACGCCGTCTGTAGAGGGCGTCAACCAATGCCAGAATTGTGGTTATGAGCGTGAAACAGATCTCAGTCCATTTTCTGACAGCACCGTACTTGAAGGGCGCTACCGTATCGATGCGGAAGTGGGCCGTGGTGGCATGGGCGTTGTCTATCGTGGAATCGACCTGACTCTGAGCCGGCCCGTGGCGATCAAAGCCATGTTGTCCAGCAGGACCGACGCGGGCGTCCTCGCACGCTTTATGCATGAGGCTCGGGCATTAGCCAGTGTCGAACACCCTGCCCTGGTCCCTGTCTATGCTGTCGGGCAAGAGCAAGGGGTCTACTATATGGTCATGCGCTTTATCGAAGGCCGGCCATTGTCCCAAATTATTGAAGAGGATGGTCCGCTGCCTGGCAAAGCTGTCATCGACATGATGGCGACTATGAGTGAAGCGCTTACGACACTTCACAATCGTGACCTCGTCCACCGTGACGTCAAACCAGCAAATATGATCATTGGCAGCGATGGTTCGATCACCTTGATGGATCTAGGCATTGTCAAATCATCAACGGACACAGCTGAGCTGGTCTCGTCGACCACGGGTACACCAAAGTACATGCCTCCTGAAGTCATTTCCGAGAAAGCCGTCGACGGTCGCGCAGACCTTTATGCCCTTGGGGTCGTCGGCTACCAATGCCTCACGGGTCGGGTTCCGTTCGATGGGCCAACCCCGATGTCGATTTTGTATCAGCAAGCACACACGCCCGCTCCACCCCTTCGCAGTCTCAACAATCAGGTGGATAAAGCGCTCGCTGACATCATTCATAAACTGCTCGAAAAAAATCCTGAAGACCGCTTCAACTCAGGTGATGAATTGAAAACAGCACTGCTTGCGCCTCAGGCGACGCCTGCAAAGAGCCAGGGTGGGTCCCGACACATTGTCATCATCGGTATCTTGGTCGCAGCATTTATTTTCATCTATCAGACGAAGGGCGTCGGTACAGATGCACAAGCTGACGCAGCTCTATCTAGAACAGCTCTGGATGTGGGCGTGACGAAGGCCAACTCAACTGACCCCGGATCACTGAAGGCAGCAGATGCCGGTCGGCCCGATGCCAAATTACCTCAATCGGTCAATCTAGAGGTCCGAATCGTAAGTTCCCCAGGTGGAGCTCGAGTCAGTCAAAAAGGAAAGAGAGTGGGCGTAACACCACTGACGATCGAGCGGACGAAAGGCAGTGAGGTCGAACGATTCACACTCACCAAAAAAGGCTTCAAAAGGCGAACGCTGAACGTCAAATTTGAAGAGAATCGAACATATCGAGTCAAGCTAAAGCCAAACTTCAGTTTGATTGAATAGCACAAGAGACAAATAGGAAATTCCCGGCAAAATATGTTATGCCTTCCGTGGATACAGGAAGGGCCATCATGCGTCTGCTACTCGGACTCCTATTTACCATTCTATTGGTGCCTTTGGTCGGAAATGAGGCACATGGAAAGAGTGCTGTCGAGTTTGCGAAGAGTGCGGCGGCGGCGTACAAAGCTGGGCAATTCGTCGATGCGATAAAAGATTTCAAAGAGGCCAATAAACGACAGCCGGATCCGATTCTCGATATAAACATCGGACGATGTTACGAAAAATTAGGACGCTTTGCTGATGCACTTCTGCATTGCAAGATCGCCTTGTCAGCCAGTCCACCAAACAGTCAAGCAAGAAAAGCAGCCAAGCGATGTATTGAGCGCGTCGAACCGCAATTAGCGCGACCCAAACTCAAGATTTCATCCAGTCCCACGGGCGCAGTCCTGACCATCGATGGGGAAAACATGGGAAAGACCCCCTGGACCGGCGACGTGTCACCTGGTCGACGGCAGTTGGATATGGAGTTACAAGGGTATAGACCCTACTCCCGCTCAGTCATTGCGAAACCGGCCAAAAGCTACAGTCTGAAGGCCGAACTGATTCCAGACAGTGTCGGTGCACTTCTCACGATCACCTCGCTGCCTGCGGGTGCTGAGATTACCCTGAATGGCCAACTTGTTGGGGTCAGTCCGGTGCGCCGATTGCCGGTGGATGTTGGCGGCTATAACGTGGAGATCAAGCTCGCGGGCCACATCACTCAAATCATGAGTGTCGCACTTGCCGAAGGCACCCACTTGGAGAAGACCATCACTCTGGTCCCAAATGAAGGGATTCAGCTTAAAGAGCAAGCTCAATGGCCCGGATGGGCCTTAGTTGGTACGGGTGTAGCGATGGCAGGCCTTGGAGGCTACTTTGGAATCAGAGCGTTATCCCATCGCAATGAAGCTCGAGACTTGGCAACCACGAGCGGCAGCGAAAATGATCTGCGAGCCTACCGCAATGCAGTCGATACGTTTCGCAACAGCCAAATCACCGCTGACTTGCTCTACGTTGGCTCTGTCATCTCGACTTCAGCGGGCCTTTTTCTGCTATATTGGTAGTGGTGTATGGAGCAGACCAAGCGCATGACCCAGCCTCTATCGCGCCGCGACTTTTTGACCCGCTCGGCGTCATCAGCACTGATACTGCCCCTAAGCGCCCCGGCCATAATTACTCGAGACCATCGCCGGCCAAAATTGGAGCAAGGGATCGCCACGGGTGACGTGTCGACTTCGGGCGCGGTGGTTTGGAGTCGAGCTGATCGACCCTGCCAGATGTGGGTTGAATGGTCGACCTATCGAGACTTCCGAACAGCCCACCGCGTGCGCGGGCCGCTCGCTCTGAAAAAGAGTGACTTTACGGCGAAATTAGGACTCGGGCAGCTTCCGCCTGGCCAAGAGTTATTCTATCGAATTATCTTCGAAGATCTGAAGACTCACGTTCTATCAGAGCCAAAAACCGGTCGCTTTCGCACGCCCGACTTAACGGGCCTTTGGCCATCTCGCTTTGCTTGGTCGGGCGATGTTGGTGGTCAGGGCTATGGAATCAATCCAAAAATCGGCGGCATGACAATTTTTGAAGCGATTCGTCAATCCTATCCTGATGTATTCTTGCACTGTGGCGATGTCATCTATGCGGACGCGCCCTTGAGGGCAAAAAAAACCGTTGAATCAAAGAAGACATGGCACAACCTGCTCATCCCCGAGAAGAAAAAGGTCGCAGAGACGCTATCCGAATTTAGAGCGAACTTTCGCTACAATCTAATCGACCATAATCTCAGACAGATGAATGAGACGCTGCCAACCGCCTTTACCTGGGATGATCATGAAACCAAAAATAATTGGTGGCCAGGCCGGCGGCTCTCGGATGCACGCTATTCGGAAAAGAGCTGCGACCTATTATCAGCTCGAGCGAGAGCAGCGTTTTTCGAATACTGTCCCCTGGCCCATCGCGCTGACGCACCAGGCCGGATTTACAGACGTCTAAACCAAGGGCCTAATCTCGATATCTTCATGGTCGATTCCCGAAGTTATCGAGGGAAAAACGGACCGAATCGTGAAGAACAAATTGGACCGAAATCAGCGTTTTATGGCATCGAGCAATTGGCTTGGTTATGTCGCAGTCTAGCCGAATCAAGGTCCATTTGGAAAGTCGTGGTCTGCCCTCAACCACTCAGTGTTCTAATCAACCACCGAGGTGGCACCTTCGAAGGTGCTGGCAACGGATTGGCCGGCCGACCCAGAGGCCGCGAGCTAGAAATCGCAGAGCTTCTCAGCTTTATAAAGCGCAATCACATTAAGAACGTGGTCTTTGTCACGGCCGATGTCCACTACGCAGCGGCTCATCATTATGACCCAAAACGCGGCAGTTTTAAAGGCTTCAACCCCTTTTGGGAATTCTTAGCGGGCCCCCTCAATGCCGGCAATTTTGGCCCAAATCCATTGGACCCGACATTTGGCCCAAAACAAGTGTTTCAATCGATACCGAACCACTTAAAGCCTGGGACCTCACCGCTGTCCGGCCATCAATTTTATGGTCTTGGACAAGTGGACTCGCAAACCAAGCGGCTCACCGTGTCTTTGCATGGTCAGGATGGACGCGAGTTATGGTCGACCGAATTGACGGCCGACAGTTAAAGACAGGCTGACAGATTTCGCCGGTCGGCGGAGTCGAGCAATCTCATCGATAAGACGTGTGCAACTCTTATTCCGGGACAGGGCATGGAGACGTTAGTTCGAATACGCCCGGCCCAATAAATGCCCTTGAAAATATCAACCAGCCTCTCATACTGATAGCCAAATACCAGACCATGGTCTTGGAGTCGCTACGCCAGGGCGAACTCAATTAACTGCCTCGGGAGAGTCTTCGCTGTGTTCATCGATATCGGCCTAAACCTATCAAGCGCCCAATTTGACATCGACCGACAAGAGGTTCTAGCACGGGCTTTTGATGCGGGCGTGGACCATATGATTTTGACTGGAACCAGCATCGAGGGCAGCCGGCAGGCGCTCCGACACGCGCGTGTCCAGCCTGGCCGACTGAGCGCAACGGCGGGGATTCATCCTCATGATGCAAAATCATTCGACGCTGACAGTCTCATCCAGCTCAGAGACCTATGTTTGGCTTCAGAGGTCGTCGCTGTGGGTGAATGCGGCCTTGATTTCAATCGGGACTTTTCACCTCGAGATGCGCAAAAGCTTTGTTTTTCAGAGCTTGTTCAATTGGCCATAGAGACGCGCCTGCCGCTCTTCTTGCACCAGCGTGATGCACACGATGCATTCATGGAAATCCTGGCTCCGTTAGCGGGTCAAGTCGTTGGGGGCGTCGTACATTGTTTCACCGGTACGGCTGACCAATTAGACGCCTATCTTGAGATGGGCATGTACATTGGAATTACCGGTTGGATTTGCGATGAACGCCGTGGACTTGAACTCCGAGATCTACTGCCGCGTATTCCACTCGATCGATTGCTGATCGAAACCGACGCCCCATATTTGATCCCGCGCGATTTATCTCCCAAACCAAAATCGCGTCGAAATGAGCCGATGTTTCTGCCACACATCGCCGAGACTATCGCATCAGCAATGAACCTCGACCTCGACCTCATAGCCCGAACGACTCGAGAAAATACCCATCGTCTATTCAACCTCAGTTCATAAATGGGCAGCGGCCAGAGACGCCGCAGACGCGTGCCGCCCCGACGGGAGGGATCCGCGTCCACTTGCCAACGGGTTTCTCCGACGAGGTGAGCAAGTCCAAGGCCTGATGAACATGAGCCATTGGTGCCAAATCCAATGTGATGTTGTCGAACCGAGGGTCTAAACCAGTCCCACTAACCAGGTGGCGCGCCCGTGGGCCACGATTGTCCCCTCTTGATCTGTGACATCTGTGCAGACCACGTACTGTTCTTTACTCGCCGGTTTGATTTTAGGCGCATGACATTCCGCCGATAAGCGCCCCCTTGCTTTTTTGACGAACTCAACCTCGATGTGGGTGACGATTCCCCTCATGCCCACTGGGAATTGAGACACCATGGCCATGCCCGTTGTTTTCTCGATGAAGTTGACGAGAGCCACTGCATGAACGCTCTGTAAGTGGTTTCGAATCGCTTTCCTATCCGCCATCGATAATCTGGCATAGCCCGGTGATAGGGCTTCGACCAGGGCCTTTATTGTCCCTGTGTATGGCGCCATTCTCCCGGCCACATGACTGAAGAGATGACGGCCACCGGGGATGGATTGAGCTTTGTTCCATAACGTCATCAAACGTTCGCCATTGGCTTCAAATTTTAGTCCGAAAAGGCTCAAAAGTTTACTCCAAAATCGAGTCAAGTTGATTTTAATATACGGCCAGAAACAGCCGATCACCCCGGGGTTACACTAAAATAAAGGCAGTGGCCAATCTACACAAAGCGGCTCATAAAGCCTTAAAACCGTGTCAAATAGACGCCCCGAGACGGGATGAGACTACATTGGCACATTCGGTTGTGCGTCCTAGTCTAGCGAGGACGGCCCGTTTGCATTACACTGTCCTCCGGGTATTCAGTTTATAGAAACGGGGATAATATGGGCGCTTACCAATATAGACTACTGGCATTTGTTGTGTGCTTTGCAACGTCAGGATGTAATTCGACTGACGATGACGATAACCAAAATCTCATCATGCCGTATTTGGATGCCGGTCCGGTTCCGAGCACTGACGCAGCGATCCAAGCGACACCCGAGAGTCTAACCTTGACTCTCGAGCAAGCCTCTTTTGCCGCCGACTCAAGTCAACAGATGACCGCGACCTTGACCTACGATACGGGCGATACAGACGACGTGACGTCGAGTGTCACATGGAGCTCATCAGACGAGGCCGTTGCCCGCTTTAGCGAGACTCAATCCGGCCTCCTTGACGGCATAGCGCCAGGACAAACCAGCATAACAGCGGCCTATGACGGGCTGACAAGCGATGCGGTCAATGTCGAGATTACCCCTCAACCGGGTGTGTTGACAGCGACACCCAATCAATTCGCTGGTCTACCCGGAGACTCAGTCACCTTCAGTGTCCAAGAAATGGCTGGCGACGCGGTCTCAGATGTCACCGAGTCCATGACCTGGACGTCCGCCGACGAGTCCATCGTGACCGTAGACGGTCATATCGCGACAATCATCGGGACCGGAACGACTCAAATCGTCGGGCAATACGGAGCACAGATGGTCACCATCGATATCGAGGGAATCGATTGCCAATATCCGGCGAACAATGGACAAATTGCATTCATGGAGGTGTTTCCCGATCTGTTCTGGAAAGACTCATACCTGCCAGACGGTACACAGGTAAACTTCAGTATGCGGCACTTTCACTGTAGCCCACGATATGCTGACAAAGAAACGCTGATCATCGTCCTCGGCGCGGGTTGGTGTGGACCCTGTTCTCGGATGACCAGGGACATCCTTAATCCAAGAGCGCCAGAACTCGTCGATATGGGTGCTGAGATCTTATACCTAGAAGCGCAGGACACCAATTATGAGCTGGCGACAAGCCGCTTTGCCTATCGTCATATTGGCAGTTTGATCGATCAAGGGCCTGGCGTTCGTTCAGGGGAATTAGACACACAGATCTACACGGCCGATAGCACACTGATGGATGTGCCCGGTTATGTGCAAGGACAGCCCATCGTAACCGGCTTTCCGTCCGTCTGGGTTTTACGTAAACGGGATATGCGACTCATCGCAGACCAAGGCCGCAGCAACTACTACCTACCCTTCGAGCTTATCTGTGCCGATCCGGAAGCTGATTGGTCTAATCCGCCGCCGCCCCCGTTTCGCTCTAATTGCGAAGAGGGCGATGAAGAGTTGACCGAGCCGAATAACACCGCACAAGAGGCAACCCGTATCGAGCCGGGCGTATTTGAGGGCGGTATTTGTGATGCCGAACCTGATTTTTACCGATTCACGATCGCCGGTCCATGGCGCGCACGCCTTGAATTTGATAGCTCTGAGGGCGATCTAGATATGCTGGTCTACGACAAACGGTCGGAACAACCTGTCCTTGATGAGAATGGCCGTGCTCTGTTATCCAATGGAACCGGAGATGAAGAGGAAATTGTCCATGAGAATGCAGCCATCCTGATGATCTATGGATATAATCGAACGAGTACACCCTACACATTGACAATCGAGGCCCTATGAAATCGATAATTTTGACACTTGCTTTCGCTCTGATGACCATCGGATGCGGCTCTGATGAAGAAAGTACCGATACCGGTGATAATCCGCCTCAGGACATGGTTGACGGCGGCACGATGCAAACCGATGCCGGATCAGGACCTACACCAGGAGATTCGGGTACCGCGGAAACGGACGCGTCGGTTCCAGGTCCAGGCCCCGGACCCGCTCCAGTTGACCCAGACGAAGGCGAGCCTCAGGCGTACGCACCGCCCGCAACCCTTACAGCTGATTTCTCCGAGCCCGATCCTGGGCCTGCTGCGGGCTGCAGTGGCACATCTGTGTCGGTGATTCGTGGTTGGATTGTCGATCGAATTGGGCGCCCGATCTCGGGTGCCAAAGCGCAGCTATGCGTCGTGTCAGAAGGCGGGACAACCCAGTGTTTGGCACCGGAAGACTCCGGGGACGATGGTGTGTTCAATCTGGCGATTGCACCAGGCGACCAGTGTCTGACTAAAGCGGCCTTTCGGGTTATCAAACCAGGCAGTGGCCGCGCGCCCATGTACTGTAACGTGCCATTGGACATGGGCTCCGACTCCACGCGCATGATCATGGACATGCCCTTTGTGCTCTACGCTGGTCTGCCACCGGCCGATCTCCCAGAGCTTGGCGATGAGATGATGAGCAGGCGCATCACCTTTCAAAACGGCGTCCAGCTGGACCTCAAACCCTTCGATTTGGTCAGCCCCTACGAAGAACTCGGTATGAGAACAGTCGGCGTGGATGAGCGAGGGCTGTGCTTTTTGGAAGGTCAGACCCCCCCGGCACGTCTCTACGCGTTTACCCCCGACTCTACCATCTATGGTGAGGCGACCGTGCGCTTTCCAAACGAGGCAGAACTGGCGCCAAACTCAAAAGTCGACATCTCAATTTTGGGTGGCCTTGGATGTGAACGCAATGGCGAACACGTCGCTGAAGGTGCATGGGAGTCCATCGGCACAGGGACCGTCAGTGAAGATGGCATTCATATCGAAAGCGATGATGGGACAGTTCTCACGTGTTTGACATGGGTGGGATACACCCCGCTTTAGCGGCCAGGCCGATATCCTGATTCGTCCTTTGACAGAATAATTTTTAATACGAAACGTATTGGGCATATGGCGTTCCAGTCGAGGAAGGAATCCATAAGATGATTTCACCGCTAAGCATTGTGAGAAGACGCAGGGGAGAGCCCGGATTTTTTCGTACTCTCATACTGACCTGCGCGTTGGTGATGTCCGGCTGTTTACAGACACCGGACAAGACTGTGCAGGGAGACTGTGAAGCCGATAGCGGCGCCTGCGACGCACCATCAGATCGGTCGAGATACCCAGGCTTTGGTACGGGACCCGGCGCGGTTATCGCCCCCCTTTCCTTTGTCAATGGCGATGGAAGCGAGATGAATCTCGGCCAAATCTACTCTGATCCGAGCCGGAAAGTGCTTCTGCTGACCACGTCGGCAGGGTGGTGTACAGCCTGCATTGAAGAACAGCCAAAGTTACAACAACTCCACGGGGAGTACTACGACCGAGGCTTATCGGTCTTGGTGGTCTTGTTTGAAAAACAAGATTATACGCCGGCCGACGCCCGACTGGCTCGCGCATGGAAAGCTCGGTACGAACTGGACTTCGATGTGGTCGCCGACCCGGAGTTCATCATGCAACCGTTCTATCCAAATGGTGACTCGAGTTCGACCCCGATCATATTGGTCATCGATATCGATACCATGACAATTCTTGATACGATGGTTGGCTTTCAGGAAGCGGCTGTTCGTGCGTTGATTACGAATAATTTGTAGGAGAGTTTGAAATGCGTGTTCTTATCGCCGTAGTCGGTCTCATGTGGTGTCTACCCGCCAGTGCAGGTGAACCCTCGAAAGATCGAGCCCAAGTGTCAAATTTCTCATTGATGACCGCCAAGGGCGAACAGTTCAAATTTGAGCAAGCCAAGGGCAAGGTTGTGGTGTTGAGTTTTTGGGCGTCGTGGTGCAAGCCGTGTATTCAGGAACTTGGGTTCCTCCAAAAGTTGTCCAAGAAACTCGACGGTCAGTTTACGGTACTGGCCATCAGCACAGATGATTCCAACACCATCGCAGCGGTTCGAAAAATTGTCCGGCAGAAAAAACTCAAGATGCCTGTTCTGTTGGATCAACAGGGTTCGGTGATGAGCGAGTACAATCCGCGCGGCGACTTACCTTATTCAGTCTATGTCGACAAGCAGGGTCGTATTGCGTCGACGCACCAGGGGTTTGTCAGCGGTGATGAATCAAAAATAGAGTCGCTCATCAAAACATTGATTGCGGAACCGGCCACAGCCAAGAAATAATGGACAGAGAGTCTCTGATGTCTCCCGAACCGGTGAAAGTATTTCATTTTGAAGTCCATTAGCATTGCAACCTGTCTCGTCTTGGCTCTCGTTCAAGTTGTCATAGCGAGGCCTGCATCCGTCAGACTGACAAACACCACCGTTACAGAGTTTCGAACCGATAACGAAAACTTAGACCCGCGGGATGACAACTACGGCTCCATCATCAACCGGCTCAATCTTAATGGGAACAGCGGTCCCATCGCGACCTCACTGCGGTTGGACAGCATGTATTTCTGGGATACTGAACAGCCCTGGCACGAAAACGACGCGCGCATCGAACGACTCAAATTACAGTACCGACTGGGCGATTGGACCATCAAGGTCGGAGATATCTATCGTCAGCTCGGGCGCGGCATCGTTTTAAATCTGCGTAAGGTGGATGAGGCTGGATTGGATGTCCTCTTACGGGGCGGAGAGCTCGCCTACAGTTCAAATCGGCAGGGCGCTGGCGTTTTTGCCGGTCGAGCAAATATTGTCAACATCGATATACTCAATCAGCGATTTGTCGATGATCCTGAGGACATTCTGGCTGGCGGTTGGTACGCGCTGCGGAATTTAAGACTGGGGTCTTTACGGATGACCTTAGGGACCCACTATCTTTATCGAAAAAATCATGATTCATCGGCCGTCAGCCAAATGAACGATGGGAGCAGCAATGTGGGTGCATACCTCGAGTTCCCCGCCCTTGGTGACTACGGCTCCCTCTACATGGAGGCAGACTTTCAACAGACCCGTGAATTCGATCAGGTCACAGACGGGAGAGCCGCATACGGCGCGGTTGATTTCTTCGTCGGGGATACGAGTCTGGTCGTGGAAGCCATCTACTTAGATCAGTTTCGTCAGTACGGCTCCGTCAACCGTTACGATGAACCCGTGCGATACAACCAGGCCCCAACCCTTGACCGAATCGATCAAGAGACGTCCAAAGGCGAGAATGAATATGCCACCCGAGTGCGACTAGAGCAGGCATTCTTAGAGGGTGACTTTGTCGTTTATATCAATGGCATGTACAAAGTCATCGACCCGGATGATCTAAGCGAAGTGACCCAATTGCACGGTTACGGCGGTCTGAAAGGTGAGTTTGATTCCGGTCGGTCACGCTATGCTGTGAGCGGTGGCTATCGCGATGAAGACGCGACGGGCGGGCCAACAACACGAGATATTAAAGACATGTCCCACGCCGAGGTTGATTACATTCAATTTATTACCAATGGCTACTCTCTCCAGCTCGCAGCAAATTATGAATTCCGCACATTGGAGGGCACGTCATATGAACGTGGCAGCAGCTTCTTTGGCATTCAAAAGGCGGGACTGGGAAGCCTTACATTCGAACATGGCCTTGATAATCAAGACACCCGAGGTGGTGCGAGGCAACAGTTTTACGCAGGGATACTGAGCTGGAATGCCTCTGAGTCAATGATCATCAAAAGCACCGTAGGTAGCCAAAGAGGCGGACTTAAATGTGTGGGCGGAGTGTGCCGAATCTATCCTTCTTTTTCCGGATATCAACTCAGTGTTCTCATGAATCATGACCTGGGTGGTCTGTAGAGGGGGCCATGCCCACAAGATCCGTCGCTCAGCACCCGTAACGCACACCTGAACAATCCCCCCCCGTCGGCCTGTTCCTATGGACAGGGTTTTGCGCCCACAGAACTGTGTATTCTCAGAGCATCAATAACGCGATATACTAAAGGACAGTCTCTTTCATGGACTGGATTCGCAGACTGGGGATGAGTTGATTAACGCCTACGATCTAAACAGCTTCGATGGGACTCGAATCCGCTATCATATCGTTGGTAACGGACCAAATATCCTGGTCATGGCCAACGGCCATGGTGCGACAATAGACGTCTGGACCAGGGTCTTTAAGCATTTACCGACCCAGTGCACCCTCATCACCTGGGATTATCGAGCCCAACATGGGTCTGATCATGGTTTGAGACCACCAACCGTTGCAGATCATTATGGCGATCTTGGCGCGATCGTCTCCCATCTAGGCCTTGACAGTTTTGGCCTTGCTGGATGGAGCCTCGGTGTGCAGGTCGCACTTCAAGCCTATAGACAACACAGCCATCAAGTCGGTGCGATGGCGCTCATCCATGGTGTCCATGGACGGCTCATGAGTCGTGTTTTTGATGGTCGACTCGCCGGCTTAGGTAAGCGCCTTGTCAGCCTCTTTGCGGACTATGAACCAAAACTTACCTCCCTGTATAAACCGCCCTTGCGTGAGCTCCTAAAGCGGCCTATTTCGCAAACATTCTTCGATAAAATCGGTTTTGTTCGAGGTGGTCATAAGCAGTTTCAAGACATGGCCCAAGAGATTCTCGAACTGGATTTATCAACCTACTTGAAAGTGGCCTGTGCCGCCGATGACCATGCGACTGAAAACTGGCTTCATACCATTGATGTGCCTGTGGTTATGACTGTCGGCAGCCAGGACTGGCTCACACCAGCCAAGCAAATCACGCCCGCATTCGCCAAATTACAAGACGCGTCGCTCCAACATTTTGATGGCACTCATTTCCCACTGCTTGAAGAGCCAAAGCGAATCGCTGAGATACTGGGTCGGTGCGCTGAAATGAATGCGCAATCAGACCGCGCCTGAGTCAACCCTGCGGTAGCTATGCAAAAGTGCGACGGTGGTCGCTAACAGTGCAAACGCACCGATCTGATGTGCGGCACCTAGTAAAGGCGGGACACCCGGGACGAGTACGACGCTTACACCCAGTAGAAATTGTGCACCGACAAGACCGCGGATCCACAACAGCCGATTCCGTTGATTGCGGGTCTGCACGCGCCTCATGAGCTTAATCGTCATGTAAATCCCGAAAAGCGCCACACCCCAACCAAGGCTACGATGAATGAAGTTGAGCATGTCGAGATTCTCAACAAAGTTGGCTGCCCCCATACTGGCCACATAGGCATTTTGCGGAAAAAACTGGCCGTTGAATAATGGGAAGCTCTGGTACATATAGCCCGCTTTGGTACCCGCCATAAAAGCGCCGTAGATGATCTGGACGATAACGAGAGCCAGAAATACGATGGTCCATTGTTGACCTGTTTTGTCCTTCGTACGCGCGTCACCCGGAAATACATTTAGAGCCAGCCACAGGATATACATGGCACATGTGAGTGCCAGTCCTAGATGGACCGCCAGTCGATAGTGACTGACAGCTGGATTGTCGACGAGACCGCTTTTGACCATCCACCATCCGACGGCGCCCTGGAGTCCCCCGAGGCAAAAACCGATGAATGTAAGGCCCATGAAACGACGTGACATCCGGCGGCGGACGACAAAGTAGGCCCATGGAACAAAAAATAGGAGTCCGATAATCCGGCCCCAGAGGCGGTGTAAGTACTCCCAAAAGAAGATGAACTTAAACTCGGGGAGCGTCATCATCTGGTTCATCTTCTGGAATTGGGGAAAGGCCTTGTATTGAGCAAATGCGGCATCCCAGGCGGCCTCACCAATGGGCGGGAGCCAGCCTGTCACAGGCCTCCATGTCACCATAGATAAACCGGACTGGGTGAGCCGAGTCAGTCCGCCGATCATCACCATGACAGCGATGGACCCAAAAACCACGAGGAGCCAGCGGCCCACACTTGGCGTTGCCGGTCGTTTCAAATCGAGAATCATGGACATTGATTAGTGGTTTCATGGCTCAAGGTCAAATCCCTCTCATCGACTGACCATGACACCGGCTCTAACCAGCATTAAATCACGTATTCAACCGCACGTCGGCGACGGTTGTAATCAGAACTCATCGTTCGCCCATAGGCGCCTGCGGTTGCCAATATGAGAATGTCGTCGGCCATGGTCTCCGGCAGAATTCGTCCATAGCCAAGCGTATCACCCGTCTCACAAATTGGCCCCACGACATTATACTCGTACGCCAAAGGGGCATCGTGTTTTGAGAGGTTAGCAATCTCATGCCAAGCACCGTAGAGCGCAGGTCGTAGAAAAGTGTGCATCCCTGCATCAACGCCGACATAGCGAACATCGCCCTTGGTCTTTGTTTGAACGACCCGCGTCAACAAAACCCCGGCTTGTGCCACTAAATACCGACCTGGCTCCAGCCACAGCTCGAGGTCTGGGTGGAGGGCTTTGAAACGTAGGAGTAGATCGCCCATTTTCTTGAGATCGAGAGGCGCACGACCCGGTCGTTCAACGACGCCCAAACCGCCACCCAGATCCAGGATCTGAACGTTAGGGAAGTAACGACGTGCATCAACCAAAAAGTGTGCGGTATGAGTCCACGCATCCGGAGTTCGAATTCCAGAGCCTGCATGAGCATGCAGACCAATGACATTGGCCCCGGCCACCTGCACAGCCTCAGACGCCCGTGCCAAGTCGTCGGGCGCAATGCCGAACTTAGATTGTGACCCGGCGGTCCGCACATATGCATGATGACCACGTCCCCGACCTGGATCAAGCCGCAATAAGATTTCTCTATCTTGAAAAATCTCGGGCCAGTTTTCTAGGGGGAAGAGCGAATCGACAGTGACAAAAACATTCTTAGATAGGGCGTATTCGTACTCTGCCCGGGGGGCGAAGTTGGGGGTAAATAAGATGCGCTTGGGGTCTAGATTAGGGATGCAATGCCATACATGGTCCAGCTCTCCGATGGACACACATTCAAACCCAAGGGCCGAGTCAGCTAAACGAGTGAGAATATCCGGATTGTCATTGGCCTTGACGGCATAAAAGACTCGGCTAATGGCGTCTAAACCCATTAACGATGACGCGGCTTGGTCAATGCTTTGACCATGATAGACAAACGCGGGCGTGGTGTCTTCAGACAGCTCTAATAGAGCGTCTCGTTGCGAGACCCACCAGGGCGTATCATCTCGACCAAGACGCGTCTTATCGTCAAAGGTTTCTCTCCAAGTCGGCCCCAAATGAGGGGACGCTGTCTCGTCTCCAAACAATAACCCGTGCAATTTGCCAACGAGACGATCCGCCTGCGCAGCGTCGACCACAAAGGTGAGATTCAAATCGCTGGCTGCTTGAGATAGCATGTGGATTTTTTGAGATTCAAACACCTGCAACGCAGGACCCAGTTGGTGCAGAATCGCCCGGATATGTCGACCGACCAAACTCACCGATGCGCAATCACGAAGAACGCTTACTTGGCAGTGCATCCGGAGGTCGGAGATCAATGCGTCCAAGTTCGACTCGGCGATAACGTTGGTGATTTGGTCAAAAGACGCGGTAATATTGGTCTCCGATGTACTGACTAAATCGACGCTGATACCATGGTGTTTAAAACAGGCGAACACGTCGGCAAGAAACCCAACGCTCTGCCACATGCCCAATGTATCCATCGAGACCAGAGTAATCCCCCGCCTGGCCGATATCACTTTGACTTCAGCCGTGTCCGGCGCATTGGGTCCAATGATTGTCCCGACAAGGTCGGGCCTTTGCGTACAGCGTACATGAAGCGGGATTCCATGCCGTCGAACCGGCACTAGGCAACGTGGATGCAGGACTGATGCCCCAGCCGATGCGATCTCTTGGGCTTCGTCATAGCCAAGTAATTTGAGCATTCGTGCGTCCGGAATATCCCGAGGGTTCGCTGTGTAGACCCCTGGAACATCCGTCCATATTTCGCACCGCTCTGCATTGATTCGCGCTGCCAATAGGGCAGCTGATGTATCGGAACCACCGCGACCCAATAGTACGGTCTCACCCTGTTGATTGCTTGCGATGAAACCCTGGGTAATTAGACAGTCATATTTTGCAAACGCATCCTGTGTCTCGGCACAGAATGCGTCATCACAATGGGCAGATAGCCAAGCAATGTCACCTGTGCTGGATGTCGACTCCAAGTGGTCACGCGCATCTATCCATGTCACGGGAATGCCTTGAGACACCATATAACGAGCACCAATTCGAGTTGAAAGCAGTTCACCCATGGCCATGACGGCTGCTTTCATACGAGGTGTCGCTTCGCCGATTAAGGCGGCTCCGTCAGCCAAACGACGCAAAGGTTGGAGAGCCTCGTCCAGCCAACCGGTATCGATGCCTAAACTTTGCGCCAACGCAATATGCTGTGCACTGACCTGGTCAAGAATTGGACGGTGCTGGTCTTGAAGGGCCGAATCTAAGAGCCTGTCCAATTGATTACTAACGCCAGCGAGGGCAGAGCACACCAGTACGGGTTTGTACCCAGCCTCCATTCGACGGCGCGCTGTCTCAATAATCGAGGTCCATCGCTCCGACGATGCCACGCTGGTCCCACCGAACTTCAATACAACAAACTTGGTTTTCATGCTCTCACCTTCGATACCTTGGCCAGTTGCTCGCCTGCGGATGGCAGATGCCAAGTTTTTCAATCAATTGACAGATAAATCAACCATATCGCCCTAGCCCGTTGACATAATTAAGCCAGTCCGCCCGTGAACACCTGTTCAATAGACCGGCGGACTGGTTGGGCCTTCAGAATATGCATTGGACAGTGACTTGAGGTATGATCAGGTCACTCAACCACCCGGCAGCGAAAGACCATGTTCAAGACACCTCTCTACCCGCTTCTGTTCATGAGTTTATGCATAGCTGCTTGTGATGACAGCGGCCCGGCTACAGCGAGCTCAGTCGCCGATGCTGATCCATTCGTACCGCCGCCACTGGCGGATCGGTTTATTGGTGGTTCTCTGACTGATATCGGAGTGCGGAATCAAGCAAACTCACCCTGTGAGGTCAACATGTGTCCAGACGGGACACGCTGTGAAGACGACGGCGTCTCAATCACCTGTATACCATTGACCTGCTCAGACCTTGACTGCAGAGATTTTGAAATTTGTGAGGAAGATGAATCTGGCGCACTCTGTCGTGACCTGCGATGCACAACAGACTTGGATTGTGCAGATGACCAATATTGTAACGAACAATGCCGACCGGACACATGTCTGCCTGGTTCGAGTCGATGCATCGATAACCGTGTCGTGCGTTGTGCCGACAACGGGTCAGATGAGGTCGAAGAGTATATCTGCGGTCTTGAGCAACATGGTTTTCTGAGCGAATGTCGGGTCTTTTCCGATGGTTTAGCTGGCTGTACGTGTGGGGATGATTGGGACTGCCCTCAATTCATGAGGTGTTCAGCAGGACGCTGTTTAGGGCAACCCGTGGCGCCCAGTTGTAGCCTGCCACCAGCCCCCATTGAAGACGCGCTGCCAACACCTGAGATTATTTGGGGCGGTGGCCCATCGGACCCCATTGCCGCCGACCGACCATTTGGTGCCAGCAGCCAGGTCGTGGTCACGCCATTGGTCGGAAACTTGGATGACGACAATGGCGACGGTCAGATCACGGAACAAGACATACCTGAACTGATCTTTTTAAGTTTTTGCGACAGCAATTTTACCAATAATGGAGCACTCCGAATCGTGCATGGAGGCGGCCGGTTGAAAGGCATGGACGTCGTGTCTGTCCTCGGTGACCAGCGATGGGAAATCGGAGACGTCTTGCCGGGCCCAGGTGATTATCGGTGCCAAGATGGTATTCTCGATCCGACGGCACCCATGGCTTTTGGCGATCTTGACCCGGTAGACTCGACCGACGGCCGTCCTGAAATCATCGCCAACCATGAAAATGGCGGGCTGGTTCTCTTCGACCATATGGGTCATCAACTGGATATTGCGTTTAATGGAGAGCTGAACCAAGGACCCAACCCCGCCCCTATGATCGTCAACTTAGACGGCCAGGGTTTTTCTGAAATTGTCATCGGGCGAACCGTGATCACCGTTTTTAGGGACCCGATGGGCCAATTGCGATTTGGCGATCGTTTCGAAGGCAATGGTGCCCGCGGGCGTAATCCATCTCAAGGTGCCTTGGGCTGCGTTGCTGATCTTCTTGGCACAGGTCAGCCCCAAATTATCGCGGGCTCCTCGGTCTATCGTTGGCCCACGCCTCCTCAGGGCGCCCAGAGCCGCTCGGATTGCAGCATGAATGGGGGTGCCATAGAACCGACCAATGACGATGAAAACGCATTTTGTGGCGGCCGACTGGTCGTCGAATGGCGGGGAAACCAAGTCAATGATGATCAAGCGGCCAATGAAGGCTATTGTGCCATCGCCGACATCTATGGCGTCGATCAAGATCAACCGCCAGGTCCAGATAACCCACTCGATGGACTCCCTGAGTTGGTACTGGTCAGCAACGGACGGATTCAGATTTTTAATGGTCAAACCGGTCGATTGATCTCCAGTCACTCGATGAATCTTGGAGGGAGCGGTGGCGCCCCCAATGTCGACGACTTCGACGGTGATGGATTCCCCGAAGTCGGCAGTGCGTTCGAATCGGGTTACGCAATGCTCGATCTACAATCTAACTCACCATCGTGTGCAACCTGGCCCGATTTACTAGACGACAATGAACAGGCGGATGAGCCGAGAGATCATGGCGCTAATTCATGCGCTGACAATGCTGATTGCAGGGCCCCGGATACGGTCTGCAACCACGCCTCGGGCCAATGTGTCTGCTTGCATAACGGCTGGAAACGAAGGACCGAGGATGATTCGAGTCGAGTCACAGGCTCCACTCTCTTTGATTTCAACGGCGATGGTGCGGCTGAAGTCATCTACAACGACGAGTGCTGGTTTAGAATTTATGATGGACTGTCCGGTGCCGTCTTACTCAAAGAACCCTCGGAAAGTCGAACACGGGTTGAGTATCCAGTCGTTGCAGACGTCGACAATGATGGTAATGCCGAAATCGTCTTCTCGACGTCGACAGAATCTGAATTTTGTTCCGAGAGAAATGACAATAGCGGCGACCCAGATAGGCCACGCTGGCGTGACCAATATAATTCCGGAATCGAGGTCTGGGGCGACCCAAATGATCGATGGGTATCGGCCAGACGGATCTGGAATCAGCATAGTTACCATGTGACCAATGTGTACGAGAGTGGTCGAATCCCAGTTGTTGCTCCAGAGAGCTGGCAAGTCTTGAATGGCCGGTCCTACAACACCTATCGTTCTCAGCCGAGAAGCCGAGGCATCGCGCCCGATTTAGTCGTGACTGACTTACAAGTAAACGCCCCGGGCGATGGCTGTAGCGCGCTGTCTTCTATCGCACAGATCGACCTACTCGTCGCAAATCAGGGAGACCTGCGCGTGGGCCCAGAAGTTTTGGTTGAGATAGATGGGACTTGGGCTGGTCAGCGCAGGTCTTTGCTAAATGCCGACGGGGCACCCCTGACCGAACCCATTGGCCGCCCCCTCGCGCCAGGCCAAGTCACTCGGGTTACGTTGGTCTACGATGCCGATGGCGACCCAAATGAGCCTCCCGGACTTCCAGACCAAATTACCGCTCGAGTTGACGCGGGCGGCCATCCCGAGTTTGGACAAGAGCGTGAATGCAGAGAGGACAATAACGAAACCATCGTAGACGTCATCCCGCCCAGCGCACTCCCAGACCTTGTCGTCCTGCGCGTGGACTCGATGCCAGCGGCGTGTCCCCGTTCATTTTTTAACGTAGTGGTCGCCAATCGCGGCGCTATCGATGCAGCCCCATTCACACTTCGCGCCTATGCCGGTAACCCGGAACAAGGCGGGACGCTCTTGGACGAAGCGAGAGCCATTGACGGCCTCGCGGCCAATGGTGAAGCGGAATTCCGTATGGGTTCCGATACAGTCCCTTTTGGTGGTTCTGTCGGTTTGTACATCATTCTTGATCAGGAAAATGAGCTTGAGGAATGCCGTGATGGCAACAACCTTTTCTCAGCGGGTCAACTTCGCTGCGTCTTACCCTAAGGCTCGATTACAAAAGCTGTGCCACCGGGTGTTTTTCAAGGAGTGTTTCACCCGTCTTCAAATCGATGACAGTGGTCCGTAACCAGCGGTGCTTATCGATAAAGAAAGAGACATCGAGCCTCGGACCGGGATCACCTGGCTGATGGGGTGGTTCAAGCCGTCCCAAAATGGGGTCTACCCCATTGAGAGCCATTCGATTGGGCCTGAGCGCGTGACGCCCTGAAGTCTCGTTCAAACTAGACTGACCGATGGCATGATGTGCAATTTCAAAAATGACCAATTTAAAGATGACTTCCGGTACCCCCAATGGGCAACTGGGGGTAAACTGCTGAGCGAAATGGCGCGCATCTGTCGGATAACGAGTTCCCCTTTTTATGATGGGGATATGGCTGGTTTCACCGCCGAGTGTTGTCTGGGCTGCGAGGGCGTAATCGTGAACGATGAAGTCGTCTTGCTTGAACACATCAGCCGAGAAAGCAGCCCCCCCTGAGGCCACCGCCGAAAAGGGACACCACTGCCTCACTCTCTCCGGACCGAAACGGTCATTGAAATGTGTTCTCACTCCGGGAAGTAAGGTTGTCCCGCCCACCAATAAAACCTGCTGAATGGCAGACTGAGATGTTCCGATATCGACCAGTTGCGCGTGTATATCGTCCAAAGCGGTCTCAATGCGTTCATAGAACCCGTGCTCATTGAGAGTCGAGTCAAGAAAGCTGGCATCGACATCGACATATCGAGCCCCGTGAGTGTCGCCGTTCCGAGGATGGGGCAGTACGTCGAAGGTCGAATGGCCAGTCACTGAGACCTGCTCTTTGACTCGACGACCCTCTCGGAGCAGCAAACGGGTCCAGACGTCATCCATTTCTGACTCATCATGGCTGTATTCGACCTGCCGGCTTCGAAGAACTTGGATGGCTAACCACCGGTCGATATCATGGCCACCGACACCAACGGACGCCTTGGCCAAGACATCACATCGTCCCTGCCGGCTCAGGCGAGGACTCAATCGAACGGCTGCAAAATCGAGGCTACCTCCACCAAAATCGGCCACCAAGACTGTCTGTTCCAGCTGGAGGTCAAGGCCGTACCCCAGAGCGGCAGCGACCGGTTCATCGATAAAGGAAATGTCTCTAATTCCGACAGCGCGAGCGATATTTTTCAGTTCTGTTCGATAGCAGTCAAAGCTATCGATTGGCACAGTGAAGGCACATCTACGGATTCGGTGACCGGTCGTCGATTTCACTTCCGATACAAGTGCCTTGATAAACGTCTGTGCCGCGTCTCGTACCGTTATCGCACGACCGTGGTAGGTCAGGACAGGCATACAGGGCGAATGACCGAGACGAGACTTGACGTTTTCAATGACGCCGTGGCCGAGGTTTAAGTCCAAAGCCGCTCGTCCAACGATCTCTCCGCTTCGACTCGCTGACGGACTAAATAACGAGCCCAAGCGCTGGCTCACAGACATGGACTCTGTGCGTCCAACAAAAGCCAGAGCAGATGGAATCAGGGCCGGCTCGAGACCGACAGCGTCCACATCCGTTATCTTAGTCAGCTTGGGAAGGTCGAGGATATGACTCACCTGTCCGTCCTCCAGCCAATAGCTTATGACCGTGTGTGTTGTCCCCAGATCGATCGCCCATGCATCCATGTGTTTAACTTACAGTGGTTGCCTGAGTGGAAACAGACTCTTTTTGAATTGATTGCGGTCAAACCAACAGGAAAATACACCAATTGACTCGCGAAACCCGGTGAGAGCGAATTGCAATTGTATCTTGTCCCCGATCCATGTTAGAGACCGCGCTCTCGTTAAGCTGAGACGGCAGAGGTGAATGGTCACGTCTGCAGAGAAACTCAAAGGAATTACGCGATGTCCGAGACGACAAACATCGAACCCGAGACCACCGAGGTCACGGAGCAGAATGAAGAGGTCAGTGCTGAGGCGGTTGAGCCAGAAGCAGCAAACGAGGTTGAGGCAGCGACAAACGACGCAGGCCCCGGCAGAGATTACGACGAATTAGACGAGGACGATATCCCCGTAGAGCCCACAACCTACAAAGTGGGTAATCGAGTTGATGAGAAGGTCATCGATGGCCGACTCGAAGCGGTTGCTGCTGCCAAAGAGTGGAGCGTCGAGAGCGGTCAATCCATCGTCGTCGAACGAACAGACGGTCGAGTCCAAATGAGCTTCCGCGACGGCGCTCTTGTCGACTATGTCCTTGAGACGCGAAAAGGCCGACGCGGCTAAGCCGTCTTGAGACCTTTCCTTCTCTCGGCCTACGTGGCTGCGCCCCAAGCAGTCTCTCATTCGGACGCACTTTAAACGGCACTCAAATCGAGTCTCATGTAAGCTTGGGTGTTTGCCCCGTCTTGTCGGGTAAGGTACGCCTGAGTTGATCCGAAGATGCGAAGGCGTGATAAGCTAGAAGTGGACAGAACTGGAGTTCGTAATGAGCAATATATATCGCTCGGACCTCGTCTTAAACGTGCTTGTGGCGACCATCCTAACAACGGTAATGCTGACGTCTGGCTGTGGTCCCGAAACCCCTGTGTACACAGCGGCCCCTATGACCGCTCCCAACACACCCGATATGATGGGCATCGTCCCGCCAAAACCCATCGGCGAGAGCGATGCCGGTTTTTCCGCGGGCAGCGCCTGCAATGTTTGGGCTAATATCCCGAGTCAGAGACTTATTGCGACGCTCCATGAAGAATTGAGAAACGCCTATCGGCCCATTAGCGTTGAAGCGGACCTGGGGGGGAACCTGAATCGCTACACGACGGCCAGAAATATCATGTTCACTGAAGTCGAACGCTATCAGGGTGTGTCCGGTGGCTATATCGTCGAGTGCGTTTATACCGGGCATACAACGCCTGCATCGCAAACAGAAGATCCATCCCGCGAGGAAATAAACTGCGAGCATGTCATGCCCAGAGCGCGGATGGCGACCGAAGAGGGCAATCCCGCGGTTTACGAACATCAGCAGTCTGACATCCACAATCTCATGCCATCTACACCCGGCTCCAACAGCACCCGCGGCAGTTTTCGATTTGGCGAGGTTGTCAACGAACGAAACCTAGATCACTTGCCATCTGTTTTGGGTGAGAACAGGTCCGGCGACACGGTTTGGCAGGTAAGAAACCAGAGACGTGGAGACATCGCCCGAATCGTATTCTATATGTCGGTACGCTGGGGTATCGATATCGCCAGTGATGAGGAGATGATTCTACGTCAATGGAACCAAATAGACCCGCCCGACGACCGAGAGCAACTCAGAAATCAGCGGGTTTCGCAGCGCCAAGGTAATCGAAACCCATTTATTGACTGTCCCGAATTAGTGGATCGGGTCAGCGACTTCATCGGGTTTCAAACACTCGATACCGAAGGTAACTTACCCCTTCCCTAAGCTCAGGCTGCCTGTGCGGATGCACGCAGCATTTCTTCTGCGCACAGGCGCGTATGCGATTTGTCTGCGCGCCCGCCTATCATTCTTGCGATTTCAGCGATGCGAGTCCTCGAATTTAACATTTCGAGACAAGTACGGGTCTGCGCATGGACTGAGGTCTTGCTGATTCGTAAATGTGTCTCGGCCCGGGACGCGACCTGTGCCAGGTGAGTGACGCAGATGACCTGGCGCTGCTCAGCGATGTCATGGAGCATGTCTGCGATGGTTTCACCTGTCTCTCCACCAACACCTGCATCGACTTCATCAAATAAATAGGTCGACACTGTGTCCTGAGAGGCCATGACCCGCTTGATGGACAGCATCACTCGGGATAGTTCGCCGCCACTGGCGATACTTTCAATGGGCTGAGCATCATAGCCCTTGTTTGTCTTGAGTAGAAATCGAAGGGCGTAAAGCCCGTTAGGACCAATGGAACCAAGGGAACTGGAGATGCCATTTTTTACAGGGCGCCTCTCGACATCCATTTCAGCATCGTCCATCCCTAGTAGACGCATTTGGTCTACGACAGACGCCAAAAAGACCTGACATGTTTGCATTCGGTGTTCGCTGAGACGCAAAGCCATCGGCTCGAGAGTGGCCACTAAATCGAGCCGCTGTATACGCAGCCGTTCGAGCTGACCATCGACATCAGTCAAGCCTAACAGCTCTGTTTTTAATCCCGTGTAGCGCTCGATAACCTCATCTAGGGACCCCCCGTATTTCCGCCTTAATCTGCAGAGCTGATTTAACCTGTTCTCGACCCAATCAAGGCGGCTGTGATCATCGGGCAGCCGCTGTTGGTACTCACTCAAACTCGTCGCCACATCTTCTAGTGCTGAGACGGCTCCATACAGCTGGTCGACTAAAGCTGATAAAGACTTATCGAACTGAACGGTCCGCTCACTGTCATAGAGCAGGGCCTTGACTCGGTCGATGATTGCATCTTCTCCATGATACAATTGAGTGCCCGCACCATGGCTGTATTCGAGCAATCGCTGCAAGTTCCTCAGCGTCGCGCATTCTGCTTCTAGAGACTCTATCTCGGTCGGGTCATGCAGTTCAGCGTCTTCGATCTCGCGGATCTGGAATCTGATGTAATCTTCGCGATCTGCCATCGCCTGCGACCGTGTTTCGAGCTCATGGATCTCTCCTTCGATGCGGCGTATATCAGCGTAGCTATCACGAACGGCTATCGCGTCACTTTCGTGTTGGCCGACTGCGTCTATCAATGCGGAGTGATGTTCACTTTTCAAGAGTTGATAAAAACCGTGCTGAGTGAGTACATCGACCAACTGACTCACAACCCGATTAAGGACAGCGAGTGGACATAAAACACCATTCAAGTACGCGCGCGACCGACCCGTTTGCGACACCACCCGTCGGACAATGAGATCAGCTTCATAGGGAATATCAAGTTCGTCCAAGGTTGACCTGACATGGGGGGTGTCAGTGATATCGAAGAGCGCTTGTACATCGCAACACGACGCCCCCTTGCGCACCAGGCTTTTGTTAGCCCTTGAACCGAGTATCAGACGAACGGATTCTAGAACCAGTGATTTACCAGATCCCGTTTCACCGGTGAGTGCAATGAGACCCGAGGACAGGCTGATATCGGCGGATTCGATCAATGCAAGATCTTTGATTTTGAGAGTTAATAACATGATCATCTGTTCAGTACTTAATACTGAACAAATGTACACATATTTAACGCATCGAGTAAAGTTTTTTATTGGACTGATCTGGATTCGAGCAAAAACTTTTCGCCTAGGCACTTGCATCAAAGATGAACTCCTTGATTTGATAAGGATTGCGCCGTAAAAGGCATTTCCTTTCGTCGATAGGTGATGTGTGAAGACCTTAAATATTGTTCCATTTGTGTTTCTGATTCTCAGCGTTGGATGTCTGAATCCAGATCCCACTGACCCGCGTCCTAATGTCCCCTCCGATGTGGCATTAGATAGCGGGGTCGTAACCTCTGACGCCGACTCAGAAACAGGTCTGTGTCCAAGTGCGCCGGCAGATGACGAGAGCGACCCTGACAGATGTATTCACACCTTCGTCTATAGGGCTAATGGCAGTGCACCAGCCACTGCGGTCAAGGTGGCTGGTGACTTCGAGTGCCCGTCGACGTGGGCGGGCTCATATTCCATGAGTGGACCCAACAGCGCAGGGGAATTCCACATAGATGTTCAGCTAAAGCCAGGGCGCTACCAGTATAAATTTATCGTAGACAACACATGGGTGACAGATCCGGAGAATGCAGAGCGAGCGGACAACGGGTCCGGGGACCAAAACAGCGTCCTGACCCACAGCTGTCCGTCTGAACCGGACTGTACTTTCAATGCCGATTGTATCGTAGAGGACCGGCCTGTATGCCGCCAATACCAGTGCGCGCCCTGTGATTGCGAACCTGGACAACGATGTTCACCTGACACCGGGCAATGCGAGACGGCTCCCTGTGAAGGGCCTGCTGATTGCGACACAGGTCAGGTCTGTAGTGATGGGGCTTGTAGGGGCTGCCTTGAAACTGAGGAGTGTGCAGCGGGTCTGGTGTGCGTCAACGGTGGCTGCGACGTCCCGGAATGCCAGACTTGGAGCGACTGCGAGACCCCGACGGACTCCTGCGTCGATTTTCAGTGCCAACCCCGTCCATGTTCCCGTCAATTGTTTAGTCTGGGTTCGAATAACCAAGGGTATGATCGGGTTCTCGTCGCGGGTGAGTTCACAGCATGGCTTGAGAATGCCGTCGAGATGAAGCGGCAAGATGATGGCATTTGGCGAGCGGAAATTGAAATGGACAATGGCCGTTATGCCTACAAATTCGTGACCTACCAAAATGGCAACGCCGACCCGGTTTGGATCTCTGATCCAGGGGCCATGGAACAAGTGTCCGATGGGCTCGGCGGTGAGAATTCGATACGAACCGTCGATTGCAGTGAAACCACAGCGCGTTTTGGCCGATGCGGGGATCCGGATGTCGCCGACTGGCGCGATGAAATTATGTACTTCGTGATGGTCGATAGATTCTACGATTCGGATGGTCAGTCGCAACCTGTGGACGGTGCGACAGGGGGTAATGCCGCCACCGGCCCAAGTGGTCAATTTGAGGGTGGCGACTTGGTCGGACTGTCCCAAAAATTAGGCTATTTGGATGACCTCGGGGTCACTTCGCTCTGGCTGTCAGCCCCCTACAAAAATCGGGACCTTGCTGGAGCAGCAATCGATCCTGGAACAGATCCAAATCAATATTCCGGGTACCATGGATATTGGCCATCTCCTGAGAACATCGATTTTAGCGACCCACTCAATCCCCGACCAATTCCGGCGGTGGAATCAAGAATCGGAACTGCCAACGATCTTCGAAGCGTCGTCGATGAGGCTCATGACAGTGGCATGAAGGTTTTATTCGACTACGTGATGAATCATGTCGATGTAGAAAGCGGTCTTTATCGTGAGCACCCAGAGTGGTTTGCCCGAGGTGATGGTCGAGATGGTCGGCCCAATGACGGATTCGCACTGTGCGGGCCCTTGAATCTCTGGAATGACCCGTATTGGGGTACACGGTGTGCCTTCACTGACTATCTACCCCCCTTTGACTTTGACAATGCCGACGCGCGAGCCTGGTCGGTGGCTGATGCGCTGTGGTGGGCGCGAGAGTATAATTTAGATGGGTTTAGATTAGATGCCATCAAACACGTATCAAACGAGTGGCTAACGGACCTACGTGCCGCTCTCAATGAGGCATTCCCAACGCCTCAAGGTGACCGATTTTATCTTGTTGGAGAGACCTTTGCCTATGATGATATCGGTCTTCTCGCCAGCTACATCGAACCCTCGACTAAGCTCGATGGCCAATTTGATTTCCCTTTGAAAGCACGTCTTTGCGAAGGCATCTTTCAAGGCCGAATGAATGAACTGCAAGGGTGGATGGATAATGTCAACCGAACGGCTTATCCTAGGGATGCCATCATGACGACTTGGATCGGTAATCACGACATTCCAAGAGCCATTCATTTTGCGAGCGGTGAGATCGGAAATTGTCGTGAAGGAAGCAATCCAGGTCAGGGTTGGAATTTAACGCCCCAACAGCCACAAAACCCGGCCAGTTATGAGCAGTTAGGACTCGCTTTTGGTGTGCTCATGACATCACCCGGCATCCCATTGATTTATTACGGTGATGAGGTTGGGTTGGCCGGTGGAGGTGATCCAGATAACCGCCGAATGATGCCTTGGGATGAGACCCAATTGAGCGATGCACAGATCGCCCTTCGCGAGCGGCTCAGATCGATGATCGCTGTACGCCGAAACTACCGGGCGCTCAGCCGTGGTCAGCGAACGACAATCGATGTTGATGGAGACCAATGGGTGTATCGCATGGCGTGCAACAACGACAATCACACAGATGTAACGGTTGTCGTAAATCGAGGCGGCAATGAGAGACGCGTTAGAGGCCTGCCAATGGGCAACTATCGAGATCTCGAAAGCCAAGACGTCGTGAACAATAACGACCTGCGCATTCCTCCGAGGTCAATTCGACTTCTCGAGCGCTTAGAAGAGTAGACGCGACACCCGCTTTTCCGATATGAAAGCAACATGACGAAGCTGAACCGATGCGTACACCTTGTTGCTTTCCTATCCACCCTCTTTTGCGCCTGTGGTGAACAGACGCCGAACGTCACACTGGGTTTAGAACCGGATTCTCAAATCCCCATTGAAATCGATGCGAGTGTCGATCCCGATGCACACATTGTCGATGCGGCTCCTGTCATAGATGCGATGGCCATAGTCGATGCGGCTCCGATGGATTCAAGCATACCGGACTACGTGATCGACATCCCACCTGAGCTACATCCAAAAGCCCACGAGTATGTCGTCCTCGGTGGCGGCGACGAGACCCTGGTTGCTTGGTGGCGTGGTGGCCGCCTTTTCTTGAAGCGATTTAATGCAACGATCGAACCGGCCGGGGACTCCGGTGTACCACCGGTTGGACCTATTGATCCGAGTCGGATCCAAATCATTGAAAACGAGAGTCAGGAAATTGGTTTTTTTCCGCCTTACGATGGCGACATGAGAGGCCAACGAGCGCCAAACCAGAGTGATGGACACCCTGGCTGGCTCTTTCTACCTGGTCCGGCCGACCAAGGCTGGCTGGGGATCGACCTGACGAACTCGACATTCGAAGCCGTCGAACTCGGGATTTTTGGGGATGTGAAGCTTGGCGCACGGAGTGCCGGGGCATCCGACTCGGACCAAGTTATCGTTCTTGGACAACCGACCGAAGATGACGTCAATGACATAGCCATGATCGTGCTGGATGATGGTCCAACGTCTACGCCTCGAATGGACGCCAGGAATCGACCGCGACCCGTCGATATCACAACCAGCGGGACCCATTGGGTGTTCGCGTACGAAGACGGCATTTGCGCGTTGATCCAAGGTACATCAAGTGGCCCTGACGACGAACTGGGGACATGGCGCTGTGGAACCGCCAACAATACCCGTTTGGTGGGTCGCGGACCCGCAAACTCAGATGAACCAGGGTTCTACGGTGTCGGCCAAACACAAACGGACGTCGTCGCTTGGGACATTCGACCAGGAGAACGCGTGTATCCCGTTGGGCTCATCTCTGATGATGCTCTAGCCCAACCCAATCAGCCAGATGATGACTCAATACCTAATGGGAGCGATATTGGCCCCAGCGAAACGGACGCAGGCATCGACGATGCAGACGTCATAGACGCAAGCTTTGATGCTGGTTCGCCTTTAGACGAGGGGGTGGCCGACGCCGCTGATACGGATGCAAGCCCATTGGATGCCGCACAAGACGACGCATCCAGTGAACCGCCAATCGTCCAGAGCGGGCAGATGATACTCGCTGAAACAGGGGCCGCACTGGTTTGGCGAAATCCACTTCCCAATGGGAGAAGCGCAACACTCGGCGATGGGTCAGCCGTCCTATTCGAACAAAGTCAAATTCGTTTTGTTGACAGTCTCGAACAGCCGCGTTTGGGTTTGATCAGTGCCACCGGAGGCGCCATTTTCTCATTGGTTTGGGATGAAATTCGAGGCGAACCTGTCGCAGTCCGCGACTCGCTGGTCCGAACGGCACCGGTTCCAAAAGCATCAGAGTCTGTATGTCCGTCTCGTTCACCGGAAGCCTGCGATCATATAGACCGTGACTGCGACGGGTACAGCTATGCACATTTGTGCTGCCACTTCAGCTTTGCTTTTGAGGACATCACACTTCCAGCGAGCGAGAGTCTAGACGGGCCTTGGTTTGTTAGATTGGGCGACGAGGGACCACTGACCGCCGTTGGCTATTCGGGTCGAGTGGAACTGCATACGCTGAGCCAAGGGCGGAACAACTGCCTTGGATGTTGGCCTCAAGGGCATTCGATCACTGGATTTAGTGGGGACGGGGCCGTATTTGTTATCAGTGCCGAAGCGCAATTGAGCGACGAGGCCGAACTGATCGCCTGCTCGGCGGACTGTGCTGTTGCTGAGTCTCTGTCCACAACCATCAATACGGAGCCAAATGACGATGATGATGAGGATGTCGATGCCGGTCTCGATGTCGGTCTCGATGCCAGTCTCAATCCAGATCAGGGCACCGATGGAACAACCGATCTGGGTCCAACCGACGCGGGTGTCAGCGATGAGTCGATGGACGGCGACATGGGCACTGTCCAAGACCGGTCAGCACATGTCTTGTTCTGGCATCTCAGACCAGGTGTGGTGCGGACAACGGAGGCGCCCTGTGACCGGGTTTACTATATGGAGACATACGGTGAGGCTGACGGGACTTCGGTACACATCTACTGCGCAAACAGTCGCTTTGACTATCGAGTCTCAAACGGAGAATTTGTCGGCGAGCCTGCAACCGTCGCCTACCCATTTGGGCCGGCTCATTGGCTCAGCCCGCCAGTCAAGAGGCGAGAAGGAGGCAATGACGTCACCTATCTCATGGCTGCAACTGGCGATGACCACGCCCTGCACCTTCTCCGAATCACGCGGGCAGGATGGGCGGTGGTCGAAACACCTGAACTCAATATGGCGATTACTGTTGCGGACCGCAGTCTACCATTTCGGCCCTCCATTAGCGACCAGATGCGCCCGGCGAGAATCATCGACGGACGCTCACTGGAATTGCATTTCTCAAATCTAGGTTGGAGACAAGCCGTGTCTAGAAAATGGGTTCGTTCCGTTGCATTCTCAGCCCATGACAACCTTGCGATCGCGGTCACAGAGGACCTCGATCCAAACGCGCCGGACTTCGATGACATACAACAAACCTTAAATATTCAGGCCCATGACTTAAATATGGAGGGAAACCATTGGGGCCGACACCTCAATGTTCGCTCGACGGCCATTCTAAGCCACTCATTCCATGGTGTGTCCATCGCAGACTTCAGTGAACGCGACAATGAGCGATCCGTTTGGATGGGACTGGGTCGAAATCGTTCGCCCGTTGTTCTATCGGGATTTGGCGTACGCTGTCGCGATGCGACGGATTTTTGATGGCCCTGTCACCACGACGCGCTATTCCGTAAATAAGCGAATGAGGTCGTCCCGCCTTGCTTTTGCGTCCTCGAGCCCGAGATTGATGAGCTTTTCACAATATCCGCCGTCAAAGAGAAGATAGCTGACCAGGTCAGCCTCGTCGTAACTCTCCATTCGGGCCAATGTTCTCACCACTCGGGCGATCAAACTTCGCGACGATCGCAGCTTCTGCTCACGGACATGCTGGGCTGCCATGACGCCCAGATCTCTTGAGGGCCTCAAAACGACATGTGGCATAATCCGATATTTAGCGCCCCGAATTGGGGCGACCATTTGGTTTAAGCGATCGACAAATTGCTCTCCGAAAACCTCTTTACCGTCACCGAGCAATCTATTTACGTGCCCGAGCCGGATCAGGTCATAGTCAACATGATCGAGCATGAGGGCATTCAAGACCTTGGCCAGCACGTTCACTGGACTTGCATTCGTATGCTTTGGTAGGTCATCGCCATCAGATTTGTGCGTACCCAGGCCAACAACCAAAAGCCGGTCAGATCCCAGCCTCAGGGCGGGCGACAGCGGCGTGTTTTGCCGAAGTCCACCGTCAACATAAGGAATGCCATCCAGCGGAACGGGTGGGAAAACAAAAGGGATCGCAGCCGATGCGAGTGCATGATCAGCCTTGAGTCGAGCATGCACGGGCCGGACGTGTGGGTCCCGTGAAAACTTTCTCGGCCGACCGTCACTCGTTTCATAGAAAACAACGCTCTTGCCGGTCGGGACTTGGGTCGCCGAAATTGAAATCGCATCGACGAGACCGTTTGCGAGATTGACATGGATTTGATTCCAGTCGATGGCTTCATCGAGGATGGCTTTTACAGGCTCGCCTGGAAAAACGGCCTCACGTTTTGACCGACCCATCAGCCAACCCGGCAAGGACATGATATCACCGATTTTGAGATGCAAAATTTGCTCAAGGCTGAGTGAACGCCACAATTCTGTGAATTGCCTGACACCGACCGATGGCTGATGTAGCGCGGACGCGATCGCGCTTACGCTCAGCGCACCAATAGATGTCCCAGATAGAACACTGAAATGAGCCGCGTCTCTCAGCTCGCTCGGACCGTCCACAAAGAGATAGTAAGCGATGCCAGCCTCGTATGCACCTCGAGCTCCACCGCCCGATAAAACGAGCCCACATTTTGGTTTTTGATACGCCATTGCATTGATGAGTATGCGCTGATGGAGCATAGATCGCTATAATTTTGCCACATGCGTGGCCGAAAGAGCGCCTATGATCGATTTAATATCGTGGAGATGGCATCTGGACATGATGTGAGATCCAGCCCGAAACGGTCGCTAAGAAAAAGCGCTATCTAGCCTGGAGAAGACTGAATGAAGGGAGAACAATTAACCAACTTTATGAGACAAAAGTACGGATAACCTTGAGAACCACATGAAGAGAACGCTAGACTTGAGACGATATCCAAACCGTTTCGGGGGCTTTTCATGGTTGGTCAAACCACCTTTCGTATCGTGGTCGCATGCGTTCTTGCACTTTTTTCTATGAGTTGTAGTGGGAGTACCGATTCAAGCGGAGAGACCATCGATTTGTCCGGTGAAAATAATGCGGCTGGGACCATGGGAAGCGGCATGCTACCGGGTGATGAAGTCGAACCTGTGAGCTGCGAGAAAAATGGCATAGATATCATCAGCACCGAGGTCTCGGTGCAAGAGTATGGATTGCAGATCAGAGCCATCACATCGGAGATGGCGCCCATCGATAACCTCATCATCCGCTTATATTCAGGTCGAGCAACTGCACCACGAGAGCCAGGTGTGGTCGTGATGGATGGCGTCAACTACAAGGATTGCGGTATCTGTCCATTGATCATGAGCGATTGCACGCAGCGAGGCGCCTGCACAAAGGTCTTTTACGCCTCCCAGGGGGAAATCGATATACAGAGTCTCAGTGACAATCGATTCGTGGCGACACTGAAGAATCTTGTGTTTGACCACGTGACCGTCAGTGATGAATTGTCCATCCCGGTCGAGGGTGGAGACCAATGGTGCCTGAACGACTTTACCATCGATGAAGAGTACGACGGGACAATCCCCCACTCCGGTGGTGGCGATCCCGGTGGTGGTGGTGGCGGTGGCAGACCAAGTCAGTGCGATAATCCAAACCTCGCGTGCGTAGGCGATACAGTAAACGACTTTGCCCTCACGAACTGTGGCACCGGAGAACAGGTGAGCATGCGTGACCACTTCGCCGGAGCAAAGGCGGGCTGGTTCGTTTTGACCGCCGGGTGGTGTGGAGCCTGCTCGGGCTGGATGCCGCAAGTCGTCTCGATGCTGAATAATCCGCAGGTAAGCGGCCTTAAGGCAGCTGTCATCTTGAGCGAATCGCCAGACCATATGCCGGCAACCCAGCGCTATTGCCAACAATACGCAAGCCAATACGACATGCCATTAGAGAGCATTTTCTTAGACCACAGCGGCGGTCGAGCCTACGCGACGATCTTCCAAAATGTGTGGCCGTATGTGGGCCCAGATGGCCGCTTTGGCCTTCCCTTCAATGCGCTCATCGATGCAGAAAGTTTTGAGTATATCTACGCAGACCGAGGACCAGCCGGCAGCCTGAGTCAGGCGATGCAAGGCCTACTGAGGTAGCATCAGAGGGGCTCGCAATACATCTCATTGACACCGGGTATATCGACACATCGAAAGTTACGCGGGCAATCTAAATTGTCCTGGCAGGCTGATGTACATTGATTTAAACCCGTGTCCTGATCAAACAAACAACTCGTCGACAAACACAGGTTTTGATCTCCCTCGGGACAAATGTTGCCTGCCACTGGTAAGCAAATGTGCGGTCGCGTGACGTTTCCACTAAAGAGTCGTGGATCGCATCCAAACCCGATGGGGCAATCGGCTGCGGTATTACAAAAGCAGCTGCAATAACCGTCGAAGCCATTCCCCGGCTGAATACAGGTGAGTACATCAATTTCTCGCTCACCAAAACCAAGGTCACAGGTCCCAGCGCACCGTAGAAAATCTCCTCCCGCACAGCCTGAAATCTCAATATCTGCGATACAAACACGGATATCTTGGCCCAGTTGATCGGCGATTAAATCGCAGCGATAACCCGCTGGGCATTGATTGTCTCCATCGCATCTCGCACCACATTGAGCTGGAACTGCAACCTGGGCCGGAACCGGGTTCGGCGTTGTGACGCAAACGCCATCAATCGGGCAATCGGCCGGGTCATTACAGACTTCACCGGTTTCATTCGGTGCACAAATATCAACCCGTTGCCCCACCTCGAACGGCAGACCTGAGTCTGGACAGTTTTCAGACCGCTCTGGGTACAAGGCTTGAACGCATCGATCGATGCCAGGGCAAGCTCGCCCGCCCTCGCATGTCTGCGAACATTNTCCCTGCCCATTGTTNTGAGGNTTGGATAGGCAAAACCCACTTTGGCAATCGGCCCCACANTCGCATGGGTCACCATACANNCTNTCTCCCCTCACCNGCAGAATGCTCTGGCAGTCATCGGCACAACCAGGTGTGCCATCACAGAGTTCCTCGGCGTCGACGACATTGTCGCCGCAAAACCGTACTGTCCCGACTGCGATCCGACACTGAGCGTCACAAATGGCACATTGGGCGAGTCCATAGTCACATGACTCCGTGATCCGATTGCCATCATCACACTCTTCTGGAGGGGTGACACGTCCATCTCCGCACAGCGAGACTCGACACTCATGACAGCCATCGGTCGCATCATCATTACCATCATCACAGCTCTCACCGTTTTCAGCATCGACTAGGCCATCACCGCAAAATGAGACCGCGCCTGCTTGTTCACGGCAAATTTGATCGCAAACCGTGCAATTCCTTTGCCCGTAAATGCAGACCTCTGTCGCGGTGTTGCCATCGTCGCACACTTCCGGAGCTTGGACCTGCCCATCTCCACAAATTCGAGTAGCGCCCGACACGCGTTGGCAAGACGCATCACAGACCATGCATTCCGCCTCACCGGGCGCACACAGCTCTGTCTCTTGGTTGCCATCATCACAGGTTTCAACGCCGGCCCAGACGAAACCATCTCCGCAACGGGCGGGTTGACAGGCATCAGTACAGGCATCGGAGTTGTCCTGGTTGCCATCATCGCACCCCTCCAGAAATGCCATGGTAATCCCATCACCACAGCGCGCAGGCGTGCAATCGTTGAGGCAGCCATCCGTCTCGACTCTATTCCCATCATCACAGGTCTCAGTGTCCCTCTGAACAAAACCATCGCCACAAATGGCGGCGAGACAGGTACTGAGACATGAATCTGTGTCATCATCGTTGCCATCGTCGCACTCTTCCTCCATCCCATGGACAAAACCATCGCCACAACGCGCGGGCTGACATGCGCTGGTGCACGCGTCTGTATCGTCATTATTCCCGTCATCGCACACCTCGGTTCCCACACGGACAATCCCGTCGCCACATCGAGGCGCACTACATTGATTCTGGCATTCATCATGGGGATCGACATTACCATCATCGCACTCTTCCCCGGGCTCGATCTGGCCATTGCCGCAGGAGCCACACAGGTCGCCGGCCGATGTGCGGCGACAGATTGAACCACGAACACGCACAATGAACTGAGGTTGCTGGGCCGCATTAGACTCCAACAAAATCCTTGTTTGTCCATCATCACGAGCAGAATACAGAACTGTGAATTGATAGATGTCATCATTCTGTAGTGTTTGCCCCATTTCGGGTTCCAAGCAGTCGGAATCAACAGTGATATGGCCATGGCATAGTCGAAACAGACCAACATCATCGGTCGAGTCATCGAAACACTCACCATTCTGGGACTGAAGAAGACAGATCGTCTGGATTGACAAAGGCGCTAACCCCGGGTTTCGCACCTCGAAGAAGGCCGTTTGCACGGTCCCTTGGACCCCTTGATCTAGAACGACCTCCAATACATCACCTACAAATTCGCCTTGAGGTGTTGCGTCCACCAAAATTTCGGGATCAATGTCTGGTGTCGCAATGGGGACGATGACATCGTCTCCGGCATTACTGCTCAGAATTAAGCGACCTCGGTCGCTGAGCGCATCACGAAGACGCCACGCGATGGACACATCACGCTCGGCGCCAGGCTCCAGTCGAAAAGTATTCATAAAATCGTCAGAATCCAAGAGGCTCAATTCGGCAACATCATCGTCTTCAACGACCCGTATATTGGAGACGATAAGCGATGCAGTCCCATCATTACTGATGGTCAATCGGCGGACGCTGACCTCGTTGATATTGTCAGGCGTCGAGAAGGTAACCTCAGCGGGTTCGATCACGAGTGTGGGGGTCTTGCTCGCAGTGATGTCATCACAGCCCACGCTCAGGGAGAGCAGAATAGTGAGGGCCGTAAGTCCATAAGAAAACGGTGACACCCCATGACACGTCAAACCATTACGCAGTCCAGTCAAATTCTCCATAACGCCCCCAAGTTGAGTCCCTTTTCTGAATGATGCACTAAAGAGCAAACAAATTGCGAATATTGGCAGCTGACGCGTTCGATCAGATCAGCTATCGTGTTTGACTCTAAGCGCTGTCAATGATTACAAACCTGCAGGTTGGAATGAAGCCGAGCTTGATTTTTTTCTTTGTTTGCTCCGTCTGGATGCTCGCCCCAACTGGCTGTGACCATCGAGACGCTCCGGTCGGCCCCCGTCTCGATTTGGCGATGGATGCGACACCGTCCGCCGGAAGCACTGATGCAAGTCTAAGCGATTTAGCCTTCGCGATTGACGCGGCCGCTGGTCTTGATCTCGCTGTCGAAGAGCCCGCTGACTCCGCGCGGCCCGATGGGGCTCCAGATGCGGCCTCCGGAAAATTTGATGCAGAGTCTGACAGCGCTGAGACCCGTTCCATGGATGCCGCGTCTCCGGAGACAGATGCCGCGCCAATTTGTCCGCCTGTGGACGTCGATTGCAGTGATATCCAACGCCCCCCTGAAAACGCGATGACGAACCATCCCATCGTCTTTATTCACGGCATGGGTGGCTTTGAAATGTTAGGCCCTTGGGACTACTTCTACGGTGTGCCGGATCGCCTGAATAACGCTGGTTATCCAAGCTACATTACCGTCACCGATCCGTTCAATTCATCGGACGTCCGGGTGGAGCAATTGGCCCCCCAATTGGTGCGCATACTTCAATGCACCTGCAGTGAAAAGCTCAACTTAATCGCCCATTCCCAAGGCGGTATCGATGCCCGCCTTTTCATCTCGAGCTTTGGCTTCGGCGATCGAGTCGCTTCGCTTACAACCATGTCAACACCACACCGTGGTACACCCATCGCCGATGTTCTACTGGGGCTCTCGGATGGGCCTGCAGAGGGGATCGTTAATGGTTTAGTCGATGCGTTTTCTGGTGTTGTATGGGGTCAGCCTAACGATGACCCCAACTTAAACGCCGCAATGAGGAGTTGCACCACGGATTCCATGTCCGAGTTTAATCAGGCCCATCCCAATGATCCACGGGTTGCGTACTATAGCTTCGCCGGTTTTTCTGGACTGCTCGCCGATGGCCGACCGGAGTGCAACGGCAGTGAGCTCCCCATACCAAGGCGTGGAGATAACATCGCCCCCGAATTCTTAACGGGCTTTCTGTATTTAGGGGGGTCTCTCAGAGCAAACGATGGCTTGGTCCCCGTCGAATCGGCGAAATGGGGCAGATTCAGGGGCTGTGTGCCGGCAGACCATCTCGATCAGATTGGCCAATTGGGTGGACTTGTCGACACGTTTAACTATGAACGCTTCTACACGGAACACGCCGAATTTCTCAGGGGCGAAGGCCACTGAATCAGCAGACGATACAAACAAGCGTGTCGTTTGAATCAGTCACTCGGACGTGCTATCGGACGAGAGACTTGCACCGATCCTAAAGGTCACGGTACTCCCTCAAATACGCGGAACCTAGGAACATCAATTATGACACTTAATTTTCGTCTTTCGCACCTCAAGCAGCTTGAAGCGGAAAGCATTCATATCATTCGCGAGGTCGTCGCTGAATTTGAGAATCCGGTCATGCTGTACTCCATCGGGAAAGACAGCTCGGTGATGCTCCACTTGGCTCGCAAGGCATTCCATCCCGCTCCACTCCCATTCAAACTGCTCCATGTCGATACCACCTGGAAATTCAAGGAGATGATCGACTTTAGAGACCGTTTTTGCGAGGAACACGGCTTTGAATTAATCGTACATACGAATCAAGATGCCGTGACGCAGGGGATCAATCCCTTCGACCATGGCTCCAATGTGTACACAAACGCCTTTAAAACCGTGGCACTGAAGCAAGCCTTGCGAGCCGGTCAATTCGATGCGGCGTTTGGCGGCGCCAGGCGAGATGAAGAAAAATCGAGAGCAAAAGAGCGCGTCTATTCCTTCCGCGATGGCCAATCCCAATGGGATCCCAAAAATCAACGGCCCGAACTTTGGAATCTCTACAACGGCCGCGTTAATCGAGACAAGAATGAGAGCATTCGAGTATTCCCGCTGTCCAATTGGACCGAACTGGATATTTGGCTCTACATCCACCTGGAAAACATTTCCATTGTGCCGCTTTACCTGTCTGCGGAACGTCCCGTCGTGTGGAGAAATGGGACTTGGATTATGGTTGACGATGAACGGATGCGCTTGCAGCCAGGTGAAGAGCCCCAGATGAAGTGGGTTCGTTTCCGAACACTCGGCTGCTATCCGCTCACGGGTGCCGTCGAATCGAAGGCAACGGAATTGACGGGTGTCATTCAGGAAATGCTCCTGACGAAGACATCGGAGCGCCAAGGCCGATTAATCGATTTCGATGAAGACGGTTCCATGGAACAGAAAAAGCGCGAGGGGTATTTCTAATGAGTATTGACGCTCTCGACAGACAGCTCATCGCCGATGACATCGATGCGTATCTCAAACAGCATGGAGAAAAAGACCTCCTTCGCTTTATTACATGCGGCAGCGTTGATGATGGGAAGTCGACCTTAATCGGGCGATTGCTTTTCGACAGTAAGATGATCTTCGAAGATCATCTGGCCGCCATTGAAGCGGCCAGCACACATCATGGAACCGTCGGCAACGAAACAGACTTAGCACTGCTCACCGATGGTTTAAGAGCCGAACGGGAACAGGGCATCACCATCGACGTCGCGTATCGGTTCTTTTCTACTCAGAGACGAAAATTCATTATCGCCGATACACCGGGTCATGAGCAATATACACGCAATATGGCGACCGGTGCATCGACGGCTGATCTCGCCGTCATCCTCATCGATGCTCGGCACGGTATTTTGGACCAAACGCGGCGGCATAGCTTCATTTCATCTTTGCTGGGCATCCAGCATATGATCGTCGCCATCAACAAAATGGACTTGGTGGACTACAGCCAAGACGTCTACGAAGACATTAAGAGGCAATTCGTCGATTTTGCAGCTCGACTCGATGTAAATGACATTCATTTCATCCCCATCTCTGCCCTCGTTGGTGACAATGTTGTTCACAGAAGCGAGCAAACGCCCTGGTTTCAGGGCCGACCACTGCTCTCCATGCTCGAAGAGGTCCACATCGCATCCGATAGAAATTACATCGATTTCCGATTACCCATTCAGTCCGTACTTAGACCTCATCTCAATTTCCGCGGCTACCAGGGCACTATCGCCTCTGGCGCCATCAAAGTCGGCGACAAGGTCATGGCTATGCCCTCGGGTAAAACAAGCCATGTAGAGCGGATTGTGACCTTTGACGGTGACCAAATGGAGGCCTTCCCACCGCAAGCAGTCACCGTGACCCTCACCGATGAAATCGATTTGAGTCGCGGTGATATGCTTGTTCGACCGAAAAATATCCCTCGAAGCGCACGCTACTTTGAAGCGATGGTCGTCTGGATGCATGACGGTCCGCTCGTCAATGGACGCGGCTACTTACTGAAAGTCGGTACACAGAATGTACCCGCTGATGTCTCAGATATTCGCTATCGTGTTGACGTCAACACGCTAAAACAAGTGGCCGCTCATCCGGTCGACGGGGTCCCGGGTCTACACCTGAATGAAGTCGGCCGGATTTTGTTCGAGGCAAATCGAGATGTCTTGTTCGACCCCTACAGAAAAAATCGAGCCACAGGCAGCTTCATCATCATCGATAGAATCACCAATGTCACCGTCGGTGCTGGCATGATTCTCGATCGGCACACGCATGATGGCCAACAGGGTCAGCGCCGTGGACTCAGCAAACACCATCCACTGCTCAATGCGGTCGATGGGACCATCACGGGACAGGCTCGCCAAGACCGGTTCGGACACCCCGCATCAACCATCTGGTTGACCGGCCTGCCGAGGTCAGGCAAGAGCACGGTCGCCTATGCACTGGAGACACGCCTTTGGGATTTAGGCTGTGCAGTCCACGTTCTGGACGGCGTTGCCATGAGACTGGGACTCAGCAAAGACCTGGGTTTCTCAGCCGACGACCGGTCAGAATCGAGTCGCCGAGCAGCCGAGACAGCACGAATTCTGAATGATGCGGGCATGATGACTATCGCTGCTTTTGTCAGTCCATATGCAGCGGATCGAGAGCGCGCTCGGCTACGGATTAGCTCTGAGAAATTCATTCAAGTGTGGCTGGAGACAGCAGTCAGTACCTGCGAGCAAAGAGATGAGAACTTGTACCCAGATGGCGATGGCATCTACGCACAGGCACGGGCCGGAAAGATTAAGAACTTCACTGGCATCTCCGCGCCCTATGAGGCACCAGACGATGCAGATCTCGTTGTCAAAACCGAATCTATGAGCGTTGATGAGATCGTAGAGTCCATTATCGAGCTTCTTAAGACCCGGTCGCTGCTTCCAGAGTAAAACCGACTCCCCCCTCAGAACCGTACTTAGGGTGCGTTGCCCGACAGATGTAGTTTAAAGTACGCTAATGTAAGACAAACCGTTTTTTTCCTGCTACCGTCTCGCCAGTTGTTCGAAATGAGTTAGGGGGGAGAATGGCATCCACTGAACCGGGTCGCCTCATCGAGGGCGCGTCACCAAAATTATACAATTCTGATCTCGCACCAACAACGGCTGCAGGACGCAATTGGAGCTGGCTGAATATTGCAGCCCTTTGGGTTGGTATGGTGGTCTGCGTACCGACGTATATGCTCGCAGGCGGTATGGTCTCAGCCGGTATGAATTGGTGGCAAGCCGTTCTCACAGTGTTCCTGGGCAACCTGATTATTTTGGTCCCGATGGTCTTGATCGGCCATGCGGGCACAAAACACGGTGTCCCTTTCCCCGTTCTCCTCCGCTCATCTTTTGGAACCAAAGGCGCCAACATACCCGCGCTTTTAAGGGGACTGGTCGCCTGCGGCTGGTTCGGCATTCAGACCTGGATCGGCGGTTTTGCGATCTACACGCTTCTGAATGTCGCCACCGACAATCAATTCGTAGGGGCCAATCTGCCAGTCTTAGATATCAACTTGGCTCAATTAGTGTGCTTCTTGAGTTTCTGGGCTGTTCACGTCTGGTTCATCGCCAAAGGAACTGAGTCCATACGTTGGTTGGAGACCTATGCTGCGCCCTTTTTGATCGCCATGGGCCTCCTTCTGCTGGGTTGGGCCTACGTCGAAGCGGACGGATTTGGAAAAATGCTCTCCGCCCCATCTCAGTTCGTCGAAGGGGGTCCAAAAGAAGGCCAATTCTGGTCCGTCTTTATCCCTCAGCTGACAGCAATGGTCGGTTTTTGGGCAACACTTGCCCTGAATATTCCTGACTTCACCCGCTACGCAGCGACCCAACGAGACCAATTGAAGGGTCAAGCCATTGGTCTACCACCGACCATGGCTCTCTTTGCCTTCATTGGCGTTGCAGTCACATCGGCTACGGTCGTCATCTATGGCAAGCCCATCGCCGATCCAGTCGCCCTCATGGGCCAAATGGGCGGTACATCTGTCGTCATTGCCTTATTCGCACTTGCGGTCGCAACTTTGACCACAAATCTGGCCGCAAATATCGTTGCGCCGGCCAATGGTTTTGCGAATATTAATCCCGAAAAGATTTCCTTCAAAATGGGCGGATACATTACAGCCGGCTTGGGCATTGCCATCTTCCCATGGAAGCTGCTGGCCGGCGGTGCCTACGTCTTTACCTGGCTCATCGGTTATTCAGCCCTCTTGGGGCCCATCGCAGGCATTCTCATCGCCGATTACTTCTTTGTTCGCAAAACGGACCTGAATGTGGATGATTTGTTCAAAGAACAGGGCGAGTATACATTTTCTAATGGCTGGAACCCCATTGCTCTACTCAGTTTGGGTCTGGCTGTCCTCCCAAATGTTCCAGGGTTTTTAGGGCAAATCGGGGCAATGGATAATGTCCCTGACCTATTTAAAACCATCTACAGTCAAGCCTGGTTCGTTGGCGTCTTTATTTCGATGGCTGTCTACACGCCCTTGATGAAACGTAAACTGAGCACCTGAATTACACAGACATCGACAACCAAAAAAGGCGACCAATCGGTCGCCTTTATTTTGGGATTAATTCACCAGACCCTAGGGATTGACGCCCATCCCCATCTCCTCTGCCATGGCACCGGGTAGAAGCGCACATTCCGTGTCGCGGCACCCTTCAAAGGTCCCCACCTCAGAAATCAGGTCTTCCGGGTTGGGGCGGTCATCGGCTTCGCCAAAGTATCCATTCCAAACGCCGTCATAAAGTCGGTCCACTTTGAGGTTTGGATATTCATCGGCCACGGTCACTTGACCTTCCATCGTCAGCAGGTCCGTCCCATCGTTGATGGTGATCAGCTGACTGCGAAGCAGACCTGAGAGGGCCGGAATAATGGTCGCATCACAACTGCCCATAGGCAGGCCAAGTTGCGTATCCAGAGCCGCACAGTCGATGAGTTGTCGAAACAGTGCATCCAGTTGAACAGGGGCTGGTTCGTTGGTGACCTGTGGTAAAATCCACTCTTCCAAAGCCAACAAGATGAACAGACCATAATTCAGACCCAGTTGATGGCGACCGATTAAGAGCGTTTCACCTTCGGTCAAACGCGCATCAAAATTGGCCTGAATCGGTGTATCTCGACCCATGTTTTCATCGGCCAGGTTGAACACGCGTTCACACTGCTCTGGTTGAGCGAAAGGACAGTCTTGCCGCCATTGAAAACGCATACGCTGCCAACGGCTCTGACTGTCCCGCAGGTACCCTTCTTCGTCCGGGTAAGACGCGATGAATTCCATCTCACCTTCGATGGTCAAATCTGAGAGATTAGTAAAAATGTCACCCAGTAAGTTCAACACCTCAAGCGCCTCAGCAACATCGGGATTCGCCATGGCTTGGTCGTTGATCCACTCTTCAATGACGGGTGCACCCACTGCGCGAATCGCGATGCACAGCGGTGCTCCGATATTGGCCCGGTCGCAAAGCAGCTGAATCATCGCGTTGCCACGAGGGAATGGTCCGTCTTGGTTCGCACCGCCGAGAGCAGCGAAAATTTCAAGGATATCGAGGAACTCGTTTACGTCTTCGTTGCCACCACCTTCGAGCATGCCGATAAGGTTAATACGGTGCTCAATGTTGAAAATGCCCTTGAATTCGAGGGGTTGGTCGACCAGCTCAACAAGAGCGTCCACCCGATTACCACCGTCTGCAGTATAGCCTTCGCTACACCCTGTGACGATGTCCCGGTTGAGTGCGTTGCGTCCCCGAGCGACGGCTGCGAATGTCCGCCCGTTGGGTACGCCACCAATGACCGATAAATCATCACCATCAAAAGGTCGAATGGCTGGTCCATCGATTGTGCGGCGACCTGGAACGACTGTAAAGGCCGACTCGCAAGTCCCTTCGATCAGCTGAACTGAGATTTGTTCGATATCAGCAGCCTCGTAACGACCGTTGACCGCATCATAGGTGACCCGAACGCCGATCTCGCCAACAGGATTCTGATTGACTCGGATAACCCAGAAGGCCGGCTCGGCGTTATCAGCCTCGGCCTTTAATCGTGTTCGCCCATCCATTTGCTGCGCTGTGATCTCGAAGGTCGCCGTGCCGTTGGCATCCGTTGGAACCGTGCGAGCTCGAATCGCAACCAAAGCCTGCTGTGGTGACTCGGGGCTCAACGTAACCTGACCGTTCGCAATGGGCTGATTGTCAGCGTTGAGGAAGCGAACCGAGAGCATGGCGCGGTCGCCCCGAAACATCGACACCTCTGGGACACCTTGGACGACGAGTCTGTTTCGTCGCATGACCGGTGTGGCTGCATCGGGAATGACGCCCATGTCGAGCTGAGGTGCTGGCGCCATGTCGCGTCCGAACATGACAACTTTAGAGCCCCCGGCGGCTTCGTCATCACATGCTGGAAGTACAATAAGCGCGACTAGCGCGAGAAATACAAAGCGCATAACTTGTTCTCCTAATGGGTCTTATGCCTGCGGCGCGACGGTGTATCAAAGATCGGTGGTCCGGATCAAGGAAATACGTTGCAATAAAACGACTTGGATCACAAAAATCACCTGTTCACGGCTAATATTTCGCGATCTTTTTTAGAATGAGAATTTCGCCGGATAAGTTGAAACGGCCGTTTTTAGCCATCCGATCGGTTATTTACAGAGCGATTTAACAACGAATTCTCGCAAGACGTAACAATTTGTTGTAGATCTCCATCATTGTACCAAACGAGAACTCTAACGGTTTCGCGACCTGTTTCGACCAAGAAGGATTCGTCCATGTTAGTATACAAAGCCCCGATTCGTGATATTCGCTTCATCCTGGAGACTCTAGGGTACGACGATGTAACCGAGATCGCCGCCTTCGAAGATTTCGATTTAGATACAATGATGGCGCTGGTCGAACAGGCTGGGAAGTTTTGCACGAACGAAATGCTTCCGGCAAACCGCATCGGCGACGTGGAAGGTGTACAATTTGACCCCGAGACCAAAGACGTTTCAACTCCAACAGAATTTAAGGCGCTCTACAATAAGTTCGTCGAAAGCCAAATGGGAGGCATGAGCCTGACGGCAGAGTACGGTGGCGGAGGCGCCCCTCATGCAGCGGCCATCGCGCTGAGTGAAATGTCTACAGCCACGAACAAGAGTTTTACAATGTGTCCCGGCTTGGGTCATGGTCTGGTTGAGGCGCTGACTCACTATGGCAGCGATGAGCAGAAAGAGAACTTTCTAGAAAAGCTGATCACTGGAGTGTGGACCGGCACCATGTGCCTGACCGAGCCACAGTGCGGAACCGACCTTGGCCTACTCACGACGAAAGCGGTCCCAGAGGGTGACCACTATAAACTAACCGGGACAAAAATTTGGATCACGTGGGGTGAACACGACCTGGCTGAAAATATCATTCACCTGGTTCTGGCTCGGCTTCCTGGCGCGCCCGAGGGCATCCGTGGGATTAGCGCGTTTATCGTTCCGAAAATAAATCTCGATGGTAGCCGGAATGGCATTTACTGCGGCGGACTCGAACACAAAATGGGCATTCACGGATCGCCCACCTGTGTCATGAACATGGAGGATGCCACAGGCTATTTAGTTGGCGAGGCGCACAAGGGCATGCGCGCCATGTTCGTGATGATGAACTTTGCCCGACTGACCGTTGGTGTGGAAGGCTATGCGCTGTCAGAGATTTCTTATCAAACGGCGGTGGAATACTGTAAAGAGCGGCGTCAAGGCCGATCGCTCAATTCAGAACGACAAGAGCCCGATGTCAAAGCTGATTGCATCCTCAAACATCCAGATGTTCGCCGACAACTCTTGAATGTGCGCTCAACCACCGAAGGCATGCGAGCATTGTCCCTCTGGGTTGCCAATCTTATCGATATCGGACTGCAGCACGAAGACACCCAGATTCGGCAGGATGCGGATGACTTGGTTGGATTGCTGACGCCCATCGTGAAGTCCTATTGCACTGAGCGAGGTTTCCAAAATATCAGCGATTGCATGCAGGCCATCGGTGGATCTGGATACACGGTCGAGTGGAATATCGAACAATACCTCAGAGATGAGCGAATCGCGATGATCTATGAGGGAACGAACCACATACAAGCCCTCGACTTAATCGGTCGAAAACTGCCAAAGGACGGTGGACGCTTGTACAAAGTCTTCTCCAAGAAAGTATATCGCTTCATCAAGGAGAACCGCGAGACTGAAAGTGTGGTCGAATTCATACCTAAATTGGAGTCGGCGCTCAACAGGCTAAATGAAGCGACCATGACCCTTGGAATGAAGGGTATGTCAGACCCCGAGGAAGCGGCCTCGCAAGCCTCGAATTATCTGAACTTGTTCGGCATTACTACGCTCGCCTACTTATGGGCTCGCATGGCTCTAGCGGCCAGCGAGAAGTCGGGTAAGTTCTACGCCACCAAGATTAAGACAGCCCGCTATTTCTACAGTCATATTCTGCCTGAGACCGATTCGATTTATGCGATAATCAACGCCGGCAAGGACAACATGATGGCATTCGACGAGGATGAATTCTAAGGAAATAGCAACCAAGGGGCACACCTGCGATGAGCATCTCACAATGGCATATAGTAGATGACAAAAACTTACATGTATGTTAGAGGCCTGGCTCGACGGTCATAAGACCGATGGCTATGGAGGAAGGCCTGATGCAAGAAAGACGCTCGAGCACACGACATTTTGTGCACTGGGACATCGAGAGTGACTGCGGTCAAATCGGTGGCCGGACGATAAATTTGGGTCGTACTGGCTGCCTGGTCAGAAATGACAAACTGAGCTTTCTGAGGATTGGCGACCGGTGCCATATTAACCTTCTAATTGGAAACAAGACAAATCGGGTATCCGCACGCGTTGTCTCAGCGAAATCAAACCTGTCTATCAATCAAGTCGCGCTCATGTTTCAAGACCAAATAGAGGTCTATCCTATGCAACTAGACCATGCCAAAACGGGGGCTGACGTCATCGGACAGGTGCGGTTGATCAAGCAACGAGGTCAGCGCAAAACTGCTGGATTTGCTCCCTGAATACTCGAGAACAGTGAGTGTCCGCGTGCTAGATCAGTACGCTGAGGTCATCTCTATCATCGATGAATGCTGACGTGTCCAAAGCAGGATACGCTTGGGGATCTCGGTATCTCACCGCCCGTTCAGTCTAACCATTCCAAGGTTCAAGGCTGGTCTTGACCACCCATATCATCGGCCATGTCGTCAGGCGCCCCCTCAGGTTGAGCTGTCAATTCGTTTAGTATCTGACTGAGAGTCTGTGGCTGGCCGGAGCGGTCAGAATAGCGGTACACCATAGGGTCGTCCCCCCCACTCACGACCCCATTCCAAGGCAATCCAAATCGCCCATCAGAGGCGGTATAGACATTTAGATGACCAAACAAGGCTGCAAATGCCCTGGACCCACTGTGGTCGAGGTAAAAATTCGATGCGTCATCTGCATACGAACTTGCGTACTGGCGACAATAGCGAAGGGTCGATTGTTGATGTGATTGATTTTCTCCGAGCACAACCAACAAGCGCAATCGCTCTGGTCCCATCTCATTCATCACATCAAATGGACGCCCAGCGGGTCCCCCGTTCAAAAGCAGGTTACGGCAAGCACCACACCAACCGGCTGTTCCGATAAACCAGATGGCGCCGGTATTGCGAGCGATCTCTTCGATGCTCACAAACTCTTCAGTCTGACAATTTTGGAGCATGAAATCACGTACGGGCTCGCCCACCATCGCTGGCGGTATGTCACGCATGACTTCGATCCCGTAATCATCAAGACAGGTCACTGCCCCACCCTCAGGGAATTCGGCCTCAAGTTGTTCGTCCGCACCACGGCTGAGATTGACTTCATTGAGTTCAATGCCGGTGAGTCTCGCCCTCAAAGGTGATTCAAGATCACCGATGGCCGTGATCTCGACTTGCCCACTGGTTGCAAACAATAAGCGATCTCGTGTCGCGGGACGGGCTGAAAAATTCAAATTGTGAAATTGAACCACGCAGATCTGGCAGGTGTTAATATCAGATCCGATTTCGGCGAGGTCATAGATACCTGGCTGCATTGGAAAGCCCCGCTCGGGGTGTAGTTCGATGAGGAGAACGTCCGTTGTGGGGTTATCATTCGTGGGCTCTCGCTTGTAACCAAGGTAGAGGAGCACGCCGTCGTCGTTCTGATCTAAGCGCTCGGCTCCAGGGGAAAAGTCAGCACCCACGCAATCGAAGACGTCATTGCCACCAGGTCCAGGGTCTGGTGACGGACCCGCTCCGCCATTGCCACCCAGACCAGTCATCGGATCCGCCATGCCACCGGCTCCGCCAGCGCCGCCGAGCATATTATCTGCGCCAACGCCATCCACGGTCTGACCACCAGCCCCATCGATCGCAGCAGCGCCCCCAATGCCGCCACCGCCGTTATCATCGACAATTATGATTGTGCCCTGATCACTCGCATCATCTTGCTCACACGCAATCAAAAACAGCCCACTGCCAAGAAGTGCCGCCAACATGTATGGCTTACATAATTTAATGGAATTCATCCCCCGTCCCTTCCGCTTCCGTAGCTATGTGGGACACCCAGAGCGGCGTCCAAGGTTCTATTCAAGCAGAAACTTGACTGTCAGTCGAGTGAAGTTACTCGGCAAATAAACCAATCTTTTTTTGCATAAAGCAGTACTTGGCGCGTCGGCCAGTTCGTTACATGAGCAATGTTTAACTAAATTAGACCTGATTATCCGCTCTCCAGCGGGAAAGGAATCAAATCATGAAGACCCTAATTCGTGACACAATCGCCATCGTATCTATTGGTCTGATGGCCAGTGCATGCGGCAGTGACCAATTGAGTGCAGCGCGTCAATCGACCTCCGATATTCCAAAGTGGGCTATGACCCCTCCACCTGCATGCGGCGTTGGCATTGCAAAGCATAGAGGCAGTCTTGGGATGGCGCAGCAAACGGCGGTGGCGCGAGGGCGCGACATGCTCGCCCGTCAACTCCAAACTAAAGTGGAAGGTATGATCAAGGATTATCAAGAATCCGGGGAGGCTCGGGACAAAGACTTTACAGAGGAGCTAACGACCCGCGTCTCCCGACAAATCGTCGATACAACTCTGGTTGGGACCGCAACAAAGCTGGCTCACTTGAGTACAGATGGGCCGCAGCAATATTACGCCCTGGTTTGCCTACAGCCTGAGGCGTTTGCAGGCGCACTCGATAAGATGAATGATCTCAGCAACCGACATCGGGCGGCTCTAAAAGCCAGAGCGAAGATGGAGTTCAAAGATCTAGACACCCAGCTCGAAAAACTTCGCAAGCAATAACGTCATGACCATCTGGCTGATCAGATTCACCTTAGCTAGCATTCTACTGCAGTCTGGCTGTGCTGCATTCAGCATCACAAGGACTGGTGAAGTCGGTAAGCGGCGAGTCCCGGTCAGCCAGAGCATCCCCCCACCTCAACATACCCACCAATTTCACTATCTATCCGATACGGGTCTCGATTCTGTGGAGATCACAATGTCAGGCTTTGTCGGCGGCGGGCACTCGACACAAATCGGCTTGCGCCATGATGCAGCGGAGTCATCAGAGCAGTTTACTCGCTCCGGAGACGTCCAGCACGGCGGCAAGTCCACGCGTACCTCAACCCACATAGCAACAATGCCAGCCAGAACACCTGAATACGCCGGGAAGTGGCTCGCAGTGGAGAAAAACATATGGTCTTCGGCCTATGCTCAGGGCCAAATTCACCACGAGAGTATTGGTCGTCGATACCGACAAGAAACCGACGACAACTATGCTCAACATGCCATTAGACAAACGGTTAAAGTCCAGCTGAGCCCCGATATCCAATGCATGGCGCGTCGCAAATTCTATTCGGAAGCGTTCGGATTCGGTACCGATCACGCCCAACATTACGTCAGGCGGTTTCGTGAACGGTCTGGACTGAAGCAAAAGGCGCCATTCGGAATCGAATCCGACAGCATAAAAGACCAAGTCTATCTAGTTAAGCGCGACCTATCGGAGACAGAGCAGCGCATTGAATTGCATCGCGTCTACACCATTGCAGGCGCGTCTCCAAACGAGCTGGTTGAAACCTCATTTTTGTGTACAGGGCCCATTTTGAATATCGATACCCTTGGTCAATTTAATTTCCACTGGCTTACACAAGAAAAGCGAATGGGCGTCAACTTCCGACCGCATCAACGTCCCCGCGTTCAGGCACTGAAGTCGCATCGGCATGAACCAACCGCTAAGCTTGACCCGAACGACTCATCGGCTGGGCAAAACTGAATCCGGTCAACAGACCGTCTGTCACTTGAGCACCGCTGAACGGATTGAAACTGCGCCTGCGAACATTGAGTTGGCAGCTCACAATAAAACAACCAAGAGATCAGTCATTGCAAAAATTGGGTGGTCGCGTTACGCCATCCCTATGGTCATCGAATATCAATCGAATCGTGTCGAGACTGAGCCCGCGCTGGACGCCTATGCCGAGCCGACTTTAACCAACACCCTTGCATCCCATTTTGGCTTCGAACAATTCAATCCGGGCCAGTTAGCCATCATCAGTGATGTGCTCTCTGGGCGACCAACCGTCGCCATCATGCCAACGGGGGCGGGGAAAAGTTTATGCTACCAGTTGCCAGCGATCATTTTGCCGGGAATCACCATCGTCGTATCACCACTGATCTCGCTGATGAAAGACCAGGTTGATAGCCTTAACGCCAAGGGCATTAAGGCGGCATACATCAATTCCACCCAGACAATAGATAGGCAGAACCAAATCCTTTCAGGGCTCGGAGAGACAGACCTTGAGCTTTTGTATGTTGCGCCGGAACGATTTCGAAGTAATCGATTCATGCGTAAATTATGTGAGCGGGACATTTCACTGGTAGCCATCGACGAGGCGCATTGCATCTCCCGCTGGGGTCACGACTTTAGGCCCGATTACGGACGCTTAGGACACGTTCTTGAACAGCTCAAGCCGAAACACATACTCGCGTGTACTGCAACCGCAACGCCCGATGTGCGCCAGGATATTGTTTCAAGTCTAGGCCTCACTCAACCGTGCATCCATGTCGCAGGCTTCCTCAGAGAGAATTTATTTTTGAGAGTCAAAAGATGCCGCTCGGAAAAAGAGCGATTCAAAGAATTGTTAAACGCGATCAGCGACGGACATGCGGGCGGTAAAATCATCTATTCGGCCACCCGGAAACGTGTGGAACAAATTCATCAAAAGATTTGCGAGTTCGCCCCTGATTTAGCAGTTGTCTCTTATCACGCCGGAATGGATGAACATCAGCGACGCAGCGCACAAGACGAATTCATGAATGGTCATGCGCAGGTTGCTATTGCGACCAATGCGTTCGGCATGGGTATCGATCGCGCCGATATTCGCCAGGTTATCCATATGGATCTGCCAAGGTCAATCGAAGGCTACTATCAAGAAGTTGGGCGGGCGGGCCGGGATGGCCTGCACGCTGAATGTACACTTCTATTCAGCCCGATCGATCGACGAACACATGAATTCCTAATCGACCTAGGCTGTCCATCTTACGGTGCAACACGAGCGTTATATGAGGCACTGTACGCGGCAGGCGGAGCTGGGCTGACAGCAGCCGGACTTGCAGCCCAGTTAACCCAAATCGATAAAGCCCAGCAAGAATCGGCCGCTCGTGTCCTCTCCCGCTATGGAGCGATTTGTCAGATGAGTCCTGATGGCTGGCGAATTGCAGCCCACAGTCCGGCATCATTCGATGATCTCGCAATCAATTTTGAAAGCTTTGAAAACAGACGAAGGCTCGAACTCAATCGCTTAGACCTGATGGCTGGTTTTCCCTATGAGAGCGGTTGCCGGCACAACTTTATATTGAGCTATTTCGGAGAAGAGATCAGCTCCGATAGCTGTCCGGGTTGCGACCGTTGTGAGGCCCTTGCTGATCGATCAGCGTCTCTGTCCGATGCTGATCGAGTCCTGGTCAAAAAAGCGCTGGCGGGCATCGCTCGAGCGGATGGACATTTTGGTCTAACCAAGGTCTCGAAGATGTTGGTTGGTAAGCGCAATGGCATCGAAGAGACCCCCCTGGTTCGACTCAGTACCTTTGCCCTTCTCAAAGAGTTGGGACAAAAGAGATGCTCTGACTTGCTACAAGCTTTAGTCGATCGTGGATGGGCCTCACTGACCGGTGGCCGATATCCACGGATCATCATCTCGCCAATCGGCTGGGAAGTCATGCAGGGTCGAGAAGACCTCACTGGACTTAATTCTGAATGGTGCCGCGGTCCGTCTACGGCGACGCGTCAGCCTACTGACGACCCCTCTGTCCCGTCCGATGGCGAGGTCATGGTCTCGGGGCTTAAAGCGTTTCGCCTGCGACTCGCTAAAGACGCCGGCGTTCCAGCCTACTCAATCTTCACTAATAAAAGCCTAAATCAGATGGTATTAGCGCCACCAACTGACGAATCTGAATTTTTAAATATTCATGGTTTAGGAACAGCTAAATGGGCTAAATTTGGAGCTGAATTGATAAACGAAATCGCTAAATTGACGGTTAAGTCGAGCGAGTAGCACTTTTCGTCGTGCGAAGAGACTGCTATTGACGGTACTCTGAACCTAATTTGCCTAAACGAGATCGTAATGTACGCCGAACGAAGACAAAAATTGATGAAAGACATTGCGGGTGGTCTCGCAATTTTCTGTGCGCCAAGGGAGTCGATTCGCAACGATGACGTCCATCATGACTTTCGACAGGATTCAGACCTATACTATTTGACTGGGTTTGAAGAGCCAGACTGCGTGCTCGTTTTGGCCGCTAAGAAAAATGAGCAGCCAAAATCGATCATTTTTCTCCGAAGTCGCAACCTGGAACGAGAGATTTGGGATGGCGTTCGCCTGGGGGTTGACGCCGCGCCAGAGAGCCTGGGAGTCGATTTAGCCTATCCCATTGAGCATCTGCACGAGAGATTGCCCGAACTAATGCTGGGCGCCGACCGAGTGTATTACGACCTCGCGCGGCATGATCGGGAACAGAATGACCAGCTGGTTATCGATGCCGTCACACGGGCAAAGCGATCACGCCGCCGAGATAATCAAGTTCCGGCTGGCATTACAGATGTCTCGACCATGCTGCATGAAATGCGGCTCGTCAAAGATGACTCTGAGTTAGAGACGATGCGGCGTGCCGCTGCGCTGACAGCGTTCGGTCATAAGAAGGCCATGGCCGTTACAGTGCCCGGTGCTCGAGAATACCAACTCGAAGCGGCTATGGAATTTGAGTGGCGTGTGCGCGGGTCTGCGCGCAATGCATATCCCTCGATCGTAGGCAGTGGCCCCAACGCTTGTGTCCTTCATTATCGCGCCGGCGCGCGAGAACTTGAAGACGGTGACTTGGTTTTAGTCGATGCGGGCTGTGAAAAAGATTACTACGCATCTGATGTAACCCGAACATGGCCTGCCAGTGGACGCTTCACCAGCGAACAAAGACAAATCTACGAGCTGGTATTAAAGGCAGAAAAAGCCTGTATTGCCGGATGCGTTGTGGGCGGTCACATCGATGCTGTCCATGACATTGCCGTTCGAATCCTGGTTGAGGGACTCATCGCTCTAGACCTTCTGAAGGGGACAGTGGATGAGGCGATTGCCAATGAATCATATCGGCGTTTTTACATGCACCGAACGAGCCATTGGATCGGTATGGATGTCCACGACGTCGGCGAATATCAGCGCGATGGATCCCCCAGACTATTCGAACCAGGGATGGTGTTGACTGTGGAGCCTGGGATTTACATATCCCCATCGGATGCGGAGGTCCCGAAAGCGTACCGCGGCATTGGCGTTCGAATCGAAGATGATATCGTAATCACGGCCGGCGAACCGGAGAACCTGACTGCGGCCATCCCGAAAGAAGTTGACGATATAGAAGCTTTGGTTGGTAGCCAACCGCTTACAAATTGACGTACGTATCCCCATGTCTAATGAAAAAAAAGCAAAGGCACAGGCCGGGATTAACATTGCGCTGATCAAGTATTGGGGCAAGAAGAACACTGAGCTTAACCAACCAGCGGTTGGAAGCCTGTCGTTGACGCTAGATACATTCACAACAGAGACAACAGTCCATTTCAGTGATGCCTGTGCAAAAGATACGTTCACACTCAATGGCTCCACCCGCGACGACAACCGAGTCAGCTCACTTCTCCATGACATTCGCCGTATTGCAGCCGTCCGAGAGTGCGCGACAGTCACCAGTGTAAACCGGGTTCCAACGGCGTCAGGACTGGCCAGCTCAGCGAGTGGAACAGCTGCACTTGTCACGGCTGCATGGCATGCCGCCGGGTTGCCGACCGAAAATCTGGTCCATAATCCAACTTTTCTCGACTTGGTAAGACGAGGATCCGGGTCAGCCCCGCGCTCGCTCTTGCCAGGGTTAGTTGAATTGGAGCGGGACTCCGGCCAGATCACGTCTCTTTGGAGCGGCTCGGATTGGCCGATTCGAATGGTTGTCGCGCAGGCGACTCAAGGGCCTAAGGAAATTTCATCCAGAGAGGGTATGGCCATCACTCAAGCATCGAGTCCGTACTACAAAGCTTGGGTCGAGCAACACCCACGGCATTTAAGAGCAGCGCGCGACGCCATCGCCGGCAGAGACATTGAGGCCCTTGGCCATCTCATGGAGGTCTCCACCATGCGGATGCACGCGTGTATGCTGGCGAGTGATCCACCCCTCCGGTATTTGAAAGGAGTTACCCTTCAAATGATGGACTGCATCGAGTCCCTGAGGCGTGGCGGCTTAGGTGCTTGGTATACGATGGACGCCGGTCCTCACGTGAAGGTTCTCTGCCTCGAGGATGATGTCAGTGCTGTTGTCGATGCCTTATCTGAGCTGATTGACCACGACCGCATCAGCGTCGCGAAGCCCGGGCCGGGCGCGCACTGTATCGAGCCGTGATCAGCCAAGCACCAGGAAAAATCATCCTATTCGGCGAATACGCTGTTCTCGACGGATATGATGCACTGGTTATCGCTGTGGACAGATATGTCCAAACACGGAGCCGCCCCGGACAGACCCTACAGGTCGATGCGGGTCGATTTGGCCGGTACCCCACTAGTTCTCAAGGGGCAGAACTGCCATTCATAGACGATGTAATCATGCAATTGGGCCTCGAAAAAGGCCTGTTCGAGCTGACATCCACTGGCTTTGAATGTGATCAAGGCAAACTGGGATTAGGGAGCAGTGCGGCATCCACGGTGTCATTTGTCGGCGCCGTTCTCGCGAGTTTGGACCGCGCGGTCACGCCAGAAAATGTCTATAAGATTGCACAGACAAGTCATCGTCGAGTTCAAGGACTGGGCAGTGGAACCGATGTGGCTGCCAGTTCGATAGGCGGCAGTCTTTGGTATAATTGGGATGGACGACCCGGCGGCCGTTTTAGCCATGACCAACGCGTCGAGACAGACTTCGGCATCGCTCACCTAACATCCATCACGTCTCCTATTGAGTCGGTTCTCACTGTTTGGACGGGACAGCCGGCCAGCACGAGGCGCTTGGTAGAAGCTGTTCACACGCACAGAGAGTCCAAGGTCTATTCTCACTGTATGGCTCAATTGGGGGACTCAGCAGTCACTGGATATGCAGGCTGGACGCAAGGCCAACGGAGCCAATTGATGGGCGCGATGGAGATGGCGAACGACGCTGCCTTAACACTCAGTCAACTAACATGCGTTCCCCTCTGGACCGACACCCATCAAAAGCTGTCGGATTATGTGGGCGATCGAGGCCGAGTGAAAATGACCGGAGCAGGCGGCGGTGACCTAACATGGGTCCTGGGGTCGACCCTAGACATCGAACATGCGTTGGAAGCAGAGTTCACCGAGATGGGCTACCTGTGTTTTCGAATGAAGGTCGACACGGACGGCCTTAGTTTACGTGAGTAAAAAGCGCTGAAAAACCCGCTTTAGCGATTGCCTCAACAACCCGACGTGGTTCTTTGGGACAGAGAGCAATCACGGCCCCGCCTTGGCCTGCGCCCGTCAGTTTCGCACCCAGTGCGCCTTCAGCAAGCGCGATATCAACCATCTGGTCATTACTTGGGTCGCTTACGCCACACGCCTGAAGGCATTTGTGGTTTTCTTGGAAGAGATGGCCCAACTGCGCCAAGTCGCCCGCCTCCAACGCCTTCCTACCAGCAAGACTGATGTCACCCATAGCGGTAAACAAGCGGTCATACTTACTCGGCGACTGTGTCCATCGAGTCCGGAGAGAGCGGACCGCTTCAGCTGTAGTCCCTCGCCTCGGTGTCCACGCAACCACCAGTGGAATTGTCGTCTTTAAATCGATGGTTTCGAAGGTTGGTCTCTCACCGGCGACAAAATATAGGCACCGCCCAGTTGCAGCCACAGTGTGATCGAGCCCACTGGGATTTCCATGAAATAGGGTCTCGATTTCTTGTGCATGAGCTAAGAGATCTGATTCACTCAATTGGCGCCTTTGAAAATCGGCTAGGCCTCGCAAAAGAGAGACGGCAAAAGCGGCACTGCTACCAAGGCCAACACCCAGGGGTAATTCGCCATCGATTGTTACGGAAAACCTCTGGTCTGCTGATAAATCAACAGCGCGCATCGCAATGGCAAAAGCGCGGTCCATACCCCCTGCGTCAGCCTGAGAATTTGGCGCCACGGACAAGCCACCCCCCGTCCATCTAGGGATTTGTAAACGGGGCTCATTCCCAGTCTCGATGACCGTTGCCCCCAACCCGTGCCCTAAGGCGGCAGCGATGGCTGGTTGACCGTACACAACAGAATGCTCACCAAATAAAATCACCTTACCCGGCGCGGCACCGCGACCAACATGTCTTCGGATCTCCATCAGCTCTCGTCCTCCAACTCAGCGGCGATAGCGGCGGCCGCCGCAGGTTTGATCTCGCCGCGTGCGATGATCCGAGCGGCAACTTGGTCAATCAGCTTTTCGCTGACCCCGGCCGCGAGGGCCGCTTGGCGAGCATGAAGAGACATATGGCCTCGTTGAATGCCCTCTGTGGCGAGTGCTTTCAAAGCACCCATATTTTGGGCCAACCCAACGGCAGCCATCACCATAGCCAACTCGCGGGCCGAATCGACTGCGAGAATTTTACGTAAGACACCAACGGTTGGATGGACTCGTGTAGACCCTCCGACCGTACCGATGGCCATGGGTAATTCGATTTCACCTCTCAAATAGTCCTCGTCTCGCCACCACTTGGTGAGCGACGTGTAGCGACCACCGCGGGCGGCATAGGCATGTGCACCCGCTTCAACACTGCGCCAATCGTTACCCGTTGCCACGGCAACAGCGTCGACTCCATTCATAACGCCTTTGTTGTGTGTGGCGGCTCGATACGGATCAATGGCCGCAAATTTATAGGCTTGTACGATGCCTTCGACGACCTCAGCGCCTGAAAACCCCTTCCCCGCTAATGCGCTCTCATGAACTCGGCAGCTGGCTCTTGCGCAGCGTCGGTCGGCAAGGTTGCTCAGAATGCGTAAATAAACCTGACCGCCGGTGAGTTCTTCGACAAGAGGCGCGATGCCTTCGGCCATCGAGTTGACAGCGTTTGCACCCATGGCATCAACGCAATCCACCAGCAGATGCAAAACCAGCATTCGATACGGAGCATCAAAATGACGAATTTCGATGCCGTGGGCACCACCGCCTCGAGCGATCATGTTCGGGTTCTTGGAATTTGCCAGAGCCAGTATCTGGGCCTCGGCCGCAAGTAAAGCCTCCGCTGCGTGAGCATGGTCGGGTACGTTGACGACTTGGACCTGGGCGATCATAATCCCGGCATCAGCATCCGCATCGAAGCCGCCATTTTGTCTGACAAGTTTGGCCATGTTGCTCACGGCAGCAACGACGGAGGGCTCTTCGACCACCATCGGTACGATATAATCGCGTCCATTCATCTGAAAATTAAGGCCCAGGCCGACCGGTAGCGCGAAGACACCGACACAATTCTCAACCATCTTATCGGCGCGAACAGGATCGAGGCTAGAGCCATTAGATAAAATGTCGAGGTCGCCGTCTGTCAAGCCCAGCCTGTCTTTGATTTCGGCATGCCGAGCATCGATTGGCAACCGATAAAACCCCGGAATTCGAGAATCGATCATGGCCCAGTCTCGTCTAAAGTCAGCCACTGCTGTAAGCGAGGTCCCATTAATTTGTGCCTTTCGGCCAACTCGTTCGGTCGTCTACATCCTGTCAAGGCCATGGCTGTACGAAGACCGGCGACCAATGTCTCTAAAAACGCGGTGGCTCCAGACTCGCCACCGCTTAAGAAAGCTTGAAGGACGGGTCTTGCCGTGCCGGCTATCGATGCCCCGAGTGCAAGTGCTTTAGCCGCTTTCAAACCAGAGTCGACACCACCCGATGAAATAATTTGTGCGCCCCCAATTCGACTGGCTAAAGCGGTGGCCGCAAGGGTCGGTATGCCCCACTCGGCAAACGTTTCGCCGAGTTCGGCCAATTGACCGGTCGCCCGCAACGCTTCGACCTTGACCCAACTCGTCCCACCGGACCCGCTGACATCGATGGCTGGCACACCCAATTCGACCAAACGGCGAAATTGATCTGGCCCAATTCCGCAGCCACATTCCTTGACCAAAACATGTCCATCCAGGGCATCGACAAGACGGCCTATGGTGTCAAATCCGCCTCGGAAATCGCTGTCAGCATCAGCACCAGGCTGACACAGTTCCATGGCAGCATTTAAATGAATGGCGATGTAGTCGGCACCAATGCTCTTCATTAATTCGGACACTTTGGCCGGTCCGAGATCCCGCGCTTGATTGACACCAAGGTTGCCGAATAAGACAAGATTGGGCGCGATGTCACGAACCGAATACGTTCGTACAGCATCGGGTGTATCTGTCAGTAGCCTCTGAGACCCAACCCCGAAAGCAAGCCCCAAGTTTTCACAAACACGCGCGATACCGCGATTAATTTCGCCTGCTTTGTCAGGGCCCCCTGTCATACCCGTCACCATCAAGGGCGCGGCAAGTGTCGACTTGATTAGGGGCGTCGTAAGGTCAATTTCATGCATCGCCATTTCAGGCAGAGCATTATGAACGAGCGTCACGTCATCGAATAGGCCTTGATGGCTTTTGAAAACCGCTCGGTCATCCGCACAATGGGCGATGTGATCTAATTTTCGCTGATGTCTATCGGTCATTGCACCCTCTTGCCCCTGGTCTCGAGTTGATTGGCGTCATTCTAGGGTTAGTGATTGAATCCAAAGAAGTCTAGCAACGGTCGAGAACCGTAGCGATGAGTCGGTCGATTCCAGCATGAACCTTGGCGATGGATGGACCAACCATATACGCCGGTGTCGAGACAACATTGTTGGCTTCGTCTATGTGGATTTCTCCAGGGTTGGTATCGATGTGTTGAGCCCCCATAGCCCGGATGGCATCGGCTGTCCCCTGATCGGATCCGATGGTGACTTCTACACTGTGGTCTGGACCGAGGATCTTCGCCGCGATGGCGGGCGCAATACAAATGAAGCCCAAGGGTTTACCTGAACTGTGGATGGCTCGGATCAGATTGGCGACATCTTCATCAACGCTCATGTCGGGACCCTCTGTGGCAAAATTGCATAGATTCTTGGCCGCCCCAAATCCACCCGGTATCACAAGAGCGTCCAATTCTCCGGCATCGACGGTCGCGATGTCGACGATGGCACCTCGAGCAATACGAGCAGATTCGATCATCACGTTTCGCGTCTGACCGTCTGCGGGTGCCTCGGCTAGATGGTCAACGACATGCATCTGCTCTTTGTCCGGCGCCATTACGATGGTCTCGGCACCACGTTGGTCCAGGGCAAGCAAGGTGCAGACGGCCTCTTGAATTTCTGCACCGTCTAGCCAGCCACATCCAGCGAGAATAACGCCTACGTTTTTCGATTTCATGCTCTGTCTCCCCACGTCATCATTTTGCTGTTCATATTTGGTACGAATTAGAATCGGTTTTCAAGCCCCGTATGAGGTATTCGACTCGTGTTGCTGGAAAAGTAAGACAAAGACTGGCGGCATGCAGTATCGTGATGGCATGCGGTACCTACTGGCCTATTTATCAATCTGTTTCTCAGCGTGCGTCAGCGGAGATTTACCCGCGGGGTTCGACGCGGGAAATGGACAGAGTCCGGGGGGTGGAGGTGACCAGGAATGTTCCCCTGGCAGCCGGCAGTGCGTCGGTCAAAACAAGACACAGCTGTGTAATGATCGTGGCCAATGGACAGTGCCTCGCAACTGTGTCAGCGGCAGTTGTCAGGACGGTATCTGCACCCGTTCCTGCGAAACGGCCTGTACACCTGGGGAAACCCAGTGTCGCCCATCTGGCCTGCAAACCTGCGAACGAGGACCCGGTGAGTGCGGTGTTTGGGGCCAAACACAGCCATGTCCAGTGGACGAAGTGTGCCAACCTGGCCGGGTTCGCTGCGAACCGGGACGGTGTAGTGATCAATGTGACGCAGGAACCCTGAGGTGTACGGGTGATGCGGCCTTCTCTCGTTGTGTGCAAGATGGACAATGTACGCGTTGGTCGGATACTGAGGTCTGTCCATCCGGGCAATTATGCTCTGGTGGAGAGTGCCAGGGCGCGGGCCAACAATGCCGAGACAGCTGTACGGAAAACTCGGTGGTCTGCCTAGATGACTCATCCTTCCAGCAGTGCAGTCGGCAGGCCAATGCTTGTTTGGATTATAATGCACCGCAAAATTGTGCCGATGGACTCCGTTGTAACCGGGCGAACGGACAATGCGAAAATCCGTGTCCGTCTCCTCCCGAATGCCAGCTGGTTCGAGAAAGATGCTTTCAAGGCGGCATCCAAATCTGCGTACCCAACCAATTTAACGGCTGTCCAACATGGGGTGCCATTCAGCCTTGTGGGCCTGGACAAGTCTGTGACGGCCAACAATTAAGCTGTGTACAGGGGTGTGAGCCCGAGTGCAATCCAGGCAGCCGTCGGTGTGTCAATGACGGGTATCAAATCTGCTCTGACAATCAAGGGTGTGCTGTGTGGGGTGCAGTCGAACGGTGTCCCGGCGGACAGCAATGCCGAGGCGATGGGGAGTGTGCAAACGCATGCCGAGACGGTGAGACAGAAACTAGGGAATGTGGCCAATGTGGCGTAGAGCTTCGAGATTGTCTGAATGGAGACTGGGGCATTTGGCTCGCCTGCGAAGAACGCGGTGCCTGCCAACCCGGTGATGTTCAAGCGTGCGGTAATTGCGGGATTCGCTTCTGTGGTGATGATTGTCAATGGGAACCGTGCAGAAACGACGGGGTCTGCGCACCAGGAGAGGAACAGCCGTGCGGCGAGTGTGGTGTCCAAGTTTGCAATATGGATTGTGAATGGAACGGATGCGGTAATAGCAACGGCGCGCGCCGAGACTGCGGACAGTGTGGGTGGCAGTGGTGTCTACCCGGTGGGGTCTGGTCACAGGACTGCGAAGGGTATACGGATGAGCCGTGCCAAGAGAGCGGTCTATTTGGATATTGCTCGGAAGATGGCTTCTGTATTTACGAAGTTTAAGATACGCAGACGAAGACCATGAAAAGACCAATCATATTTTCCATACCGGGTTATGAGCATCTTCAAGACGCCTTACTTGATCGTCTGGATGCAGACCGAGGTGATGTTGAGCGTCGACAATTTGCCGATGGCGAGCGCTACCAAAGACTCATGCAGACCGTCGAAGGCCGACAAGTCATTCTGGTCGGTGGCACCCAGGATGATACATCGACACTCACCCTCTACGATTTGGCGTGCGCAATCACCAAATATGGTGCGCGACGGTTGCAAATGGTCCTCCCCTATTTTGGGTATTCAACCATGGAACGGGCGGTCCATTCTGGCGAGGTCGTTACCGCGAAGGCCCGAGCACGACTGCTGTCCGCAATCCCGCCTGCGAGCTACGGAAACTCGGTGTTCTTACTCGACCTACACAGTGAAGGCATCCCACACTATTTCGAAGATGGTCTCACGGCCATACATGTCTATGCGAAGACCATTCTCACCCCGGTCATTTCAGCCTTAGGCGGTCAGAACTTTGTACTCGGGAGTACAGATGCGGGTCGGGCAAAATGGATTGAATCACTGGCAAATGATTTGGGCGTTGATGCCGCTTTCATCATCAAACGCCGCACACAAGACAACCAAACACGGGTCACAGCAATGAATGCTGATGTTGTCGGTCGAACGGTGGTCATCTACGATGATATGATTCGTTCAGGCGGCTCTCTTATCAGCGCCGCTGCGACCTACAAGGCCGCAGGCGCTCAAAATCAGATCGCCGTTTGTACCCATGGCGTGTTCACGCCGGGTGCCTACCAGCGTATTGTCGATTCAGGACTCTTCGATACGATCTTGGCGACGGATAGCCATCCCAATGCGGTTGAACTTCAGAGTGACGGTCTCGTCCTTGTTGAAACGGCTGATTTATTCGCTGAACACTTGGCGCTTTCATTCGGGTGAATTGTTTTCTACAGGCCTGACTCAAAACACGCCTAGCCCATCATTGCCAAAATGGTTTCCCATTATTTTTTTCAAATAAAAACCGTCACATCTAGATGAGGAGATTGGGGGCTTGGTCAAGTCTATCAGCGGTCAATTTGAGTTCAAATTTGGCAAATAAAACTCTGGACAAGAAAATCCCTCCAGCCTGAAACGCGATAAAAACGGCCCTTGTATATTTTTTTTAACACTCCCGGCGTAACCGAATGGGGTGGGTGTCGACTCTCTATACCATACGCACATCGTACAGCTTTAAGCCGCTCTGAGTTGGAGCCTTCGTGTTTGTCGATCCCCCTCCTCCCTTTCGACAGCCCGGTGGGCGACCCGACCGGCTCGGGGCGGCTTATCTTTTTACCATCCGAGCATCATCGGCCGGTGCCGATAAATTGCACCAGCCATCTGCGGTGACGAGTATGTCATCTTCAATACGTACGCCCCGAACATCGGAGTACGCATCGAGTTCAGACCAATTGACGAACTGGGCTTTGTAAGGATGATTTAGAAAGCGACGTTTCAGATCATCGACTTGGTAGAAGCCCGGTTCTACTGTGACAAGCATGCCGTGTTCTAACGGTCTGTCCAATCGCAGAAAGGACCAGCCAAAGAGTTCGCTTCGTCGACGGCCCGGTGCGTAGCCGGCTCGGTCTCCCAGATCTTCCATATCATGGACGTCCAGGCCTAAAAGGTGCCCCACACCATGCGGAAAGAACAATGTGTGCATATTGTCCTCGACTAAATCCATCGGATTGCCAATCAGAAGCCCGAGGTCACAGAGTCCACGCACGAGAGTCAGGCAAGCTTGGCGGTGTATCGCTCTGTACTCAACCCCCGGCTTAATCAGTTCGATAGCCGCCTTATGAGCAGCCGATACAACAGCATGGATAGCAGACTGCGTAGGTGACATGGTCTGACCGACAGGCCATGTTCTTGTCACATCCGCAGCATAGCCTGACTCAGTTTCGGCACCGACATCAAGCAAGACCATATCTCCTGTTCGCAGTTGGGCGCGTAAATCATGTTGGTGCAGGACTTCTCCGGCTGGCGTGATGATCGGATTGTACGCATAGCTCATTCCATGGTCTTGAAAATAGCTGAGCATCGCTGCCCAGACAGCCTGACATGAAAGGCCGGCATGCAATCTATCTCGTGCCAGTTCGTGTGCTTCTGCTGTAACCTGCGCAGCGCGGCTCAATTGATCGATCGCCCATTGGTCATGGCAGAGCCTGGACGCCACCATCGCCTGAGCCAGCGGATCATCGACCGGATCGTTCCGACCGCCAGAGATGGGTCGGTTCAGCTCTGCTGAAAGTAAGGCGTTGGACTGTCCATCCATAGCGGGTAAAACCATAGACTTTGGATGATAAACCAACTCATCTAAATAGCCGGTCTTGATGTCGAGGGCCTGACTCCACTCTCTGACCGTCGGCCGCGCCCCGTGCCACAGAGCGTCGTCTGCGTCAGGCCGCTGGACGTAGAGACATGCACCCTGATCATCAAGGACCAAAATAGCACCCGGTAAGTTTAGACCGACACAATGCAGAAAATGACTGGATGCACGGAATGGATACTGATTAGCGGGAAAGTTGCGACTGACAGGCAACCCGGCTGGGATGATGGCCGTCTGTCCATCCAACGCATTCAAAAGCTCGGTACGACGCGTCTGCAAGCAGATATTCTTCATAGATGACATGGACTAGACCCACATGATGAAAAAAAGGGTAATCGACAAAATAGACAGGGCTTTGGTCGTTCGGCTACCGGTGGGTTTAGCATGTGGACGCTTTGGACGCATAGCTGCAACATAGAGCTGGTCGACCACCAGTAGGACAATTGAGAGCCCAATTCGTACACGAATGGTCACATCGCTCAACAGCAGCTGGTTTAAGTGTAGATAGCAAATACCGGTCAGACAATAAGTATAGAGACAGACACGCCGTCCCCACACGCCCCAAACTAGACTCAAAGGCGCCCGATTCGCCAGCGGCCTGTATGGCGCTTCATAATCTCGTCTCGAGGTCCACAGTAGCCAATAGCAACTCAAGAGGCCCACGTATGAGGTGTGATGCATAAATGGAAGCATCGTTACGACGTCGGACACGGTTACACCTCCTAAAAGTACTGTAGAATCATCGAGTCTACGTCGGTGGTACTCAAGCGTTTTTTTGCTGGACTTCAAAGGTGATATCGAAACATAAACACTACGGGAGTGTCACGCCGCTGTTGATCTGGACTGCTAGGCCATATTAAACAGACCGGCTGAAAGAGAAAATACATGTCCGCACTAATTCTGATCGTTGAAGACGAACGCGATTTGTTAACCACACTCGAATACAGTTTGCAGCGCGAGGGCTATCAGACGCGCTCAGCGGCAACAGCGCAAGATGCCCTCGAATTGGTGCAAAAAGAACCTCTGCCGAACTTGGTTCTGCTCGACCTCATGCTGCCGGATATGTCGGGTACTGAGGTTTGCAAACGCATGAAGAATGGGGCGAAGACCAAGGATATCCCTGTGGTGATGGTGACAGCACGAGCCGAAGAGATTGACCGCGTTGTCGGCTTTGAAGTCGGTGCCGATGACTATGTGGTGAAGCCCTACAGCATGCGAGAGCTCATGTTGAGAGTGAGCGTTATCTTGAAACGGTCTAAAGGAGCCGAAAGCCAATCGGAAGATATTGAGTTTGGTTGTCTCAAACTCGATCGGCCCGGACATCGAGTCTGGGTCGAGGACCAGGAAATTCGTCTGACAGCTCTAGAATTTCGTCTTTTGACAACCTTCTACGATCGGCGCGGTCGGGTGCAAACCCGTGAACGTCTCTTGACGGATGTGTGGGGTTACCAAGCTGAGGTGACGACGCGTACGGTAGACACCCATATGAAGCGACTCAGAGAAAAACTCAAGGCAGCAGGCGTGTACATAGAGACAGTGCGCGGTGTTGGGTATCGCATGCAAGCTAGGCCTAATCAGAGTCAAGAATGAAAGTAAGCTTACGGGGGCGTCTATTCCTCGTCTCATTGGCCCTGATCATGGTGGTGGGATCAGTCAGTGCCGTTTATCTTGAAAGCGAACTTCGTCAATGGCTGGAGAGTCGAATGGAGCGAGACCTGCTCGCCCATGCCTTCACATCGGTTGCGGCCGTTGACCTGGCACCCGAGACAGAATCTCTAGACCAATTTGACCGCCTCGCCGATAAATTAGGCCGCTACCAGCGTAAGCGCATTACACTCATAGCCGACAGCGGTGTTGTATTGGGTGATTCTGCTCTACCCATCGAGCATGTCCGCAAGCTACCGAATCACAAAGATCGACCTGAATTCATGGCTGCGCTGAAAGACGGTCAGGGCTTTGCAAGACGGTCCAGTGAGACCCTTGGAACCCATTCGCTCTACGTGGCCGTTCCATTCAAACATCCTGTCAAGCCGGGCGTCTTGCGAATTGCGACGCCGCTGACGGCCGTGGATCAGGCCATCACACGCATGCGCTATTTCTTACTGTTCGCTGGTATTCTAGGCTTAATTCTGGCCATTATGGTGAGTCTTTTGGCATCTCATTTATTGTCAAAACGGCTTCGTAGTTTATTGACTCGAGCTAAAGTAATGGCCGATGGCCACTTGAGCAATGTCAGTATTCGGCCTGAAAGCACCGATGAAATTTCAGTCCTACATCGATCACTCGACCGCCTTGATCAAGCTCTCGAAGAAATCGTAACAACCTTGGCCCTTGAACGCGATCGGTTCGCCGCTGTTCTAGAAGGCATGACCGAGGCCGTTTTAGTGGTCAACTCTGAACGCCGAATTACCCTTGGAAACAGTGCTGCAGTCGAGTTTTTTCAACTCAAGAAATCACCTCGTAAAAAACGCGTTCACAAGGTCATTAAAACACGTGAAATCCTATCTGCAATCGATGCTGCTTTGGACGGTCATTCGTCTGAGCTCGATATCGAGATCAATCGTGGCAGTACACGCTTTGTTATGGGCCGCGTGGCACCCCACGGAAACGATGCTGGCTGCGTATTGGTGCTGCACGACGTCACTCGCCTGCGTCGTCTTGAACGGGTGAGACGCGATTTTGTCGCCAACGTATCCCACGAGCTCAGAACGCCGGTCAGCGTGATCAGCTTAAATGCAGAAGCCCTCAAAGATGGAGCGATGCAGGATCCAGTCTCAGGGCCTAAATTTGTAGACGCACTGGTCCGCAATGCCAAGAGACTGACGGACATCATATCGGACTTACTCCACATCTCTCGAATCGAATCCGGTCAGTACGATATGGAGACGGGGCGGATACGACTGATGGAGCTGATAGCTGACATTTGGGATGGAATCGAACAGCTCGCGAGTCAGAAGCAGATCACCATGGTCTGCAAGGTCGCCCCCGATTTAACCGTGCGAGCCGATCGATTTGGTCTGGAACATGTTTTGATCAATCTGCTGCAAAATGCAGTCCGCTATACCCAGGCTGGGGGTGAAGTGACGCTCACGGGCAGTGAGACCGATGAATATGTGCGCATAGAAGTCGTGGACAACGGACCCGGCATTGCTGAAAAGCATAGAAAACGAATCTTTGAACGTTTCTATCGAGTCGATAAGGGCCGCTCGAAACATATGGGGGGCACCGGTTTAGGGCTTTCGATCGTCAAACATCTGGTGATAAATATGGAGGGCGAGGTTGGCATGCGGCCAAATAAGCCAACCGGTTCGATTTTTTGGCTACACCTCCCACTCCTTGGAGAATCCACAACCACAATGGATGAACCAGTCGGTGATGGGGATGGCGATTAGGAGCACGAGTCAGCATATGGGCACTAAGCAAATTTGGTCCATCGCAGGGAATACACAGAGATTGGATGGGGGCGCCATGTTCGGAAACGTCCCCAAAGCCTTATGGGCCCGCTGGTGCACACCAGACTCAGAGAATCGGATCGAATTAGCCTGTCGGGCGATGCTCATCAAAGAGAGTTCAGGTCGGTTGATGCTTTTCGAAGCTGGAATCGGCATTTTTTTTCCGCCAAAGTTACGGGCACGCTTCGGGGTTATGTCCGATGAGCACAAGCTCCTCATCGGCTTAAAAAATGCTGGTTTTAAGCCGAATGACGTCGATGTAGTCGTCTTGTCACATCTCCACTTTGACCATGCTGGCGGTCTGCTGACCGAATACGTGGAAAACAGACCATACGAACTGGTTTTTCCCAATGCCACCTATGTAGTGAGTCAAGATGCGTGGTCTAGGGCCTGTCAGCCACACGCCCGCGACAGGGCCTCGTTCATACCCGAGTTACAGCCCCTGCTCGAATCGACGGGCCGGTTGGACATCGTCAGTGGCGAAACATCACAGACTCTGGGCGCAGATTATCGACTGCATTTCTCTCAGGGTCATACACCCGGCCTCATGCTCGCAGAGGTCCCAAGCGATGATGGACCGGTGTTGTTCTGTGGCGACCTGATTCCCGGTGTGCCATGGGTTCATCTCCCCATCACCATGGGCTATGACCGCTACCCTGAAATGATTATTGATGAGAAACAACAAATCCTCGCGGAGCTTTTGGGTCGAAATGGGCGTCTTTTTTTCACTCATGACCCGTCTGTCGCCATCGGTCGACTGTCGCAGGATCAGAAATTACGGTATGGAGTAACACAGACGCATAATAGCCTTTCCGGAGAGTCCCTTTGATTCGGTCGTTTTACCTCGGTGCGATGACAGCAATACTCGCCCTTAATCTTGGATGCGGTAGCTGTCAGATGGTTCAAGAAAATCGAGACGAATTCCTAGCACAAAGACAATTACAGGAAGCAGACCGAGGACATCATGCCCTGGTCACTATTCCGAAACGGCTCTTTGAAAGTGGCGTTGAGCGGGCTTTTAAGGCCATTCCAAATGCCCCTGTAGAGCTCACTGGTTTTGGAGCCGTAGGGCAATATGTCGGCGGCTTGAGCCTTAGACCCAAGGAACTCGCCTTTGATTTCGACAGAACATCAAACCTTAAGCTCGGGCTTAAGCTCGACGCGTTCTACGGGCGTTCACGCTTATTTGGCATTCACTTAAGGGCCGTGGTCCCAGTTGTCTATGATCGTAAAAAGAAGACCATGACTCTCGTGGTGAGATATGACGTGTTCGAAACGGTGGAACCGAGCCTCTCGAAGGGCGCTGCAGATACTTTGACTCGAGCAATTCGTTCAAAAATCCCTTCGCTGGCACGACAGTTGGTCTCGACCAATACGCTCCGCGGCTACGTCCAAAAAAATCTGAGGCGGATTCTTCGCGACTTCTACCCTGTTGTCCGTGAGCGAATGCTCAAGCCAATGGGAGAAATCGTCCGATTTAAGTTTAAAGTGCCTGATTTACCCGTTGAGAGAATCACTCTCATCTCCTCCGAGAACGACTTGGTGTTCGGCATTCGTACAAGCCTGCAAGCGAGGGGCTTACCAAGTCCAAGACGAACCATCACTAGGAAGACCGTTCGATTTTCAATCTCGACAGGTCTGATGGCAGCCCTTGGCAATCAAGCCATCGATGATGGTCGAATTCCCGCCCAATATGATGCAGACGGTCGCCCAATAACCGACGGAGCATACACCGCTGGCTTCGCTTGGACCCGAGCCAATAATCCTCTTAAAGTGAAACTATGGAATCTTGCACCGAAGACGATTCCTGCCTGTATCTACGTCCAGGCAGGGGCCCGGCCAACCGTCGCGCTGAAAGGTAAAAAACTGACCTTCGGCTTCAGAGATGGACGAATTGAAGAGGTCCTCGGCCCACCGCTCATTTCAGAGGCGCTTAATGTCCTTGGCATCAGCAAGCGCGTTTTCTCGCTCACAAAAAGTATCGCGCTAAGCCAGGAGATCAGCGTCGGAACCAGCTCATACAAAGTCACATTGGATGCGGCTGAATTCAGCGGCCATGCCTTGCATTTTGATCTTGAAATTGGAACCAAAGCGCGTCAAAAAAAACGCGAACGCCGCTCGTCTATCAAACCGGATCGACAGCGTCGAGCCTCCGCTCAAGATGCGCGCTGGGATCATTCCAATCATCACCTCGATTCAAGGTCCAAAACTCGATCATGAAAGAGTTTGAATTTAGTCTAAAGATTAAACCGGACGCGTGGCTTGAATACTACAGGTCGCCACAGTCGACTGTTGTCGCCACAACCGTACATGGTAAGCGGGTTCGCTTTTCAGCAAGACACCTGGTCCCCCACGTGACCCGTGACGGAATCTTAGGGACCTTTGTCCTCACCATCGACTATAACAACGACTTTGTAAGCCTCATGCGAAAGCGCTAGGTGGGCCGTGAGTCTTAAACTGGCGAGGACTGGCGTCCCCGGACGAGTCGACCTGGCAGCGCACCCGTATACGCATCGTTTTCAAGAATGAATTCACCCGCACAGATGGTCGCAACGTAACCCGTCGCCTTTTGTAATAATCGACGCCCGCCTGCGGGTAAATCCCAGTGCATACGGGGTGCGGTTAATCTGAGATTATCGAAGTCGATTACATTCAGATCTGCTCGATAGCCCTCTCGAATTGTACCTCGTTCGCGTAAACCATAGGCCTGAGCGGTCTGCTGTGTTTGCCGGTGCACAACCCACTCCAATGGAAGTCTTGAGCCACGCGAGCGGTCTCTCGCCCAATGGGTCAGCATGAATGTGGGCATACCTCCGTCACAAATTGCGCCACAGTGTGCCCCAGCGTCACTTAGGCCAATCAATGTGTCCGGATCTTGGTGTAACTTGAACAGAACATCCAGGTCACCTTGGGCGTAGTTGAAGAGTGGGAAATACAGTTGCCCATGCCCTTCGGATTCTAATAGGTACTCGAGTGCAACCTCTCGGCACGTGCGTCCAGTGTACGCGGCCTGTGCGGCGATACTGTCGTCTGCCCTAGGCTCATAACCAGCGGATATCGGATACATCTTATTGAAAGATGTGGTGACAAAGGTCTCGAAATCACCGACGTAGATGGGCTCTTCCGTTAATAATTTTTGTCTAAAAGCCGAGTCATTTAAAGCGGTCCATTGCTCCGTCCAAGGTCGATGCATGATCTGGAGCCAGCTCGGTAAGAGGGCAAAAGGGTGAGCTGTTGCTCGGAGGCCCATCACAATGCCGATGGCCCGTCCTGCAACTTGGGCTTTGATCTTTGCGCCCGACTGATTGGCCGCCCTTAACCGTGACAGACCGTCTGTCCAAAGCGTTGGCGCTTGGTCTATTTGGGATAGGTTAAACATGACCTCTAGGTCCAAGTCTCTGGACAGTGATTCCATCCAATTCAAATCAGCAGGGACCGTCGTATGGTCACATGCGACTTGGAAAATCGACGGACCTGCAGATTTCATGGCCTTGGCGATCGCCCACAGTTCATCTTGGGCAGCAAAGGTACCGGGTACATACCGGCCATCGATGGCTTTGTGCAATGGCGTCCTAGAGGTAGAGAAGCCTAGAGCACCAGCCTTAATTCCATCTTTGACCATCGTTGCCATCTTGATGATATCGTCTGGATTGGCATCCTCATTGTCTGCCCCGCGTTCACCCATGACGTAGCCTCGCACGGCCCCATGAGGCACTTGAGTCGCAAAATCGATGGTGCGATGTAATTTACCTATGGAGTCAATATATTCTGGGAATGATTCCCAGTCCCATTTTATGCCTTCGCTCAATGCCGCACCTGGGATGTCTTCGACCCCCTCCATAAGACCAATCAGCCAGTCTCGTTGATTCACTTTGACCGGGGCAAAGCCAACACCGCAGTTCCCCATGACAACGGTTGTGCAACCATGCCCGCTAGATGGATCTATTTTATCATCCCAAGTCACCTGAGCATCGTAATGAGTGTGGACATCAACGAATCCCGGCGTCACCAACAATCCATGGGCATCCACTTCACGGTGTCCAGGGCCAACCTCACCGAGGGCAACGATTGTCTCACCCTCGATGCCAATATCCATAACGCGGCCTTCCGCACCTGTTCCATCAACAACAAAACCATCTCGAATCACGACATCGTGCATAATCACCTCCACTTATGCGAACATAATTCGCAATTTATCTATTGATGTCAAGGCCATTTGAAAATAACGTTCGCAAAAACGTGGATTATCGGTCATGAGCAAACGCGAAAAAAGACGAAATGAGCGGCAAGCTGCGGTTCTGAAGGCGGCAACTGATTTAATAAACAAATCCGGTTTTGATGCGGTCACAATGCAATCGATTGCGGCTGCGATTGGCGCTTCAGTCGGTGGGCTTTACAGATATTTCCCCAATAAAGAGTCTATTTTTAGCGCCTTACAAATGGACGCAATCGCCGTTTTTGATGGGCTCATTGCAGAGCGACACTCCAAGATAAGCGAACCATCTTCGCGATTTGAGCTTCTCAGTCGCTTAGTCCAAGACTTTGAGAGCTGGTCTGCCTTTAGACGAACACAGCCCGTGCAATTTGCCTTACTCGAGACCTTTATCAATACACCTCAGCGGACCTTGGATGAAGCCGGTCGCGAGGCGGTCAACCCCTCTATTTCTGTGGTCTTAAGTAGGATTACGGCCAGTCTAGAAGACTGTGTCCAAGCGGGCGCACTTAAACCCGGTCCCAGTGGGACTCGCACATATATGCTTTGGGCGGCAATGCATGGCGTTGAACAGCTGAGTAAACGAGATGACGATACGGAGACTCACTGCCAAAGTTCTGTCGTCCGTCAAATGTTGATCAGAGACCTACTGATCTCCTGGGGGGCTATGAAAGGCTTGGTGGACCATGTGTTGAATACGGGGTCCACTTCAGATTGAACCTTCTATCGAGCGCGCTGTCTCACCGGCATCAACCTAGACGAGACGGACAAAGCCAATGAAGACCATAAATCCCCTGCTCATGCTGATGTTGGTGGCAACCTATGCCTATGCCGATGGCAGCAAGGGCGCAGACGCCCCCTCCAATCCGTATCCTTGGATCGAGCATCTAACCGACCCACAACCGAGAACGATTGCCCTCAGTGAGCGGTTCCCAACGCCGCCTGGTTACAAACGCATCGAGCTCCATTCAGACAGCTTTGGGTCTTGGTTGCGAACATTGCCCGTGAGATTAGATCGCGCCCATGTACTCAGCTATGACCATCAAAGACTTGTTCGCCCATCCAAGGCTGTTGTTCTTCTGGACGTCGGCAAACGGGATTTCCAGCAATGCGCCGATAGCATTATTAGACTGCATGGAGAGTATCTTTGGCACAAAAACAGGGCGCATAAAGCACGATATCATTTTACCGATGGTCAGCCGACGACCTGGACAGGTTGGGTGCGTGGCGAACGGTTTAGATCTGTTGGCCATCGCCTGAAAAAGTATCGCGGTCGGGCCCGAGCCGGTCACTATAAGAACTACCGTCGTTGGCTTACCTACATCTTCATTTATGCAGGAACACGCTCGATGAAGTTCGACAGCAATCCGGTTGAGGCGGGCGATCTGAGGCCGGGTGATTTCTTTGTCCGACCGGGTGGTCCTGGCCACGCAGTCTTCCTACTGGATATGGCCGTAAATGAGGCGGGTCAGACCATTGGTTTGATTGGCCAGGGGTTTATGCCGGCTGAAGATTTCCACATCCTGTACGGTCAAAACACGCTGGATTCGGTTTGGTTTCCATTACCTCAAACGGCCGAAGGAGAGATGCCCACGCCATCGTGGCCACACCCATTTCGACTCCAAGACGCAAGACGCTTCAAGGTCTTCTAGGAAGGTTTAATCAAACATAATCAGCGGTCACGAGACACATCATAGTCACCCTAATTTCGTGTCTGAATCTGGGCCGCTGAGCAAGTTCACCTACGACAGAGCTAAAAAAGTCCTCAAGTTCGCCGGATAAGAGACGATATAAGATCGAGTCGAGCATATGGGGTTTTAGAATGCAGATTCAGGATTTGAGGTCGCGTTATGGGTCGGCCATAAAACGTGTTGAAGATGTGTCCAGAACACGGTCAGCCACTGGACAACTCGATACAGATGATCTAGGGCAACGAGACAGAGTGTCGATTGTTTCATCTGGTGACGGATCAACTGGGCAAGCTGAATCGACAGGGCAGTCTGGTGCTCACCGCCATGCGATACACCAAGCGCGCGTCAGCTATGCCGATGAAGCGCGGGTGGCCAACCGGATTGATCAACTTAAACACGTACTCGCTCAGATTCATCAGCTACAAAGTCAATCACAGAGATTGGGCCCTGCGATCTACGCTTAGTCGCCAGGGTCTAGACGCTGAGGCTGTCGACCAGTAAACTGGCGTGGGCTGAATAAGTTCTGGGATGATCCATGCGTTTCGAAATCGGTGGCGACTACAATATGACTGTTGAGCAATTTTGGTCGGCGGTATTTTTTGATCCCGACTTCAATGATCACCTGCATTTCAAAGGTCTTGGTTTCAGCGACTACGAAATCGTCGAAGACCGGGTCGAATCCGATGGGCGGCGATCGAGAATCCTGAAGGCCCATCCAAAAACGCCGATACCGAAGCCGCTCCAGAGACTGCTGGGGAAAAGCATTTCATATATCGAGCATGGGGAGTACGACCCGAACGCTCGGGCCTGGACCACACGCGTCGAATTGCCCAAAATTGGGCGAAAACTTCAAATCGAATCGACCATGTCATTTACCCCTAAAGACGAGTTGTCCTGTACGCGGACAGTCATCTTTGATGTTCAGGCAAACATCTTTGGAATCGGTCGTATTCTAGAGAAATTCACGGAGTCGGCCCTACGGGATAATTATGAACTAGCCCGACGTGCAACCAATGCCTGGTTTGCTCAAAATCGAAATTAAAGACGAGCAATAGTTCCCTGAATTAGGCGACTGCTGACCATCCCCTAGACCGACGACTCAGCTTTTGATCTGTCCGGAGTTGGCCATGACAAGGGCCTCGACAGCTTGAACTTCTAGATAGCCCTGTGAGCTGTGAGGGTTCAATCCATCACTGGCTTCCATGGACGAATCCGCAGGATTGTAAAGGGAGTGAGGACAGTCGCTCAGAGACTCGAAATAAAGATTACCTTTATACATACCGACAGTGACTGTACCCGTTGCATATTGGGCGAGTGAGTCAATGGCTGTGAGAGCAGCCTGAGTTGCCGGGTCATAGAGACGGCCGTCGTATATCTGCTGAGCGACCAATCTGGACAAAGACTCAAACAATGCGGCCGCACGGCGGTCCATGGTCGCCTGATAGACCGCCTTCAAGGCAAAGCCAAGCAATTCCATGCCAGGGGCTTCATAAACACCCCGGCTCTTGGTTCCTATGATTCTGTTTTCCAGAGCATTCTTCATCCAGATGCCGTTGCGGCCAGCGATCTGATTCGATTGTTCCATCGCCTGAAGAGGATTGACAGCTTCGCCATTGATGGACACACAGCGACCGCTCTTGATTTCGATGCGCACGCTTTCAATTTTGTCCGGCGCGTCCTGCGGCCAGACGCCCATAATCGGGTCCACGATCAAGCAGGGCGTATCCAATTCTTCTAAGTCTTCGGCCTCATGAGACAGACCGGCCAAGTTCGCATCTGTGCTGTAGCGTTTCTTAGGTCCGGTATCGGCTTCAATCCCTTGCGTCCGAAGATACTCGGCCATCTCTTTACGACCTGGAAACTGCTCAAGTAACTCTTCGTCTCTCCACGGCGCATAGACACCCATCTTGGGGGCCAGTACGTTTGTGTACCGTTCGAACCGAACTTGGTCATTCCCCCGTCCGGTTGCACCGTGGGACAAAACTGTACAGCCCCGGGCACGCATTGCGCCAATGAGACCTGTCACCGTCACCGCTCGCGCTATGCCCGTCGTGTTCCAGTAACCACCGTCATAGGTGGCTTGTGCCTTCAATACCAGAAAGCACGCCTCGGCCATTTCCGACTTTAAGTCGACGATGGTTGTCTCCGCGCCACATGGTGCCATCTTCGTGATGATGTCATTTATATTTTCTTCATCTGGCTGACCCAAGTCTGCAGAAAAACATAGAACATCTAGCCCTGCTTCACGTAATCGAGTTGTAACAGTCTTGCTGTCGAGTCCCCCTGATACGCAAATGCCAATTCGTTGATTTTTTAAGTTTTGTATCTTCATAGCGGCGCGATAGTAGCAAAACCGCTGCGGGTGATCATCAGGTCTTTTTTTAAATTTGAATCCCTTCAGATAACCGAGAACATCGGGCCACTTTTTAAAGCGGCTCAAAAACCGTACCTTTGCGCAGTGAACCGATGTCATTGAAACCGAGTAAGCGCGGTCATCCAACGAAGAAATGTCTGGGGCGCCCGAGTAAATTCAGGCACAATAGACCGGCGAGTGTGAGTCTGCAGCATCGGGTATTCTGACCCATAGATGGACCCATTCGCTGACCCATTGGCCTGACTTGGAATAAGATAAGAGCGTCGTGGGTTTGGTGTGACGATTATGACAGCGTTTTTTTGAGGGGATTCGAATGACGTTTTTAGCGCGCATACTTGTATTGACAGGGCTTGTCCTTGGATTGGCTTGCAACACGGCTCCAGGGCCCAAAGACCCACTCGACAAACCCACGCAGGGTGAGCCAAAGGAAGCATCCGCGCCGTCGGAGGCCACTCAAAAAAGCGCCCCCGTGACCTCGCAGGCCAACGAGAGTGTGAGAGCCTCCTTACGTAACGCCGCACAAACCTACGGTGAAGCCGGAGAGATCAATTATGAAATCGATGTTAAAATCGACTTTGATTTCTTCACCTATGAGGGGCGTCAAAAAGTCGAATTTAAAAATCGGGCGGGCAAGCCGCTTAAGGAACTCTACTTCTTCCTCTACCCCAATACAAAAGAACTTACAGGTGGAGCCGGACGCAATATCGTAGTGAGCAATGTTAAAGTTGCTGGCGCTGTGGTGACGGTTGAGGGTAGCCATTCCCCCCTTTTGAAAATTAACTTAGACAGCCCACTCAACCCAAATGAAGTCTGTCGTGTCGAACTCGACTTCAAGGGCATCTTGTATCGCCAAAAACCAAATGCAAGCGATATGAAGAAGCTTGCCATGGAACAAGTGCTGCAGTTGGTCACTGGCCGAACAGGGCATTCGGGCGGGTATGGCGTGTTCAGCGTTGGCGAGGGCATTCTGAGTATGGCTCTGTGGCATCCAGTTTTGGCAGCCCACGATGAGCGCGGCTGGGATGTCGACCCAGGCACTGACATCGGCGATCGGAGCTATTTCGACGTGGCGAACTATGCGGTCACCGTCGACGTGCCAAAACGGGTAAAAATGGCGACGACAGGTGTGCAACAATTACAGCAGACACGGGATACAAAGCGGCGTTTTGTTGCCGCTGCTGTGCGAGAGTTCGCTATGCAGCTCTCTGAGCATTATGACAGTGCCAGCACCGATGTAGCCGGCGTGCGCGTCAACAGTTGGTTTCTCAAAAAAAATCGTGATGTTGGACTCTCCGTCCTAAAACAGGCCGCTGATGCCCTCCGTGTGTTTGAACGCGATTTCGGGCCCTATCCCTATCGAGAACTCGATATTGCTCAAAGTCCGCTCACGGGCGGCGCTGGCGGTGTTGAATTCCCGGGCCTGGTGACAGTCGCTCACATGTTCTATTCAGACCAAATGGGTGGCCTGTCCGCAGGATCTGGAAGCTCTGCTAAAGCCAACCAATTCCTTGCCGATACCCGTGAATTTGTCGTCGCCCATGAGGTTGCCCATCAATGGTGGAATGCCATTGTCGGCAGTGATAGCAAACGGCATCCATTCGTCGATGAGGCACTCGCAAACCACAGTGCAATTCACTATTTTCAGGCGATTCACGGAAAAAAGGCTGCCGATAAGCAAAGAGACCTACAGCTCCGCCTACCTTGGCAAATCTCACGTATGTCAGGCGGCAAAGACCGACCAGTTGACTTACCGACTCGAGAGTTTAACAACATGGTCGAATATGCGGCCGTTGTGTACGCCAAAGGCGGTCTATTCTTTGATGCTGTGAGACAAGAGCTTGGCGAGCAGGCCTTCTTAGGGGTCATCCAAACCTATTATCGTGATTACACATTTAAGATTGCGAAACCCGAGGATTTGGAACGGCGACTGGTCGCAGCGTCCAAAAATCCGGATCGAATGCGTCAACTCATAGATCGGTGGTTACGAGGCCGGCATGCAGACAAAGACATCGCGTCCGTGAGTTACACCACGCTTTTGGAACAATTTGTTGGGCCAGATGTACTCAGAGCCATCGACCCTAAGCTTGAGCGCGTTTTGAATCATCGAGGCTTCGACGAATTGGTCAAATTGCTCAAGACAGTGACGGGACCCGATGGAACCCTCAAAGAGGGCATCGATTATCAGGCCGTGATTGGCCTTGCTGCAGAGTTGTTGGGTACAGGCGAAAATGAACTCAACCGCCTACTGGGACTGACCACGCGCCTGTTCTTGGATGACGGATCGATTAAACCAGGCCAAATTGTTCGTGAGTTGGGTGGTGTAATTGCCGGTGACGACAAGGAAGTCGGTGAACTTATCAATGCGTTTGGAGGCGTGATCGATGCCATCGACCAATTGAATAAGACGCCCTAAGCAGGGGGTTGATACAACCATTTCAACGGGCAGCAAGCGCACCCGGAGCAGAGCAGCCACCACGGGGTAATTCGACGTAGACCACACGCTGAGACGAGAGTCGCTGTGACCGTCACAATCGAATTGAAGACCCCATTCAATGACATCATAGACATGAAGTTAATTGCTTAATGCAATGGGCCGGGGGGCTGAATCGACTCATTTGAAATGCAGTAGGGTCGAGGAAAGACCCCGACTGCATTTTAGTCGTATCTTACGCGTCGCCGTCTGACTTGTTGGCGCGATCATATTGATTCTTGATAATGTCACTGGCGACATCTCGTGAACCAAGGCCAAAAGCGATGGCTGCTGCGAGGACAAGCCCTCCCAACAACAGACCGAAGGTGAGAAGTACGAAGGAATGAGCAACTTGTAATTGCTGCAAAGCCATCGTGACTGTAAAAACAAGGATCGCAACCCGAGTTGCTTCACCTAACCAGGCCCGGGTCTTATCACCTTGGAAACGCGCCTGTAGTTGGTCTCGAACAAAGTTGGCTCCAGCCAAACCTGCTGTGACGATCAGGAGGGCGACGATGCCCTTTGTGACCGCAAATGCGAGAACGTGATTGATGAGGTCTGCCCAAACAGTAAGAGCCAGTTTTTGAAGCGCTTGTACACTCGCGACAAGGACTACGGCGATCTGGACGAAGAAACCGATCAGCTGGGTCGGTGTGCGCACACTGGCAGCAGCTTCGGTACTGTCGCCCGCACTGTGACCGCCCATGCTGATGCCAAACTTCGCAAGGGTTTCATTGATCTGGAGTCCATCGAGTAAACCGACCACGGTTGCTCGGAGTAATCGACCGACCAAGACACCAACCGTGACAATAATGACCGCGACGAAGAGCGAGGGTAGGATCTGCCAAAATTGAGCGACCATGTTCTTCAATGGGCTGCTCAATTCCGTCAAATTCAGTTTACCCAGGGCAAGAATGAACGCCTGAAGCAAAATGAAAACTTGAACGACCAATCCGATGAATTCACTGGCAGTCTTCTTAGTGAAGAAATTGCCGAGGCCGATCCGTGTCACAATTCGGTCTAGACCAATTGCACTCAATAAGCTTGCGGTCCCCGTCTTTGCCATATGGCTCAGCACATAGCCGACGAAAAGAATGATGACCGCGACGACAAGCAACGGAAGCACGGTCAAACACTTATTCAGGATATTTTGGAGAGGAACGTAAATGGCCTTGAACTGTAATGCTTCGAAGGCGCCGGCCAAACCAACCAGCATGGCAAACCAGAAAGCGACGGCGCCAATGGTTTGACTGACCGGTCGTGATTCCTCATCAGCGTCCATGCCAACAGGCTTGGGTAACTTGTCATCTAGCTTGCCTAAAGCAACCAGGCAGAGTTTCCGAAGCACTGTCCCCGCCAAAACACCGGCTGCCAGAATTAAAGCGGCTTTACCGATGCTCGGCAGAGCGCCTGTGATCTTGGTTAGAAAGTTTTGCACCGGTTGGGCTGCTTGGCCCAAGCCAGCAAAACTAAGAGCAGCCACGACGGAGGATAACAAACCAGCCCAGAAGACGATGGCCGCAAAAAAACGTTCAATGGAATCGTTTTCTTTGCCGCCGTCGCTGGTTTTATCACCGAGAAGTAAATGAAGACCAAGGACTTTGCCGACCTTCTCTCCCATCTTTGTTTTCTTCAGTGCCACGTACGTGATCTTGGCGAGGATAAACTTTGAGATAAACCAACCTATAAAAAGAACCAGGGCCGCGGCTCCAAACTTCTTCGAGCCTTCGTAGAAACTCGATGCCAGGAACTGCTCCCATATGGCTGCAAAATCCCAACTGTCTGACCCATCTTTCGATTGCGCAAAAGCTACGGCAGGTCCGGCCATGATGAACAACATGACGGAAGCCCAAGCACGTCTTAAGCTCATAAGAGATCTCCTTTATCGGATGTTAATTGACTGTCTAAACGAGTCACAGTCTGGGTGGTGAAACCCCTCGTTCCAGCACCCTAGGGCCATAGGTGTAACTTATTCGAAAGCAGTGTGAAAGATTTCTCGTTGCAATTTGTTAGATCTGTCACGCGGATGGCCAAAACTCACAGCCAATATGGGCACTTAATGCATCATCACGGCTGTTTATCTTGTCTTTTTAATTGGTCATTCAGCTCTCATCAGCCAAAGGGTCTGCGAAGACTGGCTGGATTCGGTGAGTCCGGTCGGAGTCCATGATACGGCGCGTATAGCCGAGGCTGATGCGATGGACGAGCCAAGCGAGAAATAGACCAGCCATCACATCGATTACGTAGTGAAATCGGAGGTAGATCGTCGCCAAGATGATGTTGAAATCAACAAAAAATAGAATCGGTGCGAGACACCTCGAAAATCCGGTTCGGGCGTGAACACTTAACTGAAGCGCGACAAAAAATGTAAAGGCCGAGTGCAGGGATGGAAATACATCGAGCAGTGGGCCGGTGTGATCGACAGCGTTCATGGTCGCATTGAAAAAAACACCCCCGGCAATTGGGTGTGGGAAGGACAGTGTTTGATAGGGGCCCATGGCGGGTACCAGTGTATAGATGACCCACCCCGCAACAATCAAAATGAGTGACCCTGTCGTCATTGCGATGGCTGCGGGGTCTCGACGTCCCGTCACCAAGGTCGGCCCGACCGCATAGATGACAACGAGAAAATGAGTCAGATAGAAAAACGAGAGATACTCCGTCAGCCAAACAGAGTTGAATTGAGCACTCCAGACCGCTGGTACAACGCCGAAGAGAAATCGGTCGATGGCCGCCAGCTGGGGATCCAATAGGACCGGCTGAAGACAAACGAGGGCGTCTCTAAAAAAAAAGATGAACGCGACAGCGTGAACGACGAAGAGGGTCGTTCTGTATACAACGCCCCTCAGCGGCGAACGAGACATGAGCTGACCTCGCACCAAAACGAGTACCAAGCAGAATAAGACCATCAACGTTGTAAAGCCGCTTAGGGCACGTCGTGTCTCGGGCGAGTCTGGAACCAGAGAGAAACGGAGCAAGAAATAGCCAAAGAAGCAGAGAGTGAGCCCATCGACCAAAGAAAGACCCAACCAAAGGCGCTTCATGAATTCAGCGAATGACAGAGTTTTTCCCGCGTTTGGCATGGAGTTCCCCGGACAACAAAACTGTGACTCAAAGGCAGAGCATATCGGTCACCCATGATAGCAACAAGGTCTCTGTGCTGGGCCTGTCGGCCGTGCCACCCTGGAAACAGCCTATTGAGTTTGACTTTGTGTGCTCTCTCCAGTCCGGCTATGGTGTTTATGGAAAGTCTGGGTAAAGAGGGAGGCTATTTTGAACAAGGTTGCGGTTCTTCTCATCTGCTTATGGGCAGTCGCATGTGACGATGATGCGGGTGCCGGATTCAATTGCATGACCGACCCAAGTCTGTGCCCACTCGGTACGCGATGCATCGAAGACGAGTCTGGACAACATCGTTGCGAGGGCCCCAACAGTCAAGATACAGCCTTTGCCCCGCTCCCTGTAGGCGATATGATGATGGGTGGTCAACTCGACCAAAGCACCGGTGCGTTTGATGCACAGCGACAACAAACTGGAGATTCTGGCGCGGGCGGAGCCGACAGTCAGAGGCCGCCGTCGGAGTGCGGTAACGTTCGCATCGGGCTGAAACCGAGCGCATCGTCCACAGCACGTGTGGTCTTGGTGGTCGATCGGTCTTACAGCATGATCGAGGATGAAGACCGCTGGACCCCCATGCTCACCGCCCTTCAGCAAGTGACTCAAGCCCTTCAAAATAGTGTTCAATTTGGATTGGTTGTATTTCCAACACCATCACCTGGCCCAGGTGTCGACCCTCAGGTCGCCGAGGCATGTGCACCGGGGCAACTGGACGTCGCGCCTAACTTTGGAACGGCGGAGCAAATCGCTAACATTCTTGACGTCTCCGAACCACGATTCGGTCAAGGCACACCCACCTATTCAGCCTTATTATCCGCGGGTCAAGCGCTTATGAATGGTGGAATGGGCACGGATTATATTCTGCTCGCAACAGACGGCGGTCCCGGTTGTAACTTCGCCTTAGATCATAACAATTGCGTCTGTTTGAATGGCGGTTCATGCGTCGTATGGGAAATGCCACAAAATTGTCTCGATGACCGTCGCACCATCGACACAGTGACCCAATTGCAGCGGGCTCAAGGGATAAAGACCTTCGTGTTGGGTTTGACAGGTGATGGGTTCCTGCCGGAAGCCCGACGCGTTCTTGATGACATGGCGATTGCTGGAGGCACGGCTGTCAATAGTCGACACTTTGAAGTTGATACGGTCGCTGCACTCGCAAGACAGTTGATCAGCACGGCCGGCAGTGTTGTGCCATGTCGGTATGATCTGGGCGCTCTGGCAAGCCGAGCTGATGACCTGACCGTCTCCATCGATGGGACGCCTTATCCAAGAGACCGGACGCGCACCAATGGGTGGGATGTCGATGGAGAGGTCATCGAATTCTTTGGAAATGCATGTCTCGCCCTCCGAGACGGTTACGCGCATGAAATTGAGGCTCAATGCGAATAACCGGCTTTGACTTGAGACGGTTGGTCCATATGCAGCGGCCGAAAAAGGCCTGACGCATTCAGTGCATAATGGTGACTCACATCCGGAATAGGCCGCCGAGCAACGATGAATAAATTAGATCTGATCATCAGAAATGGGCAGCTCTTCGATGGCACCGGCGATGACCGCATAAAGGGCGATATCGGTATCCTTGATGGGGTGATTGTCCAATTGGGTGGCTCGATCGAATCCGACGCAAAAGCTGTCATGGATGCCACAGGCCACTGGGTCATGCCCGGCTTTATAGATTTCCATACCCATTATGACGCAGAACTCGAGATCGACCCGTCGTTGAGCGAGTCTGTAAGGCATGGGGTGACATCGGTTGTTGTTGGCAGCTGCTCTCTATCAACCGCGGTCGGCGAACCTGAAGACATCGCCGATATTTTTTGCCGAGTCGAAGGGGTCCCCCGGTCGACGATGTTACCGCTGCTGGAAAAGATAAAGACGTGGACGACCTTTGAAGACTACTTAGAGCATTTGGCAGAACGGCCCCTCGGCCCCAACGTAAGCGCCTTTGTGGGCCATTCCAATCTACGTATGAATGTGATGGGGTTTGCCCGATCTCTAGACCACAAAATTCGACCGACACAAAGCGAGCTTAAGGAGATGAAGCGACAGCTTGAGCGGGCGCTCGACGCCGGGTACCTGGGCCTTTCTATTCAAACACTGCCCTGGGACAAGTTGGATGGGGACAGATTCCGCAGCCGCCCACTTCCATCATATTATGCACGGTGGAGCGAGTATCGACAGCTGACACGTATACTGAGACGACGTAAGCGGGTTTTCCAGGGCGTCCCCAACATCACGACGAAAGTCAATGTCTTACTCTTCTTATGGGAGAGTGTTGGTCTTTTTCGACCCGCCCTGAGAACGACCGTAATTTCCCTTATGGATATCATTGCAAATCGAAGCATCTATCGGGTCGTGCCCTGGCTCTCTCGCTTTTTCAACCGACTTCTTGGCGCCGATTTTAGATTTCAGGCGCTTCCGAATCCATTTGATGTTTGGGCGGACGGAATGGAGCTTGTTATCTTTGAGGAATTTGCGAGTGGAACTGAAGCGATTCACTTAAACAATTTGGCTCAACGTGCTGAACTCTTACAAGACCCTGAGTATATCAAGCGCTTCAGGCGCCATTGGAAATCACTTTTTTCTCCCCGGGTCTACCACAGAAATCTCAAGCACACTGAGATTCTCGATTGTCCAGACAAGACGCTGATCGGACGGTCTTTCTTCGACATTGCGAAAAGCCAAGGGCAAGACCCTGTGGCTGTATTCCTGAACTTAGCCTCACAGCATGGCGAACGCCTACGGTGGTATTCGATGGTGGCCAATGACCGTCTCAAGCCGCTGGAAAGGATCGTCTCACATCCAGATGTACTGATAGGCTTTAGTGACGCCGGCGCCCACTTACGTAATATGGCTCACTATAGTTTTCCTCTCCGGATGCTAAAGCTGGTTCGTGACGCTGAGTTGCGAGGCGAGGGATTTATGTCTATTGAGCGTGCGGTCCACAGGCTGACGGGTGAGATCGCCGACTGGTTCAGATTGCCAAATGGCCATCTAAAGGTTGGCCAACAGGCCGACCTCGTCGTGGTCAATCCGGACGGTTTAAATACCAAACTTGATGAAACGTACGAAATCGAAATGCCTGGTTTCAGCGGACTGAAAAGATTGGTGCGCCGAAGCGATGATGCTGTTCCGCTGGTCGTGATAAACGGAAAAACCGCTTGGGAAAAAGGGGCTCTCTCAGCCGACCTAGGCAAGAAGCCTGGCTTTGGTCGCGTCCTAAAGCCAATTTAGAGTCCATGGAAAATTGCGAGAGCCCGCGGCGATTTATTGATTGCTATTTGTATAGAAACGACCTAACGAGTCTGGGGGATTTTTAAAGCGAGGACAGCATGTCAAAACGGCACATAGGGCTTCGGAGTGCGGACTCTTTCGCTGCTTACACCCTTGGCTTGTTGACCCACTTTTCTGGAATAGAGTTTACGCTGAATGAATCCGGTGAGCTCGGCTATGGACGTAATACGGGCGCTACGCTGCTCATTCCAAAGATCGACCGCTATACCGTTGACACAGTGCCCAAGGTCCCAACTGACGAGGATGACCAACGCATCGAAACGGCGATAACCACCTTCCCTTTCGATGTCTTCAGTGCCGTCCGTTTTTGGCTTTGTGATGAGGGCCACAAATCATATTCAGGCACTGATTTTGATCGACACCAGCGACTGGCATATCAGGCCTCTGCCCAAAACCAACACGCCCACGGCTCAATCCCCATCGTTAATGCCTATTTGTCTCTTTTTTTAAAATGGTTGCGATGTCGATTAGGCACAGACTATCAAAGGCCCAGAGCAGCAGTCATATTGACTCATGATGTCGACCAACCCGTAAGTCCCGGCGATATAAGCCACCATCTCTGGCGAATTGCATCGAGTACGATGAGCGGGAATCTGAGAGCATCTCTAAGTCTGATTCGTTCGACACCGAACCAGCTACGTAAACGGATTCAGACCGGTTCCGAACAGTACTGGAACTTTGAAAAGATCACAGAACTCGAAGGGAAGTACGGGTTTAAAAGTACATACTTCTTCGCCTCTCGCCCACGCTGGTTTAAGGGCGCATCTCCCTATGATGTGGACTACGACATCAGAGCCAAGGCGTTTAAACGAGTCTTTCAACATCTCCACGAGAATGGTGCAGGCATTGGGCTTCATGCAAGCTATAACGCATGCGAAGATCAGTCACTGTTCGTCGCTGAACGAGCGCGGCTTGCCCGCCTGAGTGGGATGGAATGTATCGGCTGTCGACATCATTATTGGCACATGAAAACACCGTTTTGGCCAACGTTGGACCTCCATGCCCAAGTTGGCATGACCTACGATATGTCGGTGGCCTTCAATGAGAGTCCTGGTTACCGACTCGGAATCGGCATCCCATTCTACCCGTGGAATCCAAAAACAGGTGACGTCATTCCTGTTATGCAAATTCCTACGGTGATCATGGACGGTGCACTGCTCTACAACCCCAACCAAACCGTAGACAGCGCTCTCGCGGAGCTCGACGTAATCCTCGACAATGTGAAGAAATATCACGCGACTGTCGCCATTGATTGGCATGTCCGTTCGAGCTATCAAGGCAATCGCAAGTATGAAAAATGGGCAAAGGTGTACGAAGGATTACTGAAACGACTTCAGATGGAACCGGACATCGATGTAACGACGCCCGAGATGCTGTGCGGACATTGGCGCGTGGACCGATCTAAGGAGACAATCGACACCCAGAAAGCGGCCCATGTGCTGCGTGGGACAGACGCATGATCGACAATGAACTTTGGCCCAATTTATGGCGTAAATACCTCGATCAATATTTGAGCAAGCCGCCACGAACCGGCTACTGGGTTGATGCTCATTTCGGCGGCAATGCGAGTTCATTTTTGGAGCTTGGCTGTGGCAGCGGTCGCGATGCGATGTATCTAGCGAAACGTGGACATCGCGTCGTGGGCTCGGATCTAGACGACGTTACCCTCACAGAACTTCAAACTCGCTTCAGCAATGAGACGCTGAGATTCTGCATGCAAGATGCATCGAACCTGACCTTCGACGACAATAG
>PCCS01000018.1 GCA_002731825.1 Myxococcales bacterium
CTACAGTCAATGCCTCTGAAAACAAGGGCATTGAGCGTATCGCTTTGTCTGGAGAGGGCACTGCCCATGAAGTCGTGGGCGTTGATGGCAGCCGCCGCTTTGGTTGCAGGCCCTCTTCGGGGTTCCGGCTTGCCCATACCTTTGACATTTACAAGGACTTCAGCGGGACCGCTGCCCGCCCGTTCTCTGCCGTTGCTCCCCCCACTCAGGCCAAGACCTCCACGATCACTGACTGTTACCCGATCCACTTCCAGATCAGTGAGGGCGAGTTTGGTCATGGCTTTGTCTACCGGGTGAAGGCTACTGGCACGACGAACTCAGCGATCTACATGGACTTTGTTCCGACCAATACGGTGGATGCCGCTACTGGTTGGCGTACAGTTCTCATCAGCAACCACCACGCTGATGCCGGTGGCCACATCCTTAGTACGGACAGGATGGATGTCGTCTCTATGGGACGTTACGTCTACATCTTTGTCCAAGGCCGTCCGGTAAGAGTCTTCTATACCCAGTTCAACGACCACTTCCAAGCGACTGCGACGTTCACGTTTGGCGATACTGAGTTTGACGATCATAACAGCGAGACAATCACCATCATTGATGGCAATGGTCTTTCGAAGACTTACACCATCAAGAATGATTACAGTGCTGACGCTTCTAATCTGGAGTTCAATGCGGGTGCTTCTCCGAATGTCGCCGCTACGAACTTGGTCAATCTTATCAATGGCTCTACGGGCCACAACGGAACGATCACTGCTGTCGCAAATCCTGATGAGGGCGGCGGGGCATTGCTTGGCAAGGTTGTCCTGACTCAGGAAATTTCTGGGGCTGCGGGCGATACTACGATTTCCCACACCTCCAACTGGGACGCGATCTGCGACACCAACCCGCCAGCAGCGTTTAGTGGGGGGACACCTACTTTCACCCACAAGATCGTTGACGGAGGCCCCGGTCCTCGTCCTCAGGCCGGAGGCTTTGGGCAACAGTCTGAACCAGCAAACTTCGTAACGACTGACGGTTCTGCCGGTAGAGGCACTTCCTACGTTGAGGGTTCTGCTCTTCAGGGCAAGATGGTTTCAGCCGCTCATACCTCAAGCCCCACGATCCCTGCTAATACGGATTTTAATCTGTTCAAGAAGGGTAACTACACCTTTGGTTACTACCTTCATGACAGCCTCACGGGGCGTCGGACGGCATTGACTGAGATCGTGAGCATCAACGAAGATAATGCAACGATCCCCGATCAGACGAACGGCAACTTCCTCGGCTTCGTGCTAGAGGTGGATACCGATCTTTACGATCAGGTCTTCATGTTCCGGTCTGTCAAGCAGCAGTCAGTGGGGGGAACGTACGCCGGGTCCATCATGCACTTGGACACGATCTACGACATCAACGATGCTTCGATTGATACGGAAGCCCAGTTGGGAATCCGTACTGACCAGAACTACCCCGAGAACATCAAGATCTTCCAGTTGTTCTATCAACTCGATGACATCGCTCTGGCGATGCAGGACATCTATCTCGACAAGTTGGTGTGTGACGATGAGATGCCATTTGCTGGATCTGCTGTTCCGTTCGAGAACACCCTTATTGTTGCTGACCCCCGTAGTTCTTCCTCTACGGACTTGGTTACCAGTACGGATTCTCGGGTCAGGAACATTGGTGAACTCAGGTGGTCGTCGTTGACGGAGCGAAGCCCCGAACTCTTCCCCATTAACAACAAGTACAGTCCCGATGTCTACCAAAACAGGGTTATTCGTCTTTGTCGTGCTGGCGAGTTTGCAATCGGTTTCTCTAGAGATCGTCTTTACCACATCCGGAGGAATGGCATCTTCCTCAAGATTGAAGAGATGCACTCGGGATTTGGTCTTGCTGCCGACAACGGGTATGCCACTGCTGGGCCGATGGTCTACTACATCACCCGCAAGGGCCTCAAGGCTGTCGCCAACAACGGGCAACTTGATGATGTGAAGGCCCTCGACAACCTGCTTCTTGAGGACTGGTACGAGGATATGGAGAGCCTGAGGCTTTCCTTTGACCCTTATATCTCTTGCCTCTTTGTCCATAATCCCGTCAAGGAGCAGACGGTCTGTCTTTGGTTCAGTACCGGGAGGGTTACTGAACTGCATGACACCTGTTTCACGGATGTGAGTTCTGGGATCTTTGCCCGAACTTACTCCCGTAACTCCTACGACGACACGACTCCCACCCCCACCACCTCTACGACAATGGTCGAAAGGTCCTTCTTCCTCCAGAACCACCCCTCCACGACTGCTGGAGAGATCCCGGATAACTGGAGGCCTCGGGCTTATCTGCTGGATGTAGACCGCGAGAAGGTGCAGGTAGGGAGTAACGACATTGCCGCTGGTCAGCCCTGTATCCGCACCCTCGATTTCCCCGGAGACTCGATCTTTACGGTTCACAGCGTGGCCCAAGGCTCTGGCACTACCACTCTAACCCTCAAGAGCGGGACTACTGGCACCAAGACGTTGAGTCATGCCAGCAGCCTCCTGTCGGATTTGGTGGGGGCCAAGGCTTACGTCTTGACTTCGACCGCTACGGATACGATTGGGACCAACAAGCATATTTTGAGCCATACGAAGGGCACGGTAAATGCCGATGGCTCTGGCTCGATGACGATCACGACCAAGAAGTCGGCTCTGATCGAGGGCGATGTCATTGCGATCAGCCCGATGCTCGTCCGGTATGTGGGGGGAGCCCTGCCGATGGTCCGGAGTCAGGACGGGCAGGTAATTACATCCTTCGACCTCTTCCAGAACAAGCAACTGTCCTCGGTAGGCTGCCACTTCACGGACGTAAGTGGGGGGGTCACGGGATACAAGTTCTTCCGGGGTCTAGCCTTCAATACCGAGAGTGATAATGCGGCAGTTTCCGCTTTCCCACGGGATTTTTCTGGTACTATTATCGGGGACTCGATAAAGGCTGGAGAGTCCGAGGATTACGCCGCATTTACGACTACCGGGCTGACGACTACGGGGCGTCACGGCATTCAGGACTCTTCCTTGAATCCTGCAATCGAGGTCTTTGTCCCGGACTTGGACTTCAAGATGATGGCACTCATCTGTAGAGGCCGATCGACGAACACTGATACTGGCGAAAGGAACACCTGATGAGCAGCATCTACGGAGCATTTGGAACTCCCGGAAGTCTTCCTTCCTCCGGTAACTACCAAGATATGCAGGATTTGTTCAGTCAGGACCAGCAGCCTCTCGGCCAATTTACGGGCATGGCTCAAAACATCGCAAACCAGCAAGTAAATGTTGGAGGCTTTGACCCTTTTGGCAATAACAACCAGACGGAACAAAGGCAACTGAGCGGCCCTGAGCAGATTCGTGCTGGNGGCATGGCTGATTACATGAATTTCGTCAACGCCAACCAGATGAATTATCAGAATGTCATGGGGGGNATTCAGGGATTCCAAGACGCTATCACCGGTGGNGCAGAAGANATNCGCCAGTCGGGCATTGATGCCCAGCAGGATCTCTACGGATTNGCNGANGGCCTCCAAGATCTTGGGCAACAGCAGTNCGAAAANGTAGAAGGTCGCGTTGACGAAGCCATNGGAGGCTTTGAAGATCTTTCGGCCCAGCAGGCATCAAGCATCTCAGCAGGCCTTGCTATGCGAAACCGGAGTCAACGAAGCAACTNGGAATCTGCTTCGAAGATGGGTGACCCCAATGCTCAAGCCGCTTTGAGCCAGTTTGAGTTGGATAGCAATGCTCAGACTGCTCAAACCATGTCCAGTCTTGCAAGCCAGTACAACCAAGGGCTTGCGGGCATGAGGATGCAGGGAGCCCAGACTCTTAATCAGGCTGCTGCTACCCAGCAGGGATTTGAATCTATTGCTGCGGGACTCAATAGTCAGGGGGCTGCGATTGCTCAGTCTGCTGCGGCACAGGCAGCGAATATGGAAGCCCAAGGGATGGGAACGGTTGCAGGAATGATTGCAGCAAACCCCTACAACCCCGTTGCATTCCTCTCCACTTTGATGACGATGTTCCAATTCGATCAGACTCCGGGATCTGGCGGATTCTCCGGGTTCTCAAACGATCTTCTCTTCTCTTGAGGTAGACCATGTCTAGAGGCGCTCCCCCCACTACTCCTTTGTCTGCCGTTCCTAATCAGGTGCCTCAGCAGTTGGCTGCGACAGGGCAAGTCGCTAACCAGAGCGCGGCTATTGCGCAGCGGGGCCAGATTGCTCGCGAGCAGATGGAACTTCAGAACCAGCAGGCTCAGGATAGAAACATTCTCTCTGCGGCTGCTTTGCAAGAGAGGGCTCGTTCCCAGCAGGAATATCGGGAACTGATGGAGCGACAGGGAGAGGCTTCTCGTCAGATCCAAAGAGACTCAATGGCCCAGAGGTCTCAGTTGGCGGAGCAAGATCGCCAAATGAAACTGGCTGTCATGAAGCAGCAGCAGGATCTTATGAATGAGTCTAGGGCTCTCAAGATGAAGGAACTTGAGGTTGGAGCAGAGGGGCAAGAAGAACTACGAGCAGCACTTCTTCGAAATGAAGAGATGCGACATGATCAGGCTGTTCGTATGTCTCAGGCCACTGCTGACATGGAAGGCAGTAGCCGAGATCTTTCTGACACTCGAAGGAAGGTCTCTAGGGCTATGACCCAGCAAACAGATGCTGCCCTAGTTAGATCCAATAGATTGCTGGGGGAGTTTGCTAGCGGACTCGGTGAGTTCGTAGATGATATGACCTTCTATGGGGGCACTGAGGATCAGGGCGATTTCTTTGCGTTCGTGGGAGGCGAAATCCTCAAAGACCTTGATCCACGCACCCGTGCCAAGGCTTTTAGTCTCAATCTTGATATTTCGGATATAGACAATGTGGGGGGAGCAGCAGAGCGATACGGCATCCGAGGTTCTATTGACGTCCAAAGTAAACTTGAGGGCCGTGTTGCTCAGTTGATTGGCAATTCGTTTGGGGGAGACGACCAGACAAAGGCTGGTGCAATCTCCCAGATTATCAGCGAAGCGTTTGCAAATTCTCGTAACCTTGACGGCGATAACGATCGACTTGATGCTGTTCGCGGTGAGATGTTTGCTCGTCTTCAAGAACAGGGTGTGACTGACACTCTTACGCTAGACGCCGTTCTGAATGGTGCAGCAAAGGCGTTGTCTTCTCAGGTTGAAGCATTTCGTGCATCTGATGTCAGCAGAGACTTTGCTGATGCTTCAAGACGAGGTGTCAATTTCGATGAAGAGATTGAAATAGGCGGGACTAAGATGACAAGGGGCGAAGCCATCATTCGCCGCAATATCTATGACTCTCAAAACATGAGGGGCATCAATGTTCTTGGCACCTCGGGCGAAGACATTGAGAGCATCAGAGCCCTTGCAAGGCGGTTGGGGGGAGAAGGCCTCTCCGCAAGAGAGATTGAAGGTCTTCTTGGGGATGACGAATACTCTGATTTCTTTAGTCTTGTTGGGGATGACAGGCTTAGCGGCCTTAGGGACGCGACCGGCAGAGTCAGAGATGTTGAACGCAGACAGAAAGACATCACTAGAGAAGGAGAAAGTTTGGACAGGGACGAACGCTTTGGTATTAACCGGCTTCTTGCTGAGATTCTGGGTGAAAGAGACACAGATATTCTCGACTTCATGGCGGAGCAGGAAAGAAATAGAGAAGATCGTTTGGGAGGACTTTGATGCGTGATTGGAAGGACATCTCAAAGACCGCATCGCAGTCGCACCCCGGCGGAGTCGTCATGCTGGAATCCCCCCACTTCCCCGTCGAGGGGTTGCCGGAGGGGTCCGTCCGCTTCTACCACCCTGATATGTCGATGGAGGTGGAGGGGCCGGAGATTAGCCCGAAAGAGATCCGCAAGTTTCTCTGGTCGAACCGTATGTCGAGGCCAGTGACAAGAGACAGGGCCTTTGTCGAAACCTTCTATAATGAAGAAGACGATATCTCCTCCCTAAAGGTTGGCACGATCACCGCCGACGCTGTTATTGAAAGGATAAAGTCATGATTGGAGCCGGAGCAAGAGCCGTTGCATCTGCTGGCAGGCTCGCCCCCAAGTTCGTAGACAGATCCAAGGCGATTGTCCCTTATGTGGCCGGGAAGATTGGCAAGAAGCCAATGTCATATGGGGGGAAAGCCCTCTCGGCTCTTGGTGTTGGTGCCGGTCTTTTTACGGTCTATGACATTATCGCTTCGTTGCTTGGCGGAGAAGGTCAGCCCGAGGCATTTGCTGAAGGGACGACTGAGTCTCGCACCTCAAGGTACGAACAGACTCTTCAGGACATTCTTGAGCCTTCTCTTTCCGAAGAGTTGGAGCGTTCTAGTTTTCTAGAGAACCTCGCTGGAGCCCAGCAGAGGACAGGCTTCGAGGATGCTCCTGAGATCAGTTCTGATCTGAGAGCCCTGCTTCAGGGGGCGGAGATGGATAAGGTCTTCAAGTCCCGTCAGAAGGTCAACCCCAGCCTCCGAGAGGCCTACGCCAGAGCAGGACTCCTCCCATGAGTCAGATAGGAAGACTGCTTAAATCTATCCGTAGTTCCCTCAAAGGCCCCGCATCGGAAGCCGTGAAGATGGCTACGGGTATCCCCGGTGGGACAACTGTCCGTAACTTTGCCCGCGAGAATCCCCTTACGACCGCTGGTCTGGGTCTAGCGGGGGGTGCTTTTGTTACGGAAGAGATTGGTCTCCCCCTTCTCTCGGGTGCTGCGGGGCAGATAAAGCAGGACTTCTTGGATCCCTTCTCAGAAGCCGGTCGAGAGAGAGAATCCTATCAAGCCTTCGTTGACGCTCAGAACTTCAGGGTCGGAGAAACCCTCAAAGATCAGCGTATAAAAGAGATGGTCCAACGCAACATGGAAATTGTTGCAATGAGGGACCCTCATCTGTTCAATCAGGTGATGTCAGGACGTATTCTACCGCAAGGTGCTGTTGTCTTGGGAGGTCCAAGACGGCAAGATCTCATGGAGGAACTGGCCTACGCGATGGGCACCTCCTCGTCTCCGGAGGAATTCTCCTCCCTCGTCTCGTAGGAATTTGAATCATGGCCGGTACCCCCGCACTCGAAGTTAAGTCATTCCCTGACGTTTTCCAGTACATCAGCGTTATTTGTCGAACCGATGGTTCTGGCAATGTTGCGAACAATCAGATCCTTCACTACTGTGAGCAGGAAACTGTTGTTGACGCGGCATTTATTCGCATGGCTGTTGGTGACGATGATGCTACCTTCACTCTTGAAAAGTGTACTGATGGCACTGCGACTGCCTCTGGCACCGATATGAGTGCTGCTCTCACTCATGCCACCAGCCTTAACAACAAGAAGTCAACCTTTGCTCTTATTGCTACCGAGAACATTGTTCCTGCGGATTCTGCAATTACCCTGAAGGTTACGGGTACTAGCACTGCTACTACCGTTATGGTGACTCTTCGGATCCGTACTCGGGTCGCTTGATGTCAAAGGAATTTGACGAGGAAGGCTTCGTCGCAGGATCGTTTGACCCTGTTAAGGTGTACGACGCTCCTATGGTGGCGTTGTCCCAGATGTTTGAGGGTGAAGCCTCCTTTCGGAGTCTACGAGACACACTCATGGATCCCGCTTCGCTTTCACCGGCGGAGCGGGACTCCTATGTGTCGCGTCTCAAGGAGAGCCTTGGCAATAACCCTCTCTCCAATGCCTTCCTAGATATCGCCCTCAATCCTTTTGTGTGGTTGATGTTTGTCACATCGCCCGCTGCGGGTAAAGCACTCAAGGCTACTGGCGAAGTCTTCACCGGTAAGATGGCCCGGAAGGTCAGTGAGGGCAAGGAGTACTTTGAGTATGTCACTGGCAACTACACGCCACTGGCATCTCTCGGTCTCCTGAATGCCCATCAGTTAGGGGCGGGGACGCCCCTACCTTCCATTCTTGAGTCTGCCGCCACTCGTATCAAGACGCTCACAACCCGTGACATCATGGTCGAGTTGCCTGCAAAGAAGGAAGCCCTTGAAAAGATCTCTGCGAAGTTTGGCGTCAGGGTAAACAGTTTCGATCCCGACGAAGCAGGGAACGCTTTTGCCACCATTAACGGCGAGTCTGTCTCTCTCAAGGAATATCTCAAGAAGTTCAACATCTACGCCTATGTTCAAAGTGCAGGATTGAACAAAGATGTCGTAAGAAAAAACGTAATCGTTGGACAGAACGTCAAACTGATGTTGTTCTCCGGGGGCAAGGATGTTTCCTACACCTTGACCCCTCGTCAGGCAGAAGCCCTCAGCAAGTTCAATGCTGATGAAATCCTTCTTCGCCAGAAGATCAACAAGGCTCGTGAGGCGGGAGAACTTGAAGAGGCTTCTCTTCTGATCTCCAACCTCCGTAAGAACTTCTCGAGCAAGAAAGATTACCTCAAGAACAATGTGGGAGTCACCGAGGATATTGACTCGGCCAAGAGGCTGGTCATGTCTCCTATTCGTGACTCTGTTCTTCCCTATCCTGACGATATCCCTCTGAGACCCTTTGTGGAAGCAAAGAAGATTTCAGCAATTGACCCCGAGGACATCAGCGGTCGGTGGCTACGTCGTGAGGGATTGATGCCCCTGTTGAATCAGCGTCGAGATTTGATGAAGGCTCGTTACGTCGAGATGTTTGGTGACGTAAAGACCTTCGAGAGAACGGGAGAACTCAAGTACGACGACAACAAGTTGCTGAGGATCTTCCGTAGTCTTTCTTCCGGTCTTGCCGGTAAGAGTGCAGAAGAGATTTCCAGTGTGTTGTCCAAGGAGTTCCAGGGTTCAGTCGGTCCTGACGGGTACCGCAAGATTCTGAAGGCAATGACTCCTGATGCGGATGACCTTCAGAAAATGACGCTTGATGAGTTCAAGGACATCCTCCGTACCGTGAGGTCGGAGTCTGATGACCTAGACAACTACATGCCTCGCAACGTCTGGACCTACGTCGAAGATGGGGGGAACATCCGCAACCCCACCAACAGCATCCGTGTGAGCAAGGAGAACAGGGCGGCCGATCTCTCTGGCCGGGCAAGCGAGAGGCAGAGCCTTGATAACCCCATCTTTGATTCTCAGGATCTTGCTGTCCTCAAGGATGATTATGCGGCTCGGGGTCTTTCCTCATCGGAACTAGATGATGCCTTCAGGCGTTCTAGGAATTACGAGATAGAGGTTGTCCCAACGAAAGAGAACGCGATCGGTCAGGTAATGAACCTTGATTACGATCAGTCTTATAGCAGGTACATGAAGCAGACCCGCAATGATGTGGTTTTGCACATTGATGATGCTGCAAAGGATGCCTTTATCCTAAGGGCAAAGGGCTTGCCTTCTTGGAATCAGATGCTGAAGTCGGCTCGTCCGGGTGCCGAGCGGATAGCCGAGAGGAACATCCTTGGTGGGGTTGATGCAGGCCGTACTCGTTACGACTACCTCCGCTTTGCGAGTGACGCTATTGCCGGTGTTCCTGACCGCACCCGGAGACGTGGGGGGGAAAGAACTTCCGAGTACATCATGGGCACCCTCGTTAACAGGATGAGGGGAGCGGTCCCGCTCCGTGATGTTCTAAGCGAAGAGATCAGCATCAAGGCCATGGACGCCGCAAAGGCCATGGCGGACAGCAAGGCATTCAGGGCTCTGGAGCGAGCGGGTGGTATCCCTGCAAGTTTCGTCCAGTCCCTACGTCGCTACGGCGATATGACTTTGGATGAGGCTGGCGGTGGTGGTGTTGGTCGTGGTCTGACCACTCTTTTCTATGGTTCTCACCTTGGTTTCAACTTGGGTTCTGCGGTCTTGAACCTCATGCAGCCTCTCATGTATGCGGCTGCTTGGATGGATCCCGATGTAATGATCAAGGCCTACGGCCAAGGATTGAAGCAGTACTTCGGTTACATCGGAGAACGCATCAAGATGCCTCTGCGGGCTGATGCGTTGGAAGTCGAGGAACTCCGCAAGAAGCACTTCCGGCTTTCGAATGTAGCCAACAGTGAGGCACCGGGAGGAGTTGATCTTCTTGATATCCGGAAGACGGACTTCGAGTTGATCGACAGCGAGATGCACAAGGCGGATATTGGCCTTGACAGAACTCGGGGCGGCTTTGCTTCTGGCGTTCGTTTCTGGGGTTCGGAAGTCCCCATGAAGTTGTTTACCCAGAGTGAACTCTTCAACCGTGTTGTCACTGGCGAAGCCATGCTTGGGCAACTCATAAAGAGCGGTAGGGCGGGAAGCCTGAAGCGATCCCCGACCGGGGCTTACCAAGTAGTGGGGGGAAAGTCGGAGTTTGCGGACATCGAGGTGGCTTCCAATGTTCGCCAAATGGTTCAGAACACGCAGTTCGGTTCCGATCTCATCAACAGTCCGCAGTTGTTCCAGAACAGTGGCTTCGGTATCCCTTGGGTTCGGCAGTTCTTCTCGTTCCCGGTAAGGACCCTGACGACACTTACTGACACGACTCCGATGGTCAACAATGGTCGCCGTACTTGGGGCGTGCTTGGCTTCAAGACAGAGAATGCAATGGCTGCCCGCCTCCACGACCTATCTCGAATGATGGGTACAAGTGCGATCCTGTATGAGGCGGGCAAGAACCTTGCTGGCGTGGATCTATCGAGGGGCCTTGCCGGTCAGGCATTGTTTGAATCCACGATTGTAGGACCTGTCTTGACGGCTCCTGACTCTGAGGTTGCTTACGCCCTTCCGATGCCCCCTGCCGTGTCTGTCATCAAGGATGCCTCTCAGGCCATCATGGATGAGGACACAAGCATCATTGGCACTCTGGCTCCCCGGTTTGTGCCCGGTGGCATTGCTCTCTCTCGTTTCTTGAATGCTCTTCCCAGAGTGGCAGACCCCAAGGGGTTCTTTGGTGGCTTGCAGAGAGAGTCTGCTGACTGGGGGAACATGAATCCTCAGGGGCAGGTACCCATCTACCGCAAGGATGGAAGCCTTCTGGAATATAGAAGTGCTGCCCGTACAATCCTCGGGGGTCTAGGTTTCAATTCCTATATGTTCCGCACGGATCAGGAGTTGAATGCCTTCCTTGTGAAGAACCGTCAGGGCATTATCAACGAACGACGTAAGTACATGGATGCAATGCTCGCTAACAACATGAGCAAGGCTGCCAAGATCAAGGCGAACTTCGAGAAGAGGTTCAAGTTCCCTCTGTCTGTCAGCAAGGTTCAGGTGGAGAGGGCTTTGCAGTTGAGAGAGGTCCCCCTGAAGGAACGCATGTATCAGAGGCTGCAGCCTGAGTTCCGTCCGATTGCCCGTCCGTACCTTGAGGAGAGGCTTGAGACTCTCAAGTCCCGTACGCCGGAAGAGTTGGATCTGAGTACCGCTGAGAAGGCAAGGGTCCTGCCTTCTACGTTCGATACCTTTGATCCTTTCGCCGCTGTAACCGACTAATGAGCCCCCCACCCCCCGCGGTCGCAAAGGGGTAGGGGGCCAGAAAGGTCAGACGGTAGCGGAGGAGAGAGCGAGATCAAACGCCTTGCTGGTGTTGTCATTCGCGGCACCCATCACCTTGTTGTACATCAGGGTATCAGGGTTCTTGCTGTGGTTACGGTTCTGGAGCCACCGGCTGGAGGCATTGAATGCGTTCCAGTAGGTCTGACCGGCAACTCCCAACTCCCTGTCGAAGTTGTTGGAAACTTCCCAGATAGAGTCAGTGGCTCTCGTCCTCTTGCGGTCGTCCTCGTCAGACATTCCCGGCACATCGGCAGGAATGGCCTCCACGCACCGCTCGTACATCTGGAAGAAGAACTTCTGGATGTCGTCTCGGGAGATCTTGGTATCCCGGAGGTGGGCACATGCGACCTTGAAGTCATCCAAGCCACCGAGATACCTCTTGAGGGAGGCTCTAGCCTCAGGGACACGGGTCAGGATGCTGCCGGTGTGCCGGAGGTTGAAGACGTTCTGGCGTCGTCCCATGGCCCATGAGAGCGTGTTGTTGCAGACGACCCTGACGGAGGTGGGCCGGGCCGAGAAGGCGAGGCTGCTGTCGTGGCTGTTGGCGACGAGGACGTAGGGAGAGACGGGGTCTTCCTTTCCATCCTTGCCGAGGTCGAAGGTTTCCGTCTTGAGGAGGAACCAGAGCCTCTTCCCCCCAAACAGGGAGCCTGCGGACTCGACCTTGACGACGGTGTCCATGGAGAGCCGCTCGCAGAACTCGGCGACATCGTTGTTCTGGATCGGCATGTAGTTGGAGGTGACGCAGCCGAGAACCTCCTTGGTGTCACTGCGGACGTTGAGGACCCACTTGTCGCTCTTGACAGGGTGGCCGAATGAGGTGCCATTGACATTTGCGGTCTGAATGACGGACCAGTCAAGACCTGCGATCTTGAGGGCGTCAGTGGGGGTGGGTGCCTCCTCGACGATGGTGCCAAGGCCGTGCCATGCTCGCTTCTTGTGAAGAACGAGCCCGTCTGTACTAGTGATTTCGTGAGCCATGCTCAATACTCCGCAACTTGGGTGTGAATTGTAACTTGAACGACGACCTCCGCCTCGACGATGTCCGAGCCGGGGGCTAGATTCTCTGCGATCTCGTTGTCGATCGCACCGTTGATGAGACTCTGGATGTGGTCTCGGGTTGATTGCGGGAGATGCTCCCAATGAAAAACCCGACTTGTCACGGTCGGGCCTTGGTGAACATCCTCGCATGTGATGTGGTCAGTGTGCATCTGTGTCTCCGAGGGGGATCCAGACTTCGTAGTTGTCTGGGTAGGTGTGACGAACGCCCGCCTTGATCCTTCCGGGCAGGAGGGTTGCGTGTTGGTGGGGGGACAGCAACGATCCCAACTCTTCTTTGTGGTCGCCGGTCACGGTGAAGTCGATGAACTTGAGAGAGCCCCGAACCTGCCGGAAGGTCATCACAAGTGGACGGTGAAGACAATCAACAGGTCCGGGGCCATCTCCGACGTAAGCGATCAGCCAATCGCCTACAACCGAGAGGGTGCCTTTCTGCCTCCAGAACCCCCGTGGAGTGGGGCTCTGCCGGTCCAAGGGCGGCAGCGGCAGGGCTTCGAGTCCTTGCGTGATGCGGATTCTGACTGGTGCATCCAGCCCTTCCCGCTCTCGGGCACGCGAGACAGTAGCCCATGCAGGTAGTTCGGTCAAGTTCATCTCTATAAGATAGCCCCGCACCCCTTAGGATCGAAGGGATGCGGAGCCGAGAGAAAGAGAAAGACTTGGGGGCCGTAGCAACGGGTACCCCAAGCCGAAGTGGGGGGACTAATTAAGAACACTCAGTATCCCAGATGTGGGGGGATACTGCAAGTAGGAAAAGGCCCCTACCCCCCGACCTCAAGTTTGTACATGAGGAAGCATGAGGGGAGTAGAGGCCGAAACGAGGTCTCACAACCGCGTTCCAGAATGGATCAGGACTCGGAGAGACGGGTGAGGACCATCTCCTCGCCGTAGGCCTTGTCACCCACGGTACGGGTCTTGCAACGGACCTTGACGGGGATCTCCTCGGTGCCGAGCAGTTCCTCGATCTGGGTCAGGCCAGAGCCCATGGAGGGCACATCGCCAAGGACCACGGTCAGGGTCTGCTTCATCCGCTTGAGGGCGATGTCCACGCGAACCATGCCGCCGTCCGTCTGAAGGCCAGCCTTGCCGCAGTCGGGGAAGACCATCGGGCCACCCTCGAAGGAGCGGGGGTTGTCGGGCTGATCCTCATCGACGAGGAGGCGGTAGTTGAACTTGATGAGGGTACCGTCGTGGGTGGTACCGTCCTTCTCCTTGAAGGGGCAGTCCACCTGCACGACGCTGGTCATCATGCACTCGTAGGTTCCGTCCTCGGGGAACCAGTCGTTGTAGCCTTGGGAGACTTCGGTCTCGCTGAAGTCGGACTCGAAGTTGTCGAAGACGGCTCGCTTGATACTCATTGGTCATTATCCTTATTTGCGTTGTCGAACGCGGACTCGAATGTGCCCCACGGATCAACAGGATCCAAGGGGATGTTGGGCATACGGTTGGTCGTACGGGTACGAATGATGCGTGAGAAGCGTGGATCATCGAACGCCAGTTTGCGATCGAAGATGATCTGCTCCGTTGGAACCTTCCGCTCAATCTCCTTGCTGCCACTCTTGACGATCTTCTTCAGCATGACTGTCGTAGACCGTCGATCGCAGCAGACTGGTGCAATCATTTCGACGGCAGGCGTTAGCCTCCTGACCATGCCTGCCGAGAGATTGAGCGTCAACTCTTCCTGCTTGGCTCCGTCATCAGAGACTTGGAGGAACTCACGGGACAAGTGGGCAATGAACCAGACGCCATAGCCGACTTGCCTGAGGTCGAACGCGAATGACAGAATCTCGTCGAAGAGTTTGTCATAAGCAGCAGGTCCGTGAGCCTGCTCGAAGGATGACCTATCCATCTTCTTGGCGATGTAGGGCTTGAGGAGTCGGACGCAAGGGGTGATGGTGTCAAGCACCACGCACTTGGGTCGAGGCTCGTCTGCCTTTGCCATGTCGATGAGTTGTTGCTTCTTCTCAAGCACCTTGTCCCATGTCAGAACGAGATGCTTGTTGTCAATGTCAACAGGAAGACCCTGCTCATTGACACCCGGCCAGATTGTGGCACGACACTCAGGCGTGACCGTCGATGACAGGTCGAGGTTGATGATGAATGCGTCGGGATTGGATTGGAACAAGTACGACTTGCCCGTGTTCTGTTCGCCGACGACCATGCCGAACAGTGCGTTGAGCGGATACTTCATCCGCTGTCCTGAGAAGCCGAGTTTGGTAAAGCCCATCGGTTCTCCTTTCATGAGAGTTGTGTGGTTCATATAAGACCGAACATGTCGCTACGGTTACGGCCCGATCTAGGGTCTTGTCCCTGTATTGGAGGCATCTCGTTATCAAACTTCAAGTCATCTTCCTCCGAGGCATCCGCCCCGGCCACCGGCGGGGGCGGTGCATCGGTAAAGAGACCCTTGATCTCCACCCTCTTCTCGAAGGTAATGCCAAGCATCGTGAGGTAGCCCTCGAACTTTGCTGCTGACATACTGACCCCTTCTTCCTGAATGAAGTACTTGCGGAGATCTGCCTTGTTGTTGCAGGTGTACTTGTTGACTACCCGCTGTAACTTCGGTCGGATCACCATCTCGGCGATGTCCTTCTCAAAGTTCTCGTCTGTCATGCTGTCTCCAATGTGACGCCCCACTCTTCAAGGGGCTGGACTTGAAATCGGTTGCAG
>PCCS01000019.1 GCA_002731825.1 Myxococcales bacterium
ACTGCCAGACGGCTGTGAGCGGCCACAATGCGACTGCCAGGGTCCCGTCTGTCCACCTGAACAAGCCGTTTGTGCCAGAACATGTAACGGTGAACAGGTACAACTGCCAGACGGCTGTGAGCGGCCACAATGCGACTGTCAGGGTCCCGTCTGTCCACCTGAACAGGCCGTTTGTGCCAGCGCCTGTAACGGCGGGCAGCCAGAGCTACCGGATGGCTGTGAGCTGCCGCAATGCGACTGCGCTCCGCCGGGGTGTCCACCAGACGAACTCATCTGTCGCATTCAATGTTCAGGACAACCCATCGGTATACCAGCCGAATGCCCGCAACCGCGCTGTGATTGCGGCGCTGGTGACGACCAAAACGACAACTGTGCACAATGCACTGCAGAGACTATTCTTGCGGCATGTAGAGCGGCCGGACAACCCAACTGCGAGGAGCTGCTGCCGCAGCTACTCAATGTGTGTCGCTTGCAATTTTGTCAAGACGGTTGATCATCGTCTCAAAGTCAGCCAAATCGGATACTCCAACACCTCATCGGTTGCACCCAGTCAGCTTAAACTGGTGAGGTCTATTCACAATTTCAGATAGGGTAATAAGAAACAAAAAAACGTCTTTTGGGCGCACTTGACCAGGTCGGACGCCGGCGTCATCTTATCATGCCTCGAGACTGCGTTGATATTTCCTTACAGGGTAAAGAGGCCAATTCTGCTCTCAAAAAATGAATCAAAATATCGAGCGCATAGTCCCAACACAGTAGACGCTCTAAAACTGATGAGAGACTATGCGAAGTATTCCAAATCAACATATGAAAAATGACAAAAAGGGCAGGCCTGATATGAGACCTTTTGAGACTCGTTGTGAGGCAAAAACATCGTTGAGTCGAGTGCGCATCGCACTGTTGACTATGCTATTTGCCGTGGGTGGATGCGCCTCGACCATTAAGAACAGAGATCCATTGGACCGGGTATTTCCAACTGTGACCGGAAAAACCCTGACCGAAGCGGACGTGACCCTCCCCGAAACTTGGGCCGGAGAGCCCGTACTTCTGCTGGTCGGGTACCTTCAGGACAGTCAGTTTGATCTCGACCGTTGGACATTAGGCCTCCTGCAAGCCAAGATGCCCTGTAAAATTGTTGAAGTCCCTACAATCGCTGGTCTGATTCCATCTATGATCAGCCAGACGATTGATGATGGGATGCGCAGTGGGATTCCAAAGGAAGATTGGGCCAGTGTCATTACCCTATATGGTGAGTCTGCAAAGCCAGTTGTTGAAATGACGGGCAATGAGAATGGCCGAAACGGACGTATCATTCTACTGGACTCAACCGGTCGAATCGTCTGGTTTTGGGACCAGGGTTTTTCAGCAAAAAGACTATTGGAATTAAAGGCCAAAGTGGTCAAGTTGACGTCTATGAAAAAGCGTTAAACGCGCTTTCTACCCGTGATCAGTCAATAACCAGATTACAGAAAACACGTGTATGAACTAGGGGGACTCACAATGAACCGTCTTTTCGAATCCGCATTATCCCTTGGATTGTTAATCGTCGCATCAATCAGCATTTCAGGATGCTCCGCCATGCAGACTTTGCCGCAACAAAACATCTCGGTCGATGAACTACAGCGTGGCTATTATCTATATGTTCCACAAGCTCAGCACAGTGCGCCTCGAGCCATGATCGTTGCATTTCATGGGGGCGGTGGGATTGGAGCGAAGTTTCCCCAACAAGAGCACTTTGAAGAATTGGCCGAATCCGAGGGGATAATCCTGGCCTTTCCACAGGGGTATGCGTATCCCGGCAACGAAGGTGATTGGCAACTCAACACGCGGCCCGATGCCGCCCATGATATTAACTTTATCAAAGCCATGATCGATGAGATCGCATCCCGACATGACATCGCTCGAAATCGCATCTACGCAACAGGGTATTCACTGGGTTCCATGTTCACATATGAGGTCGCATGCAACATGAGTGACCGCTTTGCGGCCTTTGCATCCTTCGCAGGAACGATGCCCGTAGTACCCGCGCAATGCACCCCACAGCAAAGTAGACCGATCATGCATATCCATGGACGAGATGATACCATCATCAGCTATTCAAATACGTGGAACTGGAAAGCATGGGATGAAGTCGGTCGAATGATGGACATTCCAAGCCTGGTGCAATACTGGCGAGACAAACATCAATGCCGGTCTGAAGGCACAAGCGAGTCAAGTGGATCAACCCATTTTGTCTACGGCGATTGTAAACAAAACTCTCGCGTTGAACATCACCGTGTAGATGGTACGGGTCACACCTGGCCAGACCAGATCAACGGACGTTCAACTCACCAGGTGATCTGGTCATTTTTTCGAGAGTTCACCCTGTAAAGTTAAAGCCCCGACATCGTTTTGACGAAAGAGCTAAATTAAACGAAGACAAGTGCCCGGCGCATCAACGAGCCAGCATTCATGAGTGCGGCGTCAATTTGACGCAGACGGTATCGATAAGCTCGGTCTCAAAGGTCAAGACGGTCGGATTGGCGTCTCCGCAGCGCCATAGGTCGGGGCAGTCTTGGTCGCTCTGACAATATTTGGAACAATATCGTTCCGTCTCCGTTTCAACACACTCAGAGCCTGCAATGAGAAAACCACTGCAACTATATGAATCGACACAGGGCTCCCCCTGTTTTGCACCAATGACTTGAATTGCAGCAATCAAGAGCAGCAGACCCAAAATCACAAGGACCAGAGACCACCAGAAAACTGGACGAACAGCGGTTTTTCTATCGTTTGATATGGCCTTCAACGAAAAGCATCCTCACAAAAGCGAAATACGCTGCGTCAACCCGGTGTTGAAGATCGGCCTGCTCCATTTAAAATGACACAGAATGCGACTCAGTTTTGACAATCTGCCGGACAGCTTCGGTCACAATTTTCCAAAGCGTCACAAATGCCGTCACCGCACCAATCGCCGTTGGCTGGGGGCTCGCTACAATCCCTGGGACAGACCTCTGGGTTTTGAGTCTCAAAGTTATCGCAGACACCGTCACCGCACGGAGGGCATTGTCCATTGCCCTGGTTGCCCATCATACCAGCGTTGCCATTAGAGCAGTTGCCGTTCCCACCGTTTGTGCTGGGATCGACCCCATTGAGCTGTCGCCGAATCGCATTGTTTCGATCGCGAATAAAGGATTTAAGGCCCCATGCGCCACCTCCGCGGCCACCAGGCACGTCCTCGGTCAGACCGCGTTCAAAGTCCGCCGTGGAGAAAAACTTGGTATTGTCCTGCTGGACAAATGGACGAATCAGCTCCGCCGTCTCATCGATGATCGGGTTCATCGCCTCAGCCGAAGCCGGTCCATCGATTAAGTCTTGCAAGATGGCATGATAGCGCTCGACGTAAGTGGGGTTACTGAGCAAGACTGCCACCAATGGACGCTCGCCGATTGAGCCGCAGGTCGGCTCATCAATCTTGAGATTGACAAGTCCATCTCGATTACACGAGCACGTAAAATTCCCATAGGTCTCGTTTAGGTCCCACGGGAGATCCAAAAAACGGTCATCGTGTTCATAGAGATAAAAGTTGTGCCCCATCCCAAGATAGCTGTCCAAATTGACCATAACGACGTTTAAAGCGAGATTCCGCAAGACTGCATCTACATTGAGAACGTCGTCGAGCTGACCGTCTTGCTCTCCGTTTAGAATCGCAATGAATCTCAGAAAGGATGAATGGTCGGTGGAGTCTTCATTGTTTTTGACGCCGACAGCGCGATAATCGTCGATTGAATCCCCGAGATAGGTGAGCAGGCCTGCCGGCATTTCCGGTTTGTACAGGTCGCCCTCAGCATCGTCAAAATGACGTTTTAGGTACTCGTCATCAACCTGCTCGACCATGGTATATACGCCCATGTGTTGTCCGGCCACGCTCAAGTCAACAAAGACGGTCTTCGACGCATACATTCCAGCCCGGTCGATGAGCCCGTAACCCAGGTGTTCGCGCATTAAAGTCGGGTCTTTGAAGCCGTTATTGAAGTTCAACTTCTTAATGCCATCGATGGTTTGTCCTGACACATTGCGGTTGATATCAACTTTAAAACTGTACCGGTCACTTGGTGAGCGAGCGACAGAATTAAGCGTGGAATTCCCTTTGACCCGAATGGCCACATCGTCTGTCTGCTGACCGTCTATTATGATGGAGCCCGTTTGGTATTCTTCCGCCAAAGGGTCAGACCGAATCGCTTGCCAGGCGGCATCGCTGAGCACCAATTCAACGGAGATTACCTGGCCCTGCTGGAAAAGACCTGTGTCGGGCTGAGCCACCACCTCGGCGGCCACATTAGCGGCGCCCGGCGTTGGCACAGTCGCCATCCATTCTCCTACTCCATCTGGCAGGCGACCGTAGCCTTGGCCGTCTTGAGCAGCCCCGTCCTGCCAATCAATCCGGTCGACGACAGCGCTCATTTTGGACAAACGGACTCCGTCGGACTGCCCAAGCCCAAAGCTGAACTGGAGCGGACCATCACCGCGAGAGATGACGTAAAAATCACCTGAGACTAAGACCAAGTCAGGTAATTGAACTGGTTCACGGTCATCTTTATCGTCGACAAAAGTATAATCCGAGAGGTTGACCTCGCCATCGCCGATGGCCACGAACTCAATCCAATCAACCTCGCCCTCAGTCGGTGCGAACAAAACTTCATTGATGGCGAGTTGCGCGACTTGAAGAGCTCCGTCGACCATCACCACCTGTGCATCAGCGACGTCGCTGGCATTATCCATCGATCGGGCTGGCGTGCTCTCATCACAACCGACAGCAATCGAAAGACCCGCCAGTAACATTAGTGTCTGCTTCATATTTGGACCTCTCAATAAACCGATAGATGCGCTGGGCGCAAAATGCAGCTAAGAGCATAGAAACGATGCATAGTGTTTAGCAAGTAAAGCACTGGTTTGGATGGATAAAAACTGGGGAAAGGCAGGTGAAAGTTCAGATTTCGACCTGTCAAAAAAATCTGGGTGACGATATCCTTGAACCCACTGTCGCTGGTGTCATTGGAGAGTTCATGAGGCTTTGGGTGTTTTTTGCGGTCCTGTTCCCCAGTTTGACCATTGCGCAACCGGTTACCATCTCAGTGCCAAGCGTCGCTGTGACACGAGTCGATCATCCCATTGCCTTCTCGACCGCTGGATTTGATGCACCGATCGTATCGGGCATTCAGGATGAAGCCGTGCGCATCAGTGTTGACCAAGGCGTCATGACCTTGGCCAGCGTCGATGGATTAGAGTTTACGACCGGCGACGGAAACAGCGATTCAACCATGGGCTTTCAGGGCGCTGAAAACCAAGTAAACTCAGCGCTGGATGGCCTCATATACTCACCGCCAATGGGGTTTGCTGGCCGTGCGGAAATCACCCTTGCTGTTGGCAATAATAGCGCGCGTTGGTTTGTGACCGTCAATGCACCAATCGACTCGAACGCGGCGCGTGATGCCATCTTGAACGGTGTGCAATCGATCCATGGCGGTGGTGGTCCTGGTCATATGGTGGCTTTTGGTGAAGATGCACATGAAATAGCACTGTATGCCGATGGAGTGATATCTGGTGCTGTGATTATTGCAGCAGGCTGGGGTTCAGGACGCGTGGTTGCACTGCCCGACCATCAAATCCTCAATATGGACGCCTATTCCGATGAATCGGGACGATTTTTTAGAAATACCCTCGCCTGGTTTACGGGTGACCGATTCAACCTAGAGATTGTCACCCTGTCTGCCAATGTCGGCCAATGGCTCGTTGACCAAGGGTTCACCCGTGTCACAGTGACCAATCCGGCGGGTCTCTCTCAGGCACTTGAGACCGCGGCCTTATTCATACCACCGTGGCTTGGTGCCCAGGTCGCGGACAACGTCCTGGATACAATTGGACACTTTGTGCGTCGGGGCGGCGGTCTTTTTATCTGCGATTACGGCATCGGCTACAATTGGTGGTGGGGCCTACCCATTTATCAGGCGCCCGGGAATCGACTGTTGCGAAGGGCTGGAATCGGTTTCGTCGGTGGTCATCTATGGCAAGACGGCGTAGTCGATATTACGCCCGCAGCGGGTCAACTCAGCGCCGATGACCTCACAGGGATCCTGGCCGCGCCAGACGGCGTCGAGGACGGCCGACTTCAGCGGGCCGGTGTCCTCCTCGGTCGAATATACGATGCACTGCCCCCGGCGGATCCTCTGGTCTCTAGACTGGATTCAGCATTTGGCCAGGCCGTCGACAGCATCAGACCGACCCCGGAAACCCCCACCCGTTCAAGCTTTGCCAAAGCACTCTTAAAGAGAGAGATAAGCCAACTTCGTCAACTCGAACCAGACCAGATACCCGCACACCGAACGGCCAATGCTATTTTCGGACGAGTCCCCGATGACGCCCCTCGAGTAGAGAAAACCATCACCATCGATCCAGCCCAGACCCGCTGGCATTCCACAGGTCTATACGCCGCACCAGGCGACCTCATCGTATTGACAACGACCAACGATGTTGTCGATGCAGGCTTTCAACTGCGTATCGGCGGCCATACGGATGACATTTCGCCCAGAGAGGCCTGGAAAAGACCGCCTCAAGTACACTGGGCCTTTCCCATAAACGGAGAAATGATCGAGGCTGCAAGTCCATTTGGCGGTGCCTTATACGTCGATGTGGGCACTGAAAACCGAGACCTAGCCCCATTCGATGTCACCCTTGTCGGTGCCGTAAACGCGCCCTATTTTCAGCTTGGTACAACCCAAGACGATGACTGGAATAATGGGATCAAAAATGCGCCCGCCCCCTACGCCGAGCTGGTCAGCGAGAGGCTGACCATCAGTCTGCCTTCACACTTGGTCAGGACTTTGGAGAATCCAAGCGAAGTGATGATATTTTGGAATGACGTTGTTCGTTTTCAGGATGAGCTGGGCGGCCACGCTGAACGTCGCTATATGGCGGAGCGCATTAATATCGACGTTCAAGTCAGCGCAGGCTATCTACACGCCGGATATCCAACGCAAGGTCCATTGGTTTCGGCCAAGGAAATCGTTGATTTGAGCCACCTCAGACGGACAGGGTCATGGGGGTGGTTTCACGAACTTGGCCATGAGGCGCAGCGACGGCCCGACAAAAGTTGGGGTTGGGACAACGCGTACACATTCGACGGCTCTGTAGAAGCAACGGTTAACATTTTTACGGTCTATGCCTACGACCAGCTTGGCATCGAAGAACAGGGCGGCTGGAGCTGGACTGCGGCTGCAAACACGGTTATGCAACAGGCGATTGCTGGCTTAGTCGACGGAAACTATACCTCTCTGAGCGTCAATTATAAGCTCGCCATGTTCCTGCAGTTGCGAGATCACTTCGGATGGGATGTATTCCTCAGGATTTTTTCTCGATACAACCAAGATGGCATCGACCTACCGCAAGGCGATGCAGCTGAGCGCGATCAATGGTTGGTTTGGATGTCTGAGGTCGTCGAACACAACCTGACCAATTTTTTTGAAGGCGTGTGGGGCCTGCAATTCTCGCAGCACGCTAAAAATCAAGTTGCTGGCCTTCCAACTTGGCTTCCCGCAGTCGGTGGTCTCTCCGGGCGATTCATGACCCAACCCAATCGAGCCTTGAGTTTTGACCTGGCGGGGCGTGGTTTGTCACATGACGGGACCGCCGAGCTCGTTGACCTAACAAACCCAGAGCATGGCACAATTGATTTTGTTGATGGTCTTTGGGTCTATACGCCCAATCAGGACTTTTTAGGCCAAGATCAGTTCACCTATGGCATACGCTCCAGCACGGGTCATGTTCATACGTCGACCATTGACATCGACGTGAGCCATCACGGGGTTCGAATGGATATGTGGACCGATATCCCCGGATCAGAACTCACAGATTTGACAGGCGCTGATACATATCCAAACCAGCCTGATCGAACCAGCGTGATCAAAACGCTCGCATCGCCCGTGAACCAACTGGATGACTACGGTGTGCGATTGGGCGCTTATCTCATTCCATCCAACGACGGCGAGTATACCTTTTGGATTGCGAGCGACGATCAAGGTGAGTTGTGGCTCTCGCCCAATTCCAGAAAAGCTGATCTGATAAAGATAGCCAGGGTTGCAAATTACACGGGTCCACAGGACTGGACGGCGACACCAGAACAACGGTCCGAGCCAGTTGCACTGGTGGCCGGAGACGCCTACTACATCGAAGCCCTGATGAAAGAGGGCGGTGGAGGCGACCATTTGGCTATCGCGTGGTCACGCGCTGAGGCCAACCCGAGTATAATTCCATCGGAGAACGTGTTTATTTCATTGCCTGAACAGCCCAACGGGGATGCAGGTGTTCCACTAGACGATGCGAATGTACCCTCTCACGATGCCAGTGTTACGGCCGATGCAACGCGTGGATCCGGGCCGGACGCTGAGGACACAATGGATCGATCTGTTGTTGGGGACGCGATGGCCAATGGACCAAGCAACGATGAGACCCAATCGAACACCGAGAGTGGATGCGCCTGTCATTCAGGAGGCGGCAACGGCGACTCTTTTTGGGTGTTCATCCTTGTCGGTATGGGCGTCGTGCGGAGACGAGTTCGGACACTCAATGCGACCTGTTCTTAGGGCTTTCAAATTCACGATACAGGAGGCCCAAAGGCCTATCCATGTGGACAGATGAGTTGAAAACTAGCTTTGAGACGGCTGTTGTTTAGGGCCTCTACGTCTACGCCGCCGATGCTGATTTGAATCGCCCGTCGACGGTCTATTATCGGGTCCACTTTCGGCCCGATTGGAGGTCCTAGCTGAACGAGACGGGTCGCCCTGACTCTTCTGCTTACGCTCAGGTCTCCTATTTTGGCCTTTTTCGTCGGTCTGACCCTCATTTGACGACGCATCTCTGTTTCTATTTTGAGCCTGTCTCGGCCGCCGTCCGCGACGCGCCTGCCCACGCTCGTCCTGTCCATCGTCGGTTTGCCGACCTCTTTGGCCACCTGCCGACTCCCGCGTCTCGGACTGTCTATTTCGACCCGTGCGTCGCCGAGTGCGACGGCCGCTTGAGCCCCCTGCCTCTCTGGCTTTCGGAATCGCAGCCTCATGGTGCCATTCATGGTCAACATCTCGAATCAGCGATTGACCGGTCAACTTTTCGATGTCGGTCAAATAAGATGTCTCGGATTCATCGCAGAACGAGATGGCGACTCCATCGTGTCCGGCGCGTCCCGTTCGACCAATGCGATGTACATAACTTTCAGGCAGATTAGGCAAGTCATGATTGATAACATGGGTCACGCCGTCTACATCAATGCCTCTGGAGGCGATATCCGTCGCAACGAGAATGCGAACATCACCCGATTTAAAACCAGCTAGAGCGCGCTGTCGTGCACCCTGCGATTTATTGCCGTGAATGGCTGATGCAGACAGATCTTTTTTATTTAAGATCCGAGCCAATCGGTCAGCGCCGTGCTTTGTCCGACTGAATACCACCACACTGTACAGATTCGGGTCTTGTAGCAGAGCGACCAGGAGGTGCTTTTTGTTTGGCCGGTCCACGAACATGACTTTTTGGGTAATCAAGTCAACGGCAGAGGACTGTGGATGAACCTCAACCCGAACCGGATTAGACAAAAAAGAACTCGCCAATTGGACGATGCTATCGGGCATAGTTGCTGAGAACAGCAAATTTTGTTTTTGCTTGGGCAGTTTGGTTAGGACTCGGCGAATGTCCCTGATGAACCCCATATCCAGCATTCGGTCAGCCTCGTCTAAGACAAAGTGCTCAACATGCTTGAGTTCGACTAGGCCTTGCCCTAGGAGGTCCAACAGACGTCCTGGTGTCGCCACCAGAATATCGACGCCTCGCCGAAGATCGTCGACTTGTGGTCTCTGACTGACTCCGCCAAACATCGTCATGTACCGCAGGGGTAGAAATTCCGAATAAGAGCCACAGCATTCGCCAATTTGCAGTGCGAGCTCTCGAGTTGGACTCAGAACCAATGCTCGAATTTTCCTCTTTCCCTTTGGTTTTTCTAAAGACAACTTTTGGAGAATGGGAAGTAAAAATGCGGCCGTTTTCCCCGTCCCTGTCTGTGCGCATCCGAGCACATCGTGTCCGTCGAGTAAGGGCGGAATCGCTTTAGCCTGGATGGGAGTGGGCGTCGTATAATTCTGAGCCTTTATAGCACGACGTATCGGCTCGATTAGGTCGAGCGCATCGAAAGAGTTCACAGGGATTGCCTAACTGTCTAGAGAACGGAAATGTGTCGTCGGCGGATTCCCACGAACGGGCAGACCCTATACTAAGCCACATTCTGTGTCCATTGCCTTGCGTGAACAGGTGCCAAAACTGAGTGCCAATGAACCCCTGTATGAGATTGTCCATGGACAATAAAACGGCGATTATGAATACGCGGAAAACCAGATCCCAAGAGTCTCAATTGATGGCGCTTCCCCGCTCTCGCCAGCGATGGTCAGACGGGCAAGTTAAGGTGTATTTCGGTTTTTTCCGCGACGACCCCCTGGATACACCAGTGCGGCTCATGTAATGGTCAAGCGGACGCGCGCTGGCTGAGGGAGAATACACAGATCACTACAGCTATCCGTGCATCGATACATGGTTATGAGTCGAGGTCATCGCAATGGAATATCCAGGTATCCTGTCCGAGAAACATCGTGCTCTGAATGGCCGCTAAAGCCGTCGCAGGTTGCCTGGTCATCCATCAGCCTTATCCAGTGGACACGTCATGGTCAGATACAAATTGAAGTTAGAAAAGGGTCGTTGATGATGAGGACCCGTAGACATTTAGAGGGTGCGCAGGATCGATTGCCTGGCGTTACCAGCACTTCAGAGTGTAGAGCCAAGGTACTCCGATGGACTCCGACGCTGTGTCTTATTCTTCTCATCTCGATCAGCTGTCAAGATCCGCAACGCCAAACACCGAATGGTGACGCCACTGTATCCGATGGCAGTTTCGCCCGGTCAGACCAGACCCCAACACCAGATGTCCGACACCCTATCGAACCCGACGACCAAGGTCTTCCCGACCAATCTCACAGTGCGACTGATGCCTACATTCCACTCGCGGACACTCTGTCACTGAGCGTTGATAATGCGCGTATCGAGGGGTCACATAGCCGGTTGACGGATGGCCGTGTGCTCCTCGACCGGGGGGCCCGAATCATGTTTTCACTCGATGAGCATCGAGACGTCGGCAACGCTCAGTGGGTTGCTGTATTCAGGGGTCAGCTCTGGCGATTCGAAGACGGATTGGTGGATGTGGGTTTCGGAAATGATTTAAAGCCTGCCTTGATCCAAGGTGATGGCCTCTCGACACCTGTGGTGATGACCGAAGATTACCCGAACTGGCAGCAAAGCCCATCGATAGAAAAGCGATTGCCGCCGCCCCTAGAATGGGCTCAAAGTCACCCGGATACAGACTTTACGCTGGTGGCGCGCGAAGGCGGACTGATCATCCAAGGAATCGATCTGGTCGACAGTCGAGACGTAGATACGGTCATTGACCTAGACCCGGATCTCGACGACACGGCGGGTATTGAGTTTGTCGCCTGCGCTGATGAGCCTGATTGTGATGACGGGGCACGTCTGACGGCATTAATCGAGGGCTCCAATAACCAAGATTTGACCATTCGGCTTGTGTCAGCTTCGTACAGAGCGCGTACACCCGTTCACATTCGCCGTGACCATGTCCANTTGATCGGTGGGTCNAGCACGGACTTTAGNCGCCCAACCTGGACCTGGGATCCAAATCCAGACCTCGGCCANAGATGGGCATTCGATGTAAGAGGGCAAGGTGTGGCAACGGAATTNNACTTCAGCCTTTTGAGTGGGATTGAATCGGGCCAAAGGCGATTTACGATAGAGGGCAATGTACCGGCCGACACCAAATGGATGCGGCTGACCGCCGATGATTTTGGAGACGTGCCGCCGGTGTGTATCGATGGCCGAGACGTGGAACGAACCAATCGCCATCAGCGACAATTGTTTCGGGTTTTGGATGTCCAAGCACGAGACGATATAACAGAGATTATTCTCGATAGAGCGATCAATCTCACCATACCATCATCGGCCAATCCGAGACTGTCTGTCGTCAGATTGCTCGAGGGCGTGTCCTTGACGAACATCGAGCTGAGAGCAAATTGTCCGGACGCACTCAATCAACAATTTCGCGAAGCAAATTGCGAAAACCCGGGCGTGCTCGACGACGGAGGTGTGTTAGCTCTCTACACGAGCGGTGTGCATCTGGAGCGGCTCCACGGGCAGGGTTTTGGGAAGTTTACCATCGAGATCAGAGATGCCCTGCTCAGTCGGGTCATTGGCTGCTCGATGGATCACCCGGCCGCGTACGGAAGTGGGGGTCAGGGATATGGTGTCCATTTAATCGGTGCGAGTCGAACTGTCGTAGAGCGGCAAACCGTCGATGCGGCGAGACATGGCGTCGTGGTCGATTTCGGCAGTTCAGATAGCCAGGTGTTACGCGGCATCTTCTCCAATATGAACCAGGCCCTAATCGACATTCATGGTGAAGCCAGTCGAGACACATTGGTTCGTGGAAATCGGATGCAGAGTGGTTCGATTGGCGTGATTGTCGGCGGTGGTGGCCGGACGGTCCACTGCAATGATGGGCCACGACACCACATTATCGACAATGACATACAAGACATCAACATTGCTGGGGTCTCCGTGACCGACTACACCCATGAGGTCTTCATACGTTCAAACACAATTGACGACAGCTCCGGGCATGTGATCGTGTCCTTCGGTGCGCAGCAAGTCCTGATTGAGCGCAATCTATTCGGAGAGGCGGTGATCGCGTCCATCGCCCTGAGTTTTGATGATGTTCGAGACGTATTCGTCCAGAGAAATGTCTTTTCTGATCTCTGCAGCGAGACCGACACGTTCTTGACCGTTGGTGCTGCCCAACCACCGACATTCGAAGACAATTTATTCTGTCCTGAAATCAGCAGCACCCCACCCGAATAGAGACCTGTTTTATATGGGGTTTGTTCTGCCGTTTGCGGCCATCATGGCTTTCACGACCGACCGATTAAGCCGGTTTTAGTCTGTATGAAATTTGAAAATTAATGACCTAATAAATCGACTTGGGCGGAGCTGTTTTTAAGCCAGGTCTCCAAAAAGAGGGGGGAAGTGTTTCATTGACTGGGCAAAGGGGTCACGTCTGCAGGCATGTTCGGCTTTTTGTTCAGAGGTTGGCCGCGCCCTCTATCGCTCAATGTCTTGATGAGTTCATCGAGGCGGTCGCGTGCTAAGAGCGGCAATTTTAGGGTCCTTAAGGCAACCAAGTTGCTCAAATTATTATCGACGATCACGAGTCCAAGCATGCCCATCCCCACATGCGCATTGCATTTGAACACGTAGAGTCCGGGCACATTAAAAGTGAATTGGCCATCTTGATTATACGGGGATTTAAAGGGGGCTGACGTCGCTGGAATCCCACCGTCAATGAACTCGACATTATGGGTTTTATGGGTCGCCTTCCAGATAACCGTATCGCCAGACGCAACGTTGAGGATCGACACAGAGAAGCGCATCATATGACCTTGATGCTCGTTTAGCATCTCAACAACATGCTCTTTGGCCTGCGCTGTACTTGTCATTAAAACCAACACCAGAATGATTCGAATTTTCAACGTGGTCCTCCCTGCTGTCATCTGCGTTTTCTCAAACGGTGGCCATTAAATTGCGTGCCCTTCAGTGTGCATTGACCGCGCACGAGACACCAGGTCAATCTATGTGTTTTGATTTTTCCTCATCAATTTCTGAGCCCCGTAAGCAACGCATTTAATTTGATCATCAATTGACTGCGCGCACTGGTTTTTCGCCAACACAGTGCAATGGTTCGACTGGGGACCGGTTTCGCGAATGGAATGTACCTAATTTCAGACTCATTCTGAGTCAGCGCAATTTCGGGTATCAGAGTGATACCTGTACCAAGTTTGACCATCTGCCTCAGTGTCTCCAAACTTGTGGCGCGAAAGTCCTGTCGCGACGCCACCCCGGTCGTATTACAAAAGTCCGCTGCTTGGTCAGAGAGACAATGGCCATCTTCCAAGAGCAACAACTCAAAGTCTCGCAAGCCCTTATGATTGACTTGAGATTGGGACGCGAGCGGGTGTTCCGCTGCGACAGCAAGATAGAATGGGTCATTGAATAGAGCCTGGTATTTCAAAGAGTCTTCTCGTAATGGCAACGCCAGAAAAGCTGCGTCTAATTCTCCATTTAAAAGCCGAGTGATCAGGATGTCGGTCTTCTCTTCAACCAAGATAATTTTCATGGACGGCAATTCCGCCCTCAACGCCAGGGCAACCTTGGGAAAATAATAAGAGGCTAAGGTCGGAAAAGCACCCAGTGTAAGCGTACCCGAATTCGGCGCTCTAGCTGTCTCCGCAATAGACTCAATGGTCTTTTCCTCCAGCAATATACGCCGAACGGGTTCCATCAATTTACGACCGGTCTCTGTCAGCATGACCGAGCGGTTCGAGCGTTCGAATAACGAGACACCCAGTTCGTTTTCAAGCTTCTTAATCTGACCACTCAATGTGGGTTGACTGACGTGGCAACGCTGCGCTGCGCGACCGAAATGAAGATGCTCAGCCACCGCTATGAAATAGTGTAAATCTCGTAAATTCATGCAACCTCAACCATAGTCAAAGCCTATTATTCCCACCTAAATAAACGATTACAACAAACACTCATAATTGGCTATAGTGTCGCGGCAAGGACCGGGGACTGAGTGTCTTGCAAATAAATTAAAAAGGAGAAATCAATGCGTTTAACGTCATTAGTGGTGACGCTGGTCTCATCGCTGTCGCTGGCCGCGATCGCGCATGCGGAGGCCGCGCCAAAGTTCGCCGAGGGGGAAGCAAAACCCAATCGATTTTGGTGGCCAAATCAGCTCAACCTAGCCCCGCTAAGGGCTCATGGTGAGGCCTCAAACCCCTATGAAAAAGGCTTTTCCTACGCTGAAGAATTCAAGAAATTGGATTTGAAAGCCTTGAAAGCAGATATCAATACCTTACTCACCACGTCTCAGGATTGGTGGCCGGCCGATTACGGGAATTATGGTCCATTCTTTATCAGAATGGCGTGGCATAGCGCAGGGACATACCGCTCATCCGATGGGCGAGGCGGCGCAGGCGGCGGACAGCTTCGCTTCAATCCCTTAAACAGTTGGCCCGACAATGCAAACCTGGGCAAAGCGAGACGCCTACTTTGGCCAATTAAAAAGCAATATGGGAAATCCATTTCATGGTCGGACCTGATGGTCCTCGCTGGCAATGTCGCCATGGAGAATATGGGCTTCAAAACACTTGGTTTCGCCGGTGGTCGAGTAGACGACTGGGAATCTGATTTAGTGTATTGGGGTCCAGAGACAAAGCTCGGTGCTGACACGCGTCACAGCAAGAAAGGCAAGTTGCGCAAGGGCTTGGCGGCCAGTCAAATGGGTCTGATTTATGTCAATCCAGAAGGACCAAATGGTAGACCGGATTTCAGCAAAGCTGCGGATGCAATTCGGACAACCTTCGGCCGAATGGCCATGAACGATGCAGAGACCGTCGCATTGATTGCAGGCGGACATACCTTTGGCAAAGCGCACGGCGCACGCAAAAAGTCTGACTGTGTCGGCGCAGACCTTGGCGGTGCTGGGCTGGAAGAGCAAGGCACGGGATGGAAGAACAAGTGCGGTAAGGGCCATTCTGAAGACACGACAACCAGCGGTCTAGAAGGCGCATGGACGTCCATGCCAGCCAAATGGACACACATGTACTTGACCAATCTGTACAGCTTCGAGTGGAAGCAGACCAAAAGTCCCAATGGGGCCATTCAGTGGATTCCAAAGGATGAGTCCATCAAGAACGTGCCAGATGCGCACATTAAGGGGAAATTTCACGCACCCATTATGTTCACAACCGACCTTGCGCTTCGATATGACCCGGCCTACGGAAAGATTACCAAGCGATGGCTTAAAAATCCGAAAGAGTTTGAAGATGCCTTCGCACGCGCTTGGTTTAAGCTGACTCATCGCGACATGGGTCCACGCGCTCGTTATCTGGGTCGTGACGTGCCAAGTGAAGTTCTCAAGTGGCAAGATGCCGTGCCGGCCGCGAGCAAAAAGCTCATCAACCAGACACAAGCGGCAGAGATTAAGGCATCGATCTTAAAGACAGGTGTCTCGGTGGCTGACTTAGTACGAACCGCCTGGGCATCAGCGTCTAGTTTCCGTAATTCGGATATGCGAGGCGGTGCGAATGGTGCACGGATTCGCTTGGCACCGCAGAGTGGATGGGCTGTAAATGGCCCGGCAGATCTTGCAAAAACGCTGAAGGCGTTAGAGACAGTCCAAAAGGCGTTCAATAAGAGCGCGAAAGGGGGCGTCGAAGTGTCCCTCGCAGATGTGATCGTTCTTGGCGGTGCTGCCGCAATAGAAAAGGCAGCAAAAGACGGCGGAGCGCCAATCACGGTCTCCTTTACACCAGGACGCGGCGATGCGACCCAAGGCATGACCGATGTCAACACTTTCAACCGGCTTGAGTCTCATGCTGACGCCTTCAGGAACTACTACAGCAAGAAAGACAATACGCGGTCCCCGGCAGACATGATGGTCGACAAAGCAGCACAACTGTCATTGACCGTCCCGGAAATGACTGCACTCATCGGTGGGATGAGAGCCCTCGGTGCCAACGCCAATGGGATTAAGCATGGTATTTTCACCAAGACCCCAGGCGTACTGAACAACCACTTCTTCGTCAATTTATTTGATATGGGTACACGCTGGTCCAAATCGAGCGATGACGCATCGGTCTATAATGGAACCTGCCGAAAAAGTGGCAAAGTCAAGTGGACAGCAACACCCGTAGACTTGATTTTTGGCTCTAATTCCGAACTTCGTGCCGTTGCGGAAGTGTATGCCTTTGATGAATCGAAGCAGAAGTTTGCAAATGATTTCGCAGCCGCATGGACGAAGGTAATGCAGCTTGATCGCTTCGACTTAAAGCACAGTAATTAAGTTCGGATTCACCGGGGTGACGGCAAAATCATTGGGCGGTTTTTCAAACGATGTCCAAAACGCCTTTCACCCGGCAATCGTAGCCGTATAGTTGATTTCGGTCCCATGGATGACCGAAATCAACGGCCGCCAACTCCATCGACCGACCTGAAAATTGACCAATTTCTGGATGCATGACTGGGTGGGTCGGATAAACCAATTTCGCCGTCTCACTCGGATTGAGACGGCTCATCCAAAAGGCACTTGCCAAAGGCATCTTTGAGTCACTAACGTACACAATCAGATAGGCTGTTCAGGGCAGTCTAAACTGTTAAAGTTAATAAGGAGAATCACATGTCGCTTTATGAAAAATGGTCTACAGCAATGGATAATCGGGATATGGACTCAATCGCTGAGTGCATTCACGACGATTACAAATTTATCAGGCACCAGTCTGGTACGACGATGAACAAGACCGAAATGGTCGAAATGATGCGCGGCTTTCTGGCAAGCGACGCCGTCGAAATCTTGTCCAAGCGCTGCATTTATGAAAACCAAGACCTTCTCGTCGAACACACCATCATGGACTTCGCCGACGGGAGCCGTGAAGCGGTCCTGGGTTCTACGAAACTCAAAGACGGTCTGATGTACGAAACAGAGACTGGTGCCACAAAAATCGAGAAATAAGTCTTGGTTTCAAGGTGGAGCCTGTCCATAGGGATTGCACCGGCACCTGCTAAACGATGCGCCAATGACCATGGACCTCAGATAAGACCCGTTATCATTGGCAGCTTCCATTCCTCCCACTGTCGAAACCATCGGGCCGTAAGAGCGGGTGCAAAATCTGAAGCAAGACGGTCAAGACGCCTGGCACGGGATCTATGGGTACAACGCCTCGAATCGAAGAGCCCAAATAAACGGCAAACGAGAAAGCGCCGATAAGCCAAAGCGGAGGGTGCACGAGGCCGTTTACCCCGTTCCGAAGCAGACTGCCTGGCGGATACGCAGTTGATTATTAGAGCCAATTCCGGTTTAGTTGAGTGACCATACAGCGAGACAGATAGGATCTTTGGGTGTCGGACGTAACCAACCAAGAGCAAGCAGACGAGCCAGGTCTATTTAAATGGGCCATGCGAGTTGCTGCGTCCGCCGGCCTAGCCGGCATGCTCTGCTGCGTGGCACCGATGGTCCTGTTTATGGTCGGCCTCATGGGTGGCGCATATGCAATTTCCTTTGCAAATTTTTTCTACCAGGAAGATGGGTCGCCTGGGACCGGCGCTTGGATCCTCAGAGGCGTTGCAGTTCTCATTGGTGTTGTCGGTTTTTGGTTATATCGACGACAGCAGAATCAATGCTCCATCGACCCACAGCGCAAAAGAAAAAACCTGATTTTGGTCACAGCGCTCATCGCCATTTTCGGCGTGGGTTTCTTCCTGAGTTTGGAAGCGATGTCATCGTGGTACTTTGACGAATATATCGTCCCAGCCCAACAGCAGGAACTTCAACAAAAACCACCGAGCTAGGCGTCCAACCGCCCGCACCCTTAAAACTGGAGATGAGCGTGGATAACCCAGGTCCATTCGCGTCTCGTTATCGTTTCTATGGGCCTCGTTTTCCTTTTGGCGCATCAAGCGGTCTCGGTAGCAATGCGGGGGACATCGTCAGAATGAATAACCCAGTTCGCTCAAAATCCATCCGCGTATCGCTAGATCAAATGAGTCATTGCCATCATTCAAGGCGAAAAACGAATACCCCAACCCCCAATTGAAGCGCCCTGATGTTTGATGATTAAACCCGAGGCTTACATCGAGTAATCCGGTTGGCCCATCGGTCCCCCGAATGCCCTCATGGACGTAGTGAATGTTGGTCCCTGTGTAAATGGTAAACGGCGTATCAAACAAGTACCGTCTCAAGCCCACATTCATGATGAAACCCTGCTCGCACTTTGGTGCTTGAATACCGCACCCCGTTATGACCGATTGACCAAACAGAACATTGACGTCGGTTTGAGCGTCAACAATCCGTCTTGCCACTCGTAGACCGCCAAGGAGAAACCAATGGCTGTGATACGAAATGGTATAGGGTTTTTGAAGCCGAACTGATAGGGGTTCTGATGACGACGACTGAGCGTTCGCTCGGCCGATAGACTGTTCCGATACACAGGCAGCTAGACACACGAGCAGTATAGACAAAATACGCTGAGTCAAGGCGGACTCCCTGGAGACTGATAATCGGGCTATGAGGGACCATAACCACCGGTTCAAGACAAACGCAACCCACGGCCTTTTCGCACGGTGCTTATGCAGAGTCCGGACGGCTGTCTGGAGCATCGCCGGCAACCGCCCGCCCGGTGGCTGCCACAATGGTCGTCAAAATCAGGCCCCAGACGATATCGATTGGGACTAATGCCGCGGGCCACCCCTCAATGACCGCCCAATTTGTCAACTCATAGGTCGCATAGGCGATCCAGCCAACGCCAAGACCTCGCCAGGCGGCAGACCGCACGTCCCGACTGGGTAAAACGGCCCAGAAAACCAAGACCAATACGTACTGGATATAAAAAAGAACAGCAGCCAAAACCACAGTCTCTTTGGCTCTAAGAGGACCAAGCATATCGTTATAAAGGTCATTGGCGACCAAGCCAAGCCACAACAAATCAACCACTGTCATGGTGATGCAGACCGCGAAAAAGGCCTTCAAGATGCGGACCATATTGACTCCTCCATTCTCCTAGCAAGCGCCTGTATGTGCACAGTATAGACACATCTGAATCAACACGCTTAGTCAATAGATGAAAGCTGCCGTAAGCTGAATAGAAATTAAGGGCAATAACATACGGGCCCTGCTGGAGGAGGACGACGCAGAGACTCCACGGCAGTTATTAAATGAATGAATCATAGACAAATCCGTTTGGTTGACAGTAAAAGCGGACTCATTTGAGGACATGATCAGTTACAACACGGGGGAGATACTCGAAAATGAAGCGCACACAAATCCAAGCATTTATCCTTCTATTCTCATTACTTGGATTGGTATCCATTGCCAACGCCCGAGGTCCAAAAGAGCAGAAATCTGGAACGGCTAAGCCGACCGTAACAACAAGCAAAAAGTCAAAAAAGGGTAAGGTTACAAAGAAGGGTAAGGCCACCAAGAAATCAAAGGCAGGACATAAAAAGTCAGCCGCTATAAAAAAGGGGCCGACGAAGAGAAAACTGAGTAACAAAGACCGCACAGTAAAGCGCGGGCAACTGGCCAGTAAGAAGGGTGGTTCGGACCCCGCCGATTGCAACATAAAAGGGGGTAATTTTACCCTTTGTGGGGCTGTGAACTGCTGTGATCTAAGCACCGAATGCTGCGGCGGCGGCGTCTGTCGGCCAAAACTTGAGAATGGGAAGTGCTGGGAGACCTCAGATGATGATGACAGTGACGATGGCGGCAAGAAGAAAAAGAAAAAAAAGAAGAAGACAGAAACCGAGTAAAAACCGCGTCATAGCGGGTCTGAGTTGAGGCCGTAACCCACACGGCCCACCAGACCGCCGTCGCGAAATCAAACGCGACTTGGCTCGACGTCCAAAGCCGAGTCTTTTTAGTGCTTTTGTTCTTCTAAATAATTTCTCACACTGTCTGCCATATGGACTTTTCAGAACTGATACAGAAGCGGCGTGCATGCCACAGCTTTGAGACGGATCGCTCGATTCCTGAAGCCGATTTACGTCAGATGGTTGAAGAAACGAATTTGACGCCATCTGGGTACAACGCCCAACCGTGGGAATTCATCATCATTCGAGAGCGAGAGAACATCGTTCGAATGGGCGAAATCGCATTTTCACAACCACATGTCGCAGATGCATCGGCGTTAATCGTCGTTCTCGGCGATAGCTTCATTGGACGAAATGTCGACGCCATCCTCGCTGACTGGCTGAAATACGGCTATTGCGAAAAAGAGGACCTGCCGGTCTTTCGAAACTCTATTGCCAAAAACAGGAAGCCGGAGCAGCTCCAGAAAATGGCGCTGCGTAATGCCATGCTCGCGTGTATGACGCTCATCTATTCGGCCGAGAACATGGGCTACGCAACCTGCCCCGTGATGGGCTTTGCGCAGAAGAAAATGGTCAAAGAGTTAAACATTCCAGATGACCGTGTCATCGCACTGCTCATTGCAATCGGGTATCCCACTTCAGTGAGTCCCAAACCGCGCTTGCCGCGAAAAAAGGTCGACGACGTTATCCACTGGGAACGGTTTTAGCCCGCTCGCTTATTTTAACTCAGGATTCATCCGATGCAGGGATTTGCGCCCTAATTAGACTCGCGGCCTATTGGGCGATGGAAAAAATGTAACTGATGACATAGTCTCAGCGTCAACGTGACCTAGAAACCAATTGAGACGACCCTATGCATACACCCGTCATTTTGTATCAATTCACCCTATGCCCATTTTGTAATAAAATTCGAGCTGCCCTCGACTTGAAGGGCATTGAGTACGAGACCGTAGAGGTCAGTCCACGGACCAAAGTGGAGCTGCCGGAACTACCGGAAGAGGCCCCCCGAAAAGTGCCGGTCCTGCGTATCGGCACCGACGTTTTATACGATTCGACGGATATTTTGATGCAACTCGATGCTTTTTTTCCAAACGAGCCGCAGCTGCTTCCGACGGACCCGAAGGCCAAGGAGGCTGCTGAGGAGATCGAAGCATGGGTTGATGAGCAATTCATCAAGGCGCTCCCAACAGTCATCTATGGCAGCTGGTCCAATGCTGCACGGGCCGCTCGAACAATCGGTCGGGCGAGTAAGTTTGGCTTTTTCCAGGGCATGGGCGTGAAGATTGGTGGGCCTGCGATCATGAGACTCGTCGCCGGACGAATATTGAAGAAAGCGGGCCGAACCGATGGTGGGGCCTGGATACAAGAGTGCCTTGATCAGTTCGAAACCTGGTTGGGCGAGTCGAAGTTTGTCGGTGGTGATGAAATGACACTGGCGGACGTCGCCATGCTCGGCGGCATCACTTGTGTCGATGAGTTCCCCGTGTACAACGACATTTTAAGCCGGCCCAAAATTGCCGCCTGGCATCAACGATTGGTCGCAATGCGCAACCAGGCCATCGCATAGCTAAAGCACGATTCAATACAGTCAGAGACCGCGTCTCTTTGAGATCTTAGACACCGTTTCAACGATTTAGGAGCCATCGTGTCAAAGACTGCCAAATGGTCTTCTTCTGTTGGGCGGACAGCGTCTCTAGCAAGCCAAGTAAGCGCTCTGAATTCATTGAAATGGCACCACTGAGGCGACAGCGTTGCGCTTCGGCCTCGCCGAGAGCGACCAAATAAACATCGTTCCAACTGCCCATGCCGCCATAAAACGACTGAAGGAATGCAAGCGCATCGCGCAGCTCTCTCGTTGAGCGAGCCGAAATCAACTGGTCTCTAAATCGAGTAAAGTTGTCCGCCCAGGTCTGTTCATTATGCGCCTGTAATAAGTCAATTAGAGCATTCGTCGCACTTAAGAGACCGGCGGCTGATTCTGAAATCAGTTCACGAGACGTCTCTAGATTATCTTTGCTGTCATGGTCCAACATCTAAATGACACCCGACGTGGATTGATTTGGGTCTTGCATAACAGCCTGAGTCGCCAATGTCAGCAGCGGATGGTGAAAGCCATCAAGCCGACTCTATGCTCTATGTCCAATGACTCAGTAGTCCGTGTGATCGGACCCACGGCTGATGAGAGCGTCTTTAATCCTATCAGACGGTCTGGTTTAACACCGCCGCTGATAGCCTAATGATATCTTGCGCCCATAACGGCTATGCGTATAAGCATAAAGCTGATTTGAACCTGGTCGTGAAACAAGAAGGCGCACCCCAAAATGGACACTCCCGATAATTCAACTCAAGATTCGTCTCGGACCAATGAGACGGATTCAATCCAGATTGAGCAAAGTCCAAACGCACAATCAAAAGACGAGGGCAGTACACCCTTGGCGTCGCTCATCGAGGCTATGAGGTCAGTTCATCACCTGGAAAAAACAGCTGATAAAGCATTTCAGCAAACATGGTTTTTAAAATTGATTGGACTGCCAACCATCGCCCTGGCTCTCGAGCTGGATTCGGGCTGGACAGTAGGTGCCCTACCCTTCATCGCCATCATTGTCTCTGCACTCGTCGCCGAGATCTTGAAAAGCTTGGTGGGAGCCGCGTCTGCCGGTTGGTTCAGACTGGCAATGGCACTGAGTCTCACCCATGTGGTCTTGGGGGTTGGGTTCTACTTTCTCTTCGCGAAATCGACGGTTATCGCGCTTTTCTACGGCGCGTTGATCATCGCGTTTCTGGTGGCGTTTAGCATTCAAGTTCGGCGAGACAAAGCGGCCGCAGAGACCTTGGGCCTGAGTATTAGCTTGCGGCGTGAATTAGATGAACTCACAGACGCGCTGCTACACCCCGATGTCGATAAAAGACTCCAAAGAGCGGCTAGCGAACGTGCTGACTTACGGCAGGTAGTTGCCAATTCCCTCGAAGACGATAGCGCCATCGATCATCTTGGTATCCAGCAAGAATATGATGCAGGTTTCGCCGACATTCTAGACCGTGCTCATGCGCTATCGACTCTAAAGACCCAGGCAGATCAGGGGTCCGACGCCGCGCAATCACAGGCGGTCATTGCCGGGCAGATCTTCGAAGACGTTGCGACAAATATCCACGAATTGGTCGTGGCCGTTCTCGGATATGCGGGGACCCAGGACTCCAGCGCCTTAGTCGACTTAAAGTCCAGGACTGATGATTTACGCCAGGCACGGCAAGCCCACCAGGAACTGGAGTCTTAGGCGGACAAGAGGATGGTCCAGGTCGCGACCCTGAGTCTACCGGGCTGCGCTGGCGGCTTGCCATTTCCATCCGCGAGGGCGCGGCTGGTCATTACGCTCGATGGAGCCTAAGCCGTTTCATTCGCCTCTCGGTTTTTTCGAGCCCAGATAAAGGAACGAACACACGTAAGGGTGTAGATCCCCCCGGTGACCAAAAGCATCAACTGAGACGACGCGGCTTTAGGTTTTCCAAACATGCCCGCATCGCTACTCAGCCCTTTGAAAACTCGAAAGCCTCCCAGAAAAGCGAACAGGCCAAACACGACGGCAATATGAATCCAGAGCTTTCGCTTTTCCGGCTTCGCTTTTGCAAGAAGGCCAGAGAGTAGAATAGGCAGGCCGATCATCGACGGAATCCAGGATGTAAAACTCTTACTACCAATGGAGAAGGCCGCGCCCCACACGACCAGGAGTAGACCGTATCCAATAGTGAGGGCTGTTACCGTGAGGCCAAAGGCTTTGAATTCGTTTTGCTGTTCCATTTTGTGCGCTCCCTAAAATCTTCATGCTACGCTGATTGTTTAGACCGGAACGGGTTTCAACGAAACCGAAAATTTCAGTTTATTTTGGATTGCGAACAAATTCATGGGTGGCCAAATGGCAGACATCTTTAGAACTGGAAACAAGGCGATGCCGCGTATATGGGTCTCGATATCTGAGCAAATGATGGCCAAGTAAGCCCAGATGGACACGCAAACCGCTCCTACTAGGCAGCGAAGTGGTCCACAGACGCAATACAGAAAACGGCCCAAAAGATGGGCCGTTATCGAGTGTGAATAGCCGCGCAAAACCGTAATGTACGATGACAAGGACGGCTGATGGTCAATGGCTGACCGGTCTACGCACCGTCGCTGTCAGCGCTATGGTCTTCTTCACCTTCGTGGTCGTCGCCCTCGTGGTCGTCGCCCTCGTGGTCATCGCCTTCGTGGTCTTCGCCTTCGTGAGCTTCACCTTCATGGTCTTCACCTTCATGGTCGTCGCCCTCGTGGTCATCACCACTGTGGTCATCGCCACTGTGGTCATCGCCGCTATGGTCATCACCACTGTGGTCATGGTTGTCAGCCGTCTCACCGCTGCCATGGTCATGATCATCGTGGTCGTCGTCGCCACAGCCGACTGCAGTCAGAGCTAGGATAGCAGCGAAAAATAATGCGTTAAGCTTCGAAATCATATTGATTTCCCTCCGGTTTAAAAGCGCCTGAAACGGCACCGATTGTTGGCTCGACTAAGCGTCTTGCGTCAAATTAAGAAGTTGGCCAGATCGATTATCCGAACTCGCCAGGAATATCGAATTCAGCCTCTAACTGTAAAACAGAGCCGTCCTTTCTGCATACAGCCTGAGACGGCTTTCAGTGTCGGTTAACTCAGGTTTTAATCTCCGATGGGGAGACGCCTTTTTAAATCGGGTGGTCACGCCCCAAGCGCCTCAAAGTTCGCACCATAACCATCTAATGATACCTGACTATCATTAAGAGTAAATTCTAGTCAAATTTACGCCATTCTTTAACTCGTATCTGTCCACTAAGCGGCATTTTTTTAACTAAATAGGGTAATATTGAGCATGGCTTAGCCTCGCTGCATTGATTTGCGCGCCCTACCAGTTCAATCAGTCTCTATGGAGCAATACCGCTGTTATCCCTTCAAAAGTGAGTTAACATTGGTCACAGACAAGATAGACATTGACACAGATTTAGCAATAAACTACCAGTCGGAAGTTTTAATGCCTCTTCAGGGTTATAATGATGCTGCGCCTCAACCTCTTATCCGCATTGACTGTCCTTTTGATCACCAGTCATGGCTGCCAAAATGCAGACAGGCGCGAGTCGATGGGTGATGCGGACTCAGGAGTCATGACATGCCGATATCAGAACCCATTTTCAGGGGTCGATGAATGCCGACAATACTATGGTGATTGGACCAATCAGCAATTTGAAGACGCGTGTGCTGCTGTCTATGCGGGTACCTCAGGTGCAATCAGTACGGAGCCTTGCAGCGATGAGAATGCAATTGGAATTTGTACACCAGCGGCCGGTGAAACCGGTTTAGTCTTCAAGATTTGGTTCTACGGAGGAGACCCTGAGATCAGCGATCGACTGTGTGGAGAATTTCTCGACGGGACCTGGGAGGATTTTGGTACGGGCGCTCCACCTGCCATGGCAGAAAATACGCTCATGGACGACGCTCTTGAGTTCCTTGAATCAACCTCCAACGTCGACGTCGGCCCAGCCTGTGGTGATGTGACCTGTCTCGATGAGCTCATTGAAAACCGGCAAGGCATAGAGTTTGTGCCCGTTGGCGTCGCACCCACCGTGGGATTGATCATCTACCCGGGCGCTCTGGTTGACCCAAGGGCCTATGCAACTCTTGGACGCGCTATCGCAGAGCAAGGCGTCATGGCCATCATCGTGCCCATGCCTGATCTGTTTGCTCTCAATGGCTGGGATCGGGCGAATTCAATCATTGAAGCTCACCCAGAAATTCAGTCTTGGTATCTCGCGGGACATTCCATGGGAGGTGCGATGACGGCACACTTCGCGAAAATGTATCCGGGCGTCATGAAGGGTCTCATTTTGTGGGCCGCCTACCCCGGTGCAGACGATGACCTCAGTGAGACCGATGAGCGAGTCATGTCGATATTTGGAAATATGGACGGTGTCGCGACGGTCGAAGAAATCGAGTTAAACAAACCGCTGCTACCTGTAGACACACAGTATGTCGAAATCAAGGGTGGTAATCATGCCCAATTCGGCTTGTATGGCCCCCAAGACCGCGACTTTGATGCGGGCATTCCAGCCCATGTCCAACATCAGCAAATTGTCGGCGCATCACTCCATTTCATTCGCTCGATTGAGGCCGACAACTCAACGACAAAAAATCCAATTTTCGATAGCGCGCCGACCACCGAGTGGTGTCTTCAAGCACAGAGTGTCATTGCGGGACTTGAATCCCAGACCATAGGGCAACACTTTGATGTCAATCCTTACGCTCAAGTGGAACAATTCTCTGAGAGTAATCCAGACCGTATAGGCGATGGCACGTCATCGTTCGCACTCAGTGCATACATTCGTGAACACGGTAATTGGAACCGGCTCGATGCACCTCCCATCCTCCCCCGTGAGATCTGGTGTAAATTGAAAAGCCAAGAGTTTGTCCTCGACGAACTCAATATGACAACCACGATGGTTGAAACCAGTTGTAAGGACGTCAACGAGGCCACCATTGAATGGGCGAAGGCGCAGTTACCGAGCCAATTACAAACGCAGCTCAGCACCATAGGACTCAGCATAGAGTATCTTGCCGATGACGCATTCGAGACCGAACTCGAGTGGCTGGTCGATGGCCGTGTCCGTATCGAAAATACCTCCACAGAGGATCAAGCATCCATTCAAATTAGATCGGCTTCATTTAAAGTGAATGGTCAGGCGAGCACCTCAGATGCCGATGGTTTTCCGGACGCCACTCGACATCGAGTGCATTGCAAACTCCTGGCGCCTGCCGAAGCATTTAGGTGGCTCATGGTACTCACTGAACCCACTGAAAATTAGTCGCAGTCTTTGTCGGCAGGCTGGTGTTAGTCCATATCCAGTTGACGAACATACTCAGTCATCGAATTGAACTCGATAAACCCTAAGCGCCTATTCAAATCCAACATCGGGTTGTCTTGATGATTCTGGGTCACCACCGTATGCGCACCCAGCTTTCGAGCCAGTCCGATTGCCTTGAGCTTCAGTGCCATCGATAGACCGCGTCGTCGATAAGACTTGTGGACGCCCGTGTAGTGAATATTCACTTTCCCATCGGTCAACTGACCCAGCCTCAACACGGCGATTGGCTCTGATCCGTCAAGAGCGATCACCGTATGAGATTGGTCGACACCGGGCGATTCCATCCACTTTTTCCAATCGTCGAAGGAGACATCTGGGCCGGTCACTCGGCTGGGGATGTCTGCAGCCGTAGACATCACAAGCCGCCACCATGCCTGTAACCAATCATCACGAATCGTACGCAGCTGATGGCCCCCAAGGAATTGCAGCGGTCCGGATTGAATTTTTCGGAGCTTTGATTGCGCCCAGGGGGAATCAGTCGCTTCAGTCGACAATTCGCTCCAGACCTGTTTGTCGGTCGCTTCAAAGCCGTGGTTCTCTAAAAAGTGGCGGCCACTTGGATTTGACTCAAAGGCCACCCCTCTGAGTTTTCCAGATACAGATCTGTCTTTCAGGACGTTGAGCGCCTTGGCCAATAGCGCCCTTCCAATGCCACGTCGATGGTAATTTGGGTGGACGATGCCAGCCACATCAGTCACGTCTGGTGACCCGGTTTTGCTCAGCATGACAAACCCTTGCACCTGGTTGTCGATCCAGACCAAAAACGTGCCTTTTTGAAAGTTTTTTTGCCTTAATCTCAATATCTCAATGGCCCGGCTTCGATCGTTTTTTTGAGTGATTGGCAAAGCCTCTTCCACCAGGTCAATGACGCGAACGGCCGCGTCGATCTCTCCGCACCAGGGTTTGATCTGTGGATCCATTGAACACTCGCACAAGAAAAACCAGTCGCAATGATACCATGTACAGAGTAAGAATTTCCCAGGGCAATTGGTTTTCGAAACCAAGCCTGGATCAAATGCCCAGACGACAAGGGTCTACGGGTTCAACCAGGATTTAGACTCAATGCGAAGTCGCGACTTAGCGTGGGAGAGCTGCATTTACATCCACAACGGCCCTGCGCGCCCACAGCTTGAGAGCAAAGGCCTTGAAGGCCGCCGGTGCATTGTTGAATTCACGGCCTAATTTGTATTCACTCGGGGCTGTATCCGCGCCGAATACGTACTTTACGAAACCGCGAATAGGAAACTTCTTACCATTTTCCAGCAGCATCAACTTTGCTGCATACGGACTCACATCGCTCACGCAGTCAGTAAAATAGACAAAGGATAATTCGCCATACCCATCATTGTCTAAGTCGGTGACCCCGATAGATGAGTTCACAAATCGCGTCACGTTGTCGAAGTCGGGACAGGCTTTCAATTCCCGTATGAATCGAACCAATTTCGCCTTCCCTTCGACGACCGTGAAATGCTTCGCTTGAAGGAAAACAGAATTATCAGTGAATCCGTCATGGCGTTTGGCAGACACAGTGGAGAAAACAGCGTAGTTTTCGCCGAGACGGTCGGACCATCTCAAGCCCGCGTTGAGCTGGCCTTTGACCTGAGTCTTTATCACAGCGGGCATGGTTGCAGCTGAGAACGACTTAAAGTGGAGTTTTTGAGCCATCGAAGAACTGGTGAGCAAGGCCAGAAGCATGGCGACAATCACGATTATGGTCTGTCTATACATCTAAAGTCTCTCAAACTAGTTTATTGAGGCGATTATAGCCGCAGCCGAGTCCATTTCGTACCAAAGCGGGTCATCGCGTCTCCCTGTGTACGACGCGAATTAACATTAAATTCTAAAGTTTCGACAAAATCCTAAAACGGGCTGGCGGAGCGGCGCAACGACCCATTTCGGCTAACAGCCGCCACACCTGTCATCGGCGAATGATCTCGATGCAAGATCAGTCCATGAGAATGCACTCGCACCAGACTCCATACACATTTGCGCAGCGACACGCTTCTGACCGCAGGCACAACTCGCCGTGGTATATCTAATGGTCCCAGCAGCAGCCAAATTACAGGTCGTGGTGGATCCCACCTTAACACCACTGGTCGCTTTGAGAGTGCCTTTAAGAGTGCCATAGACATCAACCGTCGGCGCGTTGAGCACGAGTGTCCGAGAATCATAGGTAAATATGGTAAATGTATTGGTTCCATATCCCCCCGGATGTCCAACTGGCACCAGAATGCCCTGAAGTCCCTGGATGCCCTGCTCGCCAACTGGTCCTTGCTCACCAATCGGTCCCTAGTTGCCAACTTGTCCTTGGTTTTTCAGTCAACCTGGAGATCGATTGCAAAGATCAAAAATCATTGGCAGCCAGCGTTTAGGATTCACCCCGATTCGGTAAAAAGTCTGTAGACACTCGCCTTTGTCTAACAACGTAGGTCAGCCTGACTCTTTGTCTCACAGACAAAACATGACTTTGGACCTATTTGGACACTTGCCAAATCATCGTCGCGAGCCTATCTTGCGCCGCTTTTAAGTCGATGCAACAAGCCAACTAATTTTTGGAGAGCGAGCATGAATGACCTGACCATATACGACCGCTATGCCGCGGACTGGTGGTCTGGTCGTTACCGGTTTCTAAGGACCCTCCAAAATCTCGTCCCTGCCCGATTTAAATATTTCGATTTGGTCGTCGATGATTGGCAATCACTCTCAGTCTTGGATCTCGGATGCGGTGGTGGCTACATGGCAGAGGCACTCTGCGAGCGTGGTGCAAAAGTCATCGGCCTGGATCCGGCTCAGTCGGCCATCGGCGTGGCCAGGGCAAGATCAGCGCAAATGAATATGGATATCGATTATCGGGTTGGCATCGGCGAATCCATCCCTGTCGAGTCGAACACCCTCGATGTCGTCGTCTGCGTTGATGTGCTGGAGCACATTCCTAAATGGCCCGAAGTCTTGGCCGAAATTCACCGGGTATTGAAGCCGGGTGGTGTCTTTCTCTTCGACACCATTAACCGATCGTTTTTTGCTCGTTTTGTCGCCATTGTTCTGGGGGAATACCTTCTGAGAATCCTCCCCGTTGGCACCCATGATGGCAAACTCTTCATCAAGCCCAAGGAGATTCACAAGGAACTCAGCCGACTGGGATTCCATGTGCAGCCCTTTAAGGGACTGGGTCCCAAAGGCATCAACCGCCGCTTTGATATCACCTTCGGGCTGCTGCCCTTTCAGTCGGTCATGTATATCGGTGCAGCCAAACGGTCAGCTTAAACCAGCTGGAATTATCTGCCGTGACCGACCACACCAGATCATCAGCGATCCTGTTGCAAGTCTGCTATGGTTTGCGTCGATTCCACGTGGAACGACTCACTCGGAGACCATGCACATGCTTAGCTTTCTACCTTTACGGTGCCATCCACTCTGGACCCTCTGTTTAATTTCATGTCTTTGGATTGGATGCGGCGACGGGTCGGGTGAGCGGCCACTCCCCGACGCTGGCGGCAGCGAACAGAGCGACGCCCGAGGACAAACACCGACCACCGATGGCGCGCAGGCAGCCAGCACCGATGCAGAGTCCTTAGCGGATGGGAGCGAGATCCCATTGGATGCCACAATCCAAGGCACCGATGGGCAAACAACGCCAACAAGAGACGCCGGCACTGACCCAGAAGCAGATGAAGGCGTCGATGCAGCGTTGCCCCTCGACGACCCAGACCGAAACGAAGATGGTCAGCTCAACATCTTGGTCATCGGCACAAATCGGTCCATCGAAGACCGAGGTGAGGCTTTCTCCCCCGACCAAATCGCCCGAGATCTCCAGGCCATTCTCAGCGGTGATAATGCACTGGACGACACGATTAACGTGGTCGCGGAAGACATCTACCGAACCCAAGTCATCACAACCGGTTATGGCCAGCGGGGCGATAATTATGACTGGCCCTATCACTGCCATTCACTGGCCCAATACTTTGTCTGGCCAGACGGTCGCGAGGGACGGTTAGCGAATCTATTGGGTAATGGCGAGCACGATTGGGACCACGTTGTCATCGCTGGCGATCCCCATATCGTCTCGACCCTACCGGGCTACCATGCACTGGGGATCAATCAAATCGCTCAGGCCATCACCAACGGCGGCGCTCAGCCACACCTACTCATGCCATGGCCTCGGGAAAGCTCCGCTGATTCTATTACCGAGTTTGCTAAATTTACTCGGCGAATCAGCCATTTTTCAGCAGTCGACCTCCCCCTGATTCCAGCGGGCATCGCCTGGACTGGCCTGAGTGCTGAACAAAGAGACACGGCCGCCATGCATCCGACACCCAAGGGCGCTTATTTAGCCGCAGCCGCAATCTACAGCCAACTCCTTGGACGGAGCGCATCCAGCTCAGAATACACGGTCGACGATGCCCTGGCTGATGCCGCCATGACAGCCTACACGGAGGAGAGCCAAGGGCAAGCTGATTGGACACCAAGAGCCTTCGTCACAGCCTTTCACGCCGGCGGTATCTCCGACAGAGTGCTGAACTTTAATCACACCGGCACAAGCTCCGAGCGAGGTATTCTGCGCGGGTTACGCTGGGTCTTAGGTCAAGCCAATGTCCGTTTAGACAACGGCGGGGATGCCCCCATCGACTTCAATTACGGACGCGCCAACACGGAATTCGAAGCGCATAAGCGGTATCGGGTTGCACCTGACGAGTTCAACTACTCCATCGGGTTCCCCATGCAGGACAACTCGAATCACGGCAATACATCCATGCTCTACGGACTGGATAAGCGCCGGAGTAACGATGAGAACGGAACCGACTTGGGCGTTGCTCGAAAAATGGCTCGTGACGGCGAATTGCCCCATGCCAGAGCGGTGCCCATCAGAACGCTCTTTGTCCGCATGAAAGAGTTTCTCCCCAACCTATCAGCCTATGCCGATGGCTGGCATATGAACCATGACCTAGACAAGGCGACCGGCGCATTTATGTACACGATGCTCACGGGTCACTGCGCCCTACCCGACGAACCAGCCGACCAAGACTCCAATGAGTGGCGGTCCTGGATAGCCCACAAGGTTGGCTATGAGACCGCGTGGCAACTGATGCATCTGACGGGTACAGCCCCGTGTTTCAGAGTGCTGCCCGAGTCTGCAGACAGCGTTTCTATAGGAGCTAATCATCCAGCGGCTCTCTCCATCTCATTTGCAAAAGAGCCGCGCCATCCAGTGACCGTGACCCTGACGACGGAGGGCGGTGCCGCCGTCGGCATTGACCCATCGGAGCTGGTATTCACAGCTGAGAATTACAACACACCACAGGTGGTCGAAATGAGCCTGAATGGTCAGACACCTGATCAAACAGTGACCCTCTCGGCACAGACTCAGTCCAATGACATCGGCTTTAATGGGCTGACTGATCGCTGGACCTATTCGGTCACTCGCTGAACAAAGCGAACAACGACGGATGATGACCGCGGTTGAGGACAAATACCCTATCACAACCTGCGGGGGTCGCTTCGAAATGCAACTGCTTAAGTCGCAAGCCCTGACTTCCCATATAGCAAAACTCGATCTACGATGTGGGTATGGACTGGCTTAAACCAAATCACTGGGCCTGCGTAGGTGCGCTGTTTATCTGTCTTGGCTGCGGGGCCAAACAGAGCGGGCCACCCGCTCCGACCGAGTCCAGCCGCGGTGTGGATGTGGCTGGTGAAGCCCGGGTGAATGACAGTGGGCGGCGCGTTAAACCCAGTGCGGTGTTAAATAATACAAGCCACCCCCCCCATCCCGATGGCAAGACCATCGTCACCGCGTCCAAGGACAACACCGCTAAGCTTTGGCCCGCCCCCAGCGACGAAAACGGCTCAGCACCAATGGGCGGGCTTAAAATTATCAATTGGTCCCCCGAGCCCATCACCATTTTAGATGAGTCAAATCGCCCAATTGCAGGCCTGACAGACGAGGTGGGCCATACGCACGGTCGCTCGGACATCGGTGCCGGCCAGAGCAAAACCTACCGCTTGAAGACACAAACCTATGCATTGCACGCACTCGATTTGGCCAGTGGCAAAACCATCGCCTCTATCAAGGCGGCCATCGAAGACACCAACGACTTGGTCTGGGATGTGGGCAGCGTTCAGAAAACAGCCTATGGCGCATACATCGTCAGTACAAAAGCGTGGGCTACATGGGGCAAAGACTTGAACCGAGTCGCACGGCAAGCCCGGGTCTTACCCCAAAACCGGGCTGGCAAACCGGCCGGATTTAAGTTGCTCGGCGTGCGCCGTGACGGCGTGTGGTATCAGCTTGGTTTACGCAGCGGCGATATTGTGCAAACCGTAAACGGCATTGAACTCAACGGAATCGAGAACGGGCTTAAAATCGTCGCCAATTTAAAGACCGCAACTCAGGTCACAGTGGTCCTTGAGCGTCGCAGACATACGCGAACGTTTACCTATCGTTTGAGATAATGTGATCCAACACTCCTGCTTTGACCAGGTGATCAGCCGAGCTAATCCAAAATGATGACGAGCATCGAATCGCTGGCAGACAAGGGGGTAAATCCGTTCATTTTAGGCATTTACGTTTAGGACTGTGACTCCCACATCCACTCCATTGCCGCTACCCACCCTAAGCGCTGATGCTTTGAGCTGTGCTGGTCTGATGAGTTCTAAGAGACGGCGTCGATAAACGCTTGTGGCAAGGCGGTGGTTTTCTTTGTTTGATAATCGAAGCAGACGGCACCGACT
>PCCS01000020.1 GCA_002731825.1 Myxococcales bacterium
TTTGGAGGTGCCGGATCCTCTGATAAGGAAGTCTCCCTGTGAAAATAAAGATTATCTAGGAATACCGTTCCATTACCCTCTACCCTAAACTTGAATACCTTCGTCAGATCAACAACACCACTAAACTCCGCCAAGGGAATGTCAACACTCACCCACCTGCCCGTCTCCACCGGCAAGCTGTAAGAGGTCTCTTGTGTACCCGTGCTAATCACAAAGAACTTGATCTCCGTCGAATCCGCCGTCCAAAAGTCAACATGTACACTCTCATAACCCGATACATCCTGCTCAACCCCATCCGCACCACCAAGATTAATACCCTGATAGTTCAGACCCGAAAACACCAGCACGCTGTCACCTTCAATCGTCTCCGTAGTCACAACCGTCGCCTGATCCGAGCTAGGATTAAAGTTGGTATCGGCAAGATCCGTGTACGCATCACTAAACACTGATATCACATTCTCGGCATTTGTCGTAGGAGTCGGTGCTGCCGCGATCGGAACTTGAGGAACCGTAACAGTTCCATTAGAGGCATCGCCACCATTAGCAACATTGGCCTCAGGTGGCCAAACATCAGGTAATGATCCGCTATAGGTGTCTATCACTTCGAAGTTAGAACCAACATTCCACTGTCGAATGTAAGCTCCAGTGTCAGAATTCAACCAGATTGTTTGCGCCTCTATTTGATCAACCAACTCATCGGCAGCAACATTATCATTTAGATCCTCTAGTTCCCCATCAACCCTCCAACGATATCGGAACTGCTCCGTTGGCACATCCTCTAGTGCTACAATCCAAGTTCCATCTCCATTATTCGTTGCTATTCCTAGAGGATGATTGGCGTTCCAACCGAATATGCTAGAGTGAAGCCTGACCTCCGTAGCCTCTGGAGGGGCGACCAACATAAGAATAATGGGGGGACCCTCACCTAGATTCGGAGGTGCCGGATCCTCTTGAGCGATAACATTTACCTCACGTCTCAGTGTCATTGCCTCGTTACCAGCTTCATCAACCGCGTTATAGGTAACAAAGTATGTTCCAAGCAAGGATGTATCTACGCCAGTCCCATCAATCTCTACCGCCTCACCAGTGTCCGCGACTGCTCCGAGCTCCGCATACACTTCACCTCGTATAACCGAAACCACCGAATCTCCATTCAACAAAATTATGGGAGCAGTGGTATCTGGCTCGGCGGAGTCGATAGGCGGAAGGGACGGATTTATGGCTGGATTTTCAGGGTCGGTCGGTGCCACAAACAGCAGCGGAACGAGACCCGCATCCTCCTGAATAACCAACTCACGCGGATCCTCAACAACCGGTGCCTGATTATCGCCGAACTGCAATGTAAGGATATCCGATGCCTCCTGCCCAAACTCGTCGACAGCCTCAACCTTCAGTTTGAGGGATCCCTGATAGTCCGCCGGAGGTGCTCCAGAAAAGGTCCCCGTATCTGGATCATAACTCAGCCACTCAGGCAGCTCTCCTCCAGCAGCATCAGTGACATTAATGGTCATATCGGCTGAGGATTCGCCATCTACATCTGTAAACGCATTGTCTGGGAGCTGGTAATCAATACCCATGCCACTCTGGAGCTGAACTTCAGTATCAAAAATGGAGGTATTCGCGACCGGCGGAGTGTTTCCTACCGTCTCACCGAGACTAATCTCACCATCGGAGAACACCAACCGTTCAATGCCTGTCAGGACATCAGTACCTTCGTCTTCACCCGATGTCTTGTTGTCCACCACAGTAATTGTCTCAGTGTCGGCGTCCCAAGAGATCGAATATTCTGACGTTGCGCCGCTAAATTCTGCTGTATCTTGGCCAGCTCCGCCTTGGAGGATATCGTTTCCTACGCCGCCACGGAGGCGATCATTTCCCTGTCCCCCGATTAAAGTGTTTTCTACGTCATTGCCAACCAGTCGGTCATCGCCCGCGCCCGTTACTACGTTCTCAATTATCGTCCAGCTAGCTAATCCGTGTGTTACCGAGTTTGCGGCGATGATCCCCTCCGCCAAATTCACATAAATATCATGGCGGAGGGGAGCGCCATTGATCGTATCAATACCCCGCTCGTCCTCCAGAATCCGGCCAGAGGAGCCAGTGAAGCCCTCGTCGGTAAAGATATAAGTATCATTACCGTCATTCCTCTCTCCGTAGAGTCGCAGAGATAGGCTCTGGATCGTACCCACTTCCTCTGCACGGGTATCTGTCACGCTTATCGTCCACGTTCCAGCCGCATCCTCTCCCCAGAACTGTACGCTGGAAAAATCCCAGAGGAGGTGTGTTGGTATTCCGCTTGTCTCCCCGCTAACACCAAACCCGTTGGCCGCATTGACGGTGGGGCGATCCATCAACGTTGAAACGGTTCCATCCGGTGAAGTAAGTGTGATGATAAGGTCACCCATACGCTGATGCCTTAGGTCAATCCCTAGCTCCACGTGTTCTACAGAGAGATTATTATCGATCTCAAATTTGGTGATATATGACGTTCCATCCCCATCAGGTATCGTATCCAGCATTCCGAACTGACGTGCGGAGGAAGTCGCCTCATTCACTGACGTATTCGACTCAGTCCATGTCTCGGCCAACTTCACGGCCGCATGTGCATCTACAAGACCAAATCCGGCCTTATCATTAAACCTCAAACCACCCAAATTCAGGTCACTCGCTCCGTTTGTCTTCCAATCCTGCGCATCGGGATGGGTCGTAGCGTAGGCCAGAATTTTCTGTACATCCCTATAACCAAGGTCAGGGTTAGCCTCCAGCATCATCGCTATAATCCCTGAAATGAGGGGCGCAGAGGCGGAGGTGCCAGAAAAGCAGGGAAGATAATCACCCTGGGCATTGGGCCTCGAGGTAGTGATCATGCATACACCATAGGTACTCACAAGGACAGATGCTCCCGGAGTAGAAAAATTCGCCGCCGATCCGTCATTGTTCGCAGCGCCTACCGTAATCACCTCTCTGGCATTCTGAAAGTTGTGGTAATTTGTGTTATCCCCCGAGCCCGCATCATTGCCGGCTGAGAAGACAAAAACGGTACCCTTTCCTTCGCGTCCATCCTCGACCCCCTTCCGAAGTCCCACCCACGCGAAGGTCATCGCAGTGCTATTGAAATTATCATCGAAGGGCGTAACCGCACCCCAGCTATTATTGCTAACGTCAAACTCCCATTGACGGCTTACGGCCTCAGTAATCTGGTCCCAAGACCATTTCACACGAGTTGACGCTAGCTTTGCGTCGGGAGCAGCCCCGCGGATACCAGTCTCATTCTTATCATCCGCTATCATGATTCCAGCGACAAGGGTCCCGTGAAAATCATATGGCAGAGGTAGCTTATGTGAGCCATCGTTTGTGTCAAAAACGGTATCGTAGGCGGAGGCAAAAGCAAGATTTGCCTGAAGGTCGGGGTGCGACGAATCAACCCCGTCATCAATCATCCCTATAGTGACACCGGCCCCACTGTATTGCCCATCAATCTCCATGACACCCGAGCCTTTGAGGTACCACTGGGCGGCGGCAAGAGGATCCTCAATACCGCTATAGAGTTCACGCAACCGGACCGTGTAAGTCCCCGTCTCTCCGAAGCGCGACGCCACGTCAATATAATAGTCACCCGATTCTGATGGAGTGAACTGTAGGTGAGCATCCTTCCCGGCTCCACTATTATCATCAATCCCCACCTCCAGACCGGTAGGGTCAAGAAGCCGCAAGGTGGCGTCTTTCAGCGTTCCCCCGTCCCCGCTACCACTAGCCAGCACATCAATCATATAAATCTTACCGGCCTCAAAGTTTGCTTTTACCCAGTCATGGTCACCCGCCGACTCTATATTTCCGGTGGCGGGTCTTCCTGGTATAACGGAGACGCCAGACTGGGTATCTGCCGACATATCGTCCACCACATCCGCGTCACTCCCCCTTAGACGCGTATCGAGTGTATATGTGCCAGTGTTCCCGGGAAGATCTACCGCTGAAACTTGGAGGTAGTAGCGGCCGTCACTGAAGACGGACACCGTCATATCATTCCTACCAGTTTCTTCGTCATATGCACCGACGCTCACAAGCTGACCTGACTCATTCAACAGCCGGAATTCAGCCTCCGCTAGGGTCCCCAGACCGTCGAAATAACCCTTAACAGAAAAGTCATAAATATTCCCGCTGGTAAGATTTACCGCATATAGATCCTTATCGGGTTTAGCGTCAATCTTGCCAGCCGCAGATTCATTGATCGCCAGCACACCATGCTCTGCATCATCATATGCATCAACGGTATCAACCCTGTCATCCCCTCCGTTCTTACCAAGATCTATGATCCTCAATTGGTAGCGCCCAGTCTGTGTCGCCTCAAGCGGCGCTACAGTTAGGCTCAGACTTCCACCAGTCTCTGCGGTAAATGCCGCAGAATCAAAGAAGGAAGGGCTTTGTGCGTCGCTCCCCGCCGAAATCGATACTGATTCCGTTGCCCCATTGGCGAGCCACTGCAAATCCAAGGATGCGGATGGCAGCGGCGCCACGCTCCCATCTCTCACGCCCACGGTCTCTATCCTGTAGCTGTGCCCGGCCTCTAAGAGAGTCTCAAAGCTGTCAGTATCACCTGCAAGGCCGATATTTGCCTGGGTAACGCTCTGGGTGACTGAACCGTTGCTTGAAAAACCCAATGGGACCGCCCCCGACGAATCCTCGTCGGATGCATCTCCCTCTGTCAACGAAAAGGTATAAGCTCCTGTAGACCCTGCACCATCCACCACACGCACGAAATACTGACCCGAAGGTCCCACCTTAAATGTTGCAACTGCCAGTCCGTTTTCAGTCTCTAAACCGTCACCAAACGCAATTGTCTGCCCTTGTGAGTTCACCACCTCAACGAGTGGACGACTTAACAGAGAACCACCGGCAAGTTCAACATTGACCGATAATACTTGGTCAGAAACCGCATTAAAGCTAAACCAGTCCTCATCGAAATCAGTGGCAAGCCCCACGGAATCGAACGCCCTGACACCAAAGCTACCGTCATTCCACTGAATACCGCCATTTATGGTCTGATCGAGAACTACACTTGTGGCACTCGACGAGTTATTTGCATGGTCATCTGGAGCTCGCGTACTGAGGGTATAGCTTCCGGTGTCAGTTTGACCATCAGAAGCCTTAACAGCAAGATAGTAGGTGCCAGATGATGTCGGGGTGAAGGCGAACGCCGGCTCATTGCTGGCGAGCATGTTGTCTACGCTTTTGATCAAAGATCCATCAAAGTTGTGCAACTCAAGAAGCGGGTCATCCAAGGATCCATTCCCACTGAAAGATGCCTTCAATCGGAATACGTAACTTTCACCAGCAGCAAGAGATATCGCAAACCAGTCTTCATCGTTTTGAGTGAGCAAGGTGCCACTAAAACTGTCTCCGGGCGTTAGGCTAACCTGCGTACCCACGTTATTTGGAACATCGTCGGGAGGCAAATCCCGCTGAGCAGCCGAAATCTCATAGGTGCCAATTCCATCCCCATCACTGGAGGACACCTCCAGAAAATAGGTGCTGGTGACCGATGGTACAAAATAGAACTGGGAATCTGTTCCCTTCCCGCCATTGTTGTTGAAATCAAGCAACTGTCCGTCAGCCGAAAAAACCCTGAGAAAAGGGTCGGAGAGAGTGCCTTTTGCACCTCCAACCCCTGACGCGGTAAATTGATATACCATGCCCTCAGTTAAGCTTATTGAAAATACATCCTTGTCGCCCGGAATGCCGAGCTCACCGGTGCGCTCGGCACTATTTCCATCCGCCAGATTCAACATTGTTGGTGAGGTACCGGCCCCAAAAGTATCAGCATGATCGTCCACTGGAGCAAGACCGACGTCGATGGTGTAAGCACCTATGTCGTATTTGAAGGCACTTCGCACCTCCAAGAAATAGGAGCCAGAGCTATCGGGATTAAAGTAGGCGCGGGCGTCAAGTGAGCCCGCAGAATCATCTGCCCTAAAAAGGATCTCTCCATCCTGATCCCTGACGATTAATATAGGGTCTTTTATAGGATCGAGGCGCGCTCCAGAAGTTATATCGCCTTTTACATCGAGGACATAAGTTGTGTTTGCACTTAATCCAACACGCAACCAGTCGCTGTCACCAATATAGGATAGCAGGCCACTCGCCTGGTCACCAAGGGTAACCACTCCCTGCGTTAATACTGAATTGGCATAATCGTCCTGGAGCGATGATCCCCGCAAGATATACGTGCCGCGGGAAGCGTTACCCGAGGCGCCCGCATCAAGGTAGTGCCATCCGCTGTCCGGCGCGGAAAAATAGAGCTCCGCATTGGAACCAGAACCACTATTGTCATCTTGGCTGAGTAACCGCCCCGTTATCGACCGCAAAGACAGCTGCGGATCACTCAACGTAGCTCCAAGTGATGTACCATCCATCTCAAAACTGTAAGTGATGCCTTTGTCGAGCCATACCTTAAACCAGTCATGATCTGTAAGTTGATTAATTTCGCTCTCGACTCTGGCGGTGTTGGCCAACGACCACTCAAGCCGCTCGGTTGAAGATACGTTACCTGCAACAGTATCCAAGCTACTCTGGGAGAGAGTCCAAGACCCCAAGTTTATATTAGCAACATCAGAGACCGCCAAATAGTAAGTCCCTGATTCGGTCGGCCTGAAGACAATAGAATCATCAGTACCCGAAACAACTGTCGCCTGATCCAACCCAGATTCAACCAACCTCCCTTGTGCGTCAACAAGCTGGAGTTCTGGATCCACAAGTGTCCCCAACCCAGAAGACCGACCCTGCAACTTAAATTCATACTTGGTGCCTGAAATTAGCTCAGTCCGGATCCAGTCGGCGTCGCCAATATCTCCAACGTAACCGCGGACTAAGCCCTCTTCGGCATCCATCTCACCCAATGTGTTAGCATTGCCCGCATAATCATCAAGGTAATTCAGGGTGAATGCATAATCCTGCACCTTAGAATCATCCAAATCCAGCTGGATTAAGACGCCCCCCCCCTGATAAGGTTCCCACTCGCTACCACTTCGGATAATTGGGAGCCATTTTTCGGATGCACCCATCCAAGACTGATACTGGCTTGTCATACTGCCGGTTACTAACGACCGAAACTGCAGCTGGTTACCGGTTGCTAAATCATAGAAACTTAGAGATCCGCCACTACCGTTGGCCGAAGACATCTCAAGGGTGAGCGGCGAATTTGGGACCAATGTGGATGAAAATAGATCATTATCATATCTGTAGTCCAGCTTGGCTGATATCGCCTTACCATATTCTGCCGAGGCAAGGAGGCCTACTTGCTCACCCTGATTACTCGACATGAGCAACCGCCATGCGTCATTGGGTGCATCATCAAGGACCACTGATGTATCTGAGAAGCGCATATTCAACACATTACTCAGGGTATCAGTGCCCTCTGAAAGGGTCCCCCTCGAGTGCTGAATGGTTACACTACTCCCATCTCGGATATAGTCATAATCTGCAAGGTTTCCCTCAAAGACCGCAGTCGAAATGTTGCTGATGTTATCGTCCCCCGCAGCGCCCTGGAACACATCTACCCCATTCCCAGAATAGCTGTCTGCCTCTGCCGACCCGACGATAACATCTCCAACTTTTGTGTAGACCCTTCCCGTCCCGTCAATACTCCAGTTATTAAACTGTTCTGCAGTTAGAATGATTGTCGTACCGCCATAGGCAAGGTTTTCTACGTTGTTGAGCATGGTGTTTGTAAGGTCAATAAAGCCTGCACCCGACACATTAAATGTATCGATTCCGGGACCACCCTCTATGATGGCCTTGAGAGTCCCACCATTTTGATGATAAATCGTGTCATCACCCTCTCCTGCGATAATTCGGTAATCCTCGTCACCTGTGTTGACGGAGCTGTTTAGATTATCATCATAATACTGATCACCGATGATTCGCAGGACATCATTACCGCTGGTAAGTGTTACAGACGTAAACTCACCCCGTAGCTCGGGATAATTATTATTCTGCTGCATCTGCTGGAGGGGCGCATTTGAGAGATCTATGTCGTTAAACGAGCCATCAAGATAAAGATACTTAAACTTGCTCCCGGAGGACAGGTTTTCGAAACTCAGATCTCCTCCGGATCCTGTAATGTGAAGGTTTAGACCCCACCAATCCCCTACATAACCGCTTTCCTCCGTCCCCAATGAAATTGCTACCGAAGAGAAACCGTCCCAAGAGCTAGCGCTAAGATAAAGCTCAGGCTCATTCTGGACATTGACAACTGATAGATTTTCTACATTCCTTATAAACGCATCGTTGATCGTGTATTGATTCCCCGATCGATTGTTGAAGTCAACCGTCAGTGTGTCGGTCCCTGAGCCACCATCAATCCTCTCACCGATTATGTTTTGCCCACTCCAGTCAGAGGTATACACATTGCCCCCAACCATCAAGTTATCGTCACCGGCCCCACCCTCGAGGATGTTTGTGCCCTTACCGCCAACCAGCGTATCGTCGCCATCACCTCCAACCAAAACGTCTCTGCCGCGACCACCATAGATCGTGTCATTACCAGTCCCACCGGTAATGATGTCGTCCCCAGCACTCCCGATGATCCCCACAACTCCTTTGAGCTCAGCATCAGAATCCGGCAGCGAAATGCTTGCACCGCTCGACATGACTAGGTTACCAGGGACTGTAAATGCACTGACGTCGCCGGAAAGCTGTACAGACAAACCCTGGATCTGAGAGAAGAGGCCAAGCTGGGTGGTGGAAAGTGTTATAGTCCCTTCTCCAGATAGCACCTCAACACCTGAAATACTGGCCCCGCTAAGGTCCTGGCCATCGCCCACAATCAGTGTATCTGTACCCTCACCTCCGGACACGTTATCGCTAACGACTAACTTACCAGTGACATCCAAGATATCATCACCCGCATCACCATATAGCTCATCGACACCGGTTCCCGCAACGAGTCGGTCATCCCCCGCCTTGCCCTCAAGTACGTCATTTCCCGAGTTTCCGGTAAGAACATTATCGAGGTTGTTACCGATCAAACGATCCCCATCCGTCGATCCACTGAGTCCCTGATATGCCGAATCTGAAGTAAGTGTTATCGTAGAGGCCTCAACCAACGCGAGTGTAAAAGAGGTAGTAGCTCCACTAATTAGGCTTACAGTAGAGCCCAAGGTAGCCCACTGATCCTCAGTCATCGCGAGCGATCGAGATGAGACATTGATGGCCTCAATATTTAAGATCGTCGCACCAGATAGGTCGACATAATCGCCACGGATCGTCAGGCTGTCACTACCTAGCCCGCCATCGATACTGTCGATGACACGACGCTTGCCATCAATGGTGACTTTATCCGTACCAGCTCCCATCGAGACCGAATGACGTCCCGACCCAAGGCTCACAGACTCGGCCTCATCAGATCCCATAATCATATAGCTGAGGTCATCAGAAATGCGCCATGAGTCAACCTCGATGGTCCTCAGTGTGGCTAGATCGATTTCTCCACCACCGACAATCGCCAACGCTCTGATACCAGAACCACCTGTCAGCTGCGCAATCTGACCAGCATTTAGTGTAAGCTCCATGGGGCTGTTTGGGAGCGAGGAGTTATAACCCGATAGGTTAAGACTCTCCACACTTGAGAGCGCTAAACTACTAATGTCAAGTGTCCATGTGCCACCAGAGCTATTCCAAGAGTCACCACCCCACTGATGTTGAAAATGGTTAGCATTAAAATCTAGATTGAGAGTATCGAAACCCTCCCCTCCATCAATCGAGCCCTGGATAAAATATGTTTTTGTGTCAGCATCATAGGATGAAAAATTCCAAGAGCTTTGGTTATAATGAGCAGATGGGTTCCAAACAATTGTGTCATCGCCGCCGCCCGCGGCGACAGAATCTTTACCCCAATCGCCGCTGTAATTGTTCTCTGATGACAAAAGATAAATAACGTTGCCGTCATCATTACCGATAAGCGTGTCAGACTGGTTTGTACCCCGAAGACTAACCGAACCTGATAGAGTGGAGACGTCAAGTGAGCCTCCAGCGGTCAAATTTGGAGCTAAACTTAGCGTCAAATTCTGCACCGTGGTAATACCGCTACTCGTTATATCCGAGACAGACAAGCTGCTAATCGAGCCACCATTCCCATCCAGAATTTCAACGTTGCTGATCGTTAAGTTGGACCAGTCGACTGTTGAGCCAGGAGACGGCGTGTCCATGTAGGAACTGGCACCATACATCCTTAGGGTGTCAACCCCTTCTCCCCCATCAATGGTTGCTTTGAAGCTGGAGCCATTGGCTCCAGATATATCGATGAGGTCGTCTCCAGCCCCGCCCTCGAAGGTATTTACACCCTCATAATCAGACAACGTATCGTTGCCACCGCCGCCAATCAGCGTGTCATCTCCAGCGCCGCCGACAATCTGCTCATTCGCCGCGCTGCCAGTTACGATATCATTACCCGCACGAGCATCGATGTACCCAGACAATTCATCCCCAACAAGGGTATCGTCACTAGACGTACCAAAGATCACCCTATCGATCTGAAAACTGTAGCCATANAGNGAGCCGATTGGGAAGACAGTNTCGTTATTATTATTGTCGNTTACCTGCCCCCAAATCTTCACATCAGCACGCTGGGAGAAACCNAGAAACTCAGAATTTGAGCCCCAATAAGATGGGCTCACTATCCATGACTTGGAGNNACCAGACCAACTGTNGAGCTCAAACTCATTTATGGTGCCACCTGTTGTCTCAAGGTTTTTAAAGGTCAGTACATCACTCGAACCTGGAATATAGAGTTGTGCGTAAAGGCGTCCATCAAGCCCGACGGTGTCGGTCGTGTTCGTTAAAGTGATTCGTAACGCGGTGTCTGTTGTTATGTCAGACGGCAACTTTTGCTGAAAGTAATCTCGATCAACGCTGTTGTAACCGGTGGTAATCGGTAAGGTTCCTGTAATCGGCTCTCCGATACCGACCATGTTATAATTTGACTCATTAGACTCAGCATCAAGTACCAGATCACCATCGTTAAATCTTAGAATTTGGACATTTGATAGGGTATCAATTCCGTCACGGCCGGACACAGAGTCCACTATGGTCATCGAAAGACCCTGATAGACTGTACCATTCCATGTGACCGAGTAGTCGGCGGCCTTACCAGAGAAAATTGCTATATTTGCCGAACCTGCTCCACCATCAAGCTCGTCGTTACCCTCACCTCCTGTCAGGGTATCATTTCCATCACCACCGAAGAGTGCATCTGAGCGGTCCGAACCTGTTATCAGGTCATCCCCCAACCCCCCCAAAATATATTCATGATTATCACCCGCAAACAGAGTGTCAGCTGTGTCGGTTCCATCAAGGACCCTACGCATAATGAACCCATACCCCTTAGAGGCCATAGGTGAGTTGCTATTTAAATCATAGGCGACAAAAGATACGTTCTCAGTCCCATTACTATTGAACGCAAGGGTAGTCGACTGATTGCTCCCAATGTAGGCATCGCTGTCCTGATAGCTATTAGATGTCCCGGGATTGCGAGTGATTTGTTCCTCAAACTGCAAGCGACCTGATGTACTGCCATCACGACCCGTTATAACTACTCTCTGTCCACTTACCGAATCAAGTCTGAAATAGTCGACATCGCCATAAAAATTCGCCCGCCCTGAGACCCACTCGCCATACAAAATAGACGTGTTGGTTGCGTCTGCTGCATTACCATAGTCATCGATTACCTGTGTCGTGCTGGTCCCGTCTGGTGCAACATATCGGATCGCTTGAATATTCCTGAGAGTATCCACACCCTCATCGGTCCCATCGACGAGGTCACTGGTATCCGTAATCGTGTCGGTTAGCTTAACGTCGCCACTCGAGTTAACCGCCCAGTAGAATGCGTCAACCGTGCCTGTTACCTGGTAAGTATTGAACCCGGAGCCGCCGTCAATGACGTCATCGCCCGCCGCCGCCGCTATGACCTGATTTCCCTCTTCGGTCGTCAGCGTGTCCGCCTGATCGGTCCCGACAATAATCCCATCAATCCTGACCTCGACACCCTCCACCAGATCAAATGCAGCAAGTTGGGCCGCGGAAACCGTCACCGTGCCCGAGCCCGTTAGGGTCTCAATCCCTGAGATAGTCGCACCGCTAATATCCTGACCATCGGATATGATGAGAGTATCGCTACCCTCTCCCCCTTCAAGGACATCAGTGACCACATCTTTCCCCGAAACGTCCAGAGAGTCGTCCCCAACACCGCCATCTAGCTGATCGACCCCCAACCCAGAAATCAGGCGGTCATTACCTGCTCCCCCAACCAGTACGTCATTGCCCAAGTTTCCGGATATGATGTTGTCACGAGTATTCCCAGTGAGCTGGTCATCGCCCGCTGAACCACTGAGGCCTAAATACAAGGCGTCGTCAGTGAGGGTTAGGTTGGAAGCGCTCTCAAGCGACAGAGTAAAAGAAGTTGAGGTATCGCCTACCACCGACACAATAGATCCGAATTCGGACCACTGGGATGCAGTCATTGATAGGGAGAGCGAGGCCACATTGATCGCCTCAATACTGCTAAGGGTGGCGCCAGACAGATCTATGTCCCTGCCACGGATGGTGAGGGTATCGCTGCCGGCACCACCGTCAAGGGTGTCGGATACAAGGGTGTTCATCTTTCCGTTAATTATCAGACTGTCATCGCCCGCACCAGCGTTTACCGAATAAGATCCTGTACCGACGGTGATGCTTTCCCCGCTGCTGGTCCCCGAGACGGTATAATCAAGGCTGTCCCCGAACCGCCAGCTATCCACTAGGCCAAGCTCCGAGAGCTTTGCAAGGCTAATGGCTCCACCACCC
>PCCS01000021.1 GCA_002731825.1 Myxococcales bacterium
AGTTTCAAGAAGAATGGTTAGTGGCAAATTGACCGTGAACTGCACAAGGGCAACGCTAACGATATTCGGTAATATGTGTCCCAGGTAGATTTTGTACGGTGAAGCGCCAAGCGCGCGTACTGCCGTGACATAGCCATGTTCCTTTGCTGATAATGTGGCACCGCGCATCAGCCTTGCATAAATCTCCCAGCCGTTCAGTCCGACCAATAACAGGAAGAGGACGAAGGAATTGTCGAACATGGCCAGCATAAATAGAGCTACGATAATGATTGGCAAAGATGCCTGAACATCAATTGCGGCGACGATGACAGCTTCGACCCACCCGCGCTTCGCAGCTGCCAGAATGCCGAGTAGTGACCCCAGAACAGCGCCGATCAGGGTGCCGACGATGGCCACGATCAGGGTGATCTGTGCACCGGTTACAAGGCGCGCCAGCAGATCACGCCCGCGCGAATCCGTGCCGATGATAAAATCGTCCGTACCCGGGGGGCGCAACCGTTCGAACATTGAAGTTTCGCGAAAACCATAGGGCGTCAACAGGTGACCAAACACCGAAAACAGGACAAACAACATAATGAACCCGAGCGCAATCTTCACGCTTGTCGGGATCGGATCTCTGGTCATTTGAGGGCGCTGTGGTGTCGGTCGCGCGTCTGACATCAGCGGACTCTTATGCGGGGGTCGATTAGCAGATACAGCGTGTCGACCAGCAGGTTCGCCAGAACCATAGTAAAGGCAACAGCGAGGACTAAAAACTGTACCATTGCCAGATCTCGCGTTGCAACAGAGCGAATCAACAGCTGACCAACGCCCGGCCAGGCAAAAACCTGTTCGGTTACCACCGATCCAGCAATCAGACCGCCAATCGAGAGACCAACCAGTGTTACCAGTGGAATGGCTGCATTTGGCGCAGCATGCCTGATCAAACGGCGCATGAAAGGAATTCCCCTCGCCTCGGCAGCCCGCATAAAGGGTGCGTTTATGATTTCCAGGAGCGATGAACGGGTAAAGCGGGCGAAGCCCCCCATGGATGCCAGCCCGAGTGTCAGTGCTGGAAACAAGACATTTGCCCCTTCACCGCCCAGATAAATCTGAAACCACAGCGCGCTTGTAAGAATGATGATAAGCCCAAATAGAAAATTCGGCATGGCAAAGGCAAAGACTGAAAATCCCATGACCAGCCTGTCAAGCTTGCTGGCACGATTAACCGCCGCCAAGGACCCAAGCGGAATGCCAAATAACAGGGCAATCAGAAATGCACAGCCACCAAGCTGCAATGTATAAGGAAGGCGTTCAAGGAATAGTTCTTCAACAGCGCGGCCGGTATGCACCGAATAGCCGAACTCACCAACCATCAGACCGCCGATATAGCCCGAATACTGGACCCAGAACGGCTTGTCGAGGCCCATCTGTTCCGCATATTGATCAATGACTTCTTGCGGTGCGTCCGGCGGTGCCAACGCGGCGGCTGGGTCACCTGAGAAGCGGATGAATGTAAACACCAATGACACTGTGATCAGCATCGTCACTGCCGCCCGCATCAGTTTTGAAAGCACATAAGTCAGCATCACTTGCCCCTTAGCGCTAAAAAATCACTGGTTGGGGCGGCGGCCAGCAATGCTTTTGTATAGTCATGTGAGGGATGCGTGAACACTGATGTCACCGTGCCTCTTTCCAGAACTTCGCCTGATTTCATAACAATAATGTCATCGCAAACCGCACGTGCAACACGCAAATCATGGGTGATGAATAACATTGCAAAGCCGAAGCGGTTCTGCATGTCGGCGAACAACTTGAGTATCTGTGCTTGCACAGATACATCAAGTGCAGACACGGCTTCGTCTGCCACCAACAGCTCCGGCTCCAGTGCCAGAGCGCGTGCAATACAGATCCTCTGGCGCTGTCCACCTGAAAATTCGTGTGGATATCTTTGTCCGGCAGTTGACGACAGGCCTGTCAATTCCAGCAATTCCTCTGCCCTTGCATAAGCCCTCTTCTTTGGCATGCCATGGATGATCGGACCTTCAGCGATAGACGCACGCACAAGCTTGCGCGGGTTTAGAGCTGAATATGGGTCCTGAAGAACAACTTGAATAGATTTTCGCAGCCTTTGTAGGTCAGGGCCGGCAAGATGTGTGATGTCGTGTCCATTGTATCGGATTGTGCCGCTGTCGGTTTCCTCAAGCCGCAAAAGCGCGCGTGCCAGGGAACTCTTGCCAGACCCGCTTTCTCCAACAAGCCCAAGTGTCTGGCCCTTTGCGATATCAAGGGATACATTCCTAACAGCATGAGTGCGTTGCCTGTTCAACAGTCCGCCGCTGCGATATACCAGATTGATATCTTGTGCTTGCAGCAGTTCCTCTGCGGCTGTTGTGGGCTTATCGGGCGCGCTTGGTTGCGCCGCAGCAATCAGTTTTTGAGTATAGGCATGCTGCGGTGAAGTTAAAATATCAGCTGCTGCGCCATGTTCAACAATCACACCGTCCTTCATAACGCTGACATGATCGGCAATTTCAGCTACCACACCGAAATCATGGGTCACAAACAGCACAGCAAGGCCCAGTTCTTTTTTCAGGTCGGCGATCAGCTTCAGGATTCCAGCTTGCGTTGTAACGTCCAGTGCGGTGGTGGGTTCATCTGCAATCAGCAGTGATGGTTTCAGCAGCAGCGCACCGGCAATAACCACCCGCTGTGCCTGTCCGCCTGAAATCTGGTGTGGATATGCACGCATAATCCGGTCTGGTTCATCCAGCCGGACAGCGGCCAAAACGTCCCTTATTCGGTCTTTGTGACTGCTGGCATCAAAACCATGGACCTGGAGAATTTCAGCGAGTTGTTTACCAATGCGTTTTATCGGATTCAGGCTGGCGCTGGCATCCTGGAAGATTGTCGCGATGCGGGCGCTGCGAATGCTGTTAAAGGCGGGATCGCGTTGTTTGGGCAGGTTTTCGCCATGCAGCGCTACGCTTCCGGATAGCTGGGGCAGGGCGTCGGGAAGCATTCCTAGGATAGCGTTTCCGATCACCGATTTGCCGGATCCTGATTCGCCGACAAGGCATCTTGTCTGTCCTGCCATAACAGCAAGACTGGCATTCTCAACAGCAAACTTTCTGTCGCCATCGGGAGGCAGCCCCACCGTCAGGTCTGACACCAAAAGCGTCGGGGCGTCACGCGCCCCGACTTTCGTCATCTTGCTCACTTCATGTAGAGATTGTCAAAGACTGTCACCGCGCTGTTGCCCGGATCCCAGTCAAGCTCTTCATCGACAACATAGCTGACAACGTTGCGCCACAGATACATGCCCGGCGTAACGTCCTCCCACTCGGCTACAAGATCAAGATAAGCCTGCTTGCGGCTGTCAAAATCCTGTGCAAGTTCGAAAGCCTCACCCAGTTTTTCAAAATCCGGGGTCATCTTCCAGGTGCTGTGCTTTGCACGAACACGGCTAGACAGGGGCCCCCAATCCATCCAAAGCGGCCGGTATGGATCGCCAGAGAACTCGCTCGACATGGACATGTTGAGAAGGTGGAAAGGACGCTGATATGCCAACGAGAAGTTGTCCTTGAGTTCGATCTTCACATTAATGCCGGCATCTGCCCATTGCTCGACCATCAATTCGGCGGCGATTTCGTAATTCGGGTAAAAGCCGCGCGTGATGTGCCATATAAGTTCTTCGCCACTATAATCGCTCTTTTTCAGCATGGCAGCTGCCATGTCAGGATCATACTTGATCTTGCGCTCGCGATCAGCGTCATAGAATTCGCCATACTCAGGGAAGTTGAATGGTGTCGGAACAAAGGTTGCGTCCCCCCAGATAGCCTTGGTGATTGAGACACGATCCACCGCATGCACCATCGCCTTGCGCAAATTGACATCTGTCAGCGGGTTATCAGGCAGGAGTTCGGTTTCAAGCATGTTGAAGGCAAACATCGGATAGTTCTCGATGCCCTTTTCCATGACCTTTACGCCAGACTTGGTTTTCAGCTGAGCCACCTGGTCCGACGGGACATTCACCACAACATCAAATTCACCGGACATCAGGCCGGCAAAACGGGTCGAGAATTCAGGTACGATCTGAAAATGTAGGCTTTTGGCAGGAACGTCGCCACCCCACCAGTCATCAAAGGCCACTGCTTTCAGCCCAACTGACGGGTCGAACTCAGTGATCTTGTAGGCACCGGTGCCCATGGGCATCTGCCCAAATGCATCAGTACCCACTTCTTCATAATAATGCTTCGGCAAGACAAATCCGATCGGGGTAACCATGCGGTATGGCATGTTCGGATCAGGGAAGCTGGTTTCCACTTCCAATGTTAGCGGGCCGGTCGCCTCAACGCGAGTGATGCCTCGCGCATAACGTGTGCCTCGACGGGCAATCGGCTTTTCACCCCATAGGCGCTCTGCAGACAGTGAAAAGGCGACGTCTTCCGCATCCATCACGTGACCGTCATGGAATTTGACACCTTCACGAAGCTTAAATTCCCATACAAACTCAGATTTACGTGTCCAGCTCTCGGCTAGCCATGGCACAAGCGAGTTGCCATTTGGGTCTTCCCAGCGATTGCGCCGGACTAGGGTATCGAATACGTTGAAATGCACTCGCTGTCCGGTTGTGGAGATGCCAATCACCGGATCCATTGTTGGCCATAGATTGTCGACGGCAATTGTCAGGTCGGGGCGCCCATCTTGTGCGAGTGCATTCCCGCCTGTACCGATCGCAACGAGAGCAATCGCCAGTGGTTTGAACAATTTGTGAAATCTCATTCTTTTCTCCTTGGTTGCGATGATTCGATTGGATTTTGGTCGGTCTGTGATTTTTGCAGCGGTGAAATCTGTTTGATAATATCAAGCTGGTAATTCGGGTCTGCTTGAAGTGACGGTATCTGCGTTCGCGCGGACTGAGATTTCTCCAGATCAATCTCGACTGTCATGGTCTGTGTGACGTCGCCTCCAAGGTCTGCAACCACCTCTCCCCATGGTGATATGATCAGCGAATGTCCCCAGGTCCTGCGACCGTCTGCATGCGATCCAACCTGCGCCGCTGCGACAATCCACATACCGTTCTCAATGGCTCGCGCGCGCAATAACGTTTCCCAATGTGCCTTACCTGTTGGCACTGTGAAAGCCGAAGGAATGAAAGCGAGGACCGCCCCTGCCTTGGCCATGTCCCGGTACAGATACGGAAAGCGCAGATCGTAACAAATGGTCAAGCCGAATGGCCCCCACGGTGTGTCAATGACAACCGCCCGGTCTCCTGCCGAATAGCGATTTGATTCGCCAGTTGGGGGTTTGCCTTCAAGAAAGATGTCGAAAAGATGCAGCTTGTTGTAGGTGGCGATTATCTCGCCGCTAGGGTTGATCATTGTGCCATGATTGAAAAATTTGCCTCCACCATCAAGTACAGGTGTCGAGCCAGCCTGTATCCAGATGGCATGACGTACTGCATGCGCACAGCATGCCGCCAGATAGGGATCATCATCCGCATCAACAACTTGCTTTAGTGCCATTTCGCGGTCACGGTTCATGAGACCCACTGCTTCTGGCAGCGCAATCATTTCGGCATTTTGAGAAATTGCGGTCGCCACAATCTCGTCCAGCATCGCAATGTTTTCAGCGTGCGAATTGGAGGATGTAGTCTGCGCAATAGCAAGCTGCAGGGACGCCTTCATATCGAGCCTCTCATCTACATTTCACGCTAGAACAAGGAGACATAAATAAAAATTTAAAAATACTTGCCTTTTATAAGAAAAACTTACAATTAAGTGAGATGAAACAGAAACCGCTGCCATCTCTCAACGCATTGAAAACTTTAGAAGCTGTGCGGGAAGCAGGGTCAATTTCGTTAGCAGCAGAGCGACTGTCAGTTTCGCATTCTGCTGTCAGCCAGCAGTTAAAACAACTGCAAGACTGGACCGGACGGNCACTTGTGGTGCGCAAAGGCAGGTCCGTNATGTTGACCAGCGCAGGGGAAAGCCTNGCCAGCGTNGTCAACGCATCCTTTGANGCCATCCGNCATGAGCTNGACGTGNTACCGACCCGNTTCAAGCAGCCGNTAAGTATATCGGCNGCGCCTATAATTGCAGAAAACATCATTCTGCCGGCTTTGCCACTATTCTNNACAGAGCAATCCGATATCGTCCTGCATCTGNGCCTTGNACATTCGGATCACCGTCGAAACCCGACGGCAAATATTGAAATATCTTTTCAGCGGATGGACCGTATGCTGACCGAAGAGACTGTGTTCCTGCCCGGCACAGCGCAACCAGTGGCTGCACCGGCGCTGATCAAGAAATATGGGAATGATTTGCAGCGAACGCTGTACGAGGCACCCCTCATTTCTGATGAAGATTCGCGCATGTGGACAGCATGGTTTCGCGAAAACAGCATGCCCGACGGACGGGGGAATATCGGCACGCGACTTTTCTTTGAAGGCTCTTTGCTTATGCAGCAAGCTGCGATTGAGGGGCTGGGTGTCGCGCTGGCCCGGAGTGCCTCCATTGCAGATGATATTAAGCAAGGCCGCCTAGTCGCGCTTTCGTCGCAAATGATCGATCACAACTGGGCCTACATCATGCGCGTCAATAACAAGACACAAACTGAACCTGAAACAGTTCGGGTGTTACAATGGCTTAGGTCACTGACAAATGTAATGGCAAAGACCCCATCAAAAGACGGGCAGGATCGACCAATCATCGCGAATGAGAATGATATTGTTAATAAAATGAAAATCCGGAAGTGACGATGTAGGGATGTGCCGGCCAGTGAAAAGCCCTCGCTAGAAGAAAAGCGTGGCTAGGATTGTTAGGTATCTGATGTCATCAGCTTCCGTAAATAGCTCATCTATTAGAGGGTAGAACGAGATCTCAGAAACCGCAAGTTTGATAACGTTGGAATCATTTCGTCATCTCTTATTGATCAGGCTTGAAACAGATATGGCTGGATAGAACAGGAACTCCGCCAACTGCCTGTTGTGACTTTGCCATTGGTTGGAAACCACAGCGCATTAGTGTTCTTGGCGGAAGTTATGGCACTAGCCCGGCCAATGTTAAACGCATGCGTGAAGATCTTTTTTAGGCTCAAATATTGGTGGATGAATTGGGGTATTTATCGGGCGCGTAACTGGAGCAAATCAGTGAGCAATCAGCGTATGATTAAAGTCCAATCTTATTTGGAACTTCTCAGTTCGGCTGTTCATTGATTTAAACTAATTGTTCCCCCGAGGAAAAGCTTTGACACATGTTCAATTTTTGAATGTGATATCACAACTATTATGTCTGGATTAGTAGATTCGGTGCTAAATCCAACCCATTTCCCACCTGAAAATATTTGACGAAACTCTGAATCATAAAGGTTTGCGATGCTTATAAATGTTGGATCAGCCCAACTGTTTTTCGATGTGGTGGGTGAAGGTTTTGATGCGGGCAGCCCGAACATGGCACAGCGTCCAACTATGATTTTGTTACACGGGGGTCCGGGCTACGACCATTCAACACTAAGACCCTATTTCGATAGATACAGCGACACACATCAACTGATTTATTTGGACCATCGCGGCTGTGGGCGGTCAACTGGTGAACGGGAGAGTTGGTATTTAGACCAATGGGCCGATGACATCGAGGTCTTTTGCAACCTCCTCGGGATTGAAGCTCCGGTGCTCTTCGGCCAATCCTTTGGGGGAATGGTGGCGATGCATTATGCGGCACAACATCCATCAAAGTTGTCCAAATTGATCTTATCTTCGACGGCTGCCCAGTTTCGCCTGGACGAAACAGTGAACATGATGCGAAAGCTGGGTGGCAAGAGTGCCGCTGATGTGACCAGACGGTTTTTTTCCTGCCCATCTGAGGATGTTTACAAAATCTATGGTGAAGTGTGCTTGCCGCTTTACAGCAATCCTGATGC
>PCCS01000022.1 GCA_002731825.1 Myxococcales bacterium
AATTTGCACCCGTACTTACGTACAGATACGCGTTCAGTTAAATTAACGGTTGTCCGCTTTACAAGCAGACTGCTCAATTCACTTTTCAAAGAACCGGTCACAACTCGCACACGTCGACGGGGAGTTGAATCCGACCGTCACTGAAAACGTGCTGTGGCCGCGCTTTATACGGGCCACAGTTCAGATGATCAAGCATTTTATTCGATTATTTTGCATTTAGTTTATCGATCCCCAAAAAATCTAGTCTCAAATTAGGGTCCCTGAGCAGATTCGGCGTGATTCAAGATCCACAGGAAAATTGCGGACAGGACTCGGTAAAAGACTTGGACTCGTGCGTTGACTCAGGGGGTCAATTCGGTCGTTTAGAGCACATTAGAACAGTTTTTTTACGCTAAATAGCGATGATGACTGGATCTTCCCATCTAAATTACCTAAATTGCCGGCCGTTGTGTCGACGGCCAGCGGCGTCGTTCGCTCAGAAATTTAACCCGGGTTAGCGTGTTAAGGCACCTGATCTGACAAACACTTGATTTTCAAGGATACAGGGAGAGAGATATGCTGACTCCTACATATCGATTATTCGTTCTTATGCTAGCAGCGACAGCACTTGTCGCATGCGAACCAAAACCAGCTGCAAAGGCCGATAAGGCGGCGGCAGCCAAACCAGGCGCTGCGAAGACTGATACACCGGCCACTAAAAAAGCCAGTGCAGCCGACGGCGTAGTCGCACGCGTTAATGGTGTCAGCGTCGCTAAGGCCGACTTTGATAAGAAATACACCAAGATGACCCGTGCTTTCACAAAGCGGGGCAAGGAGATTCCGGCTGGTCTCGCTCAACGATACAAAGAGTCCATCTTGAAGCAGCTCGTCGACAAAGAACTGCTCAATCAGGAAATCAACAAGGAGAAAGTCGCGGTCCAAGACGATACATTGACTCAAGAGTTTGCGGACTACAAAAAGATGTTTCGCACTGACGATAACTTTAATCGATACCTGAAAAGTTCAGACATTACTGTCGATGACATCAAAAAGAACATTCGGCACAATCTGGCCGTCAAGCTCCTGCTGGAAAAGCAAGGTGACCTAAACGTCTCTGACAAAGAGACCAAAGAATACTATGACGCCAATCTAAAGCGCTACGAGATTAAAGAACAAGTCCGCGCCAGCCACATTCTGATCAAGGTCGGCAAGAAAGACGATGAGGCCAAGCAAAAGACCGCTGAGAAGAAAGCGAAAGACGTGTTTAAGTTAGCCACGGCAAAGGGAGCCGACTTCGCCAAGTTGGCCAAGGAGCACTCGGAAGGGCCAACTAAGAGCCGAGGTGGAGATTTAAGCTTCTTCACCAAGGGCCGAATGGTTCCTGCCTTCGAAAAGGTCGCCTTCGCGCTTGAGAAAGGTAAGGTTTCAGAGCCTGTTAAAACTCAGTTTGGTTGGCATATCATTACCGTGACCGACAAAAAAGAGGGTCGACAACGAACACTCGATGAAGTGAAAGAGTCCATCGGTAAGCTTCTACAGAACAAGAAGAGCCGCAAAGCAAAGGCAAAACTACTCACAAAGTTGAAGACGAGTGGGAAAGTTGAGACATTCCTTCCCAAGGCACCCGCCGCAAAGGCCGCCAAGATTGGTAAGGGCGCGCCGAAGAGTAACCTAATCAAGGTCAACCCAAACAAAAAGAAGGCTCTTAAAGCAATGCCTGCAGGCAAGATTACTGCAAAGCCAAAAGTCACTATCAAGCCCGCACCGAAGGCGAAGACAGTTCAGCCGAAAGCAGCGAAGTAAAGTCGACTAGATGGCACACCGCGCGTTGGTCTAAATCAACCTTCGGCATCAGCCTCAGACTTTGAAGAGAGCGACGGTTCAACCCGTCGCTTTTTTTTTGCTTGGCCCACATTTAGATTTTTCTAGGATTGTCAGTATATGTAGTATAATGTCACACATTGAAGTGTTGTTGCGCTGGGTTCTAAAGTTTAGCCGGATTTGGTCGATGTAATCGACTGAAGGCATTCGTTATCTTCGAGGACTAAATGGATATTTCGACCATAATTGGGCTTGCCCTGGCCTTTGGATTCATTTTGATGGGAATCCTGCTTGGTGGTGAGCTGATACTTTTCGTTGATGCACCGTCAGGCGCCATCGTAATCGGTGGGACATTAGCAACACTATTCTCACGCTATCCTCTCAATATTGTGTTCACGATCTTTACGGTCCTTAGAAAAACCCTTTTTAACTCCGTACCTGAGTCGGGCGAAGTGATCACACAGTTCGTACAGCTCTCACAGATTGCCCGTAAAGAAGGACTCTTGGCTCTCGAACGAGTGCAATTTGAAGATCCGTTCTTAGCCAAGGGGATTAACTTCTGCGTCGATGGGGCTGAGGGGCATCAGATCGAAGCCATAATGACCCGGGAAATTCAGTACATCAAAGCGCGTCATCAAGCGGGTAACGACATGCTGAAGGCATTAGAAATCTCGGCGCCTGCATTCGGTATGATCGGAACGCTGGTTGGTCTAGTAAACATGTTAGCGAACATGGACGATCCAAAAAGTATAGGTCCGGCCATGGCAGTCGCGATTTTAACGACTCTCTATGGCGCCATTATCGCCAACGTGATCGCTGTGCCGCTGAAAGATAAATTGGCATTCTACAGTTCCAAAGAACTGGACTTAAAATCGCTCATGATGGAAGGCGTGTTGGGGCTCAAGCGTGGAGAAAACCCGCGTATGCTCGAGGAAACACTGCATACCTTCCTTTGCCCAGCTGACCGCGAAGCACTCAAAGCTGCCGCGGGCTAGTCTCTTAGGAACACCCCACAATGGCAGAGGAAAATGACGAGAATGAAGGCGGTGTAGAAGAGGTCGAAGAGGAAGAGATCTGCGAAGAAGGTGCACCTGGATGGGTCGTTACATTCGGCGACATGATGTCTCTGCTGCTGACCTTTTTCATCTTGCTACTCTCCTTTGCCACCATGGATATCCTACGCTATATCGAACTTGCCGGTACCATCAAACAAGGCTTTGGCCTCCCAGTCAAAGAGCGCGTCGTTGTGGTCCCAAAAGCGGAGCACATTATTCGCTTGAAGCCTAAAGTCGACTTTAACAGTCGGCGGGTACTCGAAGAACTTCGGCGTAAATTGGATCCGAATTCACCGACAAAGCGAACCGCAAAGGTCACCATCGAAGTCTTTCAAAGCTACCGAGGCATTGTGGTTCTCTTTCCTGCCGATGAAATTTTCGTTCAAGGGACGGCCAAATTAAAAGCATCGGCGAAGCCATTGCTGAGGATCGTGGGCGAGCGCGCGCGGAAAGAGCCCAGCTTCGACCTATCCGTCGAAGTAAAACGTCCCGAAGACGCGCCTCGAGCCGAAAAATATCGGCAGTCAGGTGTTTGGGCATTGACAGCGGATCAGGCTGTTACATTGAATCGATATTTGAGGACTGAGGAGAAGATCGAGGCGGGTCGAATCATCGCTGTTGGCCGTGGCCCGGCACCGCCAACACAAAAGCCAGGTACACAAATCGCCAAGACCGGTTCCACGGTTGAATTTACCTTCTTGTCCAAAGTACTGAAACCGCGAGATTGATAGATGGCTGAGAACGAGGCTGAAGAGCAAGACGGCGAGGAAGAAGCCCCCGGATCGTCCGCTGAACAAGAAGACGAAAGCCCCCCGTGTGAAGAAGGGGCGCCCGGATGGGTCGTGACCTTCGGGGACATGATGTCCCTGCTTCTGACCTTTTTCATTTTGTTGCTGTCTTTCGCAACGATGGAAACGGTCAAATATAAGGTTCTATCCGGCTCTATCCAGGTCGCATTCGGCGTCCAGGAAATCACACCCACATGGACCAGACCACAAGCGAGAAAAATCATCGCACGTGAGTTCTCCATGCAATTCAACTCACGTAATATGCTCGATGGTATGAAGAAAATTGAAGAGCGAGAGACCGCTCGGACACCAAGCGGACGCGTGGATATCAAAGTATTTGAAGACTATCGAGGCATCGTCGTCTCCATCGGTGCGAACCATTTATTTGAGGCTGGAAAAGCCGATCTAAAAATTGATAAATGGCCATTTCTGGACGATATAGTTGAACGTGCGGCGACCAACCAAGCCCAAATCCAAGTGGAAGCTCATACCGATAGCATTCCCATCAAGACGGCCGAATTCCCCTCTAATGATCATCTGTCGGCTGCTCGAGCGGTGTCAGTCATCCGGTATTTTAGGGGGGTGAGACCAGATTTGCCGGCACATCGATTCGAAGCGGTGCCAGCTGGCCAAAGCCGACCCAAATATCCCAATTTTACCGACTCTGGACGAAAGAAAAACAGACGAATTGAGCTTATTTTCCACCGTCCACCAAAGATGTACCAGTATAAGCCAAAGGAATTAGCACCGAGCCCGCCTACAAAATAATGATTGGATAGGCGTATGGCTAAACGGCTGTGAACACATCCTCATGCGGGTTGGCAACAATTTCCCGACCTGCAAGTAATCCAGGACCGAGGTGTTCAACGGCGGCGTCCATGGCCACCTGTACGTCATGGAGTTCACCACTGAATACAAAGTAGCCTTTGCCACCGATATCATCCCCAAGGCGAATCTTATTGGCCATAATCTCGGTCGCTTTGAGGGCGGCATCAGCCGCTCTTATGAGACCAGCGAGCGAATAGGACTCGATAATACCAAGCGCCCCCTGCATCGTTGGCCGCTCGGCTTCGAGTACCGCTTCCAATTGGGCATGTGGATTAGCTAGAACAATGGAGTCGATCAAGGCATCAGATGCCGCTGCTAGACCGGCTCGCATAGACTCGTTGACCTCGCCAACACCGCCGCGAAATAAGATCGTGTATTTTCCGGGATGGGTGGTCCCCGCTCGAATTAAGCGGATACTCGCCTTTTTGACCATGGCATCACATGTGCTAATGCCTCGTGCGATAGAGGCAAGCTCAAGTAAGCCGATGGCTGGAAATGGGTGGGGATCGTTTAACATCTAGACCCGAGTCATTGTCAGACGTAGGAAAAGCAGCGCTTGACGTCGCCTACACAATTCGGAACGAATCTTTCAAAACGCATCGGCGAGCGCGCGCGAAGTGACGGGCATACGTCATCCCCTCTCCGGTTGGGCTGGCAATAGTCCAGGACGTGAAACCTTCTCCATTGAGACCGGTACCCGCAGCGCTCGGCGCATTCTTTACGAAAATCGAGGTATTCGCTGCACGTGCCATCTTATGAAGGGAGTTGATGTTGGACGAATGCATCACCGACGTGTGTCCGAATCCATGTTCACATCGAACGGCTGTCGCAATCGCTGCATCAACGTTGGGCACGCGAACAAACCCAAGGACAGGAAGCAGCATTTCATGTTGTACGAAAGGATGCCGTTCTTCGACCTCAGCAAAGGCCATACGAGTGGTTTCAGGCACACGGATACCCGCATCGGCCAAGATCACCGCGGCGTCCTTCCCGATGTAGTCTCGGTTGACATGATTATCTGGGGTGATCAGAAGCTTTTCTAGCTGCTTTAGGTCTCGACCCCGAATCTCGACGGCATGATTCCTGGTCATTTCCCGTTTCAATGCATCTGCGATTTCTGCGACAGCGATGATTTCTTTTTCAACGATGCAGATGATGTTGTTATCCAGGCTGGCCCCAAAGACCAGGTCTCTGGCAGCTCTGGAGACGTCCGCTGTTTCATCGACGACGACAGGCGGGTTTCCAGGCCCCGCGGCAATGGCCCTTTTCCCACTGGACATGGCTGCCTTTACCACACCGCCACCACCGGTCACGACCAGGAGCCGAATATCGGGGTGGTGCATGAGCGCCTGCGCACTTTCAATGGTCGGTTCAGCAACGCAATTAAAAATGGTCGATGGCCCGCCGCACGCTTCGATAGCCCCATTGAGCAAGTCGATATACCACGCGCTTAAATGCTTTGCGTTGGGATGTGTATTGAAAACCACCGTATTGCCGGCCGCAAGCATTCCGATGCCGTTGTTTAAAATCGTCTCCGTCGGATTCGTACACGGCGTAATGCTTCCGATGACGCCGTAGGGCGCCCATTCGGTCAGAGTGAGACCATTGTCACCCGTCCACGTATCGGCCTGGAGTGATTCAATGCCTGGTGTTTTCTCGGCGACGAGTCTGTTTTTCTCGATCTTGTCACCGTAGCGACCAAGTCCCGTCTCGTCGACCGCCATTCGGGCCATGTCGCTCAGGGAGTCAATGGTCACTTGTCTCAAGGCCGCGATATAACGAGCCCGGTCCTTGAGACTGATGTCTGATAGGTCTTGGAACGTGCGCTTGGCTGCCGCGACAGCAGAGTCGATTGTGGGATGGACGCCTCGCCCGCCAATTGTCGAGCCTGTGCGCTGTAAAACGGCTGGCGCAGTTGGCCCCAATCGTTGAACAACCTGCTCTACAATCCTTGCTATACGTTGCTCGTCCACAAACGCTCCCTTTTAGGAGAGGTATCCACTACCCATCCTTTTGGTAAATCACTTCGCCGCCAACCTCGTATGTGTCAACTATCGCCATTATGGTCGCGTCTACGGGCCGATTCTGCGTCACGATGGTCTGCCGAGCGGACGAACCGCTCGCATACAATACGACTTCGCCAACACCGGCGCCGACCGCGTCGATGGCGATCACACCGCCCGACTTAACGTCACCGGTCAAAAGATCGAGCGGTGCAACGGCGAGAAATGTCAAGCCAGCCAGGACGTCTTCTTTTTGGCTCGCGACGACGGTGCCGAGTACCTTGCCAATAATCATGAATCGTCCGTTATTCGCCGGCGTTTCGACCAAGTGGCATGGTGACATCCACGTTCGCATGAGGGCGCGGAATCACGTGAACACTGACGAGTTCACCCACGCGCTCTGCTGCTCTAGAGCCGGCTTCGGTCGCCGCCTTCACGGCAGCGACATCTCCGCGAACGACAACCGTTGTATAGCCTCCGCCGATCTTTTCATAACCGACTAACTCAACCTTGGCTGCCTTAACCATTGCATCGGCTGCTTCAACCACGGCGACAAACCCTCGAGTTTCGATCATCCCCAACGCGTCCGCCATCGGACCCTCCGTCTAAGCGAGGCCACACCTCGCAGCTAAGTCAAGCACGCTGACGCGCGCCCTGTTTAAACTAAAAAAGAACTAACGAGACGCTTCAACGCCTGTCAGTCCCTCGAGCGCAGCGATAGCTGCATCCCGTGCTGAATCAATTTCTGCTTCTGTTCCCGATAAGTAAAGACGTCCAAAGGCCCCATAGGGTCGGATATCTACAAGGGATATATCGGCCGCCTTCTCGGCTTCGTTGGCCGCCAAAGTAATGTAGCCCGCCGGCTGAGTCTCAAGGATGAACAAAGACTGCCCCGGTAAAATCATCATGCCACGGCTGTTTCGATTGATGATCTGAGTCTGATAGGCCTCGACAGAGCGAATCACTTGATTGGACACGACTTTGGGTTTGATCCGCTCTTCCTCACTGCAACCCAGGCCTTCTAGGATGACACGCCCAGCATTGGTCACCTCGCCCTTGTCCCACGCATGGACTTCGAGAAGGCCATACGCACGCTCTACAACCTGGACCGCTGGAACCACTTTCGTCGCTTTCAGGGCCCGATCGGTGATTCGATTGATGGCCATGCCCGGCGCAATTTCAACCCAAAGGGACGCCATCTCGGGGACAGGTAAGAAGCCCCGTGAGGTCTTACCGACGTAGCTCGTCAGCTGAGGTTGTAAGCTGTCTAAGAAAACGAATGAGCGTAAAGTGACCGACATAGCCCTGCCTGTAAATTGCGCAACGAAAGATTTGTTAGGGGACCCTAGCATAGGGAATTAGGGTGAACAACCCAGCAGGCGATTCACTTTCAATTCTGGAATAGACCGTCGTGCAACTGTTGAGATGTGGGTACTTTGGACCGCAGCGAGTACGCCCAATCTGGGGGGGACTCGCGCCCCCACCAGACGCTTTGCACCGCGCAAACGCAGCTCGATTATACAAAATGTCAGCTTCGGCCCAGTTCTTGCGTTTGCTGGTACAAAACTGCGATAGTATTGGCAAGACATAGGTCCAGACCCTACCGGCCGGACTGAGAGTGGAGTAAGCCTCATGAAATTACGCTTTTGGTCACTGCGTTTGATCCTATTTTTCGGTGCAATGATAACGATCACCGCCTGCGCGGAGGCCATTCCTGAATGCGAATGTGGCTCCACTGACGATGGGGGCTGTGTGCCGTGCCCGGAGACTAGGGGTGTTGATATACCCGATGGCGACCTGGGTGTTCCCTTCTTAAATCAAGACCAAATCGATGAAAATGAGCGTTACTATCTGAACCAAGAGGGCCGAGGCCAAGTCACGATTTATACCGGTGAACAAACCGAGCTGGGTATTCGCGTGATTACGTCTTTTGGTAACCCAGCCGAAGGAATCACGGTCAATTTCGACCTGCAAGAACCAAACCCCAATGAGCCATCTGGCGTCCGATTACAGGCCCGCTCAGCACGCAGTAATGAATACGGCGTAGCAAAAATCCTCATTCAGGCAGGTCCTGACCCCGCCTTCGTTCGGCTCAACATGGCCGCGCCTAACGTGGCAGGCCTCGGCTACGATATCAATGTCGTCGATCGCCCATCCCTAGACTCACCAAACAATATGGGTCCAGACCCCGATATGCTGCGGTGTCTCAAGACGAAGGGGACCTACAATATCGTAAACCGCTACCAGCCAGCCTCGATATTGGGCGATGACTTCAACCGAGCACTGCAAAGAATCCACACGTTGATCACGGATCCGGGTAGTTTCGTGGGTGATTTGGTGGCCGACAATATCGGTGGCATTGTCGGGAATGTAGCCGGAGCGGCTGTTCGCTATGCGGTCAATTACGTGTTCCAATACGTCGTTCAAAATGAGTTACCCGACTGGGCGCGCCGTACAATCGGTGTCACAACGGATGTGACGACCACCTTAACGGACTTGGAGATTCGAGGCACAATGCAGCTCGGCGATGAAGACCCGATGGCCTGTACGGTCCAGGGGATTCATCGTTGGGAAACACTTGTTTTTGTTTGGCGCAATAACTGTGATCCGAACGACGCCCAGTGCGGACGAATTGAAATTCCTATGAACGAACTGGGCCTGTCAGCCAGTGAAACCGAGTTTACAGCAAGTATAGAGGATGGTCCGTTTACAGACACGATGCGAATTGATGAGCACCAACTACAAATGAATCTAGGGGTTGCCGTCATCTGGTTTCTTGAGCGCACCGTCCTGCCTAATTACTTCAACGGGATGAACAGTTTTGGAGACCTTCTGGGCCGAGTCATCCCTTGCGATGCTGTCGGTCGGATCGCTGCCAATAACCTCCCCGATGTGCCCTTCGTTAATGAAGCTCGAATCGTGGCGGATGCCTGTCGAGCCGGGCTCAGGTCGGCAGGTCAGGTTCTCGCTAGGGAGCTAGGTGAGGCCCTAAATATCGACACATTTGCAATGAGTGGCGTGTGTCAATTACGCGATCAAGACATGAATAATACAGTTGATCTACTAGAAGACGGTATGTGGACAGGCCAACTCGAAGGGACCTTTACTGGAGAGCGTCGATAGGTTGATCTCACGCAAAGCAGCGCGTCGCCTGAGCCTCTAATTTGGCAACGAACTAAAATTTTGTTCGATCCAACTTGACGAATGGCGAGTCTGCTGATAGCGTCCCGCGTCCGAATTCCTTTTAAGTTAAGGCGAAAGGGTAGAATTGTGGCAAATCACAAATCTGCAGAGAAACGAGTCCGTCAGACAGCGAAACGTCGCAGTCGTAACAAGCACGTCCTATCGACGATGCGTACCTACATCAAGCGTGTGCGTGCAGCCATCGAAGAGGGTGATGCAAAAACTGCAGGCGAGACGCTGAAAGATGCGACAAAGGCACTGGCACGTGCTGCTGGTAAAGGTGTCATTCATCGAAACCAGGCAAGCCGCAAAATCAGTCGTCTGACAAAGGCGGTCGCAGGTCTAGCTAAGGGCTAAGCCTCTTCGCATTGAGTCTCCTCACGATCGCAAACCAAGCAGGTCATGATCAAGTCAATGGTCACTGCGTTGGTGCGCATAAATCGAGAAGCATCCCTTCGAATAATAGTTCATCGGGCAATTTGCTCCGTTTTAGGGCTTGGTCTGTGTGCTCAAGTCGTCTGAGAGCAGCGAACAGTTCTTGGTACGTGTACCGGTCGAGCTGACGGCCGAACTGTTGGTGCCTGAAGCTCGGAATCCCCGCTGCACTCGCGGCTTGACTGAGAGAGCCACCATGCCTTCGAACATCATGGCCAATCAATAGCTGACGAAACTGCCGAACGACCAAAGCCAATAACTGGAGCGGTACTTTGCCCTGCCCCAGTAATTGATGGGCACGAGCCAGCGTCTTGGACACGTTTCTGTCAGCGATTGCATCGATCAATTCCCAAACCGTGTGGGTCCGCGTATGAGGCACACAGTCTTGGGCGTGAGACAACTCGATTCGGTCGGGTTTATTGACAAAGAGCATCAGTCGCTCAAGTGCCGTCGACAAAGCCGACAAGTTTCCACCCACCGACTCTGCTAGATACTCAGCAGCCTGGCTTGATATATCTCGTTCGGCCAAACGCACTTGCTCTACAACCCATCGATTAAGTTCACGTTGCCTCGGTGCACGACATTCGAAAACACAACCGGAGGCGTTGACCGCCTTGAACAGGGCTGACGTCTTTTTGATGAGCGTCGTTGCTTCAAACACTAAACATGTGGTCGGATCCGGCTCTTTCACATAGTTTATCAATGCCGTCAGAGCGTCTTTCTTTCGAGTGAAAACGGTCTCAGCATGTCGAACCCAGACCAACCGTTTGGGAGCCATCATCGGTAAGGTGCGACAGGCTTGTACGATGCCCTCCGCGTTGACGCTTTCCTTGGCATCAAATCGGTCTAAGTTGAAGTCAGCAACCCCCTCCGCCAGCACGATCTGGCGCAACCAAGTTGTCGCACCGCGGGCTAAGAAACGCTCTTCGCCATGGATCAGGTACACGGGCGCGGTGCCTTTCATCAATGTGGATGCCCAATTCATTTCGGTCGCCTCATTGGCCTCGTTTTCGATAGTGGCGTAATTGCTCTATGCCCATGACTATACCGTCGCGAATCGCCGTGCGATAGGCCTCTTCTCTGGCCAGCCGGCTCTGTAACACACTCTGTCCGATCATATAGCTCTGCATGGTTTCAATCGGCTCGATTCGATGACGTATTTTATCCTCCAAATAGACGTCAAATTGAAGCTGAACGCGTACCCCTTCGACCGAACCTGCGCCGCCCGTATCGAGTCCAACAAGATCGGCTCCATTTTGCTGAACGATCACCCGAAGACTTTCGTTCGCGTCTGGTGAAGTGCGGAGCAATGCATCCATTTCTTGCCGAATCAAGATGGTCACGCGCGCGTCCGTCGTCAGGTTTACAATCGATACTGATTTAAAATCGGGACGAACCGTTTCTGTTGTCACGAATCGATATCCACACCCTTGGACTATCAAAACGATAATGGTGGTGAGAAAAATTAAGCGCATGATGAAACCGACCTATCATGGCGGGAAAGACAGCTCAAGCATAGACCTCGCCAAGCCTAGATTTGACCATGAGTCATAGACCATCCAAACCTGGAAACCAACCTACGGTGCAAAAGGTCGCCCTCGATCTGAGCTTAAGAAATAGAGAAGATGCGGTCTATGACAACCGATACACACGATATTGAAATTCGCTCGATCGCCCATGTCAATCCGCAAGCTATTCGTGCCTGTCTGAATGAAATTGGACGCAAAGACCCACTGGTGGTCCCCCCTCGGTCCGGCTCCATGGTTGGTCACTTTAGAGCGGCCTGTGTGGGTGAAGCTGTCGTCGGTGTGGGCTGGTTATATCGACGACAAGGTCGGGCCGAGCTCGATGTCCGAGTGACGCCACGCTATCGTAAGCAAGGTGTTGGGAGTCTTCTCTTTGACTATCTCACTAAGAACAATCAGTTCGACCTCTATGCCGGCTGTGACACGGCTCAGAAGACTGCCGACCGATTTTTGTTAAAGCGTGGATTCAACTTACATGGCGTCCTCTTCGCTCAACGGTGGGACGGTGAAATAGAGGATGTGCCATCAGCTTTCGCGACAGTCAGCTTGAGAGAAACAGTCGATCGCGATGAGATCATGACGATGCTCAATCAATGTTACGAGAATTCATGGTTTAACCCCGCTCTAGGGCCTGAAGACTTTGATCGCGCGGACGTCGAAACACAAATCGCCTGGCGTGATGACAGACCGGTCGGCTGCATGGTGGCGCGCATCACAGACGACACGGTCTGGATAGCCGCCATTGGCACAGTCCCCCAGTCCAGGGGGCTCGGCGTTGGTCGAGCGATGTTGTCCAACGTAATGCAACGCGTCGCGACAGAACAGAAAGGCATTGTGCTGCTCACGCCAGCCGATGATGAATTCGCCCTCAAATGGACCCGGAGTCTCGGTTTTTGGACCTATCGGTCTTGGAATCAGTACGTACTCCGACCTGGGGCCTAGGCGGTGCAGGCAAGCATAATTTTGGACCCGTGGAGATACGCCAAATGTTTGAGCCCAATAATTCGTAAAAAAATCAAGGTCATCAGTCGCGGCCCCAAATCGACTGGTTCAGCGCAGGTGGGACGGGCCCAAATTGCCAGTTTACTGAGAATGATGGGGTCTGACGGTAATTATTTACGTATCCAATATCAGAAGTATTGATTCCTGATGAAATGATATGCAGGCTCTCTTGTCTGGACCGGATACGGTCAATCTGTGAGTAAAGGACAAATCCGCCATGTTTCGAAAAATTATCGCGAGTTTGAGTCTCGTTTTTTTCATAGTCGGATGCCAGTCAGACTCATCAAGCTCAGAGACTCAGGATGCTGGTCCAATGGACAGTACGTATGAGCCAGATCGCAGTTCGCCCAATCAAGACATGACTGTTAATGAGGGTATGACCACCGAGGATGACATGGCGGTTGCTCAATCCTCATGCGAAGGCGATTCGGTCCTTAATTTCCTGGACCTGGCCATGGAAAACGCAGGGGGCGACTTGGTTGTTGACGCAACATTTAGCTCGCTGAATCAAAACGAAGGGTCTTGCGGTGGTCTCGGAAATGAACGGGCTTTTCTATTCACCGCTCCAACAGCCGGCACATGGCTATTTACCGTGGATGCAGCGGATTCGATGCTCGATACAGTTCTGTATGCACGGTCCGATTGTGGAGATGCTGAGACCGAATTATCGTGTAACGATGATCGCGTGCCGGGCCAAACTTTGCTCAGTCAGATACAGTTAAGTCTCGCCGTCGACGACACGGTATTTGTTTTGGTCGACGCGTTCATGGGGGAAGGCTCTCCATTTACACTGTCCGCACGAAGTGTGCCGGTTGTTGGCGAAAATGAGCCCTGTGACCTCGCCAGTGAAGCCAATACATGTGAGACGGGTTTTTTCTGCCGCATCACTGAGTCGGGGTCATCAGAATCCGACGGCGTCTGCCTACCCAATGCCGCGCCAGTGATCAGCGAAGTGCTGGCCTTCCGCGCAGGCGACACGCTTAACATTCAAATCAACGGGTCAGACCAAGCCGGCGATGTCGAGACGGGCCGCTTACAGCTCTATCAAGGTGACCAGCGTATTATCCTCGATCCTGAAGAAAACGCGGATACGTTCATAATGGACCCAATCAGTTCGGTTTTTGGCGAAACGAGTTTTGCCTATCGATACCGAAATAATGCTTTTGAAAACTGGCCACAGACGACATCGGTGCGTGTGATGCTGGTCGATTCTCAAGCGAATCAGACCGAGTGGTCAGAAGTCGACATTCGAGATGCGATCATTGTCGAAGACCGGTGTGATGAATTTAGAATTACAAACGCATGTGGTGAGGGGTCCGCATGCCTCGATCCGGACGCGGATGGTGTTTTTCGGTGTTCGCCGGTCACCGCACCCACTGTTCGGTCGGCCAAAGGCTATTACTCAAGTGAAACACGGCTGATTGGATTTGAAATCGGGGGCACGGATCCTGATGCCGATGTGACGGCACTGTTTATCGAGCTTTTAGACGAGTCCGATGAGCGGGTCGCATCGGGTGAACTCCAATTTGATCGGATCACGCATACCGAAGACCGATTTAACGGCGTCCTCAGCTTTCAATTGGCTGATGATTTCCCCTTTACCAAGGTTCGAGTCGTAGCCGTGGACGCTGAGGGGCTCAGGAGCGACTCTCGCGACATCAATGCACTGCGGCCACCCCGCACGGCAGATGCAGATGATGCGTGCGACCCCGTCGGGGCACGGGCGGTCTGTAGTGGTGATCTCTTTTGCTTCGCAGCTGATGCAACAGCGGAACCCACCTGCGGCGAACCACAAACATCATGCCCTGGCGACTGGCCCGAACCAGAGGTACTCAGCGGGAACCCCAATGCAGAGGCGTGGCGCTTCGATGGCACTTTGATCGGGGCTCCAAATTATACAACCGGCAGCTGCGGTGGCGGCTCGGCCCAAATGCTATATTCGTTTACGTCTGTTGACGGTGGGACGTACAGTTTCCTTGTCAATCCAAGCGTGGCAGGTGGCGATCCAATAGCCTATATTCGAACCCACTGCGGTTTAGGCGGTGAATATCCCGACTTTGAGCTCAGCTGCAGCGATAATCATGGTGGCTTTACCCGCTCGGCGCTCGTTCGAGCAGAAATCTCGGCTGGACAAACAGTGTACTTGTTTGTCGACGGAGCAGAGACCGAGTCTGGGCCCTGGCGCGGTGAATACGAACTGATCGTCCGTAAATTGCCTTAATTTGGCCTAAAAACGCCGTCGACTTCGCTGGGGTTGACGGACCCTGAGCTGACCCAACGCTTACTGCAAGATCGACTTGCCATTGCCGACCGTTTTCGGTTACCGTCCCACGGATTGTGGGGTGGATCGACCGCATAAAAAAGCAAGTGAGTCCGCCGTTCGAGTATCGTCTAATGGGGAAGAAAGGCATAAACTCAATGAAACGAAATGTCATCAAAACAATGATGGTCGTGCTCGTTGCATCCGTAAGCTTGTATGGATGCGGTGGCGACAGTGGAAGTAGCTCTGGAGCCGGCGGTGCTGGTGCCGCAGGCGGTGCTGGCGGTGCTGGCGGTGCCGGCGGTGCTGGAGGTGCTGGAGGTGCTGGCGGTGCGGGTGCCGAAGGCGGTGCTGGCGGAACTGCTGGTTCTGGTGGCAACGGCGGAACAGGCGGCGGCGCTGGTGGTGCTGGTGGAGCGGGCGGCGCCGGTGGTGCTGGCGGAACAGGCGGCATGGCCGATCGATCATGCGGCGATTTAACACCCACAAGTCTCAATGGCAGCGACAATGGCGACGGCACATTTACTCTGGAAGGCAATGTCGATGCTGCAGACAACTACCGAGGTACATGCTCAGCTGACATGAGTGTGGGTCCCGATACGGTCGTTCAATTCACAGCCCCAACAGCGGGTGAGTGGGAATTCAACACAACTGGGAGTGCGTTCGATACGGTCATGTATGCTCGTGAGAGCTGCTTAGATCCGACAAGCGAACTCGACTGTAACGACGATATCAACTTTCGGGCAGGTCTTTCGCAAAGCCGCGTACGCCTCAACTTGGAGGCGGATCAAACCATCTACCTCTTTGTCGATACGTATAATGATGAGGCTCTGACAGCGGGTGCATTCGTACTTAATGGAAAGCCCTATGTCATGACCGAACCACCGAGTTTGACGGCTGCCACAATGGCCATTGATACCATTCAGGGCACAATCGGCGTCGCTGTAACCGGTAATGATGCTGAATCTGACACCTTGGCCGTTGGCCTGCAGATTTTCGATGAAACAGGCATGGCTCTATTTGAGAACGAATTGGAAGTGCCCTTTGACGAAATTGAACACGACGAGATGGGCAATTTCACAGGCCAAGTGGTGATTTCAATCAATGGAGATTTGACCATTATTACTGAGGGAAGCATCAAAGCCATCGATAGAGAAGGACAGCCCAGTATGGCACTTCGCGTTGAACCCACCACACCTGAAATTGTGGCGCGTGGTGAGGCGTGCGACGGCATCGTCTCGGTCTGCGATGCAGACAGTGTATGTAACGAAGGGGTGTGCGCAGATCCCATTGAATTTGCGGCATGTCCTGAAGAATGGCCGGTGACACCCATCGAAGCTGATATGTCAGGCGCGGCCACTGTCGCGGGCGATAGTTCCGACTCAGAGGGCGGCTACCGTGCCGGCAGCTGTGGTGGTGGTGGTGCAACTGAAATTTATAGCTTCGTGGCACCTGCAGACGGCATCTATGTCGTGACCATGGACGCGGTTGACCCCGATCCGGAAAATGATATGGATAACCCGGACACACTTCTTTTTGCGCGCCGGCTCTGCAATTTCGATCGGGGTCCACTGGGCGCTGATTTAGACTGTAATGACGACCGCGGCAATGACCAGACTGATGCAGATTCATTCCTCAGTCGGATTCAGTTCCAATCCGATTCTGGAGAGACGACCTATATCTTTGCAGATTCATACACAAACAATGGCATGGCCGCTTGGCAGGGTGAGTACACATTGAACATCACACGCGCTGCTCCACCGGAGCTGGCATCGGCTGTCGTCTCCTACAATGCAGACCAAGGTACAGTGGGCGTCATGGTCATGGGAACGGATTCCGACCCTTCCGGTGTGGTCGTATCGTTGACTGACGCAGAGGGTAATGTCATTGCAGCCTCCGAGGAAAATGCAGACTTTAGCGTCGTTTTTAGTCAGGTCACCGTCGCCGATGACAACGCATTCACTGGATGGGCAAGCTTCGAATTGCCTGAGGGAGTAGCCGCACCCGCCGCAGCCACGGTGACCGTCGTCGATGAAACGACGCAGTCATCAAATAGCGTCGACAGTATGATCGGTATGCCTGCCATGGCGGCCACTGGCGAAGACTGCGATCCCCTGGGTGGCGTCAACGTCTGTAGTGCAGAAAATGAGCAGTGCTATAGCCAGGAAGAGGGCGGTGTAACAACCTGCCAGACCGCAACAGCCCCTGTCTTATCGGCAGCCGACCTCTACTTGGGTACGCTTAATGGCAACACGGCAATTACAGTTCGAGTCAGCGGGACCGACGTCGAGGGCGACGTGAAAGACGTCAGACTCATCATACGCGATGCCGATGGAAATGACCTATTTGCGGAAACACCCGTCGCTGACCTCCCACTCGACGACGTGGTTCTAGGCGAGAACGAGTTTGATGCCTATATGACAGCATTTTTGCCCGTCGGCTTTGCAGGTGGGCAAATCGCTGATGTGAGCGTCGCAGTTGTCGACCGTTCAGGCCTTGTCAGCGAGATCTTGATCGCACAGCCATCAGCTCCAGCAGCCGCTGCAGTGGATGCAACCTGTAACCCAAGCGATTTAAGTGGCGACTGTGGCCTTGATGGCATTTGCCAACAAATCGGCGAACCTGCGGAGGGCGAAGACCCTGTTTTCCAATGCGTCGCAGCCGTTGCGGACTGCGCAGCAGAGTTAGGTGACGTCCCTGCTTTCATGGAAAACGCGAACGGTGATGCATGGACAATCTCTGGCAATACGGACGGTGGAGAGAATAACACTGAGGGCACCTGCGTGGATGCCAATGGACCAGAAGATGTTGCGTCACTATCAACGGCCGCAGGTGGTTTCTTTGTCTGCGCAATCGATGCGGACCAAGCGGATACAGTCATGTACGTCCGGTCCTTCTGCGGTGACGAAAGTGCTGGAGCAGAGCTGACGTGCAATGATGATGCAGAAGAAGGCGATCTGGGATTCCAGAGCCGCGTTCGATTCTACCTCGCACCAGGTCGCACAGCGTACCTTTTCGTCGATGGTTTTGGTGGCGATGCATTTGAGTATACGGTCACATGCCAACTCGACTTGGGCGACGCTGAATAAGCCAATTTGGAATGGGCGACCATCGTCTACCGTAAGGTGGTCGCCCCATCCCCCCTCTCTACATCTAGACAGTCGTATTTGCAGTTGGGCACGACACCCGTTATATGGATACAGTGTTGTGGGTCCTGCGTGAAATGTCTCTATCGATGCGTTATCTCAAATTTATTGCCCTCGCTTGTAGCTTCATCGCGTGTACAAGCGCAACTGAAGACGTCTTTACTGATGAAGAACTGGTTGGCCAAATCGGGAATAAAGATCTAGGCGGCATGATCGCCCTGTCTGATATGGGCCGATTCGATACCGAGTGCGTCCCCGGGAATCGACTTGGTCTTTGTGAACAATGCGGCAATGACGGGATTCCAGAAGTGGCTGCAAACGATGGAAACTGTCCGCCGATCGACTGCAGCGCAACGGGACAAAATCAGCTTGTCGAAGAAGGCGACTTGACCATTTGTTACCAGAATGGATCAGCGCCCCGGCTCGCAGGAAACTGCACCGAGATTGGCCGTTGTGCAACGCTCGAAGAGTATTGCGGAGATCCAGAACAGGTCCCCCTTCTGGAAACGCGGACTGATCCATGTGTTGAAATCGTTGGATGTGAGGGCAATCTGACTCCAACCCGCGAATTTAAGGCCATCGGTTCACCCTGCAACGGACGAGGTAGCTGTGAAGCCGACGGAAACGGCGGAGCCAGATGCAGTATTCAACTTCCCAGCGCATGTCGATTCGATGAAGCGAACTCTCCGGTCCGTTTCTTCTGCGAGTCAGGTCAACAAGACGGCACGAATCGAACATTCTGCGAGTACTTTGTGGCGCCACCAAACGGAGGTCGAACGCGATGCGTCGATTTCTGCGCGATGTTGGGTCTCGAAAGCTGTCAAGCGGGCCAGTCATGTTGCTGGAATAATGCCAATATGAATGACTGCGCAAAGCTTGAAGGGATCACCTGCGGGGGCGAACCCTGTATGAGCCCTCAAGGCTGTACTGATATGATCTGTCGGTGCATCATCCCTGAACAAGCGCCAAACGAATAAGTGTGGATATCTGTCCGTCGAACACGCTCTAGGAATTGTGACCTCATGACGAAATTAACCCCGTTTGCCATCATTTTACTGCTGTTGACACCGGGGTTTGCGGCCCCTCCGACCAAAGACCTACCGTCTGAGGACATACGGGCCTTTCAGGATTGGGATCTTGGGACTGCGTTAATAGGCTTCGCTGTCGGGTCTTTCATTGATGAACCTTCAGAGTCAAAGAAAGTCGCCCAACTCGGTTTAATCCAAGCCCGCGTACCCTACGCAGGGTTTGCTGGAATAGGTGGTGGCTCGGGTCTGACCGTCGATGCCCTTTGGAAAGGCATTATTGGGCTCCAATTAGGCCTTTGGTACTCAAATGAGTCTGCATCAGGAAATCTGGATATCCGGGGTTTAGCGGGCGGGTCTGGGACCAGATACGAATTGACGTTTAACAAGAGTGCTTGGCATCTGCCCGTGGTTGTTAAATTGAGCGCGCCGACGAAGACTGTTCGGCCATTTCTTCTCATCGGGGGAGACTTCATTTTTCCATCGTCGTCTGACATCGAGACTGAATTTGGCAATGCACGAATGGATGATCGGTCATATTCGGCCCTTCACTTCGGTCTTGGTCTGGACTTCAGGCTCAATTTAAACGATGTCGATATCCGTATTCCATTTAGTTTGAGGGGTAATTACAACTTAGAACTCGGTGAGTCAGTCGGCGACCGAATTGAGTTTTCTGGCTGTAGTAACACCGGAGGAAACGTGCAGTGTAGCGCGCAGACATATCGAACCGATTGGCAATATCAGGCATTTGTATCCATCGGCTTGGCAATACACTACTGAAATTGTCTCAGAATATATGCCGATCAAGCTAGACCTGGGCGCAGTGACGATCTACTCTTGGCTGTGGGCGCAAGGTCGCAGTCCTGCTAAGATGGGGACAAGCAGCGGCACCTAAGCCTAAATCGTGGGCGTGAGACCTAGGGGTAAGTATGAAGTCAAAGCATCTCGAACAGGCAAAAATTGCCGAAATGGTCGAGAGCATGCCCGCGTTTCCAAAAAGCGTTCAACAAGTGCTTGAGCTCGCCGATGATATTAATTGTAACCCAAAAGATTTGGTCCGAGTCGTCGAGCATGATCCAGTACTCACGGGTCGAATGCTGCGGGTGGTCAATTCTGCTTATTTCGGTTTGTCGCGGCGCATTAGCTCAGTCAAAGAGGCGTTGGCGTTCATCGGTCTGAATACACTTAAAAACGTGGCACTGACCTTGGCTGCAGTCGGAGCTTTGCCAAGGGAGAATGAAGCTGGGCTTGCCGTGGATGAGTTCCTCACCCGAGCCCTGGCGGTAGGCGGTTTGTCCAGATGGTTGGCCTCCCGAGCCGGCCTGGGTATGCGTGACAGCGACAGGGCCTTTCTGGCCGGGCTTCTTCATGACTTTGGCCTCATCGTTTTGGCGTTACAGCTTCCATCGGTCTACAGGGACCTGATGGAAGAACACAAACGGACAGGTCGACCTTTGCACGAATTAGAAAACGATGCGTTAGGAACGGACCACTACGAACTTGGCGCTCAAGTGGCCGAAAAGTGGAAGCTTGAAATCCGAGTATCAGAAACAATCCGTAACCACCATAAAACCGACGCATCTGCGGAGGAGCGGAGTTCGCTGATGGATTGTTTGTGGGGCGCCAAAGTCCTTGTCGATACAATCGAAAATGGCGATAGACAAGAAATGGAGCCAGAAAGCTTCAAAGATAACCTGGGCGAGTCGATTGTCACGTTGCTGACCTGTCGACCGGAGATCGAACAAGCGATCGAACGTACTCAAATCTTTAGACAGGTCTAACATATGCACGTACGATTTTGGGGAACACGAGGGTCCATCGCCTCACCGGGTCCGGACACGGTACGCTACGGTGGAAATACAACCTGCATCGAAGTCCGAACCAACGATGATGAACTGATTATTTTAGACGGTGGCACAGGGATTTTCCGTCTGGGGTCAGCGCTGACAAAACAAAGGTTGCCGAAGCGGATTTCCGTATTTGTCACCCATACACATTGGGATCATATTCAAGGATTCCCCTTCTTCATACCGCTGTTCATTCCAAACCAAGAGATTAATTTTTACGGTACCTTCGACCCTGTTTACGATAAGTCTTTGAAAGAAATTCTGGCCGGACAGATGGAGTATTGCTACTACCCCGTAAGGGAGTCCGAGCTGAAAGCAAATATCAGTTACAAGAGCTTACAAGATCGGCAAACCATTACCATCGGCGGTGCGAAGATCACGCCGGTCATGATGAATCACCCTGTGCTAAATTTTGGCTACTTGATTGAAGCGGATGGCCAGAGAATCTTCTTCACAGGCGACCACGAGCCCATGCGAAGTATTTATGAGCCTGGTGACGAGGAATATGAGGAATTCGAACAGATTATCCAACTGCGCAACTCCGTTCTGGAAGACGTGATCACCGAAGTGGATATCTGCATTACTGACTCTATGTATACAGCCGAAGAATACCCCCAAAAAATGGGCTGGGGACATGGGTCCTATCAATCCTGCATCGAAATGGCTGACCGAATCGACGCCGGCCGAATCGTATTGACCCACCATGAGCCGACACGAACAGATTCTGAACTCGACGCGATTTACCAATCCATCACCAAACAGTACGGGCACCTCGGACCTGAACTATTCATCGCAAAAGAAGGCATGCTCATCGATCTTGGCTGAAGCGTCAGCTACACCGGCGAGCGTTTTGAGACCCCCCCCCTTCTCCTGCTAAAAGCCCGCCGAAAGCCCACAGTTTGCTCATCCGACATGTGTGTGTCTCTACATCGAAGAGCCATCCGCACTGTAAACTGGCATTGAAATTAAACCCATTAATGACGCCGCTAAACTCAAGTTTTCGTCAATCATGCCGATTGACTAATGGAGGATTGTTGGTGGCTGAAGTCATAGGGACGCAAGCCATGAAACGATTATTGGAGTCGTTTTGAGTCTAAGAATCACACAACACGGTCGCTCAGTACGGCGCAATATGGACGTTTCCAAACGAAAAGTGGAGACGAGCATGCAACGCATATCGAGCGGAAAACGCATCAATGCCACCCGCGATGATGCGGCTGGCAGTCAAGTGTCCGAGTCGCTCACGACGCAGGTGAAAGGTGCGAGCAGAGCTGCACGTAATGCGTATGATGGAGCGAACTTGGCTCGAACAGCAGAAGCGGCTCTTGGCACCGTTTCAAATATCCTCCACGAGATGCGATCAATCGCAGTTCAAGCAGCCAATGATACGCTGGTCGATGCCGATCGAGCCAGCCTTCAGCTCGGCATCCAAGCCTTCATCGATGAGGTCGAACACATCGGTACAAGCACTAATTTTGCTAATATCGCACTTTTGGATGGGACATTTCTAAATCAAGGCATGCACATCGGCTCGGGATACAAGGAGGCACCCTTAGTTTCCATAGAAGATACCCGGGCGAAGTATCTTGGACGTTTCGCCGTCGCTCAGACGGACCGGATGAATGAACACGGGCTCGAAACCGGCGATCTGAGGATTAATGATGTCAGAATCCGAGCGACGGTTGAGCAAGATGATCGATTGAGTACGACCCAACGCCGCGCCTCATCTATTGCTAAAGTGGCTGCGATAAATGACGCGTTCACCCGATCTCGGGTCAATGCCTTTGTGAACCGAAATGATTTCGTCGCAACGGGTGATGTCGTCGGAGGAACACTCAATAACGAGAATTTTCTCAGCATCAATGATCAGGTTATTAGTGGATACGACATCTCAGCAGATGACGCCGATGAAACCCTGATGGGGGCCATCAACCATCTCGCAGACAAAACCGGCGTGGTCGCCCACTTCAATGCGGACCGACGATTGGTGCTCACAGCTGAGGATGGTCGCAATATCCACATCAAGACCGTCGGTAATGCAGGTCAGATCACGGGTGTCATGGCGGCTTCAGGTTCACTGGTAACTCGAGGTACGATGACCATCTTATCCGATGATCTTTTCAAAATAACGGACCCATCCAACGCGCAGGGGGAATTCAAAATCGGAGTCAATGAAGACGACATCATTGGACTAAATGAGTTAGATGTTTTAGCGACGGCCGATGTATCGACGGTGCAAGGTGCAAACAGGACGTTGAGCATAATTGATCGAGTCAACGAAGCTGTAATCCACTCCCGCGGAAAATTGGGAGGCTTAGAAAATAGACTTGAATTTACCGTCAGTCGCCTTAATAAAATGGCTCAGCACGCCTATAGCGCGAGGAGTAAAGTCAGGGACGCCGATATTGCAAAGGAGTCCGCTGTGATGGTGAAAAATAACATCGTACAGACCACATTTACGAATGTTCTGGCTCAGGCCAATCAGCAAAGTTTTCGTGTTCTGCAGCTCCTTTAACAAGGACTTCACTGGATTTAAACGAGCCGTCGGAACAAAGCACACACAGCCTGTCTCTGCCCCAGGTTTCTCCAAAAAATCAAACAAGAGTCAGCCCTCCGTGACATCGGCTCTTGCTGACTGGAGGACACCCTTATTAATCCAATTTTGAGTTGAATTTTAAGCCTGAGGAGCATTGACGTAAGCTACAGCCCATGACCAAGAACCAAGACAATACCAAACACACGGCTCCGGGCACTTGGACCATCGTTTTCTGCATAGGTCTCATGTGGGCCGCATCGGGTTGCACCACTCGAAGTCAGAACCTGATGGCCAGTGATAGGTTAACTATTCAGGAAATCGCTGGCCGTTATGAGGCACTCGGACTGCAGGGCACTGCCACACCTGCTCTGTCAGGGGGCAGTCAAGCAAGATTTGTGGCTATTCTATCTTTCAAAGAACGCTCGAATCTCAGGCAAAAGGTGAAGCAACTAGAAGAGAAAATCAGTCGAATTGATCCATTGGAACTCTCTGATAAAGAATTAGACCTCTACCATCGACTTGAAAACCGTATCACGCGTTGGACGCATGGTGATCAATGTGACCTTGCTTCATGGCTGATCTTTAGTCCTCAGATTATTGCTCGCTCAACTTTGAGCCAATCAACTGGGCTGACCATGCAGAACGGGGTCGCGAAGATACCAGTTCGGGGATTAATTGACTTGGTTCATCAAGACATTAGGAATTTAAAGGAGGGCGTTACCCGCGGCCGGATTGCATCGCGATCATATCTTTTAGATGCAAGTGAGCGAATCGATGCTGTTCTACGTAAACTCAGCGACGGCCTAAATGACAGTCGGTCAGGCGAAGTCCGAAGATTAAAATCCAAGTCAAGGCTTAGCCAAATCGAAACAGCGCTGTTAAAACTCAAAGCCTTTATTCTAGGCGACCTCTTGGTCCAGGCATCAGACCGAAACTGGTTAGCCCAGAATTCAGATGGACAGCAGTGCTACAGATATCTCCTGCAGAGCCAATTGGAGCCTAATTTGACACCCGAATGGGCTCATGGAAAGGCGTTGAAGCTAGCGTCTCAGTACCGGCGTAAATTAGCGACGCTCGCACAGCGTTCATACGGTCTGTCACTCACCGCATTGCTCAGGCGAGGATCAGTGAAAAAAGAACGTGACAAGACGGTGGACAGCTCTCCCTATTTTGGATCCGTGAGTGACCTCATATTTCCGTTAAATCCACCCGCTAGCTCGGGGCGCCTGAGCGAGATTTATCAACTCTTCAAACTGGACTCGGATTGGGACTCGGACTCGGACTCGGACTCGGACTCGGACTCGGACTCGGACTCGGACTCGGACTCGGACTCGGACTCGGCCACAGTCTCAGCCACACAAAAGGCTGAAGCGTACACCAGACTACTGAGACATATTAATCGAGCGACCGCTGAGCTGGGGATTTACAGTCGAGGTTGGAGCCTAAAGCACGCGCTTCAGTTTCTCGTAAAAAAAGGTGGACTGAATGAAGACTCAGCGTTGATAGAGATGAATGGGGTCCTAACTTATCCTGGTCGTGCTGTGATCGATATACTGTATGCCCATCGCATACTGGGGCTTCAAAAACACGCTCAGGCCGTCCTGGGAGATGGTTTTGACGGTCCGTCATTTGAGCGGGTCATCTCTCTGAATAATCGAGACGTATTTTCCATAGTGCAGGCTCGTTTTTACCGCTGGCTTGGTCGTACAGAGTAAGCAAATTACCCTCAGCTGGCTGTCACGACCAGCCCTTGTTCTAGCCGATCGCCATTTTAGATAGGTTACTTCATCAGTCCATCTCGTGTGTGCTGTTTTGTTCTCGTCCAATCAAACTCTGCGGCTATGGGAAGACCAAGAGACAGGGCAAATAAATCCGTATAGACTGGGCTTGGATGGGGAGCTGTGTTGGTTTGGCTCGAGTCACCGAGTTTGAAAAGTCACGAAACCATAGGTCCATAGATCTGCAGGGTGCCTTAGTCCATCTCCAGCATGCTCCTTAACGTTTTAGAGATTATCAAATGATTGTACGGCTCGGCGCGATAAGCAGGACATACCTGATTGGTCGTTTGCCGACTTTCGAGGCGTCTGAGACTGTTCCGGGCGTGCGGTCGCGAGCTTAGTTTATTTGGTTAACTGGCTGAGTTCAGGAGCCGGTCGAAGGAGAGCTGCCTTTTGTTTGCGCAAGTCGTGCGTCATTTCAACCGATGCTCGAGGCGTAGCCAACGTGGCCGTCTTTCCTACGGGCACCGTCTTCACAGTCAGACGACCACTCGAAGGCGTGGCTGCTAAAAGCAAGTTACTCACAGAGGTCTTCGTCGTACTGCTCTTCGATGGGCTCGCCAGAGCGGAACCCGCGATGGCAAAGCTGGCTAGTAATACAATTGTCAACCGAATAGTCACCGTATTGCCCCTTCGACATGATAGGCGCCGATAGACTAGCGATGTCATAAAGAACTAACAAGTTTTTTGTTCGAATGCAGATGAAACTGAATACTTACAAAGACTTAATGATGCTACCGCAGCGATACACGTTAAGGCTGAACTTAGCCGCGAAGACGTTTCAAGCTAGCCATATCGCATGTTTAAAACCAGACAAGTACAAGAAGTTGGTAAACTGGCCACGTCTAAGTCAACTTTGGAATCATTGATAATCTTCACGTCGTTGAAGTGTTGGATGAAGGGATCGACTGGCAGTATATCGAAACCACATTTCGGTGTTTTGTAATGGCAAGGGATGACGAGTTTAGGGGCTATTTTTCGCGTTACAATGGCAGCCCCATCAGGACCCAATGTGTAGAATCCGCCCGTCGGGACAATTAAAACATCAATTTCACCGATTGCATCTAGTTTAACTGGGTCGTCTAATAATTCTCCGATGTCACCGCAGTGGCAGAAAGTAATGCCGTCCATGGTAAAAATTTTCATATCAACTGAGCCACCAAATTTTGTGCCTCGGTGCATGTCGTGAAAAACCGATACTGAACGAAAGTGAACACCAGCAAAACCGCCACTGACTCGAATGACTTCAAATTTTCCCGGTATGGTTTCAGTGTGACAATGGTCTAGATGGTCATGGGTAATAATGATCACATCGGGCTCAATGTCGATGGGGTCGTAGCCGACTCGTCCCGAAAAGCCACCTGACTCGTACGGGTCGATCAAGTATCGGTAACCGGAATTGTCGGTTAACAAAAAGGAGGCATGTCCGAGAAATTCGATCTTCATGTTGTCAGTATTAACGCCTTAGTGAATACACTTCCAGCATTGAAAATTTCGACGGGCGGTTCAAATGGATTCGGTGGCACATAGCTCATCTCCTTGAATGATAGTATGTCTCTAAACGATACAGACCTCCTTATTCAGCCTAGATGCTGACTCTCTTGACATGGCCAAGCAGTCACTCATACGCCACTCGCGGGTTTAGTGTGGACACCCGATAAAGACATTTTTGTCGTTTTGCTACATTAATGTCTTAAAAATGACCATCGAGCCCTGTTCTTGGCTTGCACATCCAGTAAATAACTTGATAAGCGTGGACCGATTCAAACGGGACAGAGACCCATAAAGGAGATAAATCATGGCCATTATCGGAGAGTATATTTGGATTGATGGAGGCGAGCCAACTCGCAAACTTCGTTCTAAAACCAAAATTATTACATCACTCAGCAATGACCACGACGTGAGCTTGAGCGATTTCCCTGCTTGGCAATTCGACGGGTCGTCGACAAACCAAGCGGAAGGCAATAGCTCGGACTGCTTGCTTACACCTGTTCGAGTCTGTCCCGACCCTGTTCGCGGTCTCGGGGCGTACTTGGTATTATGCGAGGTCGGTAATGCCGATGGCTCACCGCATCCATCAAATACACGGGCTCTCCTGCGCTCGACCCTAGAGACCGTCGGTGAAGCGACTGACGCCTGGCTCGGTTATGAACAGGAATACACACTCTATGATGGATCAAGGCCCCTCGGTTTCCCCTCGGAAAGACGATTCCCCGCTGCACAGGGCCCATATTACTGTGGTGTCGGCGCAGACGAGGTCTATGGCCGAGATCTTGTGGAAGCTCATCTGGAAGCATGCATCGAAGCCGGTCTGAGTATCGTTGGAATCAACGCCGAAGTCATGCCTGGTCAATGGGAATATCAGATTGGTGGACCTGGCCAAGGGCCCATTAAGGCGAGTGATGAACTTTGGATTTCTAGGTGGCTACTGTATCGTCTCGGCGAGGAAATTGGCATCTCCGCGACGCTGGATCCGAAGCCTGTCCCAGGGGATTGGAATGGCGCGGGCATGCACTGCAACTACTCCACTGCCGACATGAGGGCGCCTGGTGGAATTAAGGCGATTCATTCAGCCTGCGACAAAATGGCAAACCACATCAACGAACACTTAGCCGCATATGGTAGCGGCTACGAAATGCGCCTGACTGGTCACCATGAAACGTGCCGCTATGACGAATATAAATACGGCGTATCCGACCGGACTGCATCCGTCCGGATTCCTGCGCTGGTTGCAAAAGAAGAGTGTGGGTATCTAGAAGACCGTCGTCCAAATGCAAACGCGGACCCCTATGAAGTTGCGAACGTCTTGTTAAAGACCACCTACGACTTACACTAGTTTCAGAGACAAAGCCCGCATCCGTGCGGGCGTCTCATCCCCGCCGCCTAGCTGACTCCACTCTGGTCTTAGGCCGCCCGACTTCGTCCGCTCAATCTTTGTACTGACCGCCGTAAGGCATCGAGGTCCACTTCGTTTACCTCGACGCCCACCCCGATATCAGCAAGCATGGTGACCGTAAGCTCGCCGCCAAGATGTTGTCTGAACTCTTCGAGTCCATTGATAATGACCATCTGGCCGTTTCGGTCGATTTCACGCAGAAGTTCATGATCTGTCGCCAAGCCCAACTCATCGAAAACAGAACAAACGGCCTCGAAATCACTGGGATTTAACAAACCTGTCTCAACCGAATAGGCTGTATCGAGCGCGATGCCAATGGCAACGGCCTCACCATGGCGCAGCTGGTGTTCTGTCAAAACTTCTAATTTATGAGCAGCCCAATGACCAAAATCTAGTGGCCGGGCACTTCCATATTCAAACGGATCTCCGCTGGTTGCGATGTGGTTCAAGTGAAGCTCTGCACATCGTTTTATCATGTAGGCCATCTGGTCGCGTTGAAAACGACCCAGCTCTGTGCCGTTCGCTTGTAACCAGCGAAAGAAGTCGGCATCTCGAATCAGCGCAACTTTGACTGCTTCTGCCATGCCCGCTCGCTTGTCTCGAACCTCGAGCGTCTCGATGAAATCAATGTCGTTCAAGACGGCGAAAGGTGGGCAGAATGTGCCAAGAAAGTTCTTAGAATTGAATGCGTTTATCCCGTTTTTGACGCCCACCCCAGCATCGTTTTGGGCTAAAACAGTCGTGGGGACGCGTAAGAGTCGAACGCCACGATGGGTGGTTGCTGCCGCATACCCCGCCATATCAAGGACGGCTCCTCCACCGATGGCTAAGACAAATGAATGTCTGTCTAGACCCCGCTCCGCAAAAATACCCCTGAGCTGATCCACGAATTCATTGGTGTTCTTGCAGCCCTCGCCGCCGGGTACGATGATTGGCTCACCGACCAATTCAATATTTTGGCCATGGGCGAGGGCATATCGGCTGATCTGTATAGCAAGGTCAGGCCAAGCATCAGCCACGCCACTGTCGATCACTGCGGCCATTCGATGGCGCTTCGTCTCGTCGGACTCGCGTACCGTATCTCTCAACAACGGATTATCGACGGAGAACAGCGCTTCCGTGAATGCCACCGAGTAACTAAATGGGACAGAGAACTCTTGTCGCACGATCGCCGCTGTTGTGTCTTTTGTCCCCATTGGTGCCTTCAATCCGCTACCCCTTTTAGGAATGGTACAGTAATTGACGGTTTTGATCGAGAAACAGTGACTCATTACGAGTAGGTGTTTCTACCGAATTGACTGTCATTAAGGGATTTCAAGGTCTGATGACTGCCCAGATCTGTTGCCAGTGAGAGAATGCCAGACAAGTGGTCGACGCTCGGCTCGGTCCTTGGTAGCCTATCCGGGTATCGAGTAAGATTCACGATGGAGACCTCAGTAATGCGCTTTATATCGGTTTTGAAATTATGTGTTCTCACGGCCACAATGGTCGTTTTTTCTGCGTGTAGTAGCAGTGATTCATCGGGCAATTCATGCCGCGCGCAGCCGGGTCAATGTCCAAACATTTGCGAAGCGGGAATTGAGATTGCGGGCGGTCCCTGTGCGAGCAGTAGCGATTGTGCCTGTGGATTTTCCTGTAATGGAGAGTCTGGTGTTTGCGAGCCATACTCGGGCCAATTTGAAGGCTGTTCGTGTGGCGCAAGTCCGATGCCTATGATCGACGCTGGAGCCACACCTAGGGCAGACGCAGGTTCAGACGTAGATGCGGGTGACATGACATGTGCCCGATCAGTGCCGGCCAATTTCCCCTGCAATCCCTACTGTAATCAGGGATGTGATGCAGGCCAGCACTGCACCTTGGCCAATAATGTCTTTTCTTGCGTACCTGCAGGGGAGGCACAGGCAGGCGCGACCTGTAACAATTCATCGGACTGCGCACCGGGAATGGCCTGTTTTAGACTGACGGATGAAAATATCGCCACCTGCAGGCAATTTTGCATCGACGATGGGGATTGTACGGGTGGTCGACGCTGCGATCTAAATGTCAATTTTGGCACCGAGCCACACTCATTCTGCGGAGATATTTCGGTCGGCTGTGATCCATTTCTAGATAACCCAATGTTATCTGGTGCCGGTGGTGCTGGAGCCGCTGGTGGTGCTGGTGGTGCTGGTGGTGCTGGTGGTGCTGGTGGTGCTGGAGCCGCTGGTGGTGCTGGTGGTGCTGGTGGTGCT
>PCCS01000023.1 GCA_002731825.1 Myxococcales bacterium
CACTATTCTCGTCGTCGATGAAGCCATATTGGCTCTGGCAGGTCACTCATTCGAATCGCCTATCAAGTCGTTCTACAAACCCAACGCAGCCGGTGTCAGCGATCTGAGTTCTAGAGACTATGTTCTGTTGGCAAACCCCGAATTTAATCGGGCCGATGGACGCGAAAAACCACATCCACGTGGTATGGGGCGTAAATCAAAAATCGGCAAACGGACAAAGGTCTACACTTTTGACGATGCTTTAGTGCCTGCCGCAACCGCGTTGGCTTCGGACGAGCCGCTCGCAGAGGCCGTCGCACAAAGAGGAAAAACAACGGTTCGACATCGATTTGACGCATTAGCCCTTTTCGCCGGCTCAATTCCGACTGACGAGACAGGCCAAGCGCAGGTATCGGTTTCCATGCCCGACAGCCTGACCCGGTATCGAATCGTGGCCTACGCCGTATCAAGCCCAAACCAATTTGGGCTGGCCGAATCGACAATAACGGTCCGACAGCCTTTGATGGTCCGGCCGTCTCCGCCTCGGTTTCTAAATTTTGGCGACAAAGCTCATTTCCCTGTCGTGATTCAGAATCTGACGGACAAGGACCTAAGCACACACGTTGCCTTGGATGTCAGAAATCTGAAGATCACAGGCCCAGCCGGACACGTCGTGACCGTGCCCGCAAAGGATCGGATCGAGGTTTTGTTTGCCATCGATACAGTCAGTCCGGGAAAAGCAGCCTATCAAGTGGTCACCGCCGCTGGGCCTCATTCAGATGCCCAGACAGGTCAATTTCCTGTTTGGACACCTGCAACCACGGAAGCGTTTGCAACGTATGGCGTCATCGACAGTGGACACTCAGTCCACCAGCTGAAATTACCCACCGATATCATCGGCCAGTATGGGGGCCTTAAAGTCTCGACATCATCGACAGCATTACAGGAATTGACCGACGCGTTCATCTATTTGGTCAATTACCGATTCTCGTGCAGTGAACAGATCGCCTCACGGATCTTGAGCATCGCGGCCATGAAGGACGTCCTCGGTGCGTTCAACACAGACACGCTCCCCAGCGCCGATACACTCGCCGTGACCATGGCGACCAATTTTAAGTGGTTGGCCTCGCGGCAAGCCGCAGATGGGGGGATTCCCTTCTGGAGACCCGGCGGTCGGACCTGGCCTTTTCTCACGGTTCATGTCGCCCATGCCGTCGCGATGGCTCAAACAAAAGGCTATCAAGTACCCAGCACACTGCGAAAGAAACTCCTCCGCTACCTGAGTCGAATCGATGCCCATATGCCGAGTCAATACAAAGCCCAGACCCGTCAGGTGATTAAATCATATGCGCTGTATGTCCTGCATCTCCTGGGACGAAACACGGTTGCAGACAGTGACATGCTGATCACGTCTATCGGATTAGACAAACTCCCGCTCACTAGCCTGGGTTTTCTATTGCCCATCTTGAGTCGTGACGACGCCACGGCCTCGCAACGAAAGCGCATTGTCAATTATCTGTATGGCAAACTGTCTGAGACGGCAGGGCGAGCGAACTTCGTATCGTCGACCAGCGATTCTGATTATCTGACCTTGCATTCAAAGCGCCGTCTTGATGCCATTCTATTGAACGCGTTGATCGCCTCCGAACCGACGTCAGATGCGATCCCCAAATTGGTCCGGGGCTTACTCAGTCAGCGGACGCGCGGGCGCTGGGGCAATACACAAGAGAACGTGTTCGTCCTGCTCGCCCTCGACCGCTATTTCCAAGCCTATGAAAAGTCCGGTCCAAACTTTGTTGCCAAAGTATGGGTCGGGGATGGTCTCGCCGGTAAACACACATTTAATACACGCTCGGCCGTGACCGAGAATGTGGCTGTCCCCATGGATTATCTCCATCGGCTCAGTGGGGTACAGCCCATCACTCTTACAAAAAAAGGCACAGGTCGGCTCTACTATAGGCTTGCTCTAAACTACGCGCCTAAAAATCTGTCTCTGGGGCCTGTGAATCATGGATTTGTTGTATCACGGCGCTATGAGCCAATGGATCACCCCGATGATGTTCGCCTGGCGAATGACGGCACTTGGCGCATTAAGGCGGGGTCTCGAGTGCGTGTTCGGCTGTCCATGTTCGCCAAGTCCAGGCGCTATCACGTTGCACTCGTCGATCCATTACCAGGCGGCCTAGAAACCACCAACCTCGCCCTCGATGGACAGTCAAAAAGCCAGCAGCATGAATCAAGCATAGAGCGCATCCATGGGGGCTGGCGGCGGACGTGGTATGCCCATCAGAACTTGAGAGATGAGCGTGTCGAAGCCTTTACGTCGATGCTCTGGGCAGGCGGATATGAGTATACGTATGTGGCCAGGGCAACGACACCGGGTCAATTCATAGCGGCGCCACCCAAGGCGGAGGAAATGTATAATCCAGAGACCTACGGACGGGGACAAACTGACCGAGTGATCATCGAGTGAGACTCAATTGAGCAGAACAGGCTAAAGCCGGGGCTTACTCCCCCATATATCCGTCGCAGCTGTCGATATCTAAAACGCCCAAAAGGCGTCTCATTTCACATTCCCCCTGGATAAAAGGTCTAGGCGGATCCGCTTGCGGATTGCTTGCGAACACCATCAGCATATTCGATGCATCCAGGACGTATTGACGTGGCAAACTACTGCCCGCAGCACTCGGGTCGATAAAGCGACGCGTGTTATTGAAGTCATTATCCCGAATGATCACAAAGGGCAGTGAGGCTTCGGCTTCGCTGACAACACCATCTCTATCGCGATCGAGTTTATTGGTCCGGTACTGGCTCATATAGGTTTTTGATGGCGGATTATACTCGGCGTCCTCACCCACGATCCAGACCACCTTGAGCCCCTGTGGCGCATGGGCCTGAAGGTAATCCAATGCTTTGTCCGCATAGGTCTCGCAGGCGCCACACCAGCCTGTGGTCAAAAAGACCCAAACAACCTCGGCACCACCACCGCAGAAAGAGTGGAAGTGAAAGGGTGCACCGGTCTCACGACCCATTTCGTCTAGCGTCCCATTGTACTGCTCCGGCATAAAGTTAGCGATCTGCGCACCGGGGCCTTTACCGGCCTGGCTCTCATCGAATTCACAATCAGCATTGGGTTCGAATACGAAGGGATCGTCGACGGCATCTGGCAGACTATCAGCCATGCTCGCCCCCATGTCGACAGTCCCATTGGGTATCGGCTCAGCTAAACTCGCTGAATCGCCTCCACCATCGCCACCGCAGGCTGCGAGACCAAGTCCCAAAAGCAAAACCATCAGTTGGTATTCGATCGTCATTCGTCGCATTGCATCTATCCTCTTCTAATTACAGTTTGGATGCGATGCGCAATCGTCATCCTCGGCTGAAGCATAAGGGGGGCGGACCGTTTATGGCAAGTTACGACTTTCGGCAAAAGAGACGACGTAGTGTCGTTCCCGCAGTCTGCTGCGCACAAAATTCAAGTAGGCTCTGCCATTTTATAATACGGCCGGTAACGATTTCACCCTTGGGCAGCGAAGGCGGCTCGGGCTTCATCTGGCGAGGCGATTTCGCGGCCGCACTCTCGCGCGATGTTGACCAGACTTTCAATGAGCTGACCATTTCCGCTGGCCCGCTCTCCGTTTGGTAGATAAAACGTATCTTCAAGGCCTGTTCGCAGGTGGCCACCGAGCTCAGCGGTCCGCCGGTGAACAGCCCAAACGGTCTCCCGACCGATGACGATAGACTGCCATTTAGCCCCCTCGGGGATTTCATCGAGCAACAAGGGCAACCAGCTGGCTTTAGCCGGCATGCCAGACGCAACCCCCATGACCAGCGATACGTGGAGAGGATCTCTCAATAATCCCGCTTTTTGAAACATACCAATGGAGCGTACGATACCGGTGTCAAAACACTCGCACTCAGGTGTAATGCCTAGTTCGTACATGACCTTTAAAAACTGCTCAATTTTGCTCACCGGGTTGCCAAACAACATAGGTGGCCAAGCCCACTCACCGTTTCGCCTCACTTTTAAGTAGTTGAGCGATCCTGAGTTCATCGCAGCCACTTCGGGCTTACAGCGACGCAGGCACTCGACAGGTCCTGAGATGTCATCGCCCATGACACCGGTGGAGAAATTAAGTAGAACGCCAGGACATGCATCTCGAATGGCATCGGAGATGTCGGCTGCCACATCGGGTTCCCAAGTTGGCAGGAAGCCCATCCCTTCCTTTTGATTCCGGAAATGAATGTGCATCACCGACGCGCCCGCGTCATAGGCTTCTTTGGCCGAGGCAGCCATCTCTTCTGGTGTCACCGGTACGGGATATTTGTCGGGATTGGTCAACACACCGGTGACAGCGCAAGTCACGATCGCTTTATCCATGGGAGCCTCCTCAGATCTCATTGTATGCGTCTCTCGACACGGCAGTATGACATATTCACCTTCAGGGCGACAGGACACTCCAATTCAAGGTTACAGCATGCTCATTATCTGGGATTGACGTCAGCTTTTGTCCGGATCTGCAAACCTATCTCATGATGGTCTTCAAATCGGCGTCCGATCTAAGTCCGTGCTAGAGCCAATTGAGCTGTTTTTTAGGACGTTTTCTGTTCGATTTTCCACTATGCGGAAGACGGTCCAAAACGCCGTCGACATATGAAACTCACAGAAACTATCCTGCAAATTTAAAAACGCTTTTGCCTATCTACACCTCTCTGGTTTAAACTGTCGGGGTCGAGGGGAAGGTTTATTATGTTTACTAGGTCACAAATTGCAGTGATCACGTGTGTGCTGAGTCTAGTCGGCGGTCTAACCGTTGCTCAAGCACTGCCTAATCGCTTTCATCAAGAAGGCTACGTAATCGATGTGAACGGCGCCCCCATCGAGGGTGATTTTGCCATTCGTGTGCGCATTTACAGTTCCGTGGAGGGAAATAATCTGCTCTTCGAGGAAGTGCATCCACGGGTGACATTCACGCGAGGCATCTACTCCATTTCAATCGGCAGCGAGGTACAGCTCCCCGCCGGTCTATTTGAACGGGATGCTTTGTTTTACGGGGTTGCTATCGATGACCAACCTGAACTTAGGCCGCTTGTGGAAATTCTCAAGGTGCCGGCCGCATTCATCGCCGACAATGCCATCAACGTGACCGGCGACATTACCCCGTCCAGCGTGGCCATTGACGGCGTTGGAGTCGTCATCGATGCCCAAGGGAATTGGGTGGGTAATCCAGCAGGGCTTCGCGGCCCATCTGGTCGGGATGGTGATCAAGGCGCAGCAGGTCCGCCCGGGCCTCAGGGACCCCAAGGGCCTCAAGGTCCCGCCGGCCAAGTCGGTGCCGAAGGACAACAAGGGTCGGCTGACACACCCGAGCAGGTGCGTGCAAAGCTAAGGCAGGTGGATGGAACAGGGTCCGAGATCGACGCCGACTTGCTCGATGGAATCGACAGCAGTGAGTTCGTTAGGACAGCTCAGCAGGTTCTTCAACTTCTGCTCACAGTCGATGGTGAAGGCTCGCGCATCAACGCCGACTATTTTGACGGCATCGACTCCAATAAGTTTGTCCGGACCGCCGATCAGGTGCTGACCTTACTGCTCCGTGTCGACGGGATTGACAGTCTTTTGGATGCAGACTTTCTAGATGGGCTTAGCTCTGAGGAATTCTGGAAGAGAACCGATGAAGTGGATGCAGCGACCCTGGGCGGACAACCCCTAGACGTATTTGTCCGGACGCCGGCTCATGTCTTAGAACGACTGCTACGAGTTGATGGCACGGGCAGTGGTATAGACGCTGACCGGCTGGATGGTTTCGATTCGTCAGAATTCGTTCGAACGGCAGCGCAAATCCTCGAGCTTATAAAAACCGTCGATGGCAGTAATTCAGGTCTCGATGCAGACCGAATCGATGGCATCGATTCCAGCCAATTCGTCAGAACAGCGCAACAGGTTCTAGACCGACTTAAGACCATCGATGGGCAAGGGTCGGGGGTTGATGCCGATCGAATCGATGGAATTGACAGCTCTGCTTTTCTCCGTGGTGATGGCGACGTGGTTATCAATGGGAATCTCACAGTGCGCGGCGACACGAGTTTTGGCGGTGCGACAGACATTCACAATGTGACAACAGAAGGCATGGGTCCATGCAACGAAGAGACCCGAGGCCGAGTGTATTTCAACATCGAGCAGCAACGGTTCAAGGGGTGTAATGGCACTGAATGGGTCAATATGTCGCGCGGTGTCGCTGGCGGCGATGGCGGTCCCGCCGATAAGGAACTCATCGAAGTCGATGGCGCGCGCCAATGGAGCGACAATACCTTCGCGGCAAGTTGCCGCGAATATTTACAAGATGAAGCCTATATCGGCGGCGGCGATGGCCGATACCGACTGAGTAATGACGGGGGTCAGCCCTACGTCGTGTACTGTGACATGACCACCAATGGCGGTGGCTGGACGGTCGTGGGTCATTATCGTTCGGGGACGGCAGGCTCACCACCAGGCCATGACAACCGGGACTACTCACTGTTTATGAGAGCCCGACTAAACGCCCCATTCGGCTTAGGCGAACACTATGCAAATCCCAACAGCGACGGGACTTGGACGGATTGGCGCGTCTTGAATAACATCGGCTGGCCAGCAGAGTTTGCCGTGGTTATCGACCAAGGCAATGAGTTTCAAACCGGCTGGGAGAACTACGGCCGGAAGGTCATCTACCGGGTCAAAAACCGAAATCAAATGCCCAATTATGGCACGACTCAAAACATCGCGGCAAACGACAACCTGATGTTTAAATTTCATCCGGCGGAGAACTGGACCGATGTCGGTGATGGGTCTCGGTCGGGGACCTATTATTGGTTCCCACGCAACCCTCAAGATCAATACCTCGGGATGTTTCACGTCAGTAATTACCGCTATATTGGTGATGGGCAAGCAGCCAGTAATTATGAGTATGGAACGTACTTTGGTGTCGGTGTGCCCGGAGGGAACGACACCTGGCAGCACAATTCGCGCTTGCTCATTCGCGAAATGGTCGACCCCCCGGCAGACGATCAAACACGCCTTGAAACCGATGACGATGGGGTTCGAAGTTGGTCCGATGGAACCACGGCAAAGACGTGCCAAGACTACCGAAACCCACCGGAAGAGTTCTATCAGGGTAACATCGACTCGGGTAAGTACGAGATCGCCACAACATCGGGCCCGATTACCGTTTTCTGCGATATGGAAACAGACGGCGGTGGCTGGACCATGCTGGGACATTATCGCCAGCCAACGACAGAAAATGCACCTCCGGGCTTACAGAATCGTGATTACGCCTACTTCATGAAAGCCCGCAGCAATGAGTCATTCGGCCGGTCTACCTATCTTGCCGATCCCGACAGCCCGGGTGCTTGGACGGACTGGCGGTCATTGGAAAATGCGGGGTGGCCCATCGAATTCGCCGTCGTACTCGATCAAGGGGCACAATACAGCTCGGGTTGGGAAGACTATAACGCTAAAGCGATTTATCAGGTCAAACACAGAAACGTCATGCCCAATTACGGGACGACACAAAACATCGCTGCGGGCGACAATGTGCTCTACAAGTTCTCGCCGAGTGGTGGCTGGACCGACATCCATAACAACTCTAAATCCGGTCATTACTACTGGTATCCACGGGCGGCCAATAACGATTACCTAACCCTGTTTCATGTCAGTAACTACCGCTTCCTCGATGGGCGTGCTGATACCAACTATCAGTATGCCAACTACTACGGACGCGGTGTTCCGGGAGGCGACAATAGCTGGCGCCATGGGTCTCGAATGCTATTTCGCTCTCTGGGCGAGCCACCTGAGGAAGGGCAAGTGCGCCTGACGCCAGGGGATGATGGCGCCTTGTCTTGGTCAGACGGCAGTGTTCCTAACTCGTGTAAGGGCTATCTTGATGCCCCTGAGAATGCGTATCTGGGCGACCGCCTGTCCGGAAAGTATAGAATTCGCAACTCGATTGGCGAGCAGACAGTGTACTGCGATATGGACACGGATGGTGGTGGGTGGACCATGCTTGGTCACTATCGACATCCTGGGCGAGATAATGCCCCTGGAGATATCGCGAGCCGCGATTACTCCTATTTCATGAAAGCCAGAGAAGACCGAACTTTTGGTCGACAAGAGTACTTGGCCAACCCCAATAGTGATGGGGCATGGACTGATTTCAGGCCTCTAAAAGACATGGGTTTCCCAGTCGAATTCGCCATCGTCTTGAACGAAACAGGCTTCTATTCACCGAGTTGGGAGAACTACAATCGTAAGGTCGTCTATCGAGTCAAAAACCGAAATGTCATGCCAAACTACGGGACCCAACAAAATCTCGCGGCAGGCGATAACTTACTCTACAAGCTCAATACAGGAGACAACTGGGTCGATGTGGGCAGTAATTCAAAATCGGGTCATTACTATTGGTATCCGCGAAATCAAGGAAATGCCTATCTGACCCTTTTCCATGTCAGTAATTATAGTTACATCGATGGTCGAGCCGCGACCGACTATCATTACTCAAATTACTATGGAACCGGTGTGCCAGGTGGGAACAATTCCTGGCACTATGGCTCCCGGATGTTAGTCCGCGAATTAGGCGATGGCCCGGCCGAAGATCAAGAACGGATTGTGGCGGGGGACGATGGCGCCCGTCGATGGGCTGACGGAGACTTACGGCGTTCGTGTAAGGAATATCTGAACGATGTGCCTGAAGGCGCATACACCGGCGACTTACTGTCTGGAATGTATCGACTCAATACGCCTGCAGGGGAAATTAACACCTACTGCGATATGGACACCGATGGCGGTGGCTGGACAATGGTGGGCCACTACCGGCATCCCGGGCGGAGTAACGCACCGGCCGATATCAACAGCCGAGACTACGCCTACTTTATGAAAGCTCGAACCGACGAAGCCTATGGGCGGCCCGAGTATTACGGGGATCCAAACAGTGAAGGCGCATGGACTGATTGGCGATTGCTATCGGGTATGAGCTGGCCATTGGAATTTGCCGTTATCCTAGACCAGGGGCGCGCCTACCAGACCAACTGGGAAGACTATAATGCAAAGGCCATCTACCGAGTCAAAAACCGAAATATCATGCCCAATTATGGCACCCAACAAAACCTGACATCTGGCGACAACTTACTCTACAAGTTGAGTCCCAATAACAACTGGACCGACGTGGGAGGCAACTCAAAGTCGGGCCACTACTATTGGTATCCGCGGCATTCCAATAATAATTACCTGACTCTATTTCACGTCAGTAATTACAACTACATCGATGGCCGAGCCGGGACCGACTACCACTATTCGAATTATTACGGAGTGGGGATCCCTGGCGGCAATAACTCTTGGCACCATGGCTCTCGCATGCTGGTTCGTGAATCAGCCCCCCTACCCGATCCAGACCGACTGCGCATCGTCGCTGATCAAAACGACGTGCGTTCATGGTCGAACGGCCAAGTACGAAGGACGTGTAAAGAATACCTACAACAAGTCCCCAATGGCGGGGATGAGACCACCTTGCTGAGTGGTCGGTATTACATAGAAACGCCAAGCGGTCGAATTCCAGTCTACTGTGATATGGCCACCGATGGGGGTGGTTGGACTATGCTCGGACATTACCGACATCCTGGCCGAAGTAATGCACCGGCCGATGTCAACAGCCGAGACTATGCCTACTTTATGAAAGCACGGAGTAACCAAACCTATGGGCGGCCTCAATACATAGCCAATCCTGACAGTGAAGGTGCCTGGACTGACTTCCGTGTCCTAGAGCACATCAGCTGGCCTATCGAAATGGCCATTGTACTGGACCAAGGACGCTCATTTCTCACCAATTGGGAAGACCACAGCGCAAAGGCAATTTATCGCGTCAAACACCGTAATATTATGCCCAACTATGGCACCCAGCAAAATCTCACTGCGTCGGACAACCTCTTGTATAAGCTGAGTCCAAATAACAACTGGACAGACGTCGGTGGTAACTCAAAGTCGGGCCATTACTATTGGTATCCTCGGCATTCCAACAACAATTACCTGACTCTATTTCACGTCAGTAATTACAATTACATCGACGGTCGTGCAGGCACCGACTATCACTATTCGAATTATTATGGCGTCGGAATCCCTGGCGGTGACAATTCTTGGCATCATGGCTCTCGCATCCTGATGCGCGAAATTGAGCCGCTTCCCGCGGCTGATGTTCTCCGCATCATAGACGGTGAAAACGGCGCCAAACGCTGGTCCGACGAGCGCCTGTCCGCGAGCTGCCTCGAATACAGAGCAAGTCGGAATGGCGCATACGAGCCGTCGATTGTCTCGGGCCTCTATCGTCTGGACACAGCGCAGGGTGAAATCGATGCATACTGCGACATGGAGACCGATGGCGGTGGGTGGACCTTGGTTGGACATTACAGACATCCAGGTCGTAGCAATGCGCCCGCTGATGTCAACAGCCGAGATTACGCCTACTTCATGAAGGCTCGGAATAACGAGACCTACGGGCGTCCCGAGTACATTGGTAATCCAGACAGCGACGGGGCCTGGACCGACTGGCGTCACTTAGCTGGTATGAATTTTCCCATCGAGTTTGCAGTCGTGTTGGATCAAGGACAGTCGGCACTGATTCCATGGGATACATGGAATGCGAAAGCCATTTACCGGGTCGCCAATCGAAATATCATGCCCAACTATGGAACAGAGCAAGACCTGACATCTGGTAACAACTTGCTCTATAAACTCTCACCGGCTCAAAACTGGACGGATGTAGGTGGCGACTCAAGGTCAGGTATCTACTATTGGTATCCACGCCATTCCAATAATAATTACCTGACGCTGTTTCACGTCAGTAATTACAACTACATCGATGGTCGAGCAGGTACGGATTACCATTATTCCAATTACTACGGAGTGGGCGTTCCAGGTGGCAATAACAGTTGGCACCATGGCTCACGTCTGTGGGTGAGACCGATTCAGTAAAAAGTTTAATTAAATTAGGTCTCTAAATCCTGAGGCATTCATTGAAAGACGACATTCAGTCGTATTCCTGGAGGGTAAGGTGCGCAGTTACATGCAGTTTCGCTTAAATCGAAGCGGTCATAATCCGTTCAAACACCTGGTTCTACCTATTCTTTTCGCTGTACTTGCCTTAACGGGGTGCGCCTCAGATGACGGGTCCGGCGGACGGATGGGTCAAGCGGATTCAGGCAGCAATTTGGACGACGGAGGCGTGTCTAGCGATGCCTCGACTGTAATGGACAGCGGTCTGCTTGTGGACGCTACACGGGACGCCAGTCTCCGTGACACATCTGTACAAGATACCAGCGTAGACGCACAAATCCCCATGGACATGGGTCAAGAAGACGATATGTGGATCGAACCCGACACTGGGACCGCAGACGCGGCCTGTAATTGCGTTGGGAACCAAATTTGCGACCGCGGCACCTGCCTTGAGCCGGATGTTTGCGAAGCACATCGTGACTGTCTCGGTGCGAGACTTTGCGAAAATGGAATGTGTCGAGATGCATGCCTAGACAATAACGACTGTCCGGATGGAGAGACCTGCGATTTGGTCACGCAAACGTGTACGGACTCGGGTCCATGTATGAGCGATGACCAGTGCGGTGGCAATATCTGTGTTGACGGCCAATGCAACCCGCGCTGCCGAGTGGATGATAATTGTCCGGGCCTGCAAGTCTGTGAACTCAACAGTGGGCGGTGTCTCGAACCGGCCAATTGCGTGGCGGACCAAGACTGTAACGAAGGCCGTCGATGCGTTGACCGTGCCTGCGTGGACCCCTGTATTGAGAGCGCACAGTGTGCGGGTGCACAACGGTGTAATGACGGCATCTGTGCGGAGCCCAATATTTGCACAGACAATACCGATTGCTTGGGAGACCGAGTCTGTGTTGGACAAGCCGGTATGGCCGCTTGCCAGGATCCATGCAGCGTTGTCCCCTGCATGGGTGGCTTGACCTGCGACCGAATTACCGGCCAATGCCAAGAGGCAAGCCCTTGCGCCGATGCAGACGGCTGCTTTGCCAATCGAGTCTGTACTGATGGTGCATGTAATGACCCGTGCTTGGAGCCCGCAGATTGCCCCGGTGCGCAGGATTGTATCGACGGTCAATGTACGGAGCCTGATTTCTGCAATGGGGCATTCGATTGCAATCCTGGGCGGGTCTGCGTTGAAGGTCAGTGCCAAGACAATTGTGAGCGAGTCCCCTGTGATGGCGCATTACTGTGCCAACGGGAGACGGGGGAATGCGTCGAAGCATCGCCCTGCAACGACAATAGCGGCTGCTTCGAAGACCGTGTGTGCGAAGCCAACGTCTGCAGCGATCCGTGCCTGGAGCCTGCGGATTGTCCGGGCGGAATGAGTTGCGTCAATGGGCGCTGTGAAGAACCTGAGTTCTGTCGTGGCGCATTCGATTGTTTTGTCGGTCGGCGATGCATCGATGGCAGCTGCCGGAATGAGTGTGTCGATGGTGGCTGCTTAGGGACTCGTATTTGTGATCAGACAAATCTATGCGTCGAGGGACCAACCTGCGCCGGTGACCGGGACTGCGATGATGATCGCCTTTGTGACGTCCAAGCTGAGCGCTGCACGGAACCATGTATGGTCGATGTCCAATGTCCTGCCAATTTGGAATGTGGCCCTGATGGGCTGTGTCGCGAGCCACGCTATTGTGCCCCGGGTGATGAATGCCTCGACGGGCAAGAATGCCTTTTCGCCCATTGCTACACTGTGGATTGTCGGCAGGATATAGACTGCGGCGGTGATCTCTTCTGCGTCGGATTTACATGCCTCGCTGACCGACCAGGTGAATGTAACTGTCCTGAGGATTGGGCCTGTGACGACGGCCATTGCGTCCAACCCGCACCATGCGCGCAGGCACAAGGCAATGCAGGTGAACAAGGGTGTCCCCAAGGCTTGCGATGCGCGCAAGACGGTCGCTGTGTCGACTGCACGGCGGACGCAGATTGTGAACGTGGAGTCTGCGATGGCGCGCGTTGTGTAAACCCAGAGCCATGTGATATCGCTGATGATTGCCTGGAGGGTCATCAATGCAATGGCGGAGTGTGTTCTCTGCCGAGAGATCATTGCGACGAAGACACGTTGAACAACGGTGACTTCGGATTTGCCGCCAACTTAGTTTACGGAACAATCCCAGACCTGATGGCCTGCGAAGGGCGAGCGGATTGGTACCGAGTCAATGACAACGTCGGCGCTCGGATCACAGTCCGGTATGATTCGGCCACAACAGCATTAGATGTCCGCGCCTACACCCGCGAGCAGCTGGGACGAGACGCTGCCGATGTCGGCGAGGCCATTGGCAACGAAAATTGGATCAATGTAGGCCGCGGAATTTACTACATCCGAGTCACTGCCCTCGAAGGAGGTAGCGGTGTCTACAGCATCACCACCGAAGGTAATGTAAGCTGTCTAGACGACCAGTTTGAGAGGCCATGGCGAAACGACATTCCAGGCAATGCAAGAGACATTGATGCGGGCGAAATTGCGGCCAATCTCTGTGACAACGACGTCGACCACTATCAATACCTCGGTAATGACGGCACCGTTGAAATCAGCGTTGAGGGCAATGTATTCGGTACATTTAACGGCGAACCACTCCCTCAAACAGCCTTTGGTCCAGGCATCATCCGAATCGACGGTGAGGGTGCCTATACTTTGAGTATTGCACCAGATGATAGGCCCGAAGCGCGCTGTGCACGCGCCCAAGTGGTTCAAATAAATTCGACATTCAATGGCTCCGCTGACCGACCCATCAACACATTTTCAGCAGACTGCCATCTCCAAGACGGTACTGATGCTGTATTTGCCTTTGACCCACCGGGAGCGGGTACGGTAACGGCCCGATTGGAAAACCTCGATCCCGACGCTCGGTTACGGGTCATGAACGACTGTACACAAGAGCCAATCGCCTGTGGTGACAACTTCGGACGCGTGACCGCTGCGGTTGGTGCAGGCCGCCACTACCTGATTGTAGACGGAAATTACCGCGGCGATATTACGCTGACGTTCGATGGTGAAAACCCCGTATGCCAGGCTGCACCAGACTTGGCTGCCGGCAACCCCGTACAGGTCGAGCTAAATCAACGGAACCCGGATGTCGATGGTGGCTGTTTGAATGAAGCGGCTGGTCAAGCCATCTATCGGTTCTCAGTGCAACAAGACTCCATGGTCAGTCTTGATATCGACAGTGCTGACCAGAATGCCATCGCAAGTATTCGAACGGTCTGCAGTGACGCCGCTGGCGAATTGAGATGCCAAGCCAATAATGGCAATACACGCACACGCTTCATGCCCGCCGGCGATTACTATGCTGTCATCAACAGCGATTCGCCCGTCACAGCACAGCTGACAATCGAACCGGGTGGCCAACCTGGGCCTCCATCACCAGCAGATGCCTGCGGAGCGGCACCAGAGTATGATCTGGCCGGTGGACCGACCAATGGTGCTGTCCTCGAAGATGACTTTGATTCATTCAACCCTGACTGCCGAGGCGGCAGTAACCCTGACCGAGTCTATCGCATTAGCATCGTGGAGCCGACGACACTCATCGGCCGGCTGTCGATACCCAACCCAACAACGGCAATCATGGTCTACGGTGCCTGTAATCAAAATCCCATCAATTGTGGTGAAGGTGGACCGAACTTACGCCAAGACTTGGACCCGGGTGACTATTATGTCGTCATCGATGGGCCCAATGACGGGGAGATGGAGCTCATTTTGGACCCACCTCCCGGAGAAGGTGGCGGTGCGACACCAGCAGAGGCCTGCGAGCGAGCGCCTGAGCTCACACATGGTGTCCCATCAGCAGCAGAAAGCATCGGTCGCTCCGATAATTTCAGCCCAGACTGTGCGCCACCCGGCAGCATAGATCGTGCATTCCGGATCAATTTGGATCGCCGGGCGACCATCAATGCACGCCTGGAACAACCCCAACCTGGCACAAGTCTGTTGCTCTATCGTGATTGCGAAGGCGAGGTTGTGGCATGTGGAGATGAGGACGGTGCGTTGAGTCAGAGAGTTCCCGCGGGAGAGTACTTCATTATCATCGATGGATTTAACGAGGGCGATCTCTTAGTCGAACTCGACCCTCCACCAGGCGCACCGGTCATCGAGACACCAGCAGAGGCCTGTCAGCAGGCCCCAGTTTTGCCAACCGGTGCCAGCAACATCAATGTGGGCGGTGGGGCTGATAACCTATTTGTCGGCGCGTGCGGATTAGGTGATACGCCAGAACAAGCCTATAGAATCGATATTGCGGACCCCGCAACGCTGAGAGTGACTTTGACGGAGCCTGCGGCCGCGGCACAACCGGTTCTCTATCAAGATTGCTCGCAAGCCGCCGTGGCTTGTCCGTCAAATGATGGGATCATGGAGCATGATGTAGACCCCGGAACCTATTACGTCGTGATTGAAGGTCAATATGGTGGCGGAGTTGATGTTGCATTAGCCGAGCGAGCCGAAGCATGCGCCGATGCTACCCCGATCGCTGATGGGCAGAATGTCGAAAGCCCACTCAATCTCACACCGCCACCTTACGGTGGAAACTGTCTGGGTGTAGGGAATCAGCAAGCACTGCATCGATTCGAGCTGGCAGAGGCATCACGGGTCAGAGTTACGACCAGTGCAGCCAACCCTGTTGCCTTGTCATTGCGAACAAATTGCGACGACGGCAACAGTGAGTTGAGCTGTCAATCGGGTGCTCAGCCAACCCTAGAGGCCGATCTTGATGCCGGTGTCCATTTCGTCATCGTCGAGAGCGATGGTGACGTGGAGTTAAGACTCGAAGTCAACCCCGATGACAACGCCGGGCCCCGCTTAGACGATACCTGTGAGCCTGCGGAAGAGGGCGAGATCATCCTTCGCGGCACTCAAGTTCAATTACAAGACACCACGGCGACCGCAACAGATGCATCCAATGCAGCAACCTGTGACAATGGGGCCGGCCCTGGCGGAAAAGACCGGGTCTTTTTGTTTGGCCTCGCCGAGCGAGCCCAAGTCACAGCGTCTGTTCAGGGGGCCGAATTTACCCCCGTAATCAAGTTGCTTGATGGCGGGTGCTTTGGCCAGGAGAGCTGCAGCCCCATCGATGATGCCAACATTACGAGAGAGCTTGAAGCCGGTCAACATGCCATTATCATCGATTCAACCGGCGCGCTTGAAGATGGGGCATTTACCCTCACAATCTCGGTTGATTAGGTGAAAGAGTGGAGACTTTAAAGCAAATGAGGCTAGAACATTACTGCCTGTTATTCGTCGTCGCTACCGGGTTGTACAGCTGCCAAAAACGGACGCCTAAGGTCTGTTCAACCAATCAAGATTGTGCAGCCGGGTTGACGTGTTATCACTCAAGCTGCATGGACCCGTGTGCGACCCAAAGTGCCTGTGAGCGAGACGGGAAATGTACGACCAAAGCAGGCAAGTGTGTCGTCGCCTCCAATACGGATTGCGAACGATCAGAACTGTGCAATGGAGCGATTGGGTTTTGCCACGCAGTTGATGGTCGATGCGCACCGAAGACCGATGCAGATTGTAAGGCCAGCAAAGGGTGCCGAATTCTTGGCCAGTGCAGCGTATCTGATTTGGCATGTGTTGCCCAAAATGAGCAAGATTGTATCGACTCCGCTTCATGTGGAGATGCCAAGCTATCTGCATCAAACCGACTGTGCATGCTGTCGGACCCCCTCAAGCGATGCGTGAGCTGCGAAGAGACAGACGCGTGTCTCAAAGACGGTCTGTGTGGCGTGCAGCTCAGAGGCAGCATAGCCAAGTGCGTGAGCTGTGACGTATCCGATGTTTGCCTTGGCGGCTACTGCAGACTCAAGAACGGGCGTTGTACCAACGATCTCGGTCGGCCGTATGCAGGGCAGCGTTCTTTAGCGGACGTTCGCGACCCACGAAAATTGAATGACCGAAGCCGGAAGACACTCGATGAAGTCCGAGGACCGAGCGAGCCGGTCAAGCCAAGGCCCGAGGGCCATTCAATACCTCAAAACTCATTGATGCCACCGGGGACAGCCACCGTTGATACCTCACTGAACAAAGTCGAATCTGACCGGGAACATGCTCGAAATATCCCGACTGCCCATGCCCATGCTGAAGGCCAGAAAACGCCAGATGGCTTTTGGAGCCATGGTGGAAAACCGGGTACCGGTGCTAAACAAGCCGATTCGAAAAAGAGCCAACCTCTCGATGAGCCCATTATGAAGGATGGAAGAGCGGACGCCATGAGTTTTGGGGAGAGCGCGGGTGGCACAAAGCAACCTGCTCAAAAGAGCGGTCCGGCGAATGGCGATAAGTTAATGCCACCTGGAACCGAAGCCTACTAGGTGAAAACGGGATGGGTGTAAATCATCTGTGGGGAACGGGTCAGACCGTCGCGTCAACTAAGACAGGCTGAGTGAGCACAAAATACACCACCAAATAATGCAGGACGGCGGCCACGATCACGAGAAAATGAAAGATTTCATGGTAGCCGAAATAGCGCGGGTACGGATTAGGCCAGCGCTTCGCGTAGATGATCGCACCCACCGTATAGGGTATGCCGCCCGCACACATCAACCAGAACACAGCGGCCCCATATTGCGCCCACAGGGCAGGTAGGACCATGACAGCGCCCCATCCCAATACGACATACGGGGTCGCCGTGACATAACGGGGCCAATTCTGACCAAGAAGCGTGAACGCAATTCCAATTCCAGCCGCTGTCCAAACCGTCGGTAGAAGCCCCACCCAGATGGAGTCCGCCAGGCTGATACATATGGGCGTGTACGTGCCCGCAATGAAAATATAGATCATCGACCGATCGACCCGACGCAGCAAAGCACGAGGGCGTGGACGCCACATGGGGACGTGATAAACAGCGCTGACAGCGAAAAGCGAGATGAGACATGACCCATAAATTGAGGCGGCAAAAGCCCCGTCTTCTGTCAGGGCCCCTCTCATCAGCAAGACCGCGGCAGGAATGGCCATTAAGGCAGCAAGCAGATGGGATATCCCCCGGCCTTTTGGCTTTGGCCCTTTTTCGCTTGTCTTAGTCTCGATGGACAAAAATCAACTCTTGGGTCAGATTCGGGACCCATACACAAAGACGCTAGGTCACCCTCGGATGTGTATGGGTTTACACATAAGCAAGAGGACGAGCAAGTATATCGACCACAGGGGCCACCGATTGTCTTCACCAGCCGCTTGGCTACACCCACTGCCCTTGGCTGTCGATGCATGTGTCGCATCTAGGTTCGAGGTTGCATCTGCCTCGGGAGGGGGTCTTAGACCAGCGTCATCTTGCGGCGTCTCGCCGCCGTCACTCTCAAGCGCTGGCATGGTCGCATCGAGACCGATGCCTGCATCTGAGCGCGTCATGGACAGACCAGCATCCGAAATTGGCGTTTCAGCCTCGTCGTAACAAACGTCAGGCCACATCACAAAGTTGGGCTGGCCACAACTCATTTGGTTACCGGGACAGCGTCCTCTACAGCAGAGGTAGGTGCGATCCTCGTCACCGCAATCTTTCCGATGGCTGGCGTCCTCAACTTGAGCGAGAAGCGGCGTCCAAGTTTGGCCAAAATCAGTGGACCGACCCAGCGCCCAGGGGCCGCCGGCGTAGGGATTGCCACACGCGTAAATCGTATCTGATGCATCGCGGCGATAGAGGCAGCCGATGGTGGGCTCTCCAGACTCATCAATGCGCCAAGTTGAGCCAAAATCATCGCTGGACCAGCGACCACCAAGTCGTCCAATGCCAATGACTCTGCCATCGGATCCGTTGAACATAATCTGGACATCGGGCTCGTCAAATAGACCCACAGTCTGCCAAATTCGCCCGCCGTCCGCTGTCCTCAAAATTCGGCTGCGCTCCGCCACTTGAACGACGGCGAGCATTACATCTACATTGACCGGCGAGATATCGACGTGTCGTATGGAGTCAAAGGGAATCTCTAACTGAGCATCCGTGATGGTCAACTCTCTGAGTATTTGACCCTCAACATCCCGAACGGATAAGCCACCAGAATGATGGACCAACATGGTCTCGCTATCGCCTGTGACCCATCTGATGGACAGCACTCGACCAGACGCATGGACCGGAAACGCCTGCCACGTTCGACCCATATCATCGCTCCAAAAAAGCGTCGATTCACCCTCGTCATTTTCCGCTGCAACAACCGTTCGCTGGCCATTTGGCCTCGGCCATAGACCGACTGCACGCATGTGTGCCAGTGGGTGGTCCACAGCACTGAAATCACAACCACCATCTATAGAACGATGAACGCCGTAATTGGTCGCGACCAGCCACTGTGATGGATCTTGATCATCAATGACCAAAGCATTGGTTCTGGCGAAGGGATGAATCGCGTCTTCGCAAACCCATTTATATTCAAAATTAAGATAGACGAGAATGCCTTGATTGGTGGTCAAGGCATGAATACCGTCGCCAGGCCCTGTAGATGAAGAGAGCGCTATGACCTTGGGGTCCGGTCCGTGTCCGTAGGCCGATATAGATAAGAATGCAAGCAGAAGCAGGCTGTAGACCGCTCGCGCAAAAACGGTGCGAGCGTGCCTAAGACCCATCGACCTTACAGCTCCGTAATGGTCAACCGGTAGGGGGCAGTCGCGCCGTCATACCCGTAAATGTAGACCATTTGGGGGCCATCCCATTCGAAGACTTCGTTGTCGTCACTGGATTGCGGTCCGAGGGGGGCACCATCTCGACCAACCATGGGTTGGCCATCTCGGAATAAGACAACGTCGAGGTCGCCCGTCGCATGGCTGAATTCGAGCTGAAATTGCCACGGCCCTTGCACATCGATGAAATAGAAATCACCTCGACGTCCGCAGACGCCCCCTCTAATGCGCTCAGCACCGATCTGACTCGCTTGTTGAGGTGTGTCGTTCGGCTCCAGGTCTTCGTCGGCACCATCGGGACAGTTTGATGGCAGGGTTGGGCGAATCGTAGCAGGGCCTGGGTTACTCCAATCAGCTTGGGGGTCTTGAGCGATCTCCACATAGGGAAGATGGTCTCCACCGCGCGTCCTCTGAGTCGCGATGACCCGCATGTCCGAGCGCCTTACGACAAACGCAGATGGTAGGTGGTCGATCAATGACGTGTCCATGAGACGAAAATCAAATTGGCTATTTAATTCACCAACGCGAACACCACTTTGTTGAGGCGTCGCCTCTCTGAGCAAGGTCTGAGTGTCTGCTAATCCAATGGGTGCACCGACAGCCGATTGCGCTCCGACAAAAACGATACGCCCACCAGCCGCCTCAATTTGAGGGGACAGAGCGTCAACATAGGCCACGTATTCATAGAGCCAAGGAATCCATTCTGGTACGACCACAAAAACGACTGTCTCGACATCCTGCCAATCATCACCGCAAAAAATATCAAGGGCGCCGAAGCTGTTCATCTGTTGACCCGCTTCACTGGCATTGGACCAGCTGAAGGGGGGTAAGACCTGGCCAACCCCGATCTGGCTTGTCCACTGGGGATATGTGCAGGCGCCCATTTGAGGCATGGTCGGATCGATGACGCTCGCCATGGTATCGCCGACAGGGTCGATATAATTGGCCGTGCCTTCAAAGGCATTCACGTACCAGAGTTGTCCTTGGGGACTGATAGTCAGGCCCATGACACCTGGTTTCCCGGTGACCAGTCGATCGATTTCTTGACCGTTAAAATCATAGGCAACGATGTCGCCCGTTTGGGGAAATGAGACGAAAATGTGCTCGTCGGTGACTGCGAAGCCTGATGGTGTGTCCAGTCCATCGATAAGAACCCGATGGGAAACGCCCGTGATTTGGTTAAACAGCTCCAACGGTTCATTGATGGCAATTAAGTTACCGGCCGGCGCGCCTGTCGTAAGGTCGGCCACTCGTATCGCACCCGCCCCTGTGTCCACGTAATACAGGTCTGTGCCAATCAATTCCAAATGAGAGGGTACATCAGGGACGCGGGTGAATGTGAGCTCTGGATAGCGTGATACGCGTCCATCGGAGTGATCGTCACCACCCGGGACGTGAGGTTGCTGAAAGTCATAGCGAACAATATGTCCATTGGCCCCATCGGCCACGAAAAATGCGTTCCCGTCTTCATGTGCAATGCCCATACACATCGGACTCTGATGCAGCATATCTAAATGGCTTCCGTTCAAGCCGCCTGGTCTTTGGGTCTGGTTGACGCTGCAGTGGATCATCAGGTCCGTTGACCAGAGAACCGGGCCCATAAAATCATTTGGAAAGGCAAAACCATCCATCCCGTTCCGACTTTCCTGACAGGTCCCAAAACTCCTCTGGTTGCCAAAGGCAATGCTCGATACTTCTTCCATAAAGTGGCTGGCTGCCATGTCTCGCATTCGGTCGATCCGCTGGTCTGGCGTGCCCGCACCAAATAGAACCACGTTGCCATCCCAATCCCGGTCAACAATCCAGAGCTGATCCGGTCCATCTGGATTGAACTCGAGATCGCGCGGATGGGAGAGTCCATCACTGCGGCGGGCTGCGGTAATGAGCTGCCGCTCAGCCGAACGGCCAAACTGGGCAACTTTGGCCGGCTCCTGTGGACTGGAGGCATCGGGCGTTTGTGGCTCATTTGTCTGCGGTCCGGAGCCACCATCGGTCTGAGGCGGGTCAAAGCCGTCCTCGCCGAGGACAACAACCACAGTGCTTTGAGAATCAGATTCGTCACAGCCGGCTAAGGCGATGAGCGCAAAAAGAACGCCTGAAATAATTTTTTTCATATTTGTAAGTCCAATCAATGGCGACCGTGAGACGAGGCAGCCCAGTAGTCAATGATACGTACGTATGATGTACACGTCTGTGTTGATCAAAATTATTAAACTGTAGCCGGGACACACTTACCCGAAATCAGCCAGCTTAGCGAGTGATAAGCATCGGGCAAACGCACTTTGCTTTGCGCCCTGCAAACCCGATAGGAGCGAGCCCATAAGGGGCAAAATATGGTCAAAGCGAGAAACGACAAAAAAAGAATTCAGCAAATGTCCGCAACAACATTCGAAAATCGCCGAGTGCCCTGAGTGAAGCAGATCCAAAATGGTTATTTTAAGGAGTGATTTCAGATGACTTTACACGTGTCGTATACCACCAGTGCGCAACACGGTCTCAAGAGAACACCGTCGCATCGACCACAGATACGAGCACTCGACTCAGATCGAACGCTTAAGGAGACGACCTTCGGCTTACGGCAACTTGAGCCCCTGACTGCCAAGCAGCTAAAAGATGTCGAGTTTGCCTGCACCGGTCCTGAAAAACGCTGGTATCTAGCTCATCAGTGGTGGCGACTTTTCTGGCACAGCCAAGAACGGCTCGATGGGGAAACGATGCTCGCGAAGATCTATCGGAGGGGACATCCTCGCTACGCGACATATAAGCGATTTTCTGGTGCAGAAATACTCCTGTCATGGCTTTGCACCTCAGGCATTAATCCGGACCGAGTTCAACTCTCAGAATTAGAATTTTTTATCACTCGGATCTACCCTTCGCATCCAGATTTTTTCGAATCAAATACGGTTGCCGACTTAGTCGAGTTTAGCTGCGTATGCGAGTTCCTCAAGGGGACCGGTGCTGTCTACGGCCACCACTTCGAAGGTCTCTTTGGAGAAGTGACCGTCACTAAAGTGCTTGAACGCCGTGCAGCAATCCGTGCCGTCTCTACGGCGAAAAATCATCAGGGGTCGACCGACACAGCGACTCAGACGAAGGATAGATCGCAGTCTACAGCCATACCCGAAGACTGATCGCCCATCAGCCGTTTGCCACAAGACGGTTGAATTGAAAATCCACCGCCGAGGTTTGTGGCGAAAACTGGCCCTGGATCCAGGGCCATGTCACATCGTTCTGCCATGGGATTCTCAGCCCTTGGTGATGACCCCGTCGATCTAACATTTGTTGAGATGCAGGACGACTCAACCGCCACGCATCTGTCAAAGATCCCGTCTATCAAGCGTCTTCTGTCTAAATTTTGTTCGAAATCCAGCGACAAAGCTTGACAAAACCTTCCGAATGGTAGATATGCGCTACGGAGTTGATCCAAACTGGGATAATCAGACCAAACGCAAGGTCATTTTGGACGATTCAATTTGACACTGAGAACGCGTCAGGTAACCGATAACTTTAAAAAGGAGACAAGTATGCAAAGGTCCAGCGTACTTTTACTGATCATTTGCTGTGCATTCATCGGCTGTGGAGAAGATGATAAGGAGTCAAACGTCGTCAACTTCCCAGGTGATCCAACAACGATCACCGACGCGGGTGCAGGCACAGACATCGGATTCATCGCCGAGCCGACACCTGGTTCAGCGGGGCGCTTTACTCGGCAGACCATCGACGCAAACGCCAATGGCCCCGCATTCGCAGAAGTGGCTGATGTCAACGGCGATGGCAAACTTGATCTGATTATTTCGGAGTTCGGCCAGGTCGGTGGAAACACCGTGGAGCCGGGTGGGATTGCCATTTACCTCCAGGGTGATTCAATCGACGAGTGGCAGCGACAAATGGTCACGAGCGACAACGAGCCCCTGTATTGGCCAAACTCCGTGCATGTAGACGATATTGATGGTGATGGTGATATGGATTTGACGGTCGGAACGGGCTTTCTCATCTGTGAAATTCTCAGTCGAGTTGATGAGACAGGACAGATGCTCCCGCCCGCCCCTTGCGGAGGCCTTTTCTGGTTTGAGCAAACACCAAACGGCTGGGTCAAACATGACATCGTCAGCGAGGGCAGTGAACTCTTCTATCACCATGGGTTGTTGGCCGACATCGACAATGACGGCATCCTCGATATGGTCACCGTCGGCGAACGCCGCTATCTCGGTGCAGACGGGCGCCCAGTCGATGACGCGCAGGCAAAATGGTTCAAAGGTGTGCCCACTGCCGAGCGATTTGAGACAACACCACGTGCCATTGGACCAGGTATGGGCAGTCTTGCTGAACTCAATGATATCGATGGCGATGGTGATCTAGACCTGATCAGTGCCGAATACTTTGCCTCTTTCGACCAAAAATCTTTCGCATGGTACGAAAATGTTGCGGCCCCCGATGCAAATAACGCAACGGGAACATGGGTCCGTCATGTCATCGACGATTCTGTTGGCCCAGCCATTCAAATGACTATGGTTCCCAACTTCTATGGTGATGGTCGCACAATTGCAATCGGCTCAAATCACACGCAGACCACAGGAGACAACCCGCAACCTTGGGAATCTGCGATCTTCGCCTATGAGCCGGCAGCTGATCCCCGCCAGCCTTGGACACGCACACAGCTCTCTGAAAACATCGTGTCTGTACCCAGGGCAAACCAAGCTGCCCCCGGTATCTTTGATGCCGGCGATGTCGACGGAGACGGAGACATGGATCTGCTGGTCTCTGGCGACGGAGACAGCCGAGTGTTTTTACTCGCCCAAGACGAAAACCAAGGTTTCACCACCTGGGTCTTAGATGAGAACTTGCCTCAAGCAGGCGCGATGAAGATCGTCGACTTAGACAACGACGGCACCAACGAACTCATTGTCACCAGCTTCGATAACAACGTTTTGTACATGTACCGAAATAACGTTGAAGGTCCACATCCTCTGGGTGTCGCAACTCAACCGTCATGGGGCACGTCTGAGGGCGGTTCAATTCGGGTCAATTACGATGGAAGTGCGACTGGCCAATTGGTGGTTGCACTGTTCACCTCATGGCCTCCAGCGGGCCCTCCGAGCGGCTTCAAAATGATTCAAGATCCGAGCTATCCGGTAGTGGCCGAATTCCCATCTGTGGAACCAGGTGATTACGTGGCCCTTGCTTTCATAGATGTCGATGGGTCTGGACCCATGGGTCCAAATGAAGGTGACGTACAAGTCCAGGCAGATGTCAGTTTCCCGACATCCGGTCCAATTGACTTATACTTACGCGGAGACGGCGGCGATGGCCCACAGCCCAATCCCGGAAATCGGTTGCGCGTCACCTACGGCGGTAATGAGGTTGGCCCCTTGGTCGTCGCCATGTTCAGCTCATGGCCTCCAATGGGTCCACCAAGCGCATTCGAACAATTCCCTGCACCCACCTACCCAGTTGATGTTGAGTTTCCGACGCTTGCGCCTGGCGAGTACACAGCAATGGTGTTCATCGATGTCGACGGATCAGGAATCATGGCGGCAAATGCCGAGGATGTTCAAGCTCGAGAAACTGTGAATTTTCCCGCCGATCAAACGATTACCATCGACCTCGGTGGCTCAGCTGAAGGACAAGGATTTGAAACCGTTCGCACCGAAATCATGAGAAACGGTCGCCTCACACCGCTGGTCGCCTATGTACCAAACGACGGAAACAACTTACCAATGGTCGTCTTTACACCCGGCTTTCAACTTGAATCGGCCGGCTATGCACCGCTCTGTGAAGCGTTCGCTCAAAACGGATATGTCGTCGCTCGACTGGACCCGCCAGGCACGATTTTCGACGTGAACCACATCGAGATGGGTGCTGACGTCCGCATGGGCATCAACTGGCTGCTCAACCAGAGTCCGTTCGCCGATCGAATCGACGGGACACGCGTCGGCACGATGGGACACAGTCTTGGTGGTAAGCTTGCCATTATGAACGCCATCGAGGATCCACGAGTACAGGCTGTTTTCGCAATCGACCCGGTCGACGGTGACCCAAGTCCATTTCCCGATCCGGCGACGCGCCCAGATCTGGTTCCTGGACCCATCGACGGTCTCACAGCTCCACTGGGTTTGATCGGTGAGACGACAAATGCAACCAGCAGCAATGCCTTCGCACCGGCATGTGCGCCGGCAGAAGAAAACTTTCAGACATTCTTCGAGAGTGCAACGGCCAGTGATTGGGTTGTCGAATGGAACATCGTCGGTGCAGACCACATGGACTTTGTGTACAACTGCCCAGAGGGACTCTTCTCACCATGCGAATTATGCGACGACGGTCCATTGGATGCCGCTCGTGTTCGAGAGATCACTCTCGATTTGGCACTGGCCTTCTTCGGTCTGCATTTCAACGGTGAAGCCGACATGAACTCTCAGCTGACAGGTAACAATGTGCCTCCAGAGGTCGAGGTTCGACAACGCTAGGCTGGGGCAGACCATCCATTAGTGCCACTTCGGGCTGAATCGGCTCTGTCTCTCGGGACAGGGCCGGTTTCATATTGCCAGCCAACGCTCCGCAGGCTCCGCAGGCTCCGCAAAAGCCCCCAAGCCCCACCCCCTCTGACGCGGATTTTCAGCGTTCATAGCTCCATCAACACTGAAACCTGCTCAAGTTTGTACGCATCTGCCTGCCTATTGGACATTGCAAGGTACGACCGCTTGCACCATTGTGTATACGGCATCTTCATCAAGCAGATTGAGTAAAGGGCAGCAACGTGGGTCGACTGACACAGAAATCGCCAACTTTTGGCTGGTTTTATCTATTACTCTTGTTGGTATGCCTGCCACGATTCGTCCAAGCGCAAGACGATGAAAAGGTCGCTGCTAACGCCCCACCCAAACTGACAAAAGCTCCGAGCGTCACTGAGTTCATAGACGCGACGTACCCATTAGACGCAAAGGCTCAGGGCATCGAAGCGAAAGTCACGGTCGCCTTTACGGTCACCACGAATGGGACAGCAGAAGACATCGAGGTCATAGAGAGTGCCGGCGATGCTTTTGACCAGGCTGCAATCGCCGCAGTGAAACGCTTTAAATTCTCTCCGGCGGAGGTTGACGGAGAGATTGCCCCTGTTCGAATACAGTACACGTATAATTTCACGCTTCGACAGGCAGCTGAGCCGATGCCGAATCCAAGTACCAATTCGGATTCTGACCCACCAAACGGCAAAGCCGCTGGCGGCGGTCGTTTGATAGGCCGTTTGATCTTAAAAGGATACCGAACACCATTGGTTGGCTTTGAAGTCAAGCTGTCGACAGGTGTCCAGAGCTTTACGGATGAAGAAGGCCGCTTTCGTTTCGAGACGGTGCCGACTGGCACCGTCATTGTGAGCGTGGATCAGGCCGACTTTTTTCCCATCGAGTCCGAAGAGACCATCAGCGAAGGCAAAGAGACCGATGTGACCTATTTTATTGAACGTAAATCCTTTGATGACTCAGTCGTCGTCGTCGGTAAGCGCGTCAAGAAAGACGTCGTTAAACGGACCATTCGAATAGAAGAAATCCGGCTGATTCCCGGGACCAATGGCGATGCACTGAGCGTCATACAAAACTTGCCCGGCGCAGCACGTACGCCATTTGGAAATACCGATTTAATCTTGCGCGGTGGGGGTCGGACACAGGCCTATTTAAATCAGCAGCTCATTCCACTCCCATTCCATTTCGGTGGCCTACGCAGCACTGTTTCAAGCGCTTTAATCAGCGATATTCAAATCTATCCCAGCAATTTTGGCGTTGAATATGGCCGGATAAACGGCGGTGTCGTCGATATTCAACTGCGGGAGCCAAGACGGGACGCCGTCCATGGGTTTGTCGAAGCTGATGTCTTTGATGCGGGTCTCTTAATCGAGATGCCCATCGGTGATTCGGGCGGACTGGCCATCGCTTTTAGACGAAGCTATTTCGATGCCATTCTCGCCGTTGCTCTGCCAGCGGACTCCGCCGTTTCCTTGCCGACAGCACCTCGTTATTACGATGCTCAGATTTTGTACACGAACTCCCATGGGCCACATGCCTACAAACTCCTGGCCTATGGCTCAAGCGACCGAGTGGTGGCTCTTCTGTCAGAAGCCAATGAGAATAACCCCCAAGCGAGAGGCAGCGCTCGCCTGGCTTTAGAATGGATCGGCGGACAAGCCGAATGGAGTTATCGATTCAAACCAGGGATGAAAAATACACTTAATCTCAGCTATCTCACCACATCGACTGAGGCCAGTTTTGGCTCGACTGTCGACTTAGATTTTTTGTTTCACCAAGTGCTTATTCGAGACACTGTGGATTTGACCCTGTCCGACTCATTCAAACTTCGCATGGGTCTAGATGCCGATATTCTATGGAGTCGTATCGACGCATATGGCAGCGGAGGCCCACCCAAGGAAGGCGAGCCAACTAATTCCAGTGGCCTGGAAGAAACAATCGGCATTGATTTGGCGGACTTTTTGCCCTCACCTGCGACTTGGATTGAGGTGCAGGCCTCATGGGGTCCCGTCCTGTTTGTACCGGGTCTCCGGTTGGACTACCTGGCGCCAACGGACGAATATATTCTTCAGCCTCGCGTGACCACACGATGGCAAACAACACAGGATCTGGTCTTGAAAGCCGGATACGGATTCTACGCTCAAACACCCGAAGGCGATGAGTTTAATGAAGGTCTTGGAAACCCCAACATAAAATCTGAACGAGGATGGCATCTCAGTGCTGGCACAGAATATAAAATCACGGAGTCTCTGGCCTTCGATGGCTCGGTCTTCTACAAAGATTTCGATCGTCTTGTACGGCGGGTTGATGACCCTGCGGTTCGGGTCGACAATCAGGGTATCGGTCGGGCGTATGGTCTAGAGTTGCTCTTACGGCAGAATCTAACCTCTCGCTTTTTTGGGTGGATCGCCTACACGCTGCAACGCTCAGAACGCCGCGATGCGCCGGGTGAAGAATGGCGCCTGTTCGATACCGATCAAACCCACAATTTGATTTTGGTGGGCCAATACAAACTGACGCGCAAATGGACCTTGGGGCTCCGTTTTAGGTATGTCACAGGCAATCCAGACACGCCCGTCGAAGACACCATATATGAGGCAGATGCAGATCGATTCGTGCCCATCTACGGTGACACGAACTCCCAACGCTTCGATAACTTTCATCAACTTGATTTGCGTGTCGACCGTGAATGGACCTTTGATACGTGGCGATTGACCGCGTATCTCGATGTTCGGAATGTCTATAACCGAGCCAATGCAAGCGCTCGAAATTACAATTATGATTTCAGCGAATCGATGCCCAGATTTGAAATTCCGGTCGTGCCATCATTCGGAGTCAGGGGAGAATTCTGATGAGGACCACAGTGTGGATTTTGTGTCTATTAGGTCTTGGCTGTAATGACTTCGACCCAAGGAGTCTCTTGCAAGCACCACGCGTTGTGGGCGTCGTTGCAGACCCACCTGCTTTGGGTCTCGGCGAGACCGTCACGCTTACATCCATCGAGTATAGCCCGAGTGACGTTGAACGAACCTGGTCAGTCTGTCTAGCCAGTCTGGGCCCCTTCGGAGATTATGCCTGTTTAGACGACAGCCTGGTCATGCCCATCGAAGGGACGTCCGAGACCGTCGATTTTAGCGTCGACAATTCGGTTCTGTCGACCCTCGCGACCTATTTTAGTCAAAAGGTTGAAACGCTCGCTGACGACTGTGGGTCCGCGTGTGTGACTCGTGAAGGCGCTCAACGAGACTACTTTGATCTTCAGATCAATTTGACCACACGTTGGGCTGACGGCGCGCAGATGCAAACCGTAAAATTAGTACGAGTTCATTTGGACGATGAGGCAAGAAACACCAACCCAACCATTGTGACCATACGAGTTGACGGCAATAATGAGACGCGCATCCTCAGGCCGGCGACACGGCACACTCTCGAACTCGAGGTCGACGGAACCGGACTAGAGACATTTGTCGATTCGGGTGGTCGAACCATCACAGAGGAGGCAACGACCACCTGGTACACAACCGTCGGTCGGTTGGAGATTCCTGTGACCTTCGGACAAACACAGGAAACGGAGCTGGTGATGCCTAAGACAACAGAGGCGCTCAACGCCACCATTATGGCCGTCGTACGAGACGGTCGAGGTGGGACAGATTTTCGAGTCTTAGACTTCGAGGTCCAGCAGAGTCAATCAGTCGGGTCATCGGCCCTAGACTAGCCCGGTGGATGTTCCAGCGTCCCGTCCGCATGTCGGGCAAAGCGCGTCGGTTCAGTCCCATGAATCGGTCCGTTTGTTGTCCAGGGCCAACCACCAAATTGAGTGCGTTGGTAGTCTCTGATGGCTTGTTGAATTTCCGCCCGGGTGTTCATAACAAAGGGGCCGTGTTGCGCAACCGGTTCACCGATTGGACGCCCTTGAAGAAGGAGACATCGGACGGGACCCTTATCCGCTTTTAAAACCGCTGTTTGGGTCGGCTCAAGCCCATAGCGAAAGCGAGATTGATAGGCGACATCATCTAGTGTTAAGGACGGTCCGCTGACGACGTAAAGGCTTCGACAGGTCCCCTCTCTGGACGCCGGTAAAACCCACTCTGATTTTGCCTCCATTCGAATATCCCAAATGGCAATTTCACTGTCATTTTTGGCTGCATAACTGTGGGGCGGTGGAGCCAAGGCACTTTGGGTATCAAGCCGACCCGCGATCACCTTAATCCGTGTCTCTCGACCCGCCTTAGAACGGAGTCTCACCACGGGGATCTGACCAGCCCAATACATGGCGAATCGCGGCTCAACCATTTTGCTTTTGGCGGGCAGATTAAGCCAAATTTGATACAAGTCCAGTGGGTTTCGGTCTTGGGTGTTAAACAGAGGCATCATTTCGGCATGATTAATTCCATGACCAGCGGTCAACCATTGAACGTCCCCTTGACCGTAACGGGCTGCCGCGCCCAAAGAGTCAGCATGGTCAACGATGCCCTGCTCAACGATGGTGACCGTCTCAAAACCGCGGTGGGGATGTCTGGGAAACCCAGGAACACGATCGCCATGGTACATGCTCCAACCGTCCCGATTTGAAAAGTCGGAGCCAAGGGTACGTCCTGCCAAAGTGTCTTTGGGCCCAAGGCGGCCGTCAGCTGCTGGAAACTGGTCATTATGATGAACACAGAACAAGAACGGATCACTGACGGGCCAAGGCCCTGTGGTTGGCAGGCTGTCGCGACTCAGGACAACGGGTTTACGAGACACCATTCCACCTCCGCTTTGGTGAGTATCTGTTATCTGAAAGCAGCCTGCTGAGACGGCTGCCCCCCCAGCCGCTAAGGCTTTAACCATGTCTCGACGTGTTACTTTACTCAAAGGGCATCTCCCACCGATTCGTATCATCGACATCTGGTCGCCGGACGCAGATGGTACACTGCAATGTGAAGATGAACAAAGGCTCTCTCGGGTCACAATTGAATGCGGTCAATCTGTCAGCCATAATCCGGTCTAACTTGATGTCTGATCGACATCTCTGCTCCATCTATGCGACACATGAATGGGTGGTGAGACGCATCGTTCGAATTTGTCATTGATGGTCCATCTGCGATATTTGGTTCTTGCCATTTGGCCAAAAAAACACCGAACAAAAGTGATAAATGTCCGCAATTTAAATATGGTGCTTAGTGATACTCAGACTCAGTGGGTATTGTATCGACAAGTCGGTCAGGGGGTCTCGCAATGATGCATTTAGTTTGGCCTATGCCAGTCTACTTCACCTTTCTCTTGGCTTTGGCTGGATGCTCTGCCGAGCCGGAATCGTCCACTCCACTGGCCCTGGATGTGGTCACACCAATGGAGAGTCATCCAGGTCTGGTCAGAGCTGCCGCGGACTTAAAACTCGCCGCTCGATCTATCTCAGGTGCGAGAGAAGACGCGCCAGCAACACACGTCGTCTATGTTCAAATAACAGATGTGTCTACGGCCTTTGGTGACCAAGGGTACACCCTGGAAAGCACCAGCCGAGGGGTTGAAGTAACCGCCAGCACAGAGACGGGCGCCATGTATGGACTCTACCAAATTGCTGGCGATTTAGGCGCCCGCTACATCCACCCCGAACAAACCATCTACCCACCTAACCCATCTATCGAAATGCCCAACTACAGTGGGCGTGACATGACACTGCCACACTTTGAAATGAGGGGGTTTCATGAACACACTCAGCACCCAACGGTCATGAGTGATTACCTCTTGCGCCCGAATATCGATGAATTTCGGGCGGGTGTATCGCGCTATTTTAGGTGGTTGGCGAGAAACCGACAAAATCAGCTGACATTCCACATGCTCAACACAGTAGATCTTGAGGCCTGGGTTCCGTATATGCAGGACATGGTGGCCGAGGCACGCGAGTACGGAATCAGACTCGGAATAATCATAGGATTTGTCGACCAACAGCAAAATGCATTTCGATTAGTCAAGCCGGAGGATGTCGATGCCAATACAGGTGAATCGATTGAAGCAGAAGTTCAAATCACAACAAAATTAGACCGATTTGCATCGACAGGTATCGAGCTTCTTGGCTTCCAGATTGGAACCAGCGAATTTACTAAACCGGATGAACAGCTGATGCTGAATTGGCTAAATTTAGCGACTGAACACCTGAGCATTAATCATCCTCTCGTCAAACCCTTTGCCTGGATTCATACGACCTGTGGATTGGAGCGTGATACAGGCCAAGGCGGTCCCTATTATCATCTCCCATTAGACGCAGATGAGCGCTTGGGTGCGTTTGTTCATACAACGATGTTCTACGATCTTGAACACCCCGCACCTGTCTACGACTGCGAGGACTTTCAACATCAGAGGCGTTTTTTCGACGCGGCCAACAACACGCGTGACTTGGTCTACTTCCCAGAGACGGCGTGGTGGCTTGGCTTTGATAATAATCTCCCGATGATCACCCCTATCGCCGCTCGGTCGCGGCAATATGACGTCGACACAGTGCTGCCCGCGTACACAACCCTTGGACACATCACATTCACAACGGGCCGGGAGTGGACCTATTGGCAATACGATCATTACCTCACCCAACTGACCTGGGATGGACAGATGAGCTGGTCAGACTACTTGGGTTGGCTGGCACCGGTCTATCAAGATTCATCTGTCGACCTCATCCAGATATTTCAAAAATGGACGGATTTCCAATGGCGCGATTTCTATGAATCTGATCCGGAGCTCTACTTCTATCTCGCAGGGGAACTGCCCCAAGATGAATTGGGCGCAGCAGCCGGCATTATCGCAAGACCCACCAAGCCGTCGTTCAAGTCCATCGTCGAGCTGTCTGATGACGCATTTTCAGAATGGACGGCCAGTCCATTTCAACGCTTGATCGACATGGAGAAAGACTATGGGCTGCTTTTGAAGGACCTGCCCGAGCAGATGCCAAATAATCTCGTCGGCGAAGCCATGATTGCGCTTCGGGTTTCACACCTTCGAATGGGTCATACACTCGCTCTATTCAGGGGCACCTCAGCCGTACGGTCCGGAGATCAGAGTTCGGCTGAAGCAGAGTTGGCGACGGCCCGACAGATCAGCGAGCGGGTCAAAGTGTATGTGCAATCCATGGAATCACTCTATCGATACCCACTGACATTATTGGCGATGGATAAACCAGATAGCTTAACAACATATCCCTATGGCTACCTCGCTCAGACACGAACGGCCTTTTTCTGGACGCGAAGAGATAACCAGCTGAGCTCATTGATCGAGGCGACTTTTAATCCACCCGTGGAGGCTTGGGACCAATCGTTAGCACACCAATATCAAGGCAATAGTTCAGATTTGCAGATCCTCGTTCCGGAGAGTCCACTGCTGGCTACACTTCTTGGGGGGTTTGTGCCAAACCTACTGCTTGGCATTCAATCAGGCAGCATGGAGATGGCGATTCTGGCGCAGGATCGGAATTCAAATGACCAACCTGATGTCGATTCTCAGCTCGAATTGTCGATCATGGCGAGCAACGGCTCTTGGATGGCGAGTGCGGACCAATATACCGTAGAGGTCGTCGACGAAGGAGGTGTGAGGGTCGGAAACTTCGAATTTGTCGCACCTGAATTCGAATTTTTTGGGTCTGATCTGAGCACGCTCGACAATTTTGACCTAACGGCTAGGGTCTCATCAGCCAACATTCAATCAATCGTCAGTCCATTTGGGATCGAACCCGATGCTCTTGGTGAAATCTTAAAAACCGTCTGGGGTCTAGACCCATCGGACCCTCTTCCTGATTTTCTGCCCTTGACGCTACGGGTCGAATTAAAAGCCCTAGCTCAATAGTCGCTGCGTTTAGGTCTTTTTGATGCGTGTGATGGATTCACTTTGAAGACTGACAAGGTCGTCGGTTTCCCCAAGTTTCCCGCGTAAGTGACCATAAATTGCGCATCCAGTCCGACAAAAGATCGCCGGTTGCCCGATGGGCGCAGGCACAGACACCCAATCTCCTGATTCGGTTCCAATGGATGTCTCGCTCCACAAGTGAGTCCAGTCACCACTCGGCAGGTATGCATCGACCCGATCCGTATTGGGATCGACCACCGGCGCAAATAAAATATCGTCACCGAGCATAAATTGAAGCTCCAAGTCCAAGCAATTTTGGTCGTCAGGAAAAGCAAGCCACATGTGACGAATGACCGGATAGCCATGGTCAGCTGCGTCCTGCATATACACTTGCCGGTAGTCTGCTAGGGCCGCGTAGAGTCGGGCAAAACGAGCAAAGTGTTCCAACGTCTCCTGATCGCTATCGATCTGATGGTGACGCCCCGGCTGGTTGCCCTCATGGGTTCGAAACACGGGCGTCATTGAATTCAACTCGATCCAGCGCATCATTAGTTCGCGCTTGCGAATGTAGCCAATGCCCGGGATTTGGAAGGGCAATGACGGCACCGTAGTCGCCGTATAGCCGCCGATATCGCTGTGGTTAATGCTCATCCCGCTCATCCCGGATGAGAGCATGGCAACCAGAGTACTTTTGATGCCATCCTCAACCCGCCAGCTCGTGAGCTGGTCACCCATCCAAAAAAGCGTGCAGTACTTAGGAGACTGGGTAAAGCCAGATCGCATGAAGAAAACAATCTCATCACCGAGTCCAGCCTCTTCGATGGCATCGCGGTTGAGCTTTGCCCAAATCTCAGGATACTCGTTATGAAATGAATCAGCATCGATGCCACCATGTAAAACTGCATCGAAAGGCAAGGCTTCTCCAAAGTCAGCCATCCAACCCGATGAGCCAACGGCCAAGACCTGCTCTTTGATGACATTTTTGAGCCATTCGCAGGCACTCGGGTTGGCCAGATCAACCATTGCTGCTGAAAAAGACGTGTTCAAAATCATGTATGGGCTGCCATCATCGCGCTTGATGAGATACCCGAGTTCTCGTGCCTCCTGGAAGAGATTGCGCCTGAAGCTTCCCTTGTCAGCCGGGTCGACAAGAAATGGATTGATATAGGTCATCAAACGCACATCATCAGTCCCCAACTCAGCTCTCAAATCGTCCCAGTTGGGATACCGGTCGTCGTCTAACTCCCAGTTCCACCAAAGCTGCCAGCCCACTGAGGTTTTGCGTGCGCCGACCCAGTCTTGCAACCAAAATGCGGATACGGGCGCCCCGACGGCCTGGAGTTTTCCATATAGGTCACGCACAGCCTCGGTGCCCCCCTGCATACCGATCACAGCCCCCTGACCAATCCAAGGCGGTAGAGCACGCATTCGACCCGAATAACGACTGTACGCGCTCACCATGCTCATGGGGCTGTCACCCAAGAAAATTCGCCCGCGAAGAGTCGTTGAAAAAACATGGACACAAACGCGATCGGTCATAGAGAAATCAAAAACGCTGTATTCTTTGTTTTCTAGACAGAATGATTGCAATCCGCTGGTTAAAAACCACGGCATTGGTGCATTGGAGTTGTGCCAAGTCCCCCCCGCTTTGAAGGCTGTATTCATGACCCATGTTAACGGTTGTACACCACGGCCAATCCCGGGTTCCTGACTCAGAACAGGGATGATCCGCCCTGCCATATTGAGATGAGTGAATTGCTCACCGAAACCGTAAATATGAGACGCGTCAGACAAACAGCTAGACAGAGACAATCGATTCAAAGTTGGATCAGACGTCGACAAATCGAATCTCACTTGGACCTCATCGACCACTTCGAAGGTCAGCAACCACAGCTGCTTGTTGGTCAATCGGCCCGATACAAACAGACGCTCTTCTTGAAGTGTAATCTCATCGAGGGACGCAAATTGAGCGCGGCCGACTTGCTTATCTTTGACGTCAAAGAACCCCCTGGACTCGGTGACATCAGCCACACCAATCGCGGCAATCAAAGCGTCCGGTTTCCACTCGATAGACCACAAAAGGTGGGTCGGTCGGTCACGCCGATGGATTTGGAAGCACAGGTCGAGGCAGCTGAATTCGAAATCGCCAATCGTCCAGGTACCATTGGTGTTTGCATTAATCGAATTCAATGGAATACATGCTCCCCTCGGCCCGTTATAAACGCCACTATTGCTCGATAAATCGATGTGATCTGGCGCCGGTTCGAGTGTATCTTAACCCTTGCTTATTTGCCCGTAAAGTTATATCTACCACTTGGTAGATATATAGTCACACTTGTTGTTTATACTGAAGATCTCTTAGCATACCAGACAAACGGGGGAGGCGTTCATGAGTACACTTTCAATTACGGCCGATTATAGACAATTGGGTCGCTCAAACCTGAGTAGTTTTCCACTTGCATATGGGTGCTGGCGATTTGCCGGTACAGACGTCAAAACAGCTCGGGAAAAAGTCGAGTTTGCTTTGGAAATGGGCATCAATTTATTCGACCATGCAGATGTATACGGTTGCGATGGCGGTGGAGAATTTGGAGACGCCGAAGCCTTGTTTGGTGCTGTGCTAAAAGACGCACCGCATCTCAGGGAGAAGATGGTGATCGCCTCAAAGGGCGGCATCGTCCTCGGTGTCCCATACGATTCGAGCCCGAGTTACTTGAGACAGGCCGTCGACGCCTCCTTACAACGTTTACAAATTGACTCCATCGATTTGTACCAAATTCATAGGCCCGACTTCTTAGGACACCCGGAGGCCGTCGCTGCCGTGCTGACGGAGCTTCGTGAAGAGGGTAAAATTAAAGAGGTCGGTGTTTCAAATTACACACCCTCACAATTTAGAGCGCTGCAAGCTTGGCTGCCTTTCCCAATCGCCACGCGACAGCCTGAATTCTCATGCTGGAACCATGATGCGATTCGTAACGGCATCTTGGACCAATGTATGGAGACAAAAGTGACTCCTATGGCATGGAGTCCCATGGCCGGTGGGCGAATTGGACTAGATACCATGGCCGCGCGTGCGGACGCAGAGGGCCACCGACTGGTCCAATTGTTGGACACTCTCGACACCATCGCCAATGAGCAAAGTGTGAGTCGTTCGGCCGTCGCGCTGGCTTGGATACTTGCTCATCCTGCCGGCGTCATCCCTATCATTGGTACACAGCGACTTGAGCGTATCAAGGCGTCAGTAGATGCAGTGAAAGTTAAGCTGACACGAACACAGTGGAATGCCATTTTGGTCGCAGCCCAAGGTGAGCCATTACCCTGATTGAAAAAATCATTAACTCGACTTTGCAGGAGGAGACAATATGCGGACATTATCGGAACGCGTAGCAACCAAACCCAGTCCAGGTGCTTGGGCGCTGGCGCTGGTATTCTTGGTGCTCAGTGCCTCAACCAGCACAACCGCAGCACCCGTTCTCCAGCCGAGACCCATCAGCACAGAAGCCTACGGTGAGAGCTACACAGCCATCGCCCACATGACTGACGGGACATACCTGCTCATCCAATATGTGTTTACGAATGCGGGTTGGGGTGATGGAAAAGCGGCGTGCCGGATACTCCATGTCCCCACAGGGTCCAAAGGGAACAATGAGGCGGCTCGATTCGACAAAGATCAGTGGTCATATTCGGCGAGCGGCAACCAGCTAAAGGTTGGCTCCTGCTACCTCAAGAGTTCGTCAAAGGAGACGGTCTTTCACGCAGAGACCAAGTCGATGTCAGCGACTTTAAAACTCAGCGCTCCAAGTATTGCGACCCGCGCTCCTGGGCACAAAGTGACGGTCGATGATGACGAATTTTACCAATCCGAAATTTTGATCCCATGGACAACAGCAGACGCCGAGATTAAGAATGCGGCTGGCAAGAAAACCGTCACTGGCCATGGATATCTAGACCACAGTCGGTCAAATACGAGGCTGCCAAAAGTCGCACAGCAGTGGGTGCGGTTCCGTGGCTTTGTCGGAGCTGACCAAGTCTTGGTCGAATACAAGAAAGATGCAGAAGGCCGCTCTACGGGGTGGGTCTGGAAAAAAAGTGTTGGTCATCCAAAAGCGATTTCGCAGGGCGAATATCAGGTCAAAAAAATGGGCTCTGGACTTAAACTCTCGATGGCCATCGGAACAATTGACACCCAAAAAAGACTGTATGCATATCGCCCTGCAAAAGAATGGGGATTGCTCGGTAAAATGGCCAAGCCATGGGTCGGCGACCCCATCACGACGACCTATGCGGCCACCTTGGTCGATAAGAACGGAACATCGATCTCGGGCATACTTGAACACGTCAAGATTACAGATTGATGACAAGAACTGGTGTCCCCAGGCCGGGTCATGAATGGGTCTATTTGCTCTGGAGCATGACCCTGATAGCAATCAGTTGCGCATCAGCAAACGCCCAGACTCCGAGCGCAAAAGCCGATACGACATCGAGCTGGGATGTCGTGGGTGTCCCACTTCTAAGTTTCACATCCGATCGTGGAACAGGCTATGGAGCCTATGGCGCGGCATTTCTCCGTGGTCATGTGAACCCAGACCAAAAAGCACCATACAATCTGTCCTTCGGCGGTCAGTTCTACCAGACCACCGGTGGGTATGCTTTTCATAAGTTCCTTTTCGATATTCCAAATGTGGCGAAGAGTGGTGTGAGGGTCGATCTCGACTCAGGGTATGAAACGTGGGACAGCGCTTGGTATTTCGGCCGGGGCAACCGACTGCCGAGACTGAGGCCCGAGAGCACACCGGACAAATATTATACCTTCAACGCAGAAAGCCTTTGGATCGTCCCAAATGTAAGAATCCCACTCAATCAGACACTCTGGTTATTTACGGGCCTCGTGTTCAGGAAGACGCAGATCGATGTCTATCCCGATACAAAGCTCGCAGAAGACAACCCGACCGGCCTTGATGGTGGCTATCTCAACCAATTGCAGCTGGGTATCATGCTGGACACCAGGAACCGTGAGCCAGATACACAGAGTGGTGTATTTTCAGAAATCTCAGCGCGATTTGCACATCGCTTGACCGGCTCTGACTATTCCATGTGGGGGTTTAATACCACACATCGACAGTGGCATTCATTGACTGAGAATAAATCACTCGTCTTGGCCGTGAGATTAGGACTGGATATCCAAGGTGGCTCACTCCCCTTCTTTCATCAGCACATTCTCGGCGGAAGTCAGCGCGTGGAAGTGGGCGGTAATGTCGCTCTGCGAGGATTTCCAAATGGTCGATTTCGTGGAAACGCGACCCTGTACAACAATACCGAATTACGCTGGACGTTTCTCTCTCTGAGTCGGGCTCGGTCTACCTATGCATTCCTGCTGGTTCCATTCTTCGATTTAGGGCGGGTCTGGCTACACGGCGAAAACGACGACTTTACACACCTTCACGGCAGCATCGGCAGTGGCCTTCGCTTCGTTTACGATTCAGTGTTCGTGGTTCGCTTCGATGTCGCCAGCGCACTGGAAGAATTTCAAGATTCAGAGAGGCCGGGCCAACTCGAGCAGCGGGGCTTTGTCATGGGCATATACGCGATTGTAAATCACCCGTTTTGAATGGCTGACTCAGAACGAATATCGTAATGCCGACCCAAGACGGATTTGGTCGGCGACGTCGTTTTGACCACCCTTTAAATCCTTTTCATCTAGGCAGGGACCAGCGCCCCCATATTTTGCACAACGCGTTCCCCCGCTATGCATCAGCAAATCCGCATTTAAATCCAGAGTAAAACCCGCTGGCAACCCATAGGGTTCCAGATCGAGTCCAACGCCGGCCGTGACCTTCATCGCTCGCCAAAAAGTCGTCCAAGAAGCCTCGGATCGAGAACTGTCTTCGGTCACCCATTGTTGTCCATAACCCATGCCAAAACCAACGAAAACATCGAGGGATTTGAGGGGGTAATAGGCTTTAAGTACCGGCATCAAGTGCATACTTAAACTGGACACATCGAAGTCATCGTCTTCGGCGACTAAATAGCGGCCCAAATCGAAATCAAGTGCGATGCCGAGGTACCAAAAGCGGTATTCCATGCCAGTGCTAATGAAAGTGCCCGGATAGGTGTTGCTGCAGTCTGCTGCTCCGTCGGGAATGCAGGTCTTGAGGCCCAGACCACCGTAGAGTTGAAACCCCTTGCGATGGGCTGCAACATCGACATCTCCAACAGGTCGTTTTTGCCCTGATGACGTCGCCTCAACAGCTGGTTTTGTACCTTTTTCTGGCTGAGAGGACGCGTCGGAATCAGTTTGGGTAGCGCCATCGTGAGCTGCCTCTTGAGCCGGATTCGCCAAGCTCGTCGAAATGCCTAATCCCGCAATCAAAACCCACACTGTGCAAAATAGCAGCCTCATGGATCAGCCCTGTCATCTGATTGGTCGACTGAATCATCGTCTGTCGACATCATCAGTTGAGGACACGGAAACTGCTCGGGATTGTCTCCCAACCAGTTGTCGTGGCGAGTCGAATCGTTGATTTGATTGGATATCAATGTTGACCGAATCGTCTCATCAGGGATGGGGATGACACCGGTATCGACGTTGAACCAATTTGCGTGAATCCGAAGCGAGCCTGCACGGCTGAGGGCTTCTTGTTGCGCATCAATGTCTCGACCCGTTTGCCCAACGGCGCCATTGGCCGCGCGTCTAAATGCAGGCGAGATCGGCTTTGCAGCACGGCCGCCATCATCCATGACAATCCCGATGTAGTAATTGGCGTTCATTCGAACATCAAAGGAGTCTCCTGGGACGGGATCTTTCAACCAGAATCGTTGCAGCATCATCCAGCCATATTTAGTCTCTACCCATCTAAATTGAATCGTATACTTTGACTCCATCTCCACGAGACCTGCCCACGCAGACCGCGTGTGACTATCCGCCTCGACCTGTGTGCAGGCTCTCTCTCCAAAACATGTGGGGTCGGTTCTAAAAGTTCGTTCATAGAGCGTAAAATTGTCCAGAATGGATCCAAAGTCTTCCCAGGTGAGCAAACCTGCGATAGCCCGTGAGCAATATGGACTTTTGGTCGCGACTGTAATGCCCTCAAGGCCTGACGCTGATCGCTCTTTATCATCGAGAACGGCCAGCGCACTGGCCGGCAAATTCTTAACTAAGAAGCCTTCTCTAGCGTCCCCCAGCTGAGCATCGTCTTGAAACCAATCGTATAAGTTCTCAAGACCGGTTGTCAGGGCCTCGGGATCGTCGTCGTCCATACGCTCGAAAAGAAAGCCCAGCAGGCTCTCTAAATCTTTGGGCGCAGTCGGCGGATTATTACACCCCGTCAACGCACCGAAGGCATAGACGATGAGGAAAAATGAAAGCAAAAATCTCAAGGTCCAAATCCTCTCAGAATAGTGTCTACAGAGTTCAGCACAGGCCGTTGCCATCACATGATGTTAATGGGTCATCGAGTTATGCACAACCAAGGCGGGCTCAGCCAGGACTCGAAACTAGCCAACAGCGATGGACGCGAGAATTCGACGTGCACCCGTATACGGCCGACGCGAATGCATCACGAGACTGTTGTCGATAAGAAGAACATCGCCTCGTTGCCATTTAAACGCGACACACTCTTCTTGCATAGCAGAATGAGCTTCCATAACAGCTGTATGATCGACCGGTGAATCGTCGCCACAAACGACCGCGTGCTTAGGGTCGTTTCGGTCATCAGTCCAGCCCGTGTAGGCCGCAACCACCGAATTGTAAAATGTCTTTATTCCCGTTCGCTCTTCCGTTCGTATGGCGGGAACAATGGCTGTCTCCGTGTAGAGAGTCCCATCACCTCGCCACGTCCAATTGGTTCCGATGGAACGCATCTTTTCCTCTGCTTCGACGGGATCATCCGTCAGAAACGTCGAGCGCCAAGAGCGCCCAATGGGCGATGAATGGTCATCCTGATCGGGCATAACCCGCCGATATTTGACGCCCAATTCTTCAACTTTTTGAGCAAATTCTGGACTACTCTCAGAAAACCTCTCGTAGACTCTGCCGGAATGAACGATTGCAGTCTCGCCCCCTGTCTCCGAGGCAATATCACAATAAAAGAAAATATAGGCAGGCGGCTTTGGGACCTGAGCCATTTCGTGATGGAACGGGATCGGTTGGTCTGGTGGCGACTCGTTCGCAGTCAAGATTCGGCCCTTGGTGACTTCTTCGCGCGGCGCAGCACCACCCACATAGGGCATGTTGACAAACTCAGCGCTGTCTAAAACTGACTCGAAATCATGGGGTCCATCGACAGGACAGTTACGCAGTAGGACCGCACCATGTTCCATCATCAGCTCTCTCAGATAGCCCTGATTGTCTGAAAGCCAGTTGAGCAGCTGAGCCTTATCGGACCCCTGAGAGCTTTCAGGCGATAAGACCAGTGGAAAATCCTTCCCTCGGTATGAACGCTGCTCTTCGATTTTAATCGTTTTGAGTGCCATAGAATTCCCCCTGTTTTCTTATCACAAGCTATCCAATTATGAGTCTTTTGGATGCTCAATGGCGACCATTAATTCCCTGTCGGTCGCTTCGACTGGTGAGTATACAGAAATCAATGACAAATATCTACCAAAGAGTAGAATTATGCGTACAATTGAGTGCAGACCGTGTAGACCCGACATAGAGACTGACTTTTTCTTGCGCAACGAATATAGTGAAGCATAACTGAGTCACTATCTGACCAAAGTTGTGGACAATGGATGAATGATGCACTAGACGAGCCTGTCTGTGATGATTTCGGTCATTGAACGATTGTATTTGAGATCGATTTGTCGAATGCTCGGACGTTAGATAATCTGGCTCGATCAGGAATGAGTCTCATGAATAGAACGATACAAAGAATTGGAATTCTGACCAGTGGTGGAGATGCACCAGGGATGAACGCGGCTATCCGGGCTGCTTTTAGACGTCTGAAAGCATGCTCGAAAGACAATGAAGTCGTGTTATTTCGGGAAGGCCTTAACGGGCTGGCAGGCCGTCTAGAAGTCAATCATCTCAGTGAAATTAATCGCAGCGATTTGCGAGGAATTATACACCGCGGTGGGACTTTTATAGGGACTGGGCGCATCCCGGAGCTTAAACCAGCCCCCGCGGATTGTCCTGATCCAGATGCCTGGGAAAAGCGGCGACAAGAAATTACAGATGTCGCGGTGGTCAATCTACGCCAATTGCGCTTAAGCGGGGTCATCGTTTTAGGCGGTGATGGGTCCTTTAAGGGCATGGATCATATCAGACGAGCCTATGAGGTCCGATACAATGAACCCCTCCGATTGGTCGGCATACCCGCCACCATTGACAATGATATTTGGGGAACCGATGCAAGTATCGGATTTGATACGGCGTTGAACAGCACGGTTGATGCCCTGAGAAAACTGCGAGACACCTGCGAGAGCCACCGACGCTGCGCCATTCTCGAAGTGATGGGAAACAGCAGTGGGTGGCTTGCCTTGGCGGCGGGCATTGCGGGCGGCGCCACGACGCTGATGATCCCAGAACGTCCAGAGACCTACGACATCGAATTGGTTCTAGCTCGTGTCCGCGCCGCAGTTCGACTTAATTATCGATCGATCGTCATCGTCATGGCCGAAGGCGTCCGCAAGTCGTCTGGGTATAAAGACCTCCCTGATCGATTGCGCGAGCTGATCGAAAATGACGATAAGATTCGCCAGTATCAAGGCGGACGTTCGTTGGAGACTCGGGTAAACATCATCGGCTATATCGCTCGAGGGGGCCAGCCTACAGCGGCCGATAATCTTTTGGCAAGCGAACTTGGGTTTGAGGCTGCCAATGCCGTGACCGACGAATCGCTGACAAATCCGGTCATGATCGCCATCCAGCGAGGTCAACTGACTCGGGTCGCCTTCGATGAGGTGGTTCGAAATTCGCCTCGGTTAGTGGAAGAGACATCCCCTATGGTGACAGTTGCCCGAAGTCTGCTCATCAGTGCCGACCAAGACTTCTAGTCGCGCGCGGTCTCAGTCGAGATGACGCCTGAGCCTACAAACTCTCAACAGCGATCTGGCATAGAGTGCGAGGTGGCACGACGACTGTAAAAGAATGCTGCTCAGCGTTCTCATCGACACGGCCAGCCGTTGGCATATGCCGATTACAGCTCATCTCCCATCGATAAGACCCGTCGTTTAAACGGAAGAGAGAGACCGGAATACGCCGAGAGGATTCTGAGAAATTGAAAAGCTCTGATTCAAAGGCATCTGGTCGGTTGCGGTGTACACGCACAGCCACATCGGTGGGGGCTATGTTCCACTTCACAGCTCGGAGTGGAAAATAGATCCCCTCTCCAAAGTCACCCGTGATCATCTGGTAGAGCAGTTTGGTATCCGGGCGACCATGGGAGACATTACGAAACTGATCTGCATATCGTCTATGGAATTTAAAAACACGATCCGTGAATCTAACTTCCGAAGTGTAGGCCGCGTAATCAACGGAAAGCTGCTCATTTAGAGCCTCAAGAGCACCATCTAGGAGATCGCTGTTCCCGGTCAAGATGCTGCGGACGTAGACATGTCCGCGACTGCGTAACACGCCGTCAAAAAGAGCCTGTTCGGTTGCCAGCCTATACTTAGACATGGCCTCTAGCATCTGTCCTGAGACTTCAGCAAGCGCCCACCCTAGGCTGCCTTCCTCCGCATCTGGATCGGCTAGGTTGCGATTGTCAGCAACAAATCGAAGTGGGTCTAAGTACCGAGGTTCCCCCGTCATTACATGGGTCTGAACCAAGCCCGTGGCCAACATGCTGACGGCTCTTGGATAGCGGAATAGAGTCGGTAAAATATGACAGCCTGGTCGCCACCACTGACCGCTCTCCTGTCGCACCTGACCACTCGGATAATCAATGGCTGCTGGAAGTAGGCCAGCCGCTTTGCCAGACTCTTGGCGCGCCGCAACAGCCACCCAATTGTCTAACCAGTCCTGTATAGATTGGCCTACAGAGTGATCAGGATCTAACTGCCAGAGTCGTAGCGCTGGAGCCACGACCCGGCTGTGGTAAGGCGTATCACATCCATGTTCTGGCCCTTCATCGACGGTCATGGAATTCAGGTATGTGCTTTTGAATTGCCGATATCCAAGTTGGTTTTCACCAAACCAGAGTCGACTCATTAGGTCACCGATCACGGCTGCCCGGCCCCGATGTAGCGGACTGCCTGGCTCTCTTAATAAGGCCGGAATAATCGTGTCAGCTGTCTCCTCTGAAGAATGCTCTACATCGGTCAAAATATCGCTGTAACCGAGTTCCATTCTGGGTAGCGAAAAAATGCCCTCGGTGAGGCGAGCGTGTGCCTCTGATACCTTAGAGTCTTCGAATCCAATGAGGATTGGTGCCCACCATCGCCATAGTTCAACGTCATCTCCCCAACCGCCCCCGAATTGGCCATCATTCGTCTGACGTTGATCGATCCAAAAATGAATCACTTGGCTGAGCTTGTTAAGAGCCAAGCGCTGTTGATTAGCCCAGTTAGGTGCCGTCGGATCGGGTGATAGCTCTGAGGTCCATGGAATCGGTTGGTCTAAGTACATTCCAATGATCTGATTATCAGGAAATGCATCTTGGGCAACACGCATACAGGCACGAGCTTCTTCAAAAGCATCGTCGGCGAATAAGCTTGTTTGAATCGTGGACCAAACCAACATGCGTGCCCGGTAGATGCACCAGATGGGCCGCAGGACAGATTCGGGTCTAACCAAGGGTGGGTATGTCTCTGCTCCTGGCCAAATACGCTGAATGAAATCAGCCGCCAGATAACCACCTTCACCCGCCATATCCTGATCCCCGGGTGACCAAAAGCGGTCACGGCCATACGCCCACCTTTCAACAATCGGCAGAATCTTTTGAAGGTCGGACTGAAGGGGGTGGTCCGTTGGCAATTGAGACGACAGGTCTGAGAGGAGTTCGAATCGAACGCGCTCGTCTTCCGTCTGACCGGCCGCACGAATGGCTGTTTGAATGGTGTCATCCAGAGGATTTGCATCCTGAATCAAGGTTGCGTCTGCGGCGCCAGAGTCAGTGCCTAAATCAGTATCCAGACCAGTCGCATCGGCGGGTATAGCCGCATCGAGTTGTGGCACTGTGTCGTGGCTCTCGCTTTGGCACGACAAAGATAAGAAACACATGAGGATAAAAGTAGGCCGCATGGAGAGCAGCATATCCTAAATTTCTCCCACCTGCTTCGTTATGGCCAAAAATCATGTGTCGACTTCATAACGGAACCGACCTACTCAGCCGATATCGAAGAGTAAAGCCATGCCCAGGGTCGCGATTAGGGCGGCGACAAGCTTACGTCCTGTCAGCCTATCATTAAGCCAAATGGCCGCGAGCGGTAAAACAAATATAGGTGACGTCGATGATAGGGTGGCCGCAATGCCCGCCGGTGCAAATCTCAATCCTGCAACCTGTAACCAAATCCCAAAATAGGTACCAAGAAGGGTCGCAACCAGGACCATGGATAGGGTTTTCCCATGCTTGAGTGGCCGCAGTTCAGACCGTATATTTCGGGTCAGCAAGACCAAGAGAAGAAGGCCCATCGTACCAAAAGTGATTCTGACTAGACCCATTTCCAGTGGCGCGTGATGACCGCCGAGTTTGGTTCCAATATTGCCAACCGCTTGGCATAGGGCTGCAGCGGCTGCCAGCATCAGTCCACCTTTGTCGGACTGTTGACCTTCACTGCCTTCACGATCATCAATGACAAGAGCAACCCCAAAAATCGTGATCAAAATACCAAGGCACATTTTTAACGTGATGGGCTCACCTAAAAACGGCCATGCAAGCAACGCCGTCGTTGGCGGTGCTAGAGTCATAAACAGGAGCGACTTCCGTGGCCCGACGCGGTTGAACGCCATAAATAAAAGTGTGTCACCCAGGGTGAGGCCCAGAAGTCCGCTACCCGCTAACCAGGCCACTTCGGCACTGGTCATGGTTTGTGGCCAAAAATGACCTGCGCCTATTTTGAGTGTCAAAAGCATTAATAGGCAGGCGATTCCTGTCTTCAAAAGATTTAGAACAGCCGCATTGATGCTCGCCCCGAGCCGGGTAAATAAGATAGATGCAATGGCCCAGAGGGCCGCGGCCGCAATCGAAGCAATATGACCGATGTAAGGAGAATCAGATATCCACATACCAGGCTCGATGACCATTTGTGCTGAGAGAAAGTAGACGGCTGGCTCCAACCAGCCAGATGCATGATGAGTCAGGGCCGGTGTCTACACCAGTAATAATTTGAACATAAGAAGCAATTTCTACTGATCTTGTTACAATGCGGAGTAACGTCCAGTCGGCCTGCTCATCGATTGGAAGACAGTACGACGACCGGGGAATGGGTACGTAGACGTGTTAAATATAATCAGACGGCCTGAAGTCGGCCTCCTATTGGTTTTGTCCGCCGGCTGTCTGCTGTCATCGACGCGTGCGGATGCAAAAGGCCAGGGAGCCGAAGGGCTGGTGCGCGACATGGTCACACTGGTCAGCACAGCGGAGCAGCAACTCTGGCAGATAGACCATTATGAATACCAAGACCTAATGAGCGACGCGCTGATATTGGTCTGCGTAGCAGACCAAAAAACCCGTCAGGCGGCACTGGCCCTTTTTGGACAGTCCCAAGAAAAATTAGGTGGTGACCCCAGTAAAATTTGGTCCGAGGCCAACAAAGATGAGCCGAAGGTCAAAGAACTCTTGACCATAAGTCGCAGCAAAACCTTGTTGTCCAAAGCACTGCAGGTGGCAGACCAGCAGTGCCCATTTATACTCACCCAAAAAGCGGTTTATACGGAACGGCATCGCGTCACCGATCGCTTTTTCATGGCGTTTCAGGGCGGAGGTTTAATGAATATCCGCTTTGCAGACGAAAATAGAGCTGGTGGGGGGGGGTCAGGCCGAATCGATTTTGGTCACGGTCTGGGCCCGTTTTGGTCACTGAGGATGGGCTTGGAAATGGGGGGCGCAGGTCTCTTCGACGAAAAAGTCGATGCGGGTGACATCGACCTCATGTTTTATTTTGCGACGCCCATCACCCTGCGACACAGAAAGCGCCTTTGGCACCAAGACGTAGAGCTGGCACCGGTTGCCCTCGGGTTACCATGGCAAGATGAAATGAGATTTGGTGGTCGGATCGGTGGGCTCTTCGGCTTGACCTATGCACGCCTAGGCATGATCCAGCCTTGGGGCGGACTCAAAGTCGCTGTCGAGTATATCCCAGGGCAAAATGGCCAAGAAGAGCTCGTGACAATGCGCCTGGGTCTCCGCTTTGGATTTGATCTTCATTTATAGACCGAGAAAAAGCGCAAGCTATTGGATGGCACCAGAACGGATCCCGTGGACGACATGTCGATACGTCTCAGCGATGAGGTGGTCTGTTTCGTGATATTTCCGGTGAGCCTGAAGCTGCGTTACGATAAAAAACTCTGTGCCCCGATCTAACTCTGCCCGGCCTTGGTCGTCGAAGACCGGTAGGCAGCCGTACCCAGCGCTGACAAATTCTCCACCCCGCGAATAGCCAAATCCCAGTTTACTGAAAATTCGCCATTGCCCCTGTGCAGCCGACTCGAACGACGTGATATCGACGGCGTTTTGCAAATAAACGCTTGGGTCAGACTCCATTCCTTGGGGCTGCTCACTCTCGAATAAAACAGAGGCAGTTGAACCGTAGAGCAATGTCTGAACGTCGGACCATTGCAGATGAGGCATAGCGTAGTGTGGGTCGTCTCGATGCATGACCAAACGTTTCAAGAACTCGGCGATGGTATAGGTTGAGAGCTGATTTTCCGGGCCTGAACCATCATCGGCCGGCATCTCTAGACTGACTGATTCATCAACAAAACGAGCGCCTACGGCAGCGGTGGGATGACCATAATTACCCCCAAGGCTCTCTTCACTTGGCCTCTTCAACCAGCCGTCATGAATAAAGTGGTCTAACTGGCTGCGTGTCCCGATGTTGAGAAACCATCGCGCGAGGCCATTGGACGTGTATAATTGTTCGTTATAGCTGTGTACGATTGTCGACAAATCACCGATGGGGAAAGAATCCACAGTGGCCGTGAGTCCAATGGCGCCATCAGATGCTTTCCTGAGCGCCGCTCCAGCATTGGCAATGGCCATGAATTTCGTCGAACTCCAAGGCTGCACAATCACATCGTGGGTTCCATTACTCAAATAGCGATAGTGGGGTACACCATTGATTCGCTTAACGAGAATAACGGTGATGTTCATCTCGTCAGGCACAAGCCCATGGAGAGCAGATCCATCCACTTCGGGTTCGTCGGACGCAGGTCGATATGTCAAGGCTTGCCCGCTGATTTGACTATAAGCTGTTGGTGAACTGGCGACCGTCGGACATGTAAAATTTCGATCACGATTCGTCGGGAGGCGTTTGGTACAATTGATGTCGTCTAGATACTCAAAGTAATAATCTGGATATGGTCCGCATTCGCCAGGTTTTGTTTGAGTCGAGTCACCTTTCCCCGGTCGATAATCCGAGTCTGACCGAACAGAATTCACACCGGCATCAGGCGTGTAGAGTTCATCAGAGCAGCCGAAAACTGCAAGACCGGCGGCAATCAGCAGCGTCACCAATCTATTGTGTTCCCAACTAAACATCATTTACGCTCCATGACGATTTTGTTCGTTCTTATAAGCAAATATCACGCCAGAACTGAATACGACCCCAATAATATTAAACCCAACATTTTCAGCTAGTTAACTCATAGGCGTTTTCTATCAATGACCAGCCGGTAAGCGGAATGGGCCTTCTTTGACTCAGTTTACCTGGACAAGTGGGGCCAAAACAGCCCAAGCATGGTCGTTTTCTGTAAGGATCTACTTGGCTCCCAAGTCATTTGAGGTATACACAATACACGGTCGTTGCCAGCGCCGTTCAACGAGGCGCAAAAATACAGTAAATGGACTGCGGTATGAATGCATTAGGAATAGACATCGGTGGGACGGGTATAAAAGGGGCTGTCGTTGATACGACAACAGGACGAGTTATCACAGACCGATACAGACTCTTGACCCCAAAACCCGCGACCGCCATGGCCGTGATTGAAACGGTGCGAGCGATACAGACACATTTCAGTTGGTCTGGTCCAATCGGCATTGGTCTACCCTCAGTCATCCAACGCGGCGTCCCAAAAACAGCGGCTCATATAAGCGACGAGTGGATCGGTTTAAATGCTGAAGATCGGTTTTCCGACGGTCTCGCAACATCTGTCACACTACTCAATGATGCCGATGCGGCGGGGTTGGCCGAGCTCAGGTTTGGTGCTGGCCGTCAACGCAGTGGAACGGTTCTGATGGTCACTCTTGGCACAGGCATTGGCAGCGCATTATTGATCGACGGTCAACTGGTTCCCAATACCGAATTTGGGCATTTAAAGATGGGGGATTTCGAAGCCGAAGACTATGCTGCTGATTCGATTCGAAAAAAACAAGCTTTGGATTGGCCTGTTTGGGCTGGTCGGCTTAACGAGGTTCTCGAAGCCTATGAAGCCCTTCTCTGGCCCGATCTTATTATTCTCGGGGGCGGTGGCAGCAAGAAGTACAACAAATATCAACATTTGCTTAAGACAAAGGCGGCCATCGCTGTGGCAGAATTCGGTAATATGGCCGGTATCATCGGCGCTGCCATTGCAGCAGCTCAATCCGTCTCTGAAAACTAGATTCATCTCAATCGGTTGGTCTCGACTCATGAGGTACGGAACAAACAAAAAAAAACGCCTCCGTTATGGAGGCGTTTTCGAGTCTAGCTATCTGTCAGCATCATCGCCGACGGCGAATCCGAACCAAGCCAAGTCCGCCGAAGAGTGCGACCATGAACAGCGCCGTGAGGCCGTTTCCTGACGCGGAACTGGCAGAACATCCACCCGCATTTGCATCGCTTGACTGAGGCTCACCTGACGCCTTGAGACGCATTCGGTACTGAGCGACTGTCTCGACCTCGGTCGTATTGGCATCTTCAAACGCCGTCACAACCTCGACCATAATCGTGTACTCGCCTGCCATGTCAGGAATGACAGTGGGACGGTCTGCGAGGTAGTGATACTCGAAGGGACTTGACTGCTCGACCGAACCCTGAGGGGCGGCGATCCTCGCCTTGGAACCATCTGGGCTTGAGACAATCGCCCAGGTGTACCGGAATTCCCGGTTGGTTCGGTTGATGAAGAGACGCAGTGGCACTTCGTCACCTGTGTTGGCCATCAAGCTCGGTGAATACGCAGTCAATGTCGCGTCCGGGTCTAGGCAATTTTCTACATCACCGTAGACGGCATAGCAGAAGCTGGCATCGCAATCATCACCCTGTCCATCACGGTCAGCATCGATCTGAGCTGGGTTGACCATAAGTGAGCAGTTGTCGAACTTGTTGGCGATGCCGTCACCGTCGCGATCCGAGTCACACTTGTCTCCAAGGCCGTCGCCATCTGTGTCCAGTTGATCTTCATTAGCGATAGTTGGGCAGTTGTCCTTGCTCAACGGATCTACTTCGCTCACGCCATCTCCATCGACATCTGGAAAACAGATTGATCGCTCGTCCTCCGACGGCGCTTCAAGCGTTGCATTATAGGGACATGGATCCTCAAGATTAGTCTTCAGGTCGCCATCGATGTCGTCATCGCATGCATCGCCTACGCCGTCACCGTCGAGGTCAGCCTGGCCATCATCGCCAGCTTGGTTGGGGACGAGCATGCAATTATCAAGCTCGTTCTCAATGTTATCGTTATCGATGTCGGCGTCGCATGCATCGCCCTTGGCATCTTCGTCTAAGTTGAACTGGTCTTCGTTACGGGTGTTGACGCAATTGTCACAACCGTCACCGATGCCATCACCGTCTCGATCGAACTGCTCTGGATTCCGGATACGCGGGCAATTGTCGGAATTGTCTTCGATCCCGTCATCATCAAAGTCGTCAGCCCGTTGGTAGGTGTCGCCGAGGTCTGTGTTGTTAATCAGAACCGCACCGCCTCCGCCGCCGCCACCGCCGCTCATATTGGGCGTACCGCAGTCGCCGAAGTTATTGTCGCACTCGAACGGTGCGTCTTGCGCTGATACGACGAGCGGAAATAGGACCGCTGCCGTAAGCGAAACAAGTAAACGAATCGATGCCGCCATAATGTGTCTCCTCATTTATCGGCTTTCCAGAAAATGACAAATTGCCCAGGTGTATACAGTAAAGCATACCAACGGCACTCAATTGCCTATCCCTGCCTGATTATTCTCATGTGTTAGGACAGCGTCCGCGTCCAAATCTAACCCCACGTCTCAAATCATGACGATCCGAGTTCGTTTTATCAAGGTATTTTAGTCTGTCGACCGGGAAATTATCGTGTCAATCGTCTGATTGAAACTCGGGATCGATAAAAATGATCTGATCAGCTCTGGTGGAAAGTCGCAGCATAGTTCGGTAGCCGGATGTTTTCCTCTCGAATAAATCTTTTACATCGAGAACGCCGGCCTTTCTCAGTTGACTGCGCAACTTACCTCGTTCGAAACCAAGTCGCTCGATCCCAGAATTGGTATTACCACCGAGTTTGAGCCACTGCTTATGACTCTCAGGCGCTGTTAGCCAGCCGCCGTCTGTATAACTTTCATCCCGCCTAACCAGAGCGTAAGCTGCAAGAACTCGGACACATTCACCCGTCACGCGCACCGAACTTTCATCGCTTTCAAAAGAGGCCCAAAGTTCAGAAACCGAAATGCGGAGACTGCATTCGTCAATAATGAGATGAAGTTGAGCAACCAATGTCGGCGCCCCAAGGACCGGGAAAAAGAGGCGGTACAGAGACGTACCAGAGCTGACTAAATCACCGTCTTTAAGTTCATAGGAGGCATCAGCCCCATGTTCCCATCCGAAGCGATAAAAGCGATCATCTACGCATTCGTACAGATCTTCTAAGGCATCTCCGCTAACGAATTCATTGTTCTCAACGTTCATGGCAAATGCTTGAGGTGGGGTGGTATCCGTCAACTCTGCGACGATCCCCTCGTCAATGGTGATGCGGGCAACACGACGGCTTAAGCTATTGATGATGCGCCACCCATTTTTATCTACAGACCCGGACCCTCTGGTTTCATCGACACGATTGAGCGGTCGCCACCCCCAGTTTTGACCCAACCATCGAACCTCAAACCAGAATTGAGGCACGCTGGATGAGAAAAAACGAGCATGACAGCTCCAGTGCCGTCCAACAAGACAGACTTCCGAGATCGGAATGACTCGGGTCGCAGACCCGTCTGTTAATTTTAACGCCCCCATTTTTAATGCCCCACAAGTCCTGCACGTATGCACAACCCAAACCACGCCCACCGAAATCAGTTTGTCCGCGGGCGTGATATGGATGAATCATGATATGGACTCTGCGGTCGATTTTGCAAGGGGCCTCGGACAAAAACGATTTCTCAGTGACCGGTTGGAGATTGAATTCCTCGAAACATGAACTGAGCTATGCAGGCCGAGGCATCGTCCAAAGAAATCTTGATAGGTCAATTCGACCCTGATCAGATAGGAGGACGCCTTCGACTTCGAGCAAATTTTTCTGCAATTCAGCTCGTACGGATTGGCCACGACCACTGATGAAACCACGGCTGTTGATGACTCGATGCCAGGGCACGTCTCGGTCTGTCTCAGTCAGCGATGCCAAAGCCCAGCCCACATGTCGGGCAACTCGAGGACTCCCAAGATAGGTCGCGATTTGGCCATACGTGGACACCTGGCCGTGGGGCACCATCCGCACCGCATCGTAGACCCGTTGGTGAAAACCGGGTCCGACAATCTTGGGTTCATGTTGCTTCACAATGATCCCGACAAACAAAACATGAAGAGACAGGCGAACACGCTAGGCCATCAATCGAGTGTACAAAAGCTCGGAAAGTTTGACGTAAGCCCTGCTTCGAAGGGGCTTGGTGTGTTCAAACGATGGGCAAATAAAAACTCGAGATACCAGGGGGTGAACAAGGGCTTCCACTCATGGCCTGTGTCATGATTGCACATGGCGACCAGGTGCCCATTGGATTTCAGCTTAGGAATCGCATCGCTAGCGAAGGTTGAAAAGTCCTGTCCATACCGCACATCACAATCACCGCCCCACCCATAAATGATCGGCATGGTATTGGTGTTCGAGTTTGGCATGTCAAAAATAATCCCGCCTCCGTTAATTGCGGCTGCAGCTATGGTCTCTGCGAATTGGCTGACCAAGAAAGTGGCGAACATACCCCCACCACTGTCCCCGGCAAGATACAGTCGCTCAGGGTCAGCACCAAGCGTCGCCTGCGCGCAGGTGAGCAAATCATCCATGAGTGCAACGTCTGGATTATCGCCCGGCCGCCCTTGTTCCCATTCGATCGGCAGACCCCGAGAGTAGGGTGATATCAGTATGAAATCAAATGGATCCACGAGGCGATTCATGGCCGTGTCTTCTTCTATATCGTCCACCTGGTCCGGATTGATTCCATGGAACAATAGAACAGTTTTATATGCGCCTTGGGACGAGTGTGACTGCGGAAGATGGATCCTAACAGTCCGTTCAATCCCACAACTCATAATGGTGTTCTCACCGCTCACCAGGTCTGGGCAAGCGTCTGGCTCGATCCGATCACACCCTGTCTCGACGTCATTTGACCCACAGCTGGACGGCGAATCAGGCATGCGCTCGGCCCAGGGTGTGCCGCTGAAAGTACTTTGCTGTAGCATTAAATCGAGGGTGATTACTTCACCTTGGACATAGCCACAGATAGACGCGCTGCCTGTGATGACACCAATGAATTCAAGATTGAAAACCACATCACTACCAGTGGGACTAAACGCGCCAGGCATCACCGCGTTATCGAAGACGGCTGTAAACTGTCGATTTTCGTCGACCGTAACATCGGTGGCAATGGCAAATGGTTCGCTCACTTGATCGTCCTTGTAGGCGCGTAGGCGCAACTCGGTCAATAACGACCCAGACTCATCGGCTGACACATCAATTTCGAGCTGAGTATCGAGAAAGAAGTCTATTTCGGTAAGATGAATTCTCAAAAAATAGGCACCTGACTGCAATGCATCGTCGCTGCCTCCGGGTAGCAAGCTTCGGACGTCCACATCGGGAACCATGTCCGCATTATTAGCCGGCATTGACATGGATTCAGGCGTGGTGTCAGACATGGGTTCCATGACTGGATTGCCATCCTGTTCTTCACAACTCCGGTAGTCGTGATACGTCCCACCGAGTTGGTATGGATCGGCCGTGTCACTCTCGGAGTCTGCACTACAGCCGATGGCAAAAATGAGAACCAAAAAGACTTTGATTATTCGTTGTAGACTCTGATTTTTCATTACGTCCCCTAACGCGGTTTTGGTCGTTCGGTTTGTGCATGAAGGTCCGTGAAGGACGACTTAGCGCGACAGCGTGTACAATAGTCAGCTGGACTGATTTTATTCAAGCGGGACCCGCCCTATCGCCAATGCACGTCCATATTGGCCCGTGGATTACCTCACGATCGAAATACCTTTTTCTTCCGCGCCATCACCTGCTCAAGCTTGGCCCAATTTTCCCGCGCAGGAGGCTCGTCTTCTGACTCGTCAAAGAGCGGCTCACGGTTGGCATGTAAGAGATCAGACTCGGTCATCAATGCGCCTTCAAAATTCACATGCCTCAGGTCCGCGCCTTTGAAGTTTGCTCCTCTCAGGTCGGCGTTTACAAAGCTGGCCATTCGAAGAGAGCTGCCCCGCATATCGACACGCTCAAGATCCATATTCCGAAGACCTGTATCCTTGAGAACCGATGACAATTCTTCCGGTCCATCGGGCCAAGGAGAGATTGAATCCACAAGGATGTTCGACGCTCTTAAGCGTTGCGCCATGATGCGCGATAAATTCCTATAAATTTTGAGAGACAAACTATAAGGCGCGTTCTCGAGAAGCGTTTCAGAGAAGGCGAATAAATTGACCTCAGTTGCCGCAATAACGCTTGCAGACCGAGGTGCATTATCGATCAACGACATCTCACCGACAGTGGCCCCAGGTTCTAACCGGGCCAGCTCATCTCCACGCCCATTGCGCTCTGACGTGACGATTAGTTGCCCCGCCATCAACACAAAAAGAGACTGTGCGGGTGTCCCCGCCGAGATCAACACGGTACCAGCCGCCAATCGCCGCAGCTTTGCCTGTTTGAGAAGATATGAGATCTCTGAGGGGCTCAGGTCGGTAAAAAGCCGGACCTTTTCGATAAGCCTGCTCAATTTATCCTTGATCTCCAAAATGATCTCTCCATCACCAGTCGTCAAACCAAGTTTCCCGTGTCCAATATCTAAGCGATTTAACTGCTTAAGACAAACCAAAACACACCCACATCTTAACCGATATGGTCATTTGTCTGATACGGCATCAAATGCTCGATTGGTCAGACCAATGACGAACTCGATTTTGTATCGGACGCCGCTGAAGGCCCCTAATAGGGCGGATTAAAACTGATAATACCGCGTCTCCAAGGAAATAGACTTGGCAGGAGACAGTCCACTCTCGTTACAAAACCAATGAACGGTGAAACCCAATGGCGATTGCTCACCTCTTCTTGCGTAGCTCAGCTCTGTTTCGGCTATGCCGTAGCTGCCTAAGCGCGTGGCAGGCCTGTGCGAGGCTGAATTTGGCCACAGTCGAACGGGCGGCTCCAGAATAGAAAGTGGCAAATTATAGCTGGGCGCCGGATTACAGTGTATTTGGAAAGTGTGGAGCTGAGGTCATCACCAGGGGGCGCGACTCAACGATGAAAAAACGAACCGGAATCCTTCTCACCCAACTGGGTACGCCAAAAGCGGCAACGGTGGGCGCAGTCCGCCCCTACTTGCGCCAATTTTTAAATGACCCCCGGGTCATCGATGTCCCTTTTTTGCTTAGGCTGGTTTTGGTCAACCTGATCATCGTGCCATTCCGTGCACCGAAATCGACGAAGATTTATAAGGAGCTCTGGGAACACGGGAATGGACAGTCGCCCCTCTTGACCATCACTCGAGATTTAACGAATGAACTCAATGCGCGACTCAACGAGGACGACATTTTCGTTCACATGGCGATGCGCTACCAAGAGCCGTCCATGGAGTCTGTCCTTGACTCCATGCAACGAGAGAACTACGACAAGATCGTGGTCCTTCCGATGTTTCCCCACTACGCATCATCGAGCTCGGGTTCAGCGATCCAAAGAGCCATGGACATCATTTCGAAATGGTGGGTCATTCCAGAACTTGAAGTCGTCAGCCAATTTTACGATGCTGAGTTCTACATTGATACGCTGGTGGAACAAGCTAAGAAGCATGACCTTGAGTCCTACGATCACATCGTTATGAGTTATCACGGCCTGCCCGATCGGCATGTGGACAAAGTATACCTAGATAAGAGGGACTTTTGTGCTGACCACTCTTGTGAGACCGTTCTCGATGCCACCAACAAGTACTGCTACAAGGCAACAGCCTTCGAAACATCACGCCTAATCGCCGATAAAATGGGGCTTAAAGACGAGGACTATACCGTTGCTTTCCAATCGAGACTGGACAAGAAATGGTTGACGCCATTCAGTGACGAGGTGGTCGAAGAAATGGCCAAAGCGGGCAAGAAGCGGCTTCTTGTTTTCTCACCCGCTTTCGTGGCTGATTGTCTAGAAACGATCATCGAGATCGGTGCTGAGTATCAGGAAATTTTTGAAGAACACGGCGGTGAAAAAGTGCAGCTCGTCGCCAGTTGCAACACAGAAGAGACCTGGGTCAACGGCCTGAGCCAATTCATACGAAACAGACGCGCTTAGCATCCAGGACCGAGTGACGGCACCCCAAAAAATATCTGTCGCATGCAAGTGCTCTATGACCCAACGCCTCCGCAGTGGCCATTTAGCGGCTCAACTGATAGACGTAATCCGTATCATATGTGCGAACAAACAAGCGGCCCAGCTGGTTTAAATGAAAATCTTCCGGCCCTGAGCGAACTTTCTGACGCGTCAAGATAGCGCCCGAGCGAGCTGAAATCTGGTAGATGTAATCGGGCTCTGAGGTGAATCCATAACCACTGACGATAACATCTCCAACAAGCACAAAACGATTCGCATTGGACACCAATGGCGGGGACTGCCAAATGATTTTGCCTGTGGCCGGATTGACGGCAACTAGGGTCGCATTCCAACCGGACGTACTCGCTGCATATGTTTTATGCCCGACGGAAGCATATATGATGCCATCGTCCATGACCACGTGGCCCAGATGGGCTCCGACGAAATCTTCGTCGCCGCTACGCACTTGGCGAGGCGCGAGAAGCGCCTCGAAATCAAGGGCATGAATGCGCTGGCCCGCCGCACCAAAAGCCACAGCCCAGCGACCCGGTATCCACCGGTACCCGGCTGGTCTGACGCCATATACACCCACAACAGGTTGCCCAACGCGAGTCGCTGTTGCATAACTGAGTTGCTGTAGACCATAACTCGTCGGAACACTGGGAAAGACGGTCCTGGTCTGGTCGATCGTAAATGTGTTGGCTTGATAGCCAACACGCAGTCTCCAACCGTCATCGTCTGTAATCTCATTGCGCCGCTCAGACACTTTTCTGAATTTCAGCGGCTTGACCTTAACTTTGCAGTTTGCACCATGGCAAATGGCTTTCGAGGGCGTCAAATCAACTTTTTTTGATTGTTTGACCAGGATTTGACCAAAAGTCATCGCCGGCAAAATGAGCGCTAAACCAAGCAAAACCCAGGCAAGAGAACGGTTTCGTATGCACCTCAATGCTGTCTCCTTTTTCTCATCGTTCGGCCCTACGCAAGAGTACAGTAAAGCCACAACAAATACCCGACTCAATGTGTTCCCACAATCGGCCTCTTGGCATAGAAATGTCAACGCCGAAGGAGACCGGAGCCAGCCTCTTTGTGCTGCCATGGAAAAAGTCATCTCGGCCTTCGCTGTTCCAATATCGAATCCCTATTGAGCGAAGACCAATCCGCTGGTAGGCTGCGCCGGTTCGAGACGAAAGAATTTGAGGGGGGATTATGGACCAGTTCATGAGTTTTGTTGGTATACTGGCGTTGCTCGGTCTCGCTTGGCTTATGTCCAATAATCGGCGTTTGATGAATTGGCAAACCATTGGAGTCGGGCTCCTACTCCAAGTTATCCTGGGCGCTATCCTTCTCAAGTGGCAACCCGGGATCGATGGAATTTCAGCCTTCAGTGATGGCGTGAAAGGTTTCCTTAAGTTGTCCGAGCAAGGGTCGGGCATGGTCTTCCAAGACCTGGGTTTATCAGCAAAGTCCGGCTTTCAATTCGCCTTCCAAATTTTGCCGACGATCATCTTTTTCTCGGCCGTTATGGCGGTTTTATATTACCTCGGTTTGATGCAAATCATCATTTCATTTATGGCTAAATTCGTTAAGAAAGCCATGGGGACGAGTGGCTCAGAGACTCTGTCCGTTTCAGCGAATATTTTCGTTGGTCAGACGGAAGCCCCACTGATGATTCGGCCTTTTTTGCCTCAAATGACAAAATCGGAACTCTTCACCGTAATGGTCGGGGGATTCGCAACCGTAGCGGGCGGGGTACTCGCAGCCTATATCGGTATGGGTGTAGACGCAGGGCATCTTGTGGTTGCATCGGTTATGTCAGCGCCGGCCGCCTTGGTTGTAGCAAAAATTATGTATCCAGAAACGGAGGTTTCGCAAACGGCTGGTGATGTTGCCCTACCAGACATTGATTCTGGCGATAATGTCATAGATGCCGCCGCTCGGGGTGCAACCGATGGCCTTAAGCTGGCACTCAATGTCGCAGCCATGCTGATCGCCTTCTTGGGGTTGGTCGCGGTTGCAGATTGGCTACTTGGAGGTCTTGATTCGCTGATCGACGGTTCGATGCTCGGCGGCGAACAAATGGCCAATAAAGAATTTTCTGGTTTCTTTCCCGGCAGCCTAACAACGATTTTTGGAACACTGCTGGCACCTATCGCTTTCGTGATGGGTGTACCATGGGCCGATGCGGCCGCCGTGGGCAACCTGCTAGGCCAAAAGCTGGCGGTCAACGAATTCGTCGGTTATCAGACCCTGAGCGACTTAATCAAATCGGGCACAATCACCGAACGATCCGCCGTTATTTCCACCTACGCCTTATGCGGCTTTGCAAATTTTGGGTCCATTGGCATCCAGATCGGTGGAATTGCAGCCCTTGCGCCGGAGCGGCGAAAGGACCTCGCATCCATGGGATTTAAAGCCATGTTGGGGGGTGCATTTGCAACCTGGCTGACCGCCTGTGTCGCGGGCCTGATGATCGGTGCACCAACCACACCCGCATCGAGTAAAACGGTGACCACTCAACCCGCTGTCCACTCCGTTATGACCCACAGTCGGTCCATTGTCGCACCGAGTATTGAAGAGACTGCAAAAACAATTATCAAGGTCTCTGAAGCCCAATTGGCTCGAGCAACGGTTGGCTCGATTGACACGGCTCCTCTGCCTAAGGTCACGCATCCAGACCCGGTTAAATCAACAAAAAAAGCGAAAAGCAGCAGCGACACGAAATAAGCCCGACCCGGGCATTTAGAAACTCAGTTAAACCGGCGGAGGATCCGCCCGTGACCGACTCCGGCTGCGGCAATCTGCCTCCTAAATTTAATGCGACGTTTATGTAACGATCGTGAAAAATCGAAAAAGAAAAGTGATCTGAAACAGGATCGTCTGGCATACTGCGTATGTTGACTGGACATTCGTCGCGTTATCGCACGAGCAATGAACACCAGTCGAAACCGCACATTCACCCGAAGACCAGAGTGGTTTTCGAGGTGAATGATGCTTACTTACCCATCCAAAAAAAGAAATCGTCTGGGCCGGGCGCAGTGGAATGTTCAGGATTGTTTCAAGACGTCTTGGTAGCTGATCTCACCCGTTTCGGAGTCAATAAACGTCACGGTTACAGAATCTGTGACCGGGTCAAACTTTAGGGTAGTCGCTGCCCAATCGCCGGATACATATTTTACTTGGTCTGCCTCAAAAAATGTCTCGAACAGACTGGGGTCAGATGAGGCTAATTCGTATCGCGCGCTTTGTTTGCTTCCGCCCGGTCCACATAAGATCTCCCAGATGTGTCGTCGCAAACCCGTTTTCTCGACGCGCCAGACGGCTCCCATATGAAAATCACCGGACAGAAACCACACGTTGTCGACGGGTGAATTTGTTATAAAATCAAGCAATTCATCCCGTTGATCCGGAAAGCCCTGCCAACGTTCGTTCTCTGATAACCAAACGGCCGGCAACTTTGCTATGGGGACGGAGTTGAGAATAATTTTAAAGTGACATTCGCTTGCTGCGAGGGCTGACTTGAGCCAATTCATTTGTTCGATGGATATATATAACCTGTCGGACGCGACCCGCTCGTGTCGACAGTCTAATACGAAAAATTCCGCTGTCTTGCCCCACGTATAACTCGTCCACAATGTACCATTCGATGTGGGTTGAGTTGGCGTTGATTCAAAGAACGCATCAATGCCTGTCTGACGGGTGAGGGAGTCAATATCCTGAAGGTCATCATTGTTAGCGACCTCGTGGTCATCCCAAGTTTGATAGGTTCCCACCGAGCTTAACAATTGTCGGTACTGTTGGTTTTTCAAGGTCAGCCCCCAAGCTGACCTAAATTCATCGCGCGTCGTTGCGCCGTCGTTGTAACTCATGTCACCGAGATGACAGAACACATCTAGCGGCAGGGCGGCCAGTGTCAGCAATGACGGGAAAGGAGCTCGGCCTGCTGAAGTACACGCGGTCGCGCCAATGAGTAAAGGCCTTATGGTTTCATCCCTGTCGACGGTTCTAAAGCGACCGACATCAGACCAGGTGTTGCTCTCTGAAAGCCATCCAAATCGATAAATCTGTTCTAAATCTAGATCCGTCACGCGCACTTTAAGATAGCCCGAATCGGATTCGATCCACTCATCCAAGACCGAATGTTCGGGCCCTTCATGCTCGCGCCAAACCAATAATCTGGCCGCTCCGGAATCGGCGGTATACCCCCAGAGTATAACGCTTTGTCCCGACATTGAGCCCGCTTGAATTCCGTAGGGGAATGTCAGCGCCCGACGGTCCGGATCATCAGTAAAAACGGGTACGTCGAGCTGCGTCGTCCGTCTTTCACCTTCACAGGCAGATGACGTGGCGACACTGGCGACAGCGAGCGTCTGGATGAACCGCCTGCGACTTAAAACGGGTATACTTGACATCTAATCGCCTCGATCAAGTTTAGAATCGGAGTCAATGCATCCAAATGGGGCACAACCACAAGATACAGACGTCCTCAATAAAAGATCCACCAAGAACACACACGAGCCGTACTGAACCTGGACGTCTGTCGGTCTTGGTAGATATCAAAAAACCACCGTCGATCAAAGGCAGGGGGACAGAGTCAGCATGGACATCCAAAGATGAGTTTCTCTTGTGGCAATCGGGTGGATGTGACAGAAAATTAAGCGATGATGAAACATAGTCTAAGCATCTGGGGTCTGTTCTTTATTGGCTGTAGTCAAACGCCCCAAATCCATGGTCAAGAGACCACGGAGACACCCGCCAAGGAGGCCACCAGGGTCGCGGACGACAGCTCTGTCGCTGCAGCCCAGCCGAAGGCCCCGGAGCCCAAGGCTGAAAAATGCAACAAAGATCTCGAATACTGGACTCAATGTGATGAAGGACGCTGGCTGTCAAACACGCTAATCGACTCAATAAATCGACTATGCTTCACGAGCCCAGAACTGAAAAAAATAACTGAACACGAGGGTCGACGCTGGCAGCAAACTCTGTACAGCGATGTTGATCCGGTGAGCGAATGGGACTATGAGCGCTGTCATATCGCGGGTCAATGCCCCGAAAAGATGACGAATTCACGTCCACCGGATATGGTCCCTCAGGAGCCCGTGTCAGGTGTGACGCCAGCCGGTGCAAATGCCTATTGTAGGGGACTGGGACAACGTTTACCGACGGCTTCGGAATGGGCTCATTTGGGCGGATGTGGTGATAACAAGGCCAACAGAATACTCCGCTGTATCGATGACATGAGTCCGGGTAATTCGAGTCAGGGCCTTCAAAAACGAACCTACGCAAGACGGTTTGCAGACGCCGTTCGGACAACCTATTTATCCAAGGTCAAGGCGGGACGCGCTCAGAAAAGGAGCGACCTATGCAAGCGCGCCTGTCGAAAAGACGTCTCATGGCTAGCATGCGATCCTCATTTCGCTGACCACTACGGTCATCCACCGAAAAAAGCCGCCACAGGCTTTGATGTTGGTGAGACCTACAAAGGGAACGAACAGGTCGAAGCACTGTTGCGGGGCTATGCCGAGGCGTTCCCTAAAATCACCCATCTGAAAGCCATTGGTCAATCCAATCAGGGTCGCGCGATTTGGGCCCTTCGTATCTCTCGACAAGCCAACACCGACGCAAGTCAGCCAGCCGTACTGTTAAACGCCGCTCATCATGGAGATGAGTTACTCTCCATCGAGTATGCCATTGACGCTATCCAATTTATCTTGAGTGAGCGAGAGAGACCTCAGGTCCGACGGTGGCTGGACAGGTTGGACATATGGGTCATTCCCCTTGTCAATCCAGATGGAAATCACCACACCTTATTCCGATCATGCAAAAACAACATCGGACGTAAAAATGGTCGAGACGTTAATGGTGATGGCCGATTTGTCAGCGGAGAGGGTGTCGACCTGAATAGGAATTATCCATTCAAATGGGGGTTTTTAGGCGAAGTTGGCAGCAAATCAGACTGGAGACATCACCACTATCGGGGAGAAAACCCGGCTTCGGAACCTGAAACAAAAGCCCTGGTCAAGTTGGCCGAGACGTACCGGTTTTCGACCGCTTTTTCATGGCATACCAATGGCAAGCTGATTCTCTCGCCCTACACCATTCGCAAAGTGAAAAACACTAAGCCGGATTTAGCGTGGACGGCGGCTGAAAAGTTACAATCAGCCATGACACAAACCAAATCACTGCGGTTTCGTGTGCAGAAGGACATGTATCCAGTCGATGGTGTCGATCAGGATTGGCATTTTAACAGGCATGGAACTCTGGCCTACATCATTGAGGGGACGCACCACAATCCCCAGCGGCTTCGAACACGAAAGGTGTCCATCGAGACATCCAGACCCCTATTGTCAGCGCTCCTTGACTATACGCTTGATGCACCGCAGGTCAGTGGACGTGTGATCGACGCTCAAAATCGTCCATTGCAAGCCGTCGTAATGGTCGAGGATGTTCGCGTATTCGAGAAAGAAGCTTGGATGAGTCGTCAGACCGACGGCCGCTTCGACCGCTTTGTCCCAGCGGCCGGCACTTTTCGGGTTAGGGTTTCGAAGCCAGGTTTTGTGACGCGTACGGTCGAGATGACAGCGGGGGCTCAGCCTGTCGACGTGCGACTTGATTCCCAGGCACCTGATAGCAGTCCATAGTCAAGCTCCATCGATCCCCACCTCAATGGGTGCAATTCGGCACTGACCGTCCGGTTCACACACACCACCCCGCGATTTGAAACGCCACCGGGCGAATAAGACGTAGCCCCAATCGAGTACCCTGTTCAATCCCGGAATCCGCGTCAGGGGAACAAATGGTCGGAAGAGTGTTCGTGCATAAAGCTGCCTGAACACTTCCACACCTTCGACCAATTCCCCGTTAGACATTCGCCCATGAATGCGGAGCATAATTTCTGCGTAACTCAGACCCGTCTCCGCCTCCGAGTCAAAGCTGGCGTGTGCAATGTCTGTAAACGTGAGGCGCTGTTTGCGGTCAAGCCGCCGCAATAAATTAATCTCCGTCGTACAGAGCCTACACCCACCGTCGTAGAAGACCTCAAACGGAGTCGTATAGTCGGGTAGTCTGGTGTCCATCGTGTCTTTTGGCATGGGTGGCCGTCTCCTTTGGTCTGTAGATTGCTCAGGGCGTGCTGAGGTTACGCATGGGCCGCGCCGCAGACTGGGTCATCACAATGAATGGCTGCCTCCACGTCCCGCTGCGGCCATATGAGTTAGAGGCAAAACACGCCTCTGCTAATTTGACGGGTCCTCGGCTGGATGCCGTGGTCCAAAATGACCCGCTTTACTCAGTCGTGGTTGGCCGATCGCACGCCAGACCTTCAATTTTAATTCATCAGAACAGCCGAATCGAGTGCGGCCAAAACCGACTTAGCCCAGTCAGTGGTACTCTTTAACGTTAAAAAACCATGATTCAAAACCTTTTATTAAAAAAATAGTTAAATAAAAACATGCGCTTATGGTTTTTGTTTAAAAAAACTACCGTTCGTATGGTTTTCACCATTTTTAAATGATAGTGTGCCCCCACATAACGAGTCGGGCATTTGTTTCGATTCGTCACTGCTTTCTCGTACCCCCCATTCCCCTACATGAGAAAGCGGTTGACCGCTCCCTGCCCCGGGAGCGGTTTTTTTTGTCCAAAGCATGGCCATCCGTCCTGTAACAATTTCAGAATGACGCACGATGCGAGAGTCCCCGTATATCCCGTCCAAAAGACGCAGTGACAATGACAACAGCCCAGACCGTCATCAACTCACGATGTCCTGCTTTAATAGGGAGTGTGGCAGGTTTTTTTGGAAGACGATCTGCCCAATGGGCATTGTCCACTAGACGATGGTCACACTGGAGCGGCTATGCAGGACCCACGTTCATCGGTGGTAGACGCGATGTACACAATCATCAGATCTCAAACAGTAAAAAATCACCGTGGCCTACATCCTTCGCGGAAATCGTGTGTTCATAACGAGTGCTAGATAAAAAAGACATGGACGTGAGAAGGTCTCGCCAAAATGGTTTCCTCATGGTCCCGTCCCCTCGGAAGGCGATAGCCGACAGTTTAAGGTCACAGCCCGATGCTTGGATCAGCGCGCCTCTGAAAACATTGCCAATTTCTCGTAGCGTATTCTGCTCCTCCAGATTAAATCGACGGTTTGTTTGAGCCTGATGGGCTGAAGCGTCGGAACGCAAGCAACGAAGAAGGATGTGTGCCAGTTGGAAATCGAGCCCAATGACAAATTTGATCTCTCCATCGGCAGTGGAATAGGCAATCGCTGCGCCCACGGACCCATCAAATCTGAATCCATCACTCTCCATGAGTGACAAACGAAGACCCACCATGGCGCCAAATTCGTTGACACAGTGACCGGCCAGCGAGAACTCCCGAGACTCTGAGGATGTTTGTGCCGCCATAGGTCGAGGTAAATCCAAAGCGATATGAATGGCCTTTTTTATTTCCGCGGGTGAAAAAGGCTTTGTGACAACAAATGCCGCGCCCGCTCTAAGCGCCTCCATGCGCTGCTCATCGCTGGCATTTCCCGTGACCATACCGACAGGAACTTGCACTCCATTTCTGATAAAGGCACGGAGGAGTTCCAACCCTGATATACCGGGCATCGCCCAGTCAGTCATGACAAGATGGGGTCGTACTTGTCGGAATATGGGTACGGCTTGCCGAGCATCCCTCGCCTCATAAAATTGGGTCCGCCACCCAAATGAACGAATGGTTCGAACCAAAACCGCACGCATCGCCGCGCTGTCATCAACAACCAGAATTCGAAGTGTATCCATACTTAAATCGGACCTTCTCATCAAATGCACAAGTCGTGCTGCCTCTGTGCAGCAACGACAAGGCGCGTCTTGCGTCTCATCGGCCACAAACATGGCCCAAGATAGATGCAATGACCTAGAAAAATATAACAGATTTCAAAACAATCAGGGTTTGCCGAGAATCATCCGAGAGTTTTTATCTGTCTGGACTCGGGTCGACTTATTCAGCCTAGGCTCATTTAACAAAATTGACGTGGGCCGGTTCTTGAACCTACTCTGAGCCACATTAAAATGGCCCAAACGTCGTCAATAAGACACAGGCGGACCGATGCCAATTGCGCAATAGACTCAGTGTCTCTGCCCATTCCGTAATCGGCATCCAAAGTGGACTCGACAATCGCAGTGAAGGACCAATGATGCCGGCGAATCAAATCTTGGCTGACCGAAAGCTGCTTGACGATTTGTCGCCATTTCATTTGATCTGGCTCAAATCAGGAGAGCTTGAGTACGTCTCAGAGACCGCAGCGGCCTACTTCAAAGACGATTCAAATGCGCTGCAATCAGCAAAAATGACCCTCTATTTGGTCTATCCCTATCGCAAAGTTCTCGACGCAGACACCATCAAAGACCTGGGTCAGTCTATGATTGAGATTAGCACTCAGCCTCGTGGGGGCCGCGTCGTAAGGGGGCGACTTCTCAAAAGTGAGACGGTGGGCGGCTGGCTCTTTGCCGGCACCCCAGACGGCGTTGATGGAGATGGTCTTACACCGCTGGCACCGCTGGCCATATCCACCGAAATCAAACCAGCTGACAGGCAAGGTGTCCGCGTAGCGACTGAGCTTCAGGACTCGTCAGGCCAGAGTCAAAACAGTGAAATGAGACCACTTGGCGATGTTCGACTCATCCAGGACTCTTCAGTGAACCAAGTCGATCTCGAAAGCACATTGGGTGAGCTTAAACGGACTCAAGCCACCCTGGTACAGCAGGAACGACTAAAAGCTGTCGGGGAAATGGTCCGCGGTATCGCCCATGACTTCAGTAACATACTGACACCGATTTCGGCCTATTCCTGGTTGCTCAAGTCTCAACCAAACATTCCCCCCGCCGAGCGAGACGAATATGTCGACTTGATCATCACTGCCACCAAAGACGCACATGCTTTAATAGAGCGCCTTCGTCGTCTCTATAATCCAGCACACTCATCTGTCGAATATTCATCTTTCGACATCAACAGCCTTATCCAAGAGACGCTTCGTTTAGCCCAACCTCGCTGGGCTGAACCTTTAGAAGTCGAATCGCACTCGGTCGATATTATCGAATCGTTAAACGCCGTAGGACAGATGTCCGCAGTGGAGACCGATATTCGTCAAGCTCTGCTTAATCTCTTGTATAACGCGGCGGATGCAATCGATAAAAATGGCGTCATTACCGTGGTAAGCACGTCGGATGATGAACGGATCTGGATTTCAGTCGGTGACGATGGATCCGGAATGAAGCCCGAGGTGCTTGACGCCTGTGCAACCCCTTTTTTCACGACCAAGGGAGAGGGCGGAACGGGCCTAGGGCTTCCGATGGTCTTCGAAACGGCCGTCCGTCATGGTGGAGACGTCCGGATTGAGTCAGGGCTCGGTCAAGGGACGCGGGTAACACTCTGTTTGCCTAGGCGACCACTGGATGATGGAGCCGGTGAAATTCATGCCACCTCGACGGCCATCGCCGCGAGGTTAGTCACGCGCGTGGGTCTCGAATCCAGCGCAGTCAGCCCGTCAATTAGCGCTGATGATTCAGAACATGAATTGAGCGGTGGTGATGTACTCGATGCGCTTTTCGAAGCGGCGCTCGATCCGACCATGATCACCCAAGAGGTGGTTTATCCACCGGGTGCTTTTACCTTGGAACAAGCGGCGTCCATAGATATTCAACGCGGGGTATCGCCAGAGACTTATGAGCCATTAGACCAGCAGACATCAAAATCCAACGACGCGCTCAATATTCTTGTCGTAGATGACGATGACGCCATCCTCAGTGTCCTGGGACGTATCATCGACACTCAAGGTCACACCAGCTATGCAGCTCAAAATGGGTCGGCAGCGCTGGCGTTCACCGACCGCATGGCTTTTGACCTCGTGATTTGTGATCTGGACATGCCTGGTCTGAAGGGAGACCAGCTATGCATCGCTATCAACCAGGCGTCACCAGGCACCAAACTCATCATGTTTACTGGAAATCCAGACGGGATAACGGCCGAAGCATGTTCTGTACTTGATGCGATAATTTCCAAACCCAGTTCGCCCGTGGATGTGATTATGCGGGGAGTGGATCTAGTTTATGCGGGCCGAAACAAGTCACGCTAACGCCTTCAAAGATCCCCAAACCATGGGCTTGACCCACCGTAAATAGCCTGCTCGACAGACCTGTAGACATCTGGATTCAATTGTGTGAATTGCTGGATGACCGTCTTGATATCCCGCCGCTTGGCGCGAGGGAAATTATCGCAGACGGGACATGAGACGGCATCAATAGCAGCCGTCGATAGCCAACCACGAATCTTGCGCTCATCGACGAAGAGCAATGGCCGAATTGTCAAAGTAGGCGACGAGGATGCTGGGGTGATGGCTTTCAAGGGGTCTAATCGTCGTCCAAATAACAAGTTGAGAAAAAATGTCTCGAGGGCATCATCCAGATGATGACCCAACGCAAGCTTGTTATAGCCATGTTCGGCACACCAATGATTCAATATGCCCCGACGCATGCGACTACAAATTGAGCACGGGATCTGGCCTGGCTTTAATTTTTTTTCAACAACCGACCACGTGTCTCGATCGATAATCTCACACTCGACATCAAGCCGTTTGAGACTGCGCTCAAATGTCTCATGATCAAATCCTGGTTGACCCTGATCAAGATGAATGACTTTAAACTCAAATTTCAAATCCTGTCGCTGCTTCAGTTGCTTGAAAACACTGATGAGCAGGAGCGAATCCTTGCCACCAGAACAACCAACCGCGATCCGGTCACCAGTCTGAATCAAATCGAAAGTCTGAACCGCGTTCTCTACGGACCGCATGATTGCTTTGGATGGTTTGTCAGAGCCCGTTATTGCCCGACCCTCAACACTCACATTACGAACCTGGATTAGCTCCGGTTCAGACAACAATTCCATGGTCTCTAAATCAGACATTCTCAACACCCATATCGATGACTCACATCCATATCTACTAGCAAAAACTGAGGCGGGTTTCCACGGGTTGACGCTACAGCTGGTCTCACCTAATCAGCGACAAATCCGGGCCATCGAGTCAGATAGTCAGCGAAGACGGGACTCACACCTTCACGGGCCAGCACGTCACGGCTGACGGGTAGGGCCCGCGGACGGAAGTTCGGGTCTGTCATCACCAAAGCCGGAAAATCATGGTGGAGAATTCCCGCGCGACCAACGCCGACGAAGTCGACACCTCGAGCGACAACGTCGGCTACGTCGGACGCTGTTTGTATCTTTCCGGCCACGGTCAGTTTAGTTTGTCCACGCTCAAGCAAAGAGAAGACATCCAGCAAACCGCGCTCGTCATCTGGTTGGGCATCGCTTTTCTTTTTGTAATCCCAGAGAGAGACATCCAAAAAATCCAACGTTTGCGTTTCAGCTAACCGTCGAAAAACCTCGATAGACTCGGACAATTCAATGCCGTATTTCTCAGGTGAGAGTCTGAGGCCCAATAAAAATTGCGAACCACATACCTGACGGATGCCATCAAGGATGTTCGAGATCAAGCGCATCCGATTCGTGACGGAGCCACCAAATTCATCGGTGCGGTGATTGTATTTAGCACTGAGGAACTGACAGAGCAGATAATCGTGGGCACCATGTATTTCCACACCATCGTAGCCGGCGGATTGTGCTCTCAAAGCCGCTTTAACAAAGTCGGCGCAAAGAGAATCTATTTCACTGAGCGTCAGTGCTCGCGCACCGGTTGACTCATCCCGAGATGGACATACGGGGACACCCTCAATGGCATCCACTAAAGCGCGCCGACCAGCATGATGAAGCTGAATGACGGCCACAGACCCGTGTTCCCTGATCCCACCGGCAAGACGACGATGACCATCGAGAAGCGCGTCGGAATAAATACCCAGCTGACCCGGAAAACCTTGGCCAATTGTTTGCACATGGGCTGCACAGGTCATGACCATCCCAAAATGGCCAATGGCGCGTTTCACGAGCCAAAGATACTCGGCCTCACTGAGAGAGCCATCTTTGAAACTCTGGCAGTTCGTCATAGGAGCCAACATGAAGCGATTTGGCATCGTCACACCGCAGCGAAAGGACAAACGGCTACCTAGGTGATTACTTTGATTCAAATCGCTGCCCTGTCCGTGAAAATATGTATACATCGAAATCGCGATGCGGCCATTCCAGAGATACGCCCAATTCGGAGATCATATCAATGGCCTTACGTCCTTTAAAGTTGAATATGGAACGCTTTAGCGGCTCACTCTAACTTTGTAAAATGAGGTCTGAGTCAAGACTTACTGTCCGCCCATTGGACACGACGGGCCGCCACACGAAAGGCGGCGGGTAGCGCAGAGCGATACGCTTGGTCAAAGGCATCGGCCAATTGAACCGCTGTGGAAAATCGGTCAACGGGGTCAGGTGCCATCGCAATACTGAGAAAATCGGCTATCTGTTCATCCAAGTCCGGAGCAACCGTTTGGGGTCGAATCGGCCGCTGATAGGCGGCTGCCGCAACCGCATTGAAGCCAGAGCCTTGGAAGGGTGGTGCACCGGTCAGGCAACGGTAAAGGACAGCTCCAAGTGCATACAAATCCGTGCGGTGATCTAAATCCTGACCTCTGGCTTGTTCAGGCGCCATGTATCGGGGGGTGCCAACGACACAGCCTGCATGTGTGAGCGTTTCAGCACCTGTGGCCCACTTCGACACACCAAAATCCAGAACTTTCCATACATTTCGGGTACTGGTTTCTCGATGAGCGAATAAGTTATGGGGTTTAATGTCACGGTGTATGACGCCTTGTTCGTGGGCTGCGGCAAGACCGCGACAAACATGATGCACCAGACGGTGGCATGCACGGACAGACAATCGCCCGCGACGTCTCAAAATCGCCGCCAAATCATGCCCGTCAAGGCGCTCCATCGCGATGTAGAGTGTTCCATCGGTGTCTTGCCCAAATCCAAACACCTGCGTTACATGAGGCGATCGAATTTGACGGGCGATCTGGGCCTCGCGCTTAAAGCGAGCAACGATGGCGTCGTTCTGAATATCTGACGTGTTTAGAATTTTCAATGCCGAGCGTCTGCCGCTGCTTTGTTCAACGGCATCGTAGACCTCGCCCGATGCGCCACGCCCAAGTAACGGACCAAGGTGATACTCGGACACTGACTGGCCAGTCAGACGCCCAGGCAACCCTTCATCACCAAAAATCCGGTCTAACTCAGCCTGAGCTTCTTCCAGTTGAACCTTTTTTAGATTGATATCCATGACGGCGCTTACAACTGAGCCCATGGCGCTTTCGATGGCCTGGCGTGACCACGTTGCTTGAGCAAAAGTGACAAGTAAAACCATGGGAACCATAAGCGTCATAAAAAGCATGGCAGACACGCCCGCGTTGTCGCCGGTAAAAACACCAATGTCCTGGATTCGCCCTGTCAACACACCAAGAAAGAGCAAGAGGGTCAGACCGATGGCAGCCGTACAAATTAAAATGGCCCCTCTTCGATCAGCCCCCTGGCCAAAAAAACTGATTCCGAGCGTGATTGCCAGTGCTGTTGGCGAATAAGGACCTAAATAAATGAGCGCGTTGACGCAGGCCACGACACCAACGATCCCAAAAATCCTAAATAAGGTTCGGTCGTATTTAATTGGATTCTTGGCAACTCTCCAAACGACCAAACTTGTGAGTGCAAAGGCAAACAGGGTCGAAGCAAAAATTAAGCTATGTCCGCTATGCCCCGCATCCAAGAACGGCAGCCAAGCGAGCGTAACGAGACAAATAACACTGAATATGAGTCCGATATTGCTTGCACGAATCGCCTCCGCTTCATGCAAACTCAAACGAATATGAGACACCGTTACGGCAGATTCAGGCCGTCGATCGAGATTTGAATGGTCGACGGATATGGGATTTGAAGGCGTCCGTTGGCCCGTTTGTATTGTCACGTCTTGTTCGGTGTGCCGAACAGCCCGGTCGGTTATGTTCTGAATCGACTCGATTGGAAAACGAGCGTCAGGTTTTCTGGGCTCAGACATCGATTTAAGTCCAACATGGATAGATCTAAATCACTCTAGCACGGTTGTCATGTCTGCACCCACCATCATCAGATGACTCCATTTATACTCGGGTGCATACCCCGCCACATCTCATCATGACAATTGACTGGTTCGCTGCTTTAACCCCCGATTTATAGGTCCTCAAACGGTCATAGTCCGTACACTCAAATGCCATTGGAGACCGACAGCTCAACGTCCACTAATGCACAGCAATGAGTGGCCTGGCAACCTGACTCACTCAATGGTTTCAATGGACGATTTGCGTTCGGGTGGGGCTCTTAAGAACTCGGTCTATTGACCCCACTTGTGTGACCTCGGGTCCTCAATTATCTCCTCATCTGGGCATAACTTTTGGGAAATTAGCCTGAATTTGACGTTGGCATACAGCTTGCTATCTAGTTGTCCCGTAGATTGAAAAGTGGGGTCATTAAGGAGACTGCCCCCATAGACATGACGTCAAGGATTCAATGATGTCGTTTAAATCGTGCAGTGTAGAGCTAAAAGTTTAGACGGTAGCGGGCATCACGCCCTCCGTCCCCCCAAATTGGTGCCCGCTACCCCTTATTTCACCTGAGTGTCTTCGACAGTCTGGTCTGAAAATGAGGCTTTAGTTGGCTCTCGATGTAAAGACTCTAGGTGGCGAGCGTTCATCCCCCCCCGTCCCCCTAAACGGACGCTCGCTGCCTCCCCCCGTTTCAATCCGAATAAAACAGTTCCTGGACGCATGACGCGGGATGTCTAGCCTGGTTCGGGCGGCTGGATCATGAGCGTTGTGACTAAGACAGAAGCGACGCTGAAAAGGGTGGGATCAGTTCCATTGCTGTGGCGACGATATAGGCGGTCCAGAAGATGTACAAACTGCCCAGGAACCAGCCCCGCCCCTTGCCGACGCTAACTGTACCCCCTCCGTCGTCATCGGTACCACGAGTGCCTGTCAAGAACGTGAGTAAGATGATGACCGTTGCCCCAACCAAAATGATCCGAAGGTCTTGGACTGCAGCCCCGCTCCCAGCGGAGCCACCGGTCAGGGCGATCTCGCTTCCGTTGTAGAGGCAGTAGGCGAGTAGCGGTAGGCCAAGAGCGACACAAATGTCGAAAATGTTACTCCCAACAGCATTGGACACTGCATCATCATAATCGCCCTTCATTGCATCTTTGTAGGAGATGACAGTGTCAGGTACGCTGGTCGCTGCGGCGCCTAATATGACCGCCGTAAAGTAGGCTGGGACCCCAAGAGCATCAGCTGAGTGGATGACAGCCTCTGCTAAAAAGTAGCACGCACCGCCAATGGTTGCGGTCGAACAAAGGAGGACAACCCAGGCCGAGCCTTTTGTAAAATCCCGACCACCAAAAAGAAGATTGTTGTAATCAAAGGTGATGAGATTGGCGACAAACCCCTTCGTGTCTTCTTCGTCTTCTTCGTCTTCATCGTCGTCATCATCATCATCAGCACCGCCGCCCATGCCGCGGAGTAGAACGCCAAAATAAACGACATATATGCCGATGAGTGCGGCACCCATCCACCAAGCCAACGCCGTGTTGCCGAGAAAGACGATCAAGGCCACTTCGGCAAGAATGAAAAAGAAGCCATCCCGAAGAAGCGTGCTCTGCCCCAAACTGACGCTTTTGACCACCTCACCATCCACCCCTTTGGTGGTCACAGCGATAATGCAAACCGCTGGAATGACAGCCGCATTGAAAACAGCGCTGCCTGCACAGGTCGCAATACCGGCCGAGAACCCATCGGTATCGTGATATAAGAACAACAGAAATAAGGTGGTAAACAGCTCGGGCAGAGAGCTGGCGATTGCTTCGATGGTCGCGCCCCGGATACCCGGTTTCATCTTGTACACTTTTTTGCCTAGATGATCTGAAGCACCCTCAAACGAATCACAGGCGAATTTGATGATATACATCGCGGCACAAACCATGCCCAGAGACTGCATTAGTTTCGTTACGTCCAATTTCTGGTTCTCCTTAAATTGAATGGGAGGGTATCAGCGGAACAAGTCCCGTTTCAGCCGCTCAACGCAGAGGAAGTCGACCGAATAAAATCGCTGCGAGACAAATGCCCATCTGGGACTCAGAGATGGTCTATGCAAGACCCATTAGAAAACCGGCGCCGCAGCGTGTTTAACTATGGCGCCAGTCTCATTTTACGGGCATTAATCGTCCAGGTTATATTGGAAGAAATTGTCCCATTTCTCGTCCATGGCACGCAGGGCCTCGTCCATAGGGACCGCCCAATAAGCACCATCCTTATGGGCGACGATGGGCAGAAACTTACGAATGCCATCCTGCTCGTTTGACGGCTTGGGTAAATTATCCGCGCCCGCATTTGCAGCGACAAGCTCCAAAGCGCCATCCACATCGAAATCAACCTCAATATTAAAGTTATCATCGAGGAAACGTTCAACGGCGACATCGAGATCTTTCGTTGTCATGGTGCCACCTGGTTGCCCGTTGGCTCCGATTACTGCTCCGTTTTTGACGAGTAATAGGTAGCAGAGAAACGCTTCCTTAAACTCTTGTTCTTCAACGGAATCGACCAAGAACTGCATTACGCCCATATTACTGTCGAGATTTCTCTCGTAGAGATCTTGCGCGATCTTGGCGATGTATTTGACCCGTGTCCGCAAAAAACCCGTCACAGTCTTCAACAAGACCGCGACCATGATACCAATAAACGCGAGAAAGCCCCCGCCACTGCCATCATCCGAACCACCGAATGTTTTCACAATACCCGTGATCAATGTGGCCAGCACGACAAGGCTCAAAACCGTTTTGTCAAAGGGACGCATCTTGAGCTTCTTCTCTGGGAAGACAACCTCAAGATCGGCCATTGGAATGTTCTTAAAAATCTTGATGGAGATGGGCTTGACCGCCGGCTCCTCAGGCTTCTTAAACATCTTATTGACCATGCCACCCAAAAGCGGGCTGGTCCGAAGTGCCCTAAACGGGTCCTTAGCCTTCAATCGAAACAAGCAAATGACACGCTCGAAAGCGGGTTCTTGAAGCGTTGTTTTACCAACAAATGAACCCCAGTTCATAAGCTGATTATCAAGGTTCATTCGTCGCAACCAACGCGGCATAAAGTCGACGTCAATTTTCTTTTTAGGTGGAGCGACATACTCCTCCTCAACAGCACCTAACTGCTCCTGCAATTTCTTTGAGAAAGACGCCGCCAATCGAATCACGATCTTGACGACCCGCTCGACCAAGAGATTCACCTTACTCAATAGAAACGCACCTTCTACCCGCTCCGGTGTCTTACCCCGTGTAAAGATGAGCATTTGGTCTTTGGTGTCTTCGGGCTGATCGATCCACTCATTGAATGAGCCGGCATCCGATGGAATGCAGTCAGCCAAGTGTGCTTTACCTTCAGCTGTCTCAGACCACGCTGAAAAATCACTGATGAGTCCAGGGTCGTGACCGGTCCAATTTGCATCGACCGGCATGTCAAAAACAAAGGTGGATGCATCGGCCAAGTCGTATTCGGGCTTTGTCAATGGATTGAAATTACCACGCTCCATCAGCTTCATGAAGTTCGATAGGAAACGTCGTTCCCGGCGCTGTATGTCTGCTTCAGACAAGATTGGAGCAGCGGCCTCATCATCGCCTTCGTCATCGTCTTCCACGATATCTGGCGAGAAGAACTCGTAGTCTTCTTTAAGCTGGTTCAGCGTTTCATGGAAGTGGAAGTGATAAATCCCATCGAGCAATTCCACAAAGTGCTTGAACTTCTCGACCTCGCCTTCCGAACGCGCATAGTCGCCCTTGAAAGCAGCGACAACCTTTGCCTTGCTTACCGGAATATACATTTCATGGGGAATTTCGACCCACTCGCGGTCTTCACCAACCCCGCTGGGTGGCGCCTCACCGCGCCAATAAGTCTCTCCCCATTTCTCCGGTTTGATCCAGACGTTTGCTTCATCACTCACGTCAAAATACTCCTCTCAACTCATCGGCCTGTGCCAAGTGTCGATCCAATGGTTTTGTTATTATCCTTAAAGGCGGTCCATACATGATTATGTGTCATAAATAATCGAGCTTAGGACCCGTACCCCATCCGCTACTGGCCGCAGTCTAAGTCGTTCTATGTCCATTTGCCAAGTAAATAGAAATAACAGAATGTTGCCCATTTGAAGATCGACAAAAATCCAAATTGAGTTCATCAAACCACGACGTCAAAACATCGATTTTATGGGCATTTGCGGATACACTCACTGGATTGTGTGATGCGTTTTTGCGCAAGAGCTGATAAATATTTGCTTTACCGTACCCATTAAAGACTCTTGAATAGCCCATTATTCACCTGTACTGTCCTGGTACTTTGGAGGAAATATTATGGTATCTAGAAAGCTTAAATTCACAGCACAACAAGTTGCATGGCGAGCTGCATTTGCCCTCATCATCACGCTCGTCACATTCAACCCAATCAAGTCATTCTTTGGCTCCTTGGCCGATACAGTTTGGAGCCCAATGCCTTGGGGCACTGTTCTATTTGCGCTGATTTTAGTCGCGGGTTGGGGATTCATACTCATTAATGCAAAACAACTCCTCGGCAAATTGGGCTTTATTGCAGTTTTAGTTATTTTTGGAACTTTCGTCGGGATGCTGGTCTCAAAAGGGATGGTCTCAAGCGGCAAAGGTGCCGCCTGGATCGGAACATTGGGGCTGTGGTTACTGGCGACCATCTCACTGACGGGCGGATATATATTCCGTTACCTGACTGGGCGCCTCCACGTCGAAGACGGAGATATGGACGCGTAAGGGCCTCATTTTCTTTTCGGAAAGCCGGGCGTGTCTGCTTCCGGCTTTTTTTTATGGTTTCGTGTCGACCTACGCGACTGTATCTGAGCCTCAGCAATGGTCATGATGCTGTCGAGAGATGAATCAGCGGACGCCAAACGAGTCCTGATATTTGATAAGCAAGTGGCCTGATTCTAAATCAACCACTGATAGGCAGCGACGACGCGGCCCAATGACCCTTTTCGCCATTAAGTAATGACCCTTTTCGCCATTAAGTTCCGCCTAAAAATGAACTCATAGGCCACAAGATATTTGATTCTGAGGCGGCCCCGTGTCGTACTCCAAGGCGCTGAGACTCGATTTTTAGAACATAGGCTTAATCTCAAATCGACAAGATCCCTGTTGGAGCAGACGAATGAAACGATACGTACTTGTCCTAATGACCACCGCTCTTACCTCCGGGTGCATCGAATCACGACAGTCATCCGTGGACCCTGGGGACAATGCCGATTCGGCGGTCACTGATACAGGCGGCGATAGCCAGGATGGAGCATCTAATATCCCGATTGATTCAGGCGTCGATGCAATGGCTACAGGTGGCTGTGAGGGCCCTGCCGACTGCCCAGCTGGCTCTGACTGCGTAGACGGACAGTGTACAGAACCCGACTGTCTGAATGACGACCAATGCACCGCCTTTGTCCAAGGCTGCGTGGAGGGCGTCTGTCTGGACAGGTGTGTCGGACCTGGCACCTGTTTTAGGGGGGGGCAATGTGAAGATGGTTTCTGCCGTCCGCCTGAATGCGAATCAGACGCTGAATGTGATGATGATCGTTTCTGTCGTGAGGGGTCTTGCGTCGATATTGCAAGCTGTGACGGTGATTCAGCCTGTGGCCCAGATGAGCGTTGCATCGAAAATTTATGCGAGGCGCTTCCTGACTGCGTTGGAGACAGGGAATGTGAAGACAATGCCATCTGTGAAGGTGGCCGTTGCCGACCGCAAAGCGCATGTGGCTCAGATGATGACTGTCGAGGCGACGAAGACTGCGTGGGCGGTCGCTGCGTACCGACAGTCTGCCGCGGTGCAATTGATTGTGACCCTGACCAAGCATGCTGGGATGGTGATTGCGTCGACAACACGATCCTCGAAATCGAGACCATTACGATTACCGATTACCCTCGCGTCATTAGAGTCAATGCTGAACCAACGACTTTGAGTGCTGTCGCACTGGATATCCGCGGCGATGTCGTTCCAATCGCAGCTGAACGCTTCGTGTGGCGCTCAAGCGATGCGGCCATTTTATCATTTGATGAGCAGGGATTGCTGATTCCTGCCCAAGTTGGGCGAGCCGAAGTCGTCGTATCATTCACTTTAAACTCCGGCGATAGCGTAGACAGCGCGCCTGTCACTATCCGTGTGATCCCAAGCCGCATGGACGAAATCCAACCTGAACAAATCACCGTGCGTATTGTCGATGCAGACGACGGACGTGCCGTCGGCGGATCCGTCATTTCGTACGGTGAGCAGGACGTGACGGTCGATGAAACCGGCGTTGCAGTACTTGATGCAATCGCAGATATAACAGCCCTGCATGTGTTTTCCGTTGACCATGATTATTTCACCTTGGTGGCGACTCTTGCCAGCGACTCCTACGTGATTCCTCTCCGCCGCAGAAGTTCAAACTTGCGCGTAGCTGGTCTGTCCGGAGCCGTCGACTTCAGTGACATTCCCAATGAAGGAGAAGTTGACATTAGTCTCTCCGGTCCCTCCGTAGGGCAAAGCATGTCGGACCTGTCCTTTAACAGCTTACTCGGCCCTACTTTCAACGTCGCCATCAACGCGGGGCCCGCAAGTTTCGATATCCCAATCCCAAGTGGTGTGACGCTGGCGGCCGATGTACCCATCATTGGCCGCATCGAAGCTAAGAGCGATTTCTATGGTACGACAGAGCCTGGTATTCGGCTCGCTTGGTCCCTTGCTGGACGGATTGACATCGCTCGACTCACTCAACTAGCACAAGGGGGAGACGGCGGTGCCGTAGGACAGGTGCTCGCTGCTATCCTGCCTTATTTTGAGACCTTTCAGCACGGATTGAGAGTCGGTGAACGCTTGGTCGCACTGCCTCAAGTCCCAGACGAAAATGATATGGATGGTGATGGTGACGTAAATGAACTGAGGCCCGATTATGATCGGTTCCCCGTTCTCAACATCCGGCCAAACCAAGCTCAAGACCTGCGACTGACCATCGATGTTAGTAATATCTTTGTGCCAGACGACCTTTTGATCGTCTTTTCGGGCGTGACGCTGCCCGGCATTGGTTTTGTGCCCCTGGGCGTGACGGCGGCGGACGAACCGGGGGAATATGCAGCCCGTATGGCCGCACCCTATGGAGGACTCGAAGTGGGCATTCCCACATTTGTTGGATTATCAGCTCGTTTCGGCGATGGTCAGACCTTGCCTGAATCGCTGACGATTCATGTCCAGCGAAGTGATGATTTAAGAGTCCCCAATCAAGTGACCTTTGATGCAGATCCTGTGAGACGCCCTCAGCTCGCCGAGTGGAACAGCGTAATGC